>JAISUS010000011.1 GCA_031271965.1 Prevotella sp. | reverse complement strand
TATCAAGGCCGGCTGACTTGCTCATCCTGGTCATCCCAAAAAGTATAATCACCACCGATATCCCTCATTATCCCGCTTCCGGGCGGTACCCTCCAGTACCAAAGCGGGTGCAAAGATAAAAAAGAAATCACTATACTTCCAAATAAAAAGGAGATAATATTTTAATTATTTTGCAACAAAATTTCAACAACCTTATTATCAACATACTATAAAAAGGCATTATTTCCCAGTAAAAAACTTACAATAAGGAGTTAAACCGCACTCTTCACATTTAGGCTTACGGGCTTGACAAATATACCTCCCATGCAATATTAACCAATGGTGAGCCCTTGATAAATATTTAGCCTGAATATTCTTTATTAATTCTTTTTCTGTTTGCTGTGGATTCTTAGAATTATCTGTTAATCCTATACGATTAGAAACCCTGAAAACATGTGTATCGACAGGCATAGCAGGCTTATTAAAAGCCACAATAAGCATAACATTTGCCGTTTTACGTCCAACTCCGGGAATAGATTCAAGCTCTTCCAGCGTTCCAGGAACTTTTCCTCCAAAATCTTCGACCAACTTTTTAGCCATGCCGACTAAGTTTTTAGACTTATTGTTGGGATATGAAATACTCTTGATATATTCATATACAGCCTCAGGAGTAGAAACGGCCATTACCTGCGGCGTAGGATATGCCTGAAAGAGACGAGGGGTAACCATATTAACGCGTTTATCTGTACATTGAGCAGATAAAATAACAGCAATAAGCAAGTGAAATGGATTATCATAGTGCAGCTCCGTTTCTACGACTGGCATATTCTGTTCAAACCAACTAATAACACTGGCATAACGCTCTTTCTTTGTCATAATACTTTTATTTAAAACGGAAAATCCCTTACAGTTTTCTATAAGGGACTATCTATATATGTATACTTATTTTACCAGAACTTCACCCGATTATCTTTTACATTCATTTTTTCTTTAAGTACAAACATAGCTTGCGACATCAATTGATAGAAATTACTTTGACGTGCTATTTGTTTTGCCTGTACTGGATCAAATGTATTTGTATTCTCAGTTTTTTCAGTAATATTGAGAACATAAACCCCAGCATTACCTTTCAACGGTTGTTCTAACTTATTAATTTCTCCCAATTTAGCATATACATTCAATATAGGTTCATATCCTACCCCTGATATATTATTTGTTTGGAATGTTACAAAATTGACTGTATCTATACGGCTTGACATTGCTCCTGCATATGCCTCCAAAGATGTTAAGTTCTTCGATTTCAGATCGGCAATAATCTTTTCTGCTTTCTTATTATTAATCAATTCGGTTTTCAATATAGCCGAAACTTCAGAAACAGGCATATAATCCCCCTTTATTTCGTCTTTAACAATGGCTATGATTCTCTTATCAGATAAATCGAATTTCTTTACAGAACCTTTTTTATCATTAAATGCCCAATGAATAACCTGACGAGACCCAGACGCCTGTCCCAGAGTCATTTCAGATGGAGAAATAACAACATTAGGAATAAGGTTGTAGCCCTTAGCCTGAGCTGCTTTATCAAAATTTTCCAAATTTCCGCTTTCAGAAACAAATTGATTTAATTCATTATCTATTCCATTTTGAGTTTTGTCACTCACAACTACAGGCATTTGTACTACAGCCAATTTCACTTTCTGAACAGGACTAGTTTTCTCTTCTATATGCACAAGTTGAGTTTGTCCATTAGCTGTCAGATTTAAAATTTCACCTTTAGATGCACCAAAGCATTTCTTCACAAAGTCTGTACCTGCACTAGCCAACATGATTTCTGTTACCCAAATAGAATTGGAACCAGGCATCGTTTCATTAGCCAATGTTGTAAAATCCTTTCCACCTCTTACCACATTAAGCAAACTATCTGATATATGAGCTGCTATTTTAGAATCCAAGCCTTGTGGCAATGGGATTATACGTACTTTCACAGAGTCAGCAGCGGATACTTTATCTATAAGTTTGTACAAAACATATGATTGACCACTACGTTCCGGCTCTGTTACCTGCCCAATCGTAGCCGACTGAGCAAAAGTCTTTATGTCTAAAGGCAAACTGGACAAAGAAATATATGCATCTGTAAATGGAACAGATGAATATTCACTAACTAATGCCGCTGGACTTTCAGTTGTAAGCATTTTTTCATACACTGTATTCATTTCTTTGGCTACAGCGTCAAAATCTTCATCGCTAGGTATTACATCTTTTATAAAGTATGATACTTTACGCAAATCAGTATCCAACTTGAAGTTGTTCTTACGCAATTCGTAAAGATCTTTGATCTCCTTATCTGTAACTTCTTTTGCTACTGTAGAATCAGGGATAGTCGCATATCTTTGAAGAACGTACGCTATATTAGACTGAGTCTTTGAATCGTCAAACACCGCTTTTGCTTCTGTATTGCCGGGTAAAATAACACCCGCCACTAATGATGAATATTTTTCCTGAAGCAACTGATATTTAAGCATATGCTCAACAAACGTCCAGATTTCCTGTTTCATTAGTATATCTTGACGTGTCTGAGCCGGCATATCCGGTGTTATTGCTGTCTTTACATCATTCAGAAAATGAGTAAAATATGTTTTGTCAAACTGACCTGTTTGAGGATTTGCGAACATAGACGCAATCCCTTCGAGGTTTCCACTATTCGGATTTAAAACCAAACGAAGACGTTGTAAAACAAATCCAAAATTAGGATTATTCACCACATCATTAAGTTCAGCTGTAGTAACAGCCAAGCCTAATGAGTTAGCTTGTTCATCCAACATCATTTCTGTTACCATTTGTTGATATGTTAACTCTCTGATAAAGGAAGATATTTCTTCTCCTAAACTGTTTTGACCAGTTATCGTCTTCTGGAAATTTTCCCATTGTTGGATTCTGTCCGAGTATTCTTTTGTAGAAACAACATTACCATCTACAGTAAAGGCCTTATCCTTGCTCTTATTTATACCCGTCACAATCTCGTTCCAAGGTAAAACAAAACATAGCAACCCCACTGCGATAATCCCGATCAACAAGCCCGATTTGCTTCTAATTTTCTGTAAAGCAGCCATTTAATTAATTATTATTAGATATATTATTAGTTATTTTATTTCGATTAACTTCTTTTAGCGCACGAAGATAATAAATTGAGATTAAATATCATTCATAAACCCGAAACTATTCTTGTTTTTCTTCATTGTTTTCTGCATCTTCGTTTACATAAAATATAGTTTTGCCTGACGCCATTTCCCCGACATTCATAAACTTATAGTTAGTCATTTGCTGGTTGGCTTCAAATCCGGTACCTCTCAATGTCATCTGATCCGGTCTACTTACCACCACTGGCAGATTTGAATATACTTTTTGTTGTCGTTGATCCCAATACAATTCATCTCCAGAGAATGTTTCATCTTTTTTGTTACGAATAAAAACATTCCCTTTGAGCTTCCATAGCTTACGCAACGTATAATTCCAGACGGTATCAGCTTTTACAGTTGTGATAATATTAAAGACTGAGTCGAATTGCTCCAGATAAAATCCATTGGGATACCTCCAATGCGGATCTTTTGATTTATCAAACACTTCCCATGTTTGAGCTATCACCTTGTAGCGAATGATACCTGAATCGGAAATCAGCATCGTATCATTATGCGTCATCATAGTTGGTGTTGTTTCATTATCGTGTATAAAGTTAACCGTGTTCTTGGCCTCCTGTTTACAAGATATAAAAACAATACCCACAACAAATACAAAAAATATAGTGAGTGGAAGATATTTTCTATTTATCAAACAAGGCAACATGTATCTTATAAAGCAATAAGCCCCAATAGATATTGAGGCTAAGATTATATATTAAATTTAGTCGATCTTCTTCCTAAAGAACCAGAATTCATTGATATTCATATTCAGAGATATTCCAAAATATTGTTCATCAATCATATTACTGACCTTAGGTTTCACCTTTTTATATTCGAAATTTATATTAATGTACGAGAATCTTCCGCCTAAATTATCTCTTACAGGAAGTCCAAAGCCTAAAGTAGCTCCGTACTCGTCATAACCTTTTATCTTATTGTCAGAGTTCTTCACATTCATATAGGAATTACTGTAATTAACACCTCCCCGGAATTTTACCCGTTTGAAAAAACTACGATCGTATGGATCGATCATATATTCAACACCAAGTGCATACTTCCATCTGTTATTAAACCTATCGCTTTGGCTTAAACCATCACCCATATATTCAGAATATTTTACATCATTCCATTTTTGATATGTGATATCAGCTCCTACAATAAGTTTATTATCACGATTCAAAGAGAATCCGGCTCCATATGTTTCAGGAATGCCTGCGTCTACACCATTATACGCAGTAGTATCCGCCGACACAGCTGTTCCGGAAGTAGCCAGTTCATAATGTATATTTTCATAATCCCCCTTAGAGTTTACCTTAGGAGAATATACGGCACCAACAGTAAGTTTATCTTTTTTAGATAATGTCAATTCATATTGCAGCCCCATATCAAATTTAAATGTCTTCAACCTCAACCTTGAGTATTCAGCAGATGTGTTGCTGCCTGTAGACCCTATAGTAGGTATACTCCGCGTATGCTCGATTGTACCGAACAAATATGAGGCATTAGCGCCTAAAGACAGGCCCGTTCTCCCTAATTTATAACCTGCTCCTAAATATACCTGGCTTAATCCACCCGAACCAGAAAAAGATTTGATATAGGATAAATCATTCGTGGTTTCTGTGCTGCCAAATTTATATCCTACTGATGAATAAGGAAGGACTCCGGCACTTACGCCCAACCCTTTTGCCAAGGGTATTAATATTGTAATATAATCAAGTCCGCCATTATAATGATTTTTAGAGTCAACACCATCACTCAGCTTACCATATGTAGCAGATACTCCTATATCAAACAGGAATGTTAAAGAATCGACGCGTGAATATGATGCCGGGTTCATCGGGTTGGCACTCTGTCCATGACGTAATCCGTATCCAATACCTCCCATCGCTTTGGACGGACCCACAGCCTGATCTCTTAATATCCCATAACCATATCTACTGTAAGGTGAGTTTGTTTCCTGCGCTCCGACCGAGCTTGCCAGACATGCTATAATAGCTATAAAAAGAAGTTTTTTATTCTTCAACATTATAATTTAGATAGGGTTTATCATTAATTAAATTACCAATAGAATTACTTTTCGTATTCTCATCTATAAACAAAAAAAATACAGAATTATTATCTGTCTATTCAAAAAAACCAATCTAAAAATCGGTTTCAATGCGAATAATCCTGTTTCAAGATAACATTATAGATGAAATTTGTGCAAAGTAAATTAAAAAAACTTACTTAACCGTGTTTTTAAATAAAATGTCATATTTTTTTTACCTTAAAAAGGTTAATTATCCTTATTTTAATAACTTTGCAGTTAATACATATATAATGGAGATCAAAGCCAGCCAAAACATAAACAAATTATATAAAAAAGTAGAACCATTTAAGGATATTATTTGGTTTTTATCTTTATTCCTAATCTTCGAATTTATATGGAAATTATGTGTACATCAAGGAGAGGATGAAAGAATTCTTTTGGTATTAGGTAAAGATTTGACATCATATACAGATGGGATATGCCTATGGACAGCCAAATCGGTGCATTGGTTCGTTCATGACCTATTGGGATATAGTGACTTTTACTTAAACGGGATAACCCTCCAATTCAAAGACTCCATACCTATCGATATAATATGGGGATGTACAGGGTTAAAGCAACTTTTTATGTTTGCATTCATCCTTATATTCTACTTTGGTCCGCGGGAAAAGAAATATTGGTATATTCCCATGTCACTGGCGATACTGGTACTCATAAATATCCTCAGATTATCCATCATATTCATTATTATAAAAGATCCATTTCCTGAATGGTTTATTTCATTCAACGAATGGTATAACAACAGGACATGGAATAATTCGGCAGCCAGCTATGTACAATTCTATAAAGACTGGTTCAATGTATTCCACCGTGACATATTTACATGGATATACTACGATGGAGTAATCTTTATTCTATGGCTAATTTGGGAAGAAAAAATACGGAAACCTTATGCCCGGTTAAACAAATCAAATAACGCAGGGAAAGTTTGATCCCATTTTACTTCATTACTTTGGTTAAACCCCGATACCGGGTCTTAAATCTGATATTATAATACGGTTCTAAAAAATCGAATAAAGGCAGAGAGAAAATAAATTTCCCGGAATTAAAATACCTTGTAGATTTCGTTAATATAGTATATTGAATACATAAACGAAGTAAAAAAAGGAATATGGTTATTCCCAGTAAAGCCCAATGCCGAAAAACCGAACTATATACAATAAGGGTAATGAACAATAAGTAAAATATACTCCTGGAGAAAAATTCGATTCCAAATATTACAGGTGCTTTGTTTCTCAAGTATGTCTTAGACAGAGAATATGATCTTTTTATCTGTTTCCACAATGAGAATTCTTGCATTTTGGTTTCGATAAAACTATCTTGAGATAACGCCACGGAAGTATTAACCTTTGTCATTATTTCATTTATCAATATTTCCTCAGCAGCTTCTAAGTGCAGATTAGATGCAAATCCTTTATTATCGAAAAATAAATGCCTGCGAAATGCTATATTACGAAAGACTCCCACGTAAGGACTTCCTTTTATAGCTCTCGAAAGATACTGCATACTGAAAATATGGTTATCGAAACGAGCCATACGATTATAGAAACAATTCTTCTTTTGAAAAAAAGAATATCCCAGCACGACTTCTTTATTTTCCGAAAAACCTCTTACCATAGAGTTTATCCATTTGTTGGATACAGGTCTGCAATATGGCTGGGTAAACAAGAGTATATCACCTTTTGCAGCTTTAGCACCTAATGTAAGAGCCAGTTTATACCGACTAAGCTTTTTGTCATTAGAATACGGCAGATATGTATGGTATAAGTTAGGGTGATTTAGTTCCATCGATGTCAACAGCACATCGCTTTCATCTGTCGAGCCATTATTTACAACAATAACCTCAAAATCAGGATAATCCTGACTAAGTATCGCCGACAAATTTTCCGTCAATGAATCCACTTCATTTTCTGAAACAATAATAACAGATACTTTTGGTTTAAAATTATCTGAAAGCCCTTCGTATTGATCTAGTTTTTTTACATAATCGTAAGGCTTTCTGTAATAATTGAAATAATAAAACAATTGGATAAAAAACAAAAGCGAGAACAACAATATTCCAATTAATTCTATTATATCGAATGTAAAATAAGATAAAACCTGCTCCACCATTTCCATTATTAATATTGCAAAAAAGGCAAGAGTCATATATCTATACGACTCTTGCTCTCTCTAATTCGTAAATTATATTTTATCAGAGAAATAGCCTTTCGGTAATTCTCTGCAATTATATTGGGAAGCCATTATTTCTCCATAAGCTCCGGCTGAACGCAATACCAACAAGTCTCCCCTTACGGTTTCATTCAAGTCATAATCTTTTGCAAAAAAGTCTGAAGATTCACATATAGGCCCAACAACATCATACTTCTTCACAGGAAGGTCCGAAGTTATATTTTCTATTTTGTGATAAGCCTGATACAAAGCAGGACGAATAAGGTCTGTCATACCGGCATCGACAATAACAAAAGATTTGCTTTCGCCATGCTTAACGTAGGTTGTTTTTGTAACCAAAGAACCACACTGAGCGACAATCGCACGTCCTAATTCGAAGTGAGCTATTTGTCCGCTTCTCAATTTAAGTTGCTTACTAAACAACTCAAAATACTCTTGAAACTTAGCGATAGGATTTTCATTCGGATTTTCGTAATCAATACCTAAACCTCCCCCCAGATTTATAAGCTCCAGCTTAACGCCTTTTCCTTCAAAGAAATCCTGTAACTCATTAACTCTCGCACACAATGGCTCGAATGTATGAGCATCTTCAATCTGGGAACCAATATGAAAGTGAATTCCTATTAGATTGATATTCTTTAATGATTTCAATACTTCTAATACATTATCCAGGTGAGCCATACTAAAACCAAATTTATTTTCATTCAATCCGGTCGTAATATACTCATGGGTATGTGCATCAACATTAGGATTTATGCGAAGAGCAACCTGAGCTGTCTTACCTTTCTTTGCTGCAAGTTCGTTAATCACCTCTAATTCCGGCAATGATTCGACATTGAAACAGAATATATTGAGATCTAAAGCCAAAGTTATTTCTTTATCAGTTTTACCCACTCCGGCAAAAACTATTTTGGATGCGGGAAACCCTGCATTAACTGCCGCTTTCACTTCATTTCCACTCACACAGTCAGCACCAAATCCTTCGGATGCAATAAGTTCCAGTATACGGCGATTCGCATTTGCCTTTACTGCATAGTGCTGAATAAATCCATATTTTTTAGTCTCTTCTTTTACGATTTTAAGAGTTTTCTTTAATAATTCAATGTCGTAATAATAGAAAGGCGTCTCTATACCTTTTAGTTTGTCAATAGGAAAATTTCCTTTTATCATCTGATATTCTAAGATTAATTAAACAATTTATCATTTAATATTTGAAGTGTCTTCTCTTTATCTTTTTTATTAATCAAAAACGAAAAATTATATTTACTGCCACCGTAAGACAACATTCTTACAGGAATATCTTTCATAGATCCTAATATATTCGCCGCAAACCCGGTATGCTCTGATTCCAAATCTCCAATAACAGATACAATGACCATATCTTTATCTACAGATACAGTTCCGTATTTTTTCAGATCATCCACTATATATTCCAGATTTTTATTATCATCTATAGTCAACGAAAAACCTATTTCAGATGTTGCCAACATATCAATAGAAGTCTGATAGTTTTCAAAAACTTCCGTTACCCTGCGCAAAAAGCCATGAGCAAGTAACATTTTGCCCGATTTTATCTTTATAGCAGTAATATTATCTCTTGCACCTACTGCTTTTATAACCCCTTCCTCAGTTTTATTAGAGATAACCGTTCCATCTGCTTCCGGATATTCTGTATTTTTCAAACAAACTGGAATATCTGCTAATTTAGCTGGTAAGATACTAGTTGGATGCAAAACTTTAGTCCCAAAGTAAGCCAACTCTGCCGCCTCGTCAAAGTTTAACTGACGAATAGGAGTTGTATTTTTTACATACTGCGGATTGTTGTTCTGCATTGCAAAAACGTCCGCCCATATTTGAATCTCCGAAGCATTCACTGCTACCCCCACCAGAGCTGCACTAAAATCACTTCCTCCTTTACGCAAGTCATCTATTTCCCCATAAGCATTCCGGCAAATATAGCCTTGAGTTATATATAAATCAGCATCCTTTGAAGTCTCTAACAATATATTTAACTTATCCTTTATATATACCGGATCGGGAGCCGAATTTTTATCGGTTCTCATAAAATCCAATGCCGGAATCAAAGCGGCCTTAACTCCTCTTTCTAATAAAAAGAGGTGAAATAATTCAGAACTGATAAGTTCGCCCTGCGCCATAACGACACGCTCTTCAAATAAAGTAAACAGATCTTTTGTGAAAGTCCGGACATAATCGAATTTGCCGGACACAGCGTCCTTAGCCTTTTTCCTAAACTCTTCTTTATCGAAAAGCAAAGAAATCAAGCCCATATAGTGCTTTTCAAGCTTGTTGATAATTTCCGTAGCACCTTCCTGATTTTTCTTATAAAGGTAATCGGAAATTTCAGCCAAAGCCTCAGCTGTACCACTCATTGAAGACAGGACTATAATATTATTATATTCCTTTGTTACAATTGCAGCTACTTTCCTCAACTTATCGGCTGTAGCTATCGATGCACTACCAAATTTCAGAACTTTCATTTTAACACCGTTTTTATGTAATTGCTGTAACCAAGATGCAAAAGTACAAAAATTTTCGAGCAGTAATTTCAGATTTATACATATATTTTAATTGACCGGAATATTTTGCCCGCAATCATTTATCTTTATAAAAAAGATGATCATTAAAATATACTTAACACAAATAGCCGCCAAGAAATAACACATTATAAATAAAGCAGTTAAACAATACCAAATAATATTTTAACTCTCAAAATTTCATGTTTTAACTAAATTACATTACTTTTGAACCCGAAATTTAAAACAAGACACTCTTTAAGCGTAAAGAAAACTTGTTTTAACCTCAAAAATTGAGGGGGCTAGGTTTCTTTTCTGAGAAGGTATAGAAACATAGCTTTAGTGGTAACCTAATGATTATTTTATGAAGTACGCGAAGTATTTTCTGATTGTATGTATAGCTTTAATAGGTCTATCATCAAATACAACAGAAACTTCTAGTCTTTCTTCGGAAGGTATTTATCCGGGAAACCTGTTTCCTGATATTAAAAATCTGGAAAATGTATCAGGAACAAAATTAAATTTGTCTGATCTGAAAGGTCAAAAAGTATTGGTAAATTTATGGGCAGCTTACGATGCTAACTCGCACAAAGACAATGTTCTCTTTTCTAATCTAATTAAGAATAAGAAATATGCAGTGCAAATGATATCGGTGTCCTTTGATAAAAGCGAATCTGTATTCGAACGAACCTTGGCTATGGATAAAATTGACAGAAAGAATCAATTCCTGGCAAATGGCGAAGTTTATACAAGCTTATTTGATCGTTACCAATTGAAGAAAGGATTCAAAAATTACTTAATTGATGAAAACGGAGTAATTGTGGCAATGAATCTTTCTTCTAAAGACTTAGATCAGTATTTGAACTAGAATTTTAAGATTTTATTTATTAAAGCGTCTTATTTCAATAAGGCGCTTTTTTCTTTTATATATCCAGTTGTGTTATTAGCACCTTCACTCCATCCTCCAAATCTACCATTGCGTTTATAAGGTAAACAGAATGGTATTTACTTATATCTTCTTCCTTAATAGTTCGCTCCTGTATTTCCCCTTTATCTAACAGGTATTCCCTTTTCGTTCCTCGCAACAAATAAGAACCCGGCGTATACAAACCCGTTTTATCCTCAAAAACCAGATTAGAAGAGGAAGCATCCGTGACATATCCATCTTTTATAATAATAATATCATCACATCCACTCTTCGTCAACAAAGTATTAAGCCCCACCCTATCAGTATACTTATAGCCATAATCAATCGAATCGTCTCTCACAAGTGCCAGACTTCGAACTGCACGAAAAGAATATGAAATAAATTCCACTGAATGAACCTTATCCGAATAAACAATACGACATTTATACAGACCAATCATTTTATCTTCCGGGATTTCAATCGAAAGAGGAAAACTCATTCCGAAAAAATATTCGGTCGTTCTCTTCATCCGCATTTCATGATAAGGTAAGTTATATAATACGCCATCTTTAAGCTTGATAGCTTCCGAAAACACTTGCTCTCTCATATAAATGGTAAATATATTTTATTCAACACCTCTTTATATTCCTCTTCCCAATTGCTATAGGCCGTAATACCTCCACCACTACGAAAACACATTTTCTCTCCATCCTCTTCTACAAAACGGATCAAAACAGCACTATCAAGAACATTTCCATCAAAATAACCGGCTATACCGGTATAATAACCCCGAGATTCTTTTTCAGCTTCCTGTATCAGCCGCACGGTAGACGCTTTGGGTGCTCCCGATATAGAACCTGCCGGGAGCATTTTGAAAATAATATCACCCAGATATTCCCTATAACCAGAAGGAAGAGTTCCCTTTATTTCGGAGCTGACCTGTAATATTTCTCTGTTTCCGCCTTTAATTTTTTCAATGTAACGGGAACGGGAAACATGGACATTAGTAGCTGATAAACTAAGATCATTCCGCAAGAGGTCAACAATAGTATTGTGCTCTGCTTTTTCTTTAAAATCACTCAATATCAATTGTTCAGCCTCGGGAATAGATGCATCAATCGTTCCTTTCATCGGATTTGTCGATATTTCTCGATTCTCAATTTTCACAAAACGTTCGGGAGAAAAACAGACAAATCTTTCCGGAACATATAACGAATAAGGCGCCTTGCTACGTTGAAAAATCTCACGAAGTGATAGAGATATATCTATTTCTGTCTTTACTGTCAGATTTGCCAAAAAAGAATTACCGCTGTACAAACCGTTTCTTACAATATTGAAACGTCTTTTATATTCATCCGCCGATAACGGAAACATATCTATTTTATCTTGGCCGGCATCAGAAGTCAATATATCCGTATCATTACCGTACCCTCTCATCCTGAACAGGATATGGTCTTGTCCCAATGGATTTTCGACAAAATACCCCTCTGTTAATTCAAAATTCAGAATAAACAAAAAAGGAGAACGCTTCTCGCCGCACCGGTTCATCAAAGCCCTGATATGGTCTGTATCTTTATATAAATTCGAATTCATATTTCATTAAAAGAACAAAAATAAATAAATGTCTTTCTTAAGCCTGCTTAAACAATAAACATTTTAAAGCGCGAATCGTTATTTTTATAAGCTTAGAATTTTACAAATGGCAAAAAAGCAAATTAGCAAGGGAATATTAACAAAAACTTTAGATTGGGCTTATTCTAAAGCCTTAACCGGATTTTCGGGAGTAGATTCTGCCTATAAGCTGGGGAATAGTTGCCTGAATCAAAAAGGTACCCTTGAGCAACAAGTCAATTCCCTTATCAAATGGCAAACAGCAAAAGCCGGAACAAGTGGTTTTGTTACCGGATTGGGAGGAAGCGTAACAATGCCACTCACCGTACCAGCCAACATAGCCAGCGTAATCTACATCCAGATAAGAATGATTACAGCTATCGCTTATATGGGCGGACATGACATTCATAGCGACAGGGTAAAGTCATTAGTATATATTTGCATGGTAGGAAACGGAGCTAAAGAACTATTAAAAGATTTAAGTATAAGATCCGGAGAAAGACTGGTTTCAAAGATTATAGAAAAGGTCAGTCTTAAGCTTGCAGGAAAAGTTGGGGAGAAAAGTGTGATATCTGCCAGCAAAACCATACCAATTGTTGGAGGTGTTGTGAGTGGAAGCTACGACATTATGACAACCCGAATAGTGGGTAAGGTTGCCAAAAAGACATTCATCGAGAATAGTCCTGATAGGCAAAAACCAGATTGAGAACAAATAAAAAAGGTTATCCTTTATCAGGATAACCTTTACCTTGAGCCTCTTGTCGGATTCGAACCAACGACCCCGAGATTACAAATCACGTGCTCTGGCCAACTGAGCTAAAGAGGCAGGTGGGCAAGCTTACTATATCGCGTCGCTACAACCGACGGCCCTTGCTGCGATCAAACCCTGGGGGATTAATCGGGAGCTGACCGTATAGGACTTACCCGGCGACAAAAGTAGATAAATTTTTCTTATCCACAAAATGCAAATTCGATTTTTTCCTTTGATTTCCTTTTACTACTTTTGTATTGAAAGTCTTTTGTAGAAAAAAGAAGTTCGCTATCAGACACTTATAATATTGACATTTTAGATAAAATATATAAAGAAAAAATAAAATAATATGACAGTAGTAGATCGTTTTCTTAAATATGTGAAATTCGACACAGAATCAAGCACAGAAACAGGAGTGACACCGAGCACTCCGGGACAAATGGTTTTGGCCCGCGAACTGGAAAAAGAGTTACATGAAATGGGGCTGGAAGATATATCTTTAGATGATAAAGGTTATATTATGGCTACACTTCCGGCAAACACTGACAAGAAGATTCCGGCAATCGGTTTTGTTGCACACATGGACACAAGTCCTGATTTGACAGGAAAAAATGTCAACCCAAAAATCGTTAGCAACTACGACGGAAAAGATATACCTTTAAATAAGGATATAACCCTTTCGCCTGTGGATTTTCCGGAAATGCTCGATTATGTAGGCCAAGACTTAATCGTTACAGATGGTAATACTTTATTAGGCGCAGACGACAAAGCTGGAATAGCCGAGATCCTGACTGCTATACAATATTTGAAAGATCATCCTGAAATTAAACACGGAAAAATTCGTATCGGCTTTACTCCCGATGAAGAAATCGGAGCCGGAGCAGATTATTTTGACGTAGAAAAGTTCGGTTGCGAGTGGGCATACACTATGGATGGAGGCCCTATAGGCGAACTGGAATACGAAAATTTCAATGCAGCCGGTGTAAAGATTAATATACAAGGACGAAGCGTACATCCTGGATATGCCAAAGATAAAATGGTAAATGCCTTGGTTATTGCCAATAAACTGGCTTCTCTCCTACCTCAAAACGAAAGACCTGAACATACTTCGGGTTATGAAGGGTTCTTCCACCTGACAAATATTTCGGGAACAGTAGATGCCGCCACAATGGGTTATATTATACGAGACCATAGCCGCGAAATATTTGAGAAGCGTAAAAATCTAATGACAGACACTATCGATTTTATCAATAAATTATACCCCAATAGCACTACGGTCGAAATAAAAGACCAATATTATAATATGCGTGAGAAAGTGGAACCCGTGATACATGTGGTAGACCTTGCTTTCGAAGCGATGGAATCAGCCGGTGTTACTCCTATTGTGAAACCAATCAGAGGAGGAACTGATGGCGCACGGTTGTCTTTTATGGGATTGCCTTGTCCAAATATCTTTGCCGGAGGGCATAATTTTCACGGGCGTTATGAGTTTGTTCCTATACAGTCGATGGAAAAGGCAGTTGAAGTAATTGTAAAAATAGCTGAACTTGCTGCAAAGAAATAAAAATATCATTGTAGAGGAACAGTATTAAATCTGCCATGAAATTAAGATCATACACATTACTTTCTAACCTACTCTCTTTTTTGTCGGATAAGACAGAAAGAGACATAGAACTTTCGTGTTATATTGTTGTAGAGGCAGAGCCAAAGCGATAAGAAATAAACTAATAGTTAATTAAAAAAAATATACGAATGAAAAAAACACCTTTTACAGACATTCACATTGCCTTAGGGGCAAAAATGCACGAATTTGCAGGCTACAATATGCCTATCGAGTATTCCGGAATTATCGATGAACACATGACAGTATGTAATGCCGTAGGCGTATTCGATGTATCTCACATGGGCGAAATATGGGTGAAAGGTCCTCGGGCTGTTCCATTCTTGCAAAGAATGCTGAGCAACAATCTCGAAGCTCTGGAGATAGGCAAAGCCCAATATACAGCAATAATAAACGATCAGGGCGGAATAGTTGACGACATCATTGTGTATCACTACGAACCTGAAAAATACATGCTTGTAGTAAATGCTTCGAACATAGAAAAAGATTGGAAATGGTTAGACGATCATAATGAAGAGATGGCCGATTTGGAAAATTCATCTGACAATATAGCACAGCTGGCTATTCAAGGTCCCAAAGCTTTGGCCACTCTTCAGAAACTGACAAAAATAGACCTGACAAAAATTCCGTACTATTCCTTTGCAATAGGAAGTTTTGAAGGTTCGGGGCTGGATAATGTAATCATTTCTAATACAGGATATACAGGAGCTGGAGGTTTTGAATTATATTTCTATCCGCAATATGGAGTTGACATCTGGAATGCCATATTCAAAGCCGGAGCCGAATTCGGTATTAAACCGATAGGTTTGGGTGCACGTGACACACTTCGTCTCGAAATGGGTTTTTGCCTTTACGGAAATGATTTAGACGACACCACTACCCCTATAGAAGCCGGGCTAGGATGGATTACGAAATTGGTAGATGGCAAAGAACTGACAGCCCGGACGATCCTTGAAAAACAGAAAAAAGACGGGGTTAGCAGAAAACTGGTCGGATTCCAAATGCAGGAAAAAGGAATACCTCGCCATGGATATGACATCGTAAACGATAAAGGGGATAAGATCGGTATAGTTACATCCGGCACTATGTCGCCAACCGCTAAGATTGGCGTTGGTCTTGGATATGTTAAACCGGAATATGCAACGCCAAGCACACCTATATTTATAAAAGTAAGAGAAAAAAGCCTGAAAGCTGAAGTCGTAAAGCCACCTTTCAGAAAGCTATAAAAGGAACGATCTTATAATAAAATAAAAGGGAGGCCTTACATGAGCCTCCCTTTTTCTATTATATAAATATAAACATTAAATATCCACAATAAATTTCTTAAGATCAGGATTCAGCAATGGCTGCGGAACGGCCTGTTTCACTTCTGATATTATAATATCCAATACTCTTTCTCTTAAAAATTCACGTCTGGTTACCAGACTGATTTCTCGTACAGGTGAAATTCCTTTCAATGGACGCACATTTCGCTTTTGTTTTTCACTCAATTCATCTATCGCCATTTCCGGGATAATAGTAAGCCCACTATTGCTATCTACAATATTTATTAAGGTACTTATACTACCTGCCTCATAAGAAAAGAGCGAATGCGAGCTTTTTCGTTTGCGCATGTTACAGATACGTAAGATTTGCCCACGAAAGCAATGCACTTCTTCGAGAAGCCATAAACGATTGATATTCAAATCATCCTCTTCTAATTCTTTTTTCGCATAAAGGGAGGTTTCTTTTGGAGAAACATATGCATAAAAGCGCTCGTAATAAACCGGATGCTCGGTTATCTTTTCATTTTTCAAAGGAGTCGCTAAAATAGCTCCGTCTAAAGCTCCATTAAGAAGTTTTTCTACAATCTGGCCTGTAGTCGTTTCTTCTATAACAAGCACAATATCATAACCATTCTCATCATGAGCTTTCATTAACTTCGGTAATAAATAAGGCGCTATCGTGGGAATAATACCCAACTTAAAAACTCCCTGTATTATACCTTTTTCTTCCTGAATTATCTCTTTGATCTGTTTTACCTGAGAAACAATAACCCGTGCCTGATTGATTATCTGAGTACCAATAGCAGTCGGCTGAACAGGTAATTGACTCCGGTCAAATATTTTAACACCCAGCTCATCCTCTAACTTCTGTATCATCATACTCAGCGTAGGTTGAGTAACAAACGAAGCTTCAGCGGCTTTAGCAAAATGCCGATGGTTATCCACTGCTATAATATATTCCAGCTGTTGTATATTCATATCTTAGGTATTTATAGTGTTTATATTAGTATTCGCGATGCCCAAATATGGATGACCCGACCCTAATCATTGTAGAGCCTTCTTCTATTGCTATCATATAATCGTCCGACATACCCATAGATATTTCAGTAAAACGGTCATCAAGAGGATAGAAATCATTCTTTATCTCATCAAAAAATAACTTTAAACTCTTAAATTCTTCTCTTACAATATTTTCATCTTCGGTGTTCGTTGCCATTCCCATTACTCCTCCAATATAAGCATATCTTAAATCTTTACATTGGGTGGAGGCTAATAGCTGGCGACAGCTATCGAACGAAAAACCATATTTGGATTCTTCTTGAGCTATATGAATCTCCAGCAAACAACAAACCTGCTTCTGTATACCAATAGCTTGTTTTTCTATCTCCTGCAAAAGCTTCCAACTATCGACACTATGTATAGTATGAATATATGGGATGATCGCTTTAACTTTATTTGTTTGCAAATGTCCGATAAAATGCCACTCTATATCTGCCGGCAGTAAATTTCGCTTTCGATCGATTTCTTGCATTCGGCTCTCTCCAAATACCCGTTGTCCTGCATCATATGCTTCTTTCACAGCCTTTTCACCATGAAACTTAGATACTGCTACGAGTTTTACTCCCGATGGTATTTTGTTTTTTATTAAATTTATATTATTTGAAATACTCATCAACGAATCAAATGTTACACTAACACAACTTTCTTCTTCTGGTCTTCCGAATACGGGAATACATCCATAATGGTGGTTTCAGACAGAGAGGCAATGCTGTAATCGGCCAACGTACCTTCCATTCCTTTTTCAACAACTTTCAATGCTTCTTTTATATCAGATGCCTGAGCTAACATTTGCACAGCCGTTTTCTTTTCAGTACCGTTTTTTTCATCTAACGAAATAAACATAACCTTAGCTTTAAAGAAACGATCACCATTGTCATTGAAAAATAATTCCGACAGTTTAGCCCTCTTTATGTCCGTTATAGTAAATTCACCGGAAATATAAGGTCTTATCTCTTCTATAATACGAGCCTCTGCTTCTGTGAAAGAAAGCGCATCTACCAAATAAGGTTCTGTTACTTTTTTTTGTATTCCATTTTCCAGAACTTTTTCGTAACTAACCTTGCATTCAAACCAATTGTGCATATAATTCTTATTACTTTAATCTATAATTTACTAATACAAATATAAGAAATTTAATTCACAGCATCTATCAAAAGATAAAAAAAACCTATTTCTATAGCCAATAAAAAAGCCCACACAATGCAGGCTTTTTTATTATCAAATATTTAACTCAAATCACTGTCTGTCCTCATACCTATAATCTGCCAGTAATTCCTGAAGACGTTTTCTCGCAAAGAAAATACGGCTTTTCACTGTTCCTATAGGCAAGCCCAACTGCTGAGCGATTTCTTCATATTTAAACCCTGACACATGCATAGAGAAAGGCAATCGATATTCATCCGAAAAACTATTTATCACCTTTACTATTTCTGCCACAGTATAAGCTCCTTCCGGACTATCGAATCCTGAATCCTGAGGCATATTTAAGTGGTAAAGATTTTCAGTTTGGTCGATCATCGTCTGGCTACGAACCACACGACGATAATTATTCACAAATATATTGTGCATAATGGTGAATACCCAACCTTTAAAATTAACATTTTCATAATACTTCTCTTTATTATCTAATGCACGAAGAGTGGTTTCCTGTAACAAGTCCTTTGCTTCCTCTCTGTTTGATGTAAGAGTAAGAGCGAAGTTCATCATATTGTTTTGCAAGTCTATCAACTTGTCTTCAAAAATTTTGTTGCTTTCTAGTGTTGCCATCATCTTAAGGTATTTAGTTGGCTAATATTTTTTTATTATAGTACAAGATACATATCACGATATTCCTCTTGTTTGAAACAAAGTTATATACTTTTTCTATTCTAACTAAAAAAATAGTCTGCGAGCACTTACAAATTGTCAAAATCACGAAAAACAAATGAATAACACACTGGTTATGAACGAATTTAAGTCAGGTTAAAGGGTTAATATCTCTTATAAATTATATCTATTAATAAAAATTCAATATAAATTTCACCTAGCAGGAACGACAAATTGTCTGATTTAATTTTTTTGGCATTTATTTTGTTCTTCCAAAACAAATATATAAATAAAAAAAATAAAACATGTCACAAAACGGTAAAATTGGGGTTACAACTGAAAATATTTTCCCCATAATCAAAAAATTTTTATATAGCGATCATGAAATTTTCCTTAGAGAGTTAGTTTCCAACGCAGTAGATGCTACTCAGAAACTAAAAACATATTCGTCTCTCGGCGAATTTAAGGGAGAATTGGGCGACTTATATATTAACATCAAAATTGATAAGGAAAACGGTACTCTTACTATCTCTGATAGAGGTATTGGCATGACAAATGAAGAAATTGATAAATATATAAATCAAATCGCATTTTCTTCTGCCAATGAATTCCTCGACAAATACAAGAAGGATGCAAATTCCATCATAGGTCATTTCGGGTTAGGCTTCTATTCCTCGTTTATGGTTTCTAAAAAAGTAGAGATCATAACCAAGTCATTCAAAGAAGGTGCAGAAGCTGTAAAATGGAGCTGCGACGGTTCACCTGAATACACAATAGAAACTGTCGAAAAAGCAGATCGTGGTACAGACATTGTATTATATATAGATGATGAAAACAAGAATTTCCTTGAAAAAAATGAGATAGATAAACTCCTGAAGAAATACTGCCGATTCTTACCTGTACCGATTGTATTTGGAAAAAAAACAGAATGGAAAGACGGAAAATCTGTTGAAACAGATGAAAATAATGTAATAAACGAAACCAGTCCATTGTGGACAAGAAAGCCGTCTGACTTGAAAGATGAAGACTACAAGAAGTTTTATCAGGACTTATATCCATTTTCTGATGAGCCGATGTTTTGGATACATTTGAATGTAGACTACCCATTCAAATTGACAGGCATACTTTATTTTCCTCAAATAAAAAGTAATGTAGATCTAAACAAAAATAAAATACAACTATATAGCAATCAGGTCTTTGTCACCGATTCCGTAGAAGGGATCGTACCAGAATTCCTTACTTTGATGCATGGGGTGCTGGATTCTCCCGACATCCCTCTTAATGTATCCCGGTCTTATCTGCAAAGCGATCAGAATGTGAAGAAGATTTCCAGCCATATTACTAAAAAAGTTGCTGACAGACTGGAAGAAATTTTCAAGAATGATCGTACTCAATTTGAGGAAAAATGGGATAGTTTGAAAGTATTCATCGAATATGGCATGCTTACAGATGAGAAATTCAATGATCGGGCGCAAAAATTCTGCTTGTTAAAAAACACAGATGGTAAAGCTTTCACATTTGAAGAATACAAAACGTTAATATCCGCAAATCAAACGGATAAGGAAGGTAATCTGATTTATCTTTATGCAAACAACAAAGACGAACAATATACATATATAGGTTCAGCAAAAGATAAAGGATACGATGTAATACTGTTTGATGGCCAGCTAGATGTACATATGGCCAGCTTCCTTGAACAAAAGTTTGAAAAGAGCCGCTTTGTTCGTGTAGACAGTGACACTATCGACAATATAATAGTAAAAGACGATGCCAAAGAAATTAAGCTCACGGACAAGCAAAAAGAAGAGTTGAGCGAGGCTTTCACTTCCCAATTGCCCAAAATAGATAAAACTGAATTTACAGTCGACTATAAAGCTTTGGACGAAAAGGCTCAACCGATACAAATAACTCAGAATGAGTTTATGCGACGGATGAAAGAGATGTCGGCAATGCAAACAGGAATGGGATTTTATGGAGAAATGCCTAATAACTACAACCTAGTGCTAAATATAGAACATCCGCTTATAAAGAACATTATGGCTGATGTAGACGGTAAAGACAAAGAGGCTGTAGTATCTTATGCCGGCAACAATGCCGATATCCGTCAGCTAATCGATTTGGCTTTGTTATCGAATGGTATGTTAAAAGGTGAAGCGTTAAATAATTTCATAAAAAGAAATATGGAAAACATTTGATACTTTCTAACACACAAATGATTTTATAATAAAAGGGGGGGACAATTATCCTCTCCTTTATTACAAGTTAGATTTTGGCCTGTAATGTATGGGGTATTAAGAAAATTATTCTATCTTTGTGCTGCTTAAAACAAACGGGGGATTAGCTCATCTGGCTAGAGCGTTAGACTGGCAGTCTAAAGGTGATCGGTTCGAGTCCGATATTCTCCACTGAATTTATGAATCCCCGAACCTTTCAGTTCGGGGATTTTTTAATTGCCTTAATATAAGATTTATTTAACCTGTAAATATCTCCTAAAGAATAGAGGGCAGGCCCTCTATCAAGGTTATATCATCCAAAACTTTATTAAGTAATACTTCTGCTACTTCCATTGGATTCTTAAATATTGAGGTTTATTATATTCTCGTGATCTTCCAAATATATTTTTGTCCAAATTCTTAATAAAAGAAATCAATAATTAAATATCTGATTGAAATAGATAATCGAGCCCATCATTATAAAGAAAATTAATAACTAAACAGTCTGATATCACTATTTTTATTAATTTTACATCTGTGATAAAATAAATTAATAATACAAACCAAAAATGACATTAAGAGACCTCCTGGCCGATAGTCCGGACAATAGTCTTAGCGGTATTAAATGGCATACACTAAAGCAGTCTATTGTAAAATGTTTGTTATCTATTGGCGATGCTACTATATTAGAGCTAAGCACAGAGTTACAATCGAGCATACCCACCATATCAAAAGCTATAAACGAATTGCTGGCAGACGAGCTGATTGTCGATTCGGGTAAAATATCGAATAGTGGAGGACGCCGCCCTTCCTTATATAGTGTGGCTTCAGACAAAACCTTCTTTCTGGGTGTTGAAGCCAATCGGTCAGGAACCTCATTTGGCATTCAAAACCTGAAAGAAGAATTTATCAGTATCGATTTGGATTCATCATTTATTCTTGAAAATACGTATGAATCGCTAATGGAATTCTGCGACCGTATTGATACATTTATTTCTGATAGCCAGATAGACAAATCATATATTACAGGGGTTTGTGTAAATCTGTCGGGACGAATTAATTCCAAAGAAGGATTTAGCTATAACTACTTTTTTAAAGAAAACCGCCCTCTGGTAGAAATTATCTCCGAAAAAATAGGTTTACCTGTATATTTGGAGAATGACACACGAGCCATGACATTCGGCGAATACGCCCAAGGTGTGGTAGAGGGCGAACAAAATATAATTTTCCTCAATTACAGCTGGGGAGTCGGTATCGGTATCATCACAGACGGAAAGTTATACTACGGAAAATCAGGATATTCCGGAGAGTTCGGACATAGCCCCCTATTTGATAACGAAATATTATGCCACTGTGGAAAAATAGGATGCCTGGAAACTGAAGCCTCAGGATGGGCCTTGGTTGAGCAATTCAAGCAAGCATTGCAGGACGGTCGGAAATCAGCGATAAGCATAGATAATAACGCTTCGGCAATAGAACAATATCATAAAATACTATCCGGTGCATTGGTAAAAGAGGACAACCTGTGTATTGAACTTATAACCAGACAAGCTGGAATATTGGGACGGGCTCTTGCCGGTTTAATTAACATATTGAACCCCGAACTACTCGTTATTGGAGGTGATTTTTCCAGACTGGGAGATTTCGTTTTATTACCGATACAATCCAGTCTGAAAAAATATTCTCTCGGGCTTGTTAATCGCGATGTAGCAATGAAGAAATCAATACTAGGCCGCAGAGCCGGCGTTATGGGAGCTTGCCGGGTAATTAAAGAAAAATTACTTACTCCGCTAACATAAGAATCAAAATACCTTCAAAGAGTTTATTATCTTATAAAGAGATATATACAGTTCTTTTAAAAAAAATAAAACATTAAGCTGGATTACTTCGAGCAAAGCTCTCGCAATGACGGAACACGCACCATTCGCTACACCCAGCATGAAACGATAAATAAAAAAGGCCGCACGGCAAAGTAGATGCCGCACAGCCAAAGCAAAGTTGTGTAAAGCCGGAATCCCCGCCTTTTGGACAGGGTAACGTTTGTTTCTTTAGTAAATTATTGTTATATGATGCACGTGTACGCGCGCGTAAGAAATTTGGGATTAGGAGGTTAGTCTCTCTCTCTCTCTCTCTCTCTCTCTCTCTCTCTCTCTCTCTCTCTCTAGAAAAAAAATGATAACCGCAAAATTTTCAGACTAAAAAGTCACACTAAAAAATGAATTAAATCTGTATATTTTCGGTGTTACCATACGCCGGAAATTTTACCTCGTATATAATTATGAGTATAAAATTAACAGGCAATTCTGTAGTATTTTTGAAGATTTGGATTATCTTGTGCTAATCACACGAATGCCGGCTGCCGGTTATGGTAACGAAAGAGCTTCCCTTGCGGGATTGCAATGACGACTTTATAAACGAATAAGTTCTATGTAATAATTATTGTCGTATACGATTGTTTTACTTATATGTTCCATTTCTCTAATCCAATAAGCGTTGTTTTGTAAAAACTTTTATCATCCGGTTCCAGTCTGCCGCGCCCTCCCGGGCTTGGCCTCACTTTTGGCATTGCCCAAAAGTAAGCAAAAGGCTAGTGCTAAGTTCCTCGGCGACCCACAACCGGCTTGCCGGCTGAAAGTGACAAACGGGCTATCGCCCCGTCCCTTTCTACGCCGTCTGCACCGTGTGGGTACCCCGCCTGCGGGACGAGGCCGGGACCGCGATGCGACTAAGACAGGGGTTTTTCAGGCTTTAGCCCTCACGTGCGTCAGCCTCAGCGCATTCGTTCCGCAGGCGGGATACCCAATCCGTAAAGCGAAGGTGCAGAGCAAAATACGGTGGCTGTTATACCCGGCTGATAATCCGGCTAAAAATGACTCCGTATTATTTTGCTCCACCGAAGCTACGGGTTTGGGTCGCCGGGGGATGCTACCTTGATTTTTTGTTTCGTTTTGCATCAAGGCAAAATGAAAAACAACGCTTATTGGATTAGAGAAACAGAACCTATAAATGCCTCATTAATTTTTATTGATGACTTAAAATTTAAATAGGCTCTAAATACTTTTGAATATATGGGTACAGATATTCCGCATATCGCATAAAACCCAGATCGGTGAAATGAATACCATCCACAGTGGCCTCATCGTCTACGCCTATCATTCCGGCAGATGAAACCAATTGAATGTTCTTCTCTCCCGACGCCAACAGATTGTTAAAGACTTTATGTAAAGCTTCATTCTTTGCAACTACAGTATTTTGCATATAGCCATCAAACTTAGCTTGTGGAAATACAGGATTTTCAATAAAAAGTATTGGTACTTGCGGAGATTTCTTACGTATAATATCATAAAAGTTCTTCATCTTCTGTTCTATTTGCTCAACATTTACATTTGGCATAAAGTCGAGAATAATCAAGGAAGCATCGTGCCCTGCAATAATTTCCGCTATCTCATAATCTAATTGCCCATTACCACTAAAGCCCAGATTAATAAATTCTCTATTAAACCACCGGGATAAAATATTGGTATGCGCCATTCCCGGACGGGAAGCACAGCCACCTTGCAAAATACTGGTACCATAGCAGATAACAGGTTTTTCTGTCTTTGGTAATTGCTTTTGGGACTGCGAAATCGTAGCCGCAGAGTCTATACCGACCTGAAGGCTTTCTACACCATCATATAATGGAAAATACAAGAGAAATTCTTTTTCATCATTGGTCATATTTGAAATAATGATGGCACTATTATCTTTATTATTAGAATTTGGCCGCGCCGAATTGACAAACTCCCATTTATCATTTTGCAGGCAATAAAGATCAAAGCCCTTAATACCTGTTGGAGTCATATGATTCATATTCCGGTTTTCGGTCAGAGTCCATTTCAATCCTATTGAAGCACTATTTGATACAAATCTCAGATATAATCCGGCCGTATTCTTACCGAGTTCCCAGACAGGAGGCCGGGTTACTGTTTTAAGAAAGGCCGGCAATCTTTCGTAACGGGTTTCGGTTTGTTCCGATATTTTGCCAAATAAGGGAAACTGACTGCCATCGTAATATGCCAGTTGGGCATTTATAGAAAGATACGCAACAAGTGCACATATCAATAATAGAAATTTGTTTTTCATTATTTTAAAGTATTAATTATAACAACCTACTAACCATATCAAAGATAACGATTAGTAAGTTGCTAAAATATAATCAGACATTTATTTGTTTATCATACCGCCATTTTTCATTCCCAGCTCAACTTCCTTCCATAAATTCTTGGTTATGATATGTACAATATCAAAGAGCATAACACCATCCGACTTAGCCAGGTTCATTTCTATAGAACGGGTAAGGTCCTGCGGATTACTATAAAACTGATCGACTAGAATTCCTCCGCTAAATTCTTTCCCACCTAAAATAGTCCGCAAATGGTTGCATGAACCCTCTACACTGTACCATTCACCCGACTGCGCCTGACTATCTGTTTCGTTCCATACACTTTTGTTATGCGAACGATAATCGGCCGTTGATATATCCGTATAGTAGTTCCCTGTAGTATAAAGATCCAGAAGCTCTGCATAGCCATATTTCTTATAATCGGGCGTTGCCCAATCGAAATCCTTAGCCGGATCATACATATTGCTGGCAAAATTAACACCTACCTCGTAATAAGAAGGATACCAAGCCCCGGTATATGTTCCAAAAGAAATATCGGGATTTACGGATTTGACTTCGTCCCGCGCCAGTTTCATAAAGTCATAAATATTTTTTGTCCGCCATTCTATCCATTTCAAGAAATATTTTCCATTCTCACGGTAGTATTTTCCATCATCCCCCTTTTTCCATTTGAATATATCATCAGGAAAATTCTCTACGGTTTTTCCTATATACTTTTCAAATAAAGATTTAGAAAGAGTTGAGAAATCTGTACTTATTCCATCATATCTGACTCTATCGAGTATAAACCCGTCAAGCTTCGGGTATTTAGTTGTAACCTCTTTCAATATATTAATAATGTGCTTCCTGAAATCTTCATTCATCGGATTGACCATTGCCGAATACTTGTTCTTTTCTTCGGTAATAGGTATAATTCCTTTTTCGGGGTGATAAACCACAGATGCCCATTCGGGATGACCGGAATAGATCAGTCCCCTGTCGAAATAGTTATGTCCTGCAACAAATACATTAAGGGATGCATGTACCTCGATCCCCAAAGTATGCGCTTTCTCTATAAAATGGCCCAAATAATCGAAGTCGCCCCTTTTTGCTCCATGCCATTCTTCCATACGCGGTGCATATTGGCTATCATAAAGAACCTCACCTGTTATCGGACGAATATCTACTACGGCATGCGTAAAGCCTAATTTGCCAATCTTTTCCAGATAAAAGTCTATAGAGTCTTTACTGCTGAATCGCGCAAAATTGGCTTCGGCATCGAACCACATCAAAGCCACTTTTGCCGGCTTTTCTTTTGTTTCCACTGTTTTCTTACAAGCTGCCGGCAAAGTTAATAGTAAGCTTGCGGCAATACAAAATATATACTTTGTCAATCTAAACATAATATTGTTATCTTATTTTACAGTTTTTAATTCTTGCTCAAATACATTTCCAAAGCGATCGGTTACCTTTATTTGTATCTTTGACATATAAGTTCTCAAAAAAAGTGATTGACTGCGAAAAAGGATGAACCCGCTGATATTTAGTCTGATATGTAGAGGTTGTCCGACGCTGTCTTAGTCCGAAAAACGCAAAATCATATCGTTTTCGTTGCTTTTCCGTTACCAAACCATTACCTGTTTTTGGTGAAGTAAAATACGGCGAAATGCTATCTATAAGGTTGAAATTTAATCATTTGTGCAAAACGAAGCGATTCGGTTCAAACAAACTTTTGCTTGTGGCACATTGATAGCCTGCCGCTCATTTTTCATAGCCCGAATAACTCATTTGGAAGTAATTTTAAAACTAAAAAATGAGTGTTATGACAAACGAATTGAAGGTATTATTTTACCTAAAAAAAAATCAAGAGAAAAAGAACGGTCTTTGTCCTGTCATGGGAAGAATCCATGTCGGTAAAACGATGGCTCAATTCAGCCTGAAGATTGATACCGATGTTAAACTGTGGGATGCTAAAGCCGGAAGGCTGAAAGGCAAAAGCCAGTTTGCCAACGAAGTCAATAAGCAAATAGAAAGAGTTAACCTGCTAATCCATTCCCGCTATAACGAAGCGATCCGTCTTGGACGAACTTTTACTGCCTCCGACTTGAAAGTCATGGTACAGGGCGTCGCCCAAGCACAGGAATCACTATGCGCCTATATGGAAAAGATGATTGAACGGTTTGCAGCCAGGGTAGGAAAAGACAGGGCGTTGAGTACGCTAACAGGATTTAAGTATTATCATTCCCTACTGGCCGGTTTTCTTCAAACAAAACACAAACTGGATGATATTTCATTCAAGGCCTTGAACTATTCCTTTATCGAAGAATATGTCCATTACCTGCGGGTTACACGGAAACTGGCCGTCAGGACTGCCGCAGGAGCCGTCAGCCGTTTGCGGGAAACCATATCCTCAGCCATTGACGAGGGCATTATCGGTAGAGACCCTTTCTTTTCGTATGAACTGGAATCCCCTGAAATAAAGCACCGGAATATAGGCAGGGAGGACTTAG
>JAISUS010000014.1 GCA_031271965.1 Prevotella sp. | reverse complement strand
GCAGGGGATAAATATCCGGCTTATCCCACACTACCTTCCAGGCTTATCTGTAATAGTTTTTGGGCCTCTACCGCAAACTCCATAAGCAGATTTTGCATCACTTCTTTTGCATAGCCGTTTACAATCAGGCCGACGGCTTCTTCCGTACCGATACCACGCTGGTTACAGTACAGTATCTGATTTTCGATGTTGTGACCTGAAAAGCCTGCCCATAGCGGCAAAAGCCGTCCCCATGCCTCCGGAATCCTTCCTTTGCCGTGCGTGTTCATACATCTTTTCCGCTTCACGCATGGCGGTTCCGGCATCGCCGTTGTAGCGATATGCCTCGATCACGGTGGAACACGAATTGTAATACAGGCACCATTGCTCATTCCTATCCATCCAAACAGTTCCATTTACGAGTTTGAAAATAACACTCATCTCATTATTGCTATTAACCTGAATTGATAATAGCCCTTTGTTATTTATCTTTTTCATATCGCCTTCTCTAATTCAGGTTTAACTAGTCCGCTATTGTTTCTCTCAAATTCAAGTAATTCATTTATCTTATTGTCCGCGTTAGGAAACTGATACTTATTTCCGATACGGCTTTCCAGCAGTTTCATATCCTCATCCATTTTCATATTGGTTACTTCCGCGTAAATCTGGATGGTCTTTATGCTTCTATGCCCCATCGTCCGGCTTATCGTTTCTATCGGTACGCCATTCGACAGGCAAATAGTCGTAGCCTACGAATGCCGCTCGCAATGCGTGCTGAGCCGTTTTTTTATTCCACACAGATTTGCTATTTCTTTCAGATATTCATTCATCTTTTGATTGGTATGAATCGGCAAAAGTTTTCCCTCCAGATGCTTATACTTATCGAGGATCATTTCAGGTACTTCCAACAATGGTATATTTGCCTGGATAGATGATTTTTGTCGATAGAGACGAATCCATTTCTGCCCGAATTCATCCTCCTGAATATTATCTTCTGTAAGATTAGCAGCATCTATGTATGCGACTCCTGTATAGCATTGGAAGAGAAAAACGTCACGCACTTCTTCCAGTCTTTTTGCTCCAAACTTTTGACTCATGAGTTTCTTTATTTCTGACTCCAGGAGATATTCCTTATCGACAGGTTTGTATCCGAGCCTATAATCAACAAATGGGTCAGTTGTAATATACCTGTTCTTGAATGCTTCGCCTAGTATCTGTTTCAGGTATCGCAGATGTTTTACTGTTGAATTATGTCCACAGTCACATTTGGAACGAAGATATGTTTCATAGTCAAGTACAAACTGAAAGTTTACATTCCTGACTGGTATATCTTTCTTCTTATATTGATATTCCAGGTAATCTTCTATACGCTTCTTTGTTGCTGTATATTTGGATAGGGTAGTATCACGGATAACTTTTCCGACAAGATTTCGTTTCTGTTCTACTTTTTTGTCGTACAACATGATTAAGGTATATTGTTGTATCTCTATCCCCAAATAAGAATCACGAAGTTTTTCAGGAGTTACATAACCATCACGGTCATATAGATTGTCGTAGTGCATCTTTAAGTTTGCACGGATCTTGTCTAACATATCATTTGCATCTTTAGCATCTTTGCTTCTCCCTGTTACTCGCCCGATAGGATTCCATAAAGTAGGATCAACAGTAACCTTTGAGTTAAACTCTACAAAGTCTCCACCTACTGTGACGCGAGCCATAATAGTAGCTGAACCATCTTTATTAAGTCTGGTTTTTCTAACTAAAAATAAAACACGGAAAGTTGTTTTCATTTCTTTTCTCTTTTAATTCGACAAATTTATTACTCGAAATCAAGAGATTAAGAACCTTGAAAGTGGTCAAAAAAATGTCATATTAAGACAATGTAAATCATTAAGTTATCCCGTAAATCGTGTGCAGAATTTTGAGGTCTGTTTTGTACACGATTTGTACACGGATAGGTTGTCTCAATATGTCAATTTTTGTCTTGTTTTGTCAATCGTGGAAATAAAAAAAGTCTGACTATCTACTGATAATCAGACTCTTTGTCTTTTGTTGACTTTGCTTGTCTTTCGACATTTCCACCTTTCGGTGGGCGTTGACGGATTTTACTTGTCCTATCTAACCCGTATGCTGTCAGCGATTTAACTATCGAAGATTTATTTTACTCACTCGTTACTCACTCCGTTTTTAGAGAACTTTTCCTCTATAAGTGATGAGACAAAGGTAGAAATAAATTTGTGGATTTCCTAATATTTATTTTGTTTTCATGAATATTGACATGTATTTATGTGTATCTTTGTACGGATAATAAAATAGAATAGGAGAGCATGATCAAATATATTGTAGAATTTCATAAACTCAAAATATTCCATAAAAAAGATATTGTTGCGCTGACCGATAATGAAAATGCAGCAAAAGAACTTTTGCGAAGGTATAAACAACAAGGATTGATATCACAAGTAAGGCGAGACCTCTATGTTGCTACGGATTTAGTTACAAAAACCAGTTCTGCTTCAAAGTACGAAATAGCCAGTCAAATCAATTCTTCTTCTTATCTATCCTATCATGCTGCACTGGAATATCATGGTCTGGCTCATCAGATATTTTACGAAATGCAGGTTTCATCCAAAGAGAGGTTTAATAACTTTGAGTATGATGGGATTAGTTATATTTATTCGGAATCAAAGTCAGATGCCGGAGTTGTTATTCCTCCTGCCGATACACTAATCAGAGTAACCGATTTGGAACGTACTGTTTTAGATTGTATCAATCAGATAGACCGAAGTGGTGGGCTGGAAGAAATGATAGAATGCTTTGCCCTTATCACCTATATCAATGAGAGTAAACTGCAAGACTATTTAAAGCTATTCAATAAGCAAGTTCTTTATCAAAAGACAGGATTGATCCTTGGCTATTTTCAAAAAGAAATGAAGTTAAGCGATACTTTCTTTGAATTTTGTAAATCCAAGGTTGGAAAAAGCATTCGTTACTTGACAGACAAACAGGAATCCAATGTTTATTTTAGTGAATGGAAGCTTTATGCTCCTAAAAATATTCTTTCATTTTTAGAACAAGGAGGAAATGTAAATGTATAATTATAGTAAAACTGATTTGGAGAGAATGGCTTCCGGTAAAGATTTTATTCGGGATAATCTGGAAAAAGTGTTCCGGCTTTGTGATATCTTGAAACACTTAAATGAAGACCCGTTATTTGCAGAACATTTGGCATTAAAAGGAGGAACTGCAATTAACCTGACAGTTTTTAATCTTCCACGGTTATCGGTTGATATCGACTTGGATTTTACTAAAAAGTGTTCACGGGAGGAAATGATGACAATTCGGGAGAATATCAACCAGGATTTTCTGAACTATATGTTTACGCAAGGATATGCGTTAAGTCCTAATACGAAAAGTCCACATTCACTTGATTCATGGGTGTTTTATTTCCAGAACGCAGGAGGAAATAAAGATAACCTGAAAGTAGAGATAAACTATTCTTTGCGAAACCATATCTTACCAATAGTCGAAAAGAAAGTGAATATAGATTTTCTGCAATTTGACTCTGAAGTAAAAACTCTTTCAACCCTTGAATTATTTGGAAGTAAGATCAAAGCTCTTATTGAGCGAACAGCTCCCCGGGACTTATATGATATTCACAATATGTTGAAATATAACATCATCCATCCTGATGAGATGGACAAACTTCGCAAAATTATATTATTCTATCTTGCTGTAGGAGGAAATGATAAACCTTTATACAGCTATAGTTTTGAAAGTATTGATAACCTGAAATTTGCACAAATCAGAAGTTCTTTACTTCCTGTCCTTAAGAAAAGTGAACGGTTTGACTTTGAATCAGCAAAAGTGGAAGTAAAAGAGTTTCTTATGAAATTGATGATATTTACCGAAGAAGAAAAGTCGTTTATCGAAAACTTCAACAATAATGTTTATCGACCGGAATTATTGTTTGAGAATACTGAAATTATAGAACGAATCAAAAATCACCCAATGGCAATTTGGAAAATGAGGAATAACAAATAAAAGAATTTATATGTCCGAACCTGAATTGTTAAAACGAATTGCAGAACTGGAAGCTCGAAATATTGAGTTACTTGCTGAAAATAACAGATTCCGGGAGATGTTGGGTTTGCCTCAGAATAACTCAACTCCTAAAACTACAGTTCAACTGCCATACTTTTCGGAACAGGATAATAATATAGAGACTATTTCTAAATCCTCAATAGATAAATACAGTAGCCCTGATGAAAAGGTAGAGTTGTTTCAATCCTTATTCAGAGGACGAACCGATGTATATGCCAAACGCTGCTACAGTAAGAAACATGGAAGTGGTTATTATATCCCCGCATGTAAAAACGAATGGGTGATAGGTCTTTGCGACAGAACACGTATAAAATGTAAAGATTGCAAAAATCGGGATTTATTACCCCTGGGAAATCACTTCGGATTTGCAAATATTGTTGTTGATAATGATGTTATTGCGGCATCGGCTGGCGAATATTGGTTAAAATATGAAGGGAAAAATATTTCCGTCATTTCTGTTGGAACGAGTATTAGCGTAGGGTCAATTATAGACGGAAAAGTTTTTCGAGGCTCACATAATTTAAGTGGGCAAATCGCACATCTAAAAAATTCCAATTCTGAATTGACAATTTCACAACTTTGTGGAGGTAAGGGAATTTCTGACAGATTATACAACGAATTGGGATCTCGTATTACAACTAAGGAAGTCATTAAGATGGCACAAAACGACAATTCTGTTGCAAAAAGAATAGTGGTTGATGCCGCAAAAACTATTGCACAAGTTATAATGTTTACTCAGAATATGATAGCACCCGATGCAATAGTATGTAGTGGTAGCCTTTTAGTCTGCAATGATTATTTTTACAATCTTGTTTTATCATATTTAGAATACTATCCCCAATGCTATACATTTAGTGGCATAAATCCACTAAATGTTGTCAAGTCAAATCTTAATCAACGCATTGGTATTTTAGGAAGTGTCGCTTTATGCAAAGCAATAGTAAAATAATCCTCAATATGGACCTTAAATCTTTCAAAAATTATGTCTAAGTATATTGTTCATCAAGGGGGAAACACAATCTCCAGACTATACTCATCACTTGAACTGGGAGCGGATGGAGTAGAGTGCGACTTACACATGACTAAAGATAATATATTAGTAAGCTATGATTTTTATTTTATCGCACATAATAATCAAAAACTTAAAATATCAGAGTTAACATATGCTGAAATTGAAAAAATAAATACACATAACCCTCCTGTTCTGTTTGAGAATATTCTAAATTTTTGTATTGAAAATGAAATATATTTGATAATTGACGTAAAAAACGGACCCGTTTTTTATGACAAGATAGAAATAGTCCTTACCAATGTGCTAAAAAGGTATAATTATGAGAACATTGTTTATGTAATGTCGTATGACCATATATTTATAAAAAAAATAAAGGCTAATCAAGATTTCAAAGCAAAAGCAGGCATTCTATATTCTGCTAGATTAGTGGATTTATCTCATGTGTTAATGAGTACAAAATCTGATTTCATTCAAACAAATAATTATTATTTACCTAATGATGTAATTCAAGAAGTTCGGCAACATAATTTAGAAATAATCGGTTGGTGCACAACAGACATTGAAGAAATAAAATATAATATTCATCAAGGTATTGAATTTATTACCATTGAACATTGTGATATAAAAAAAATAAAGAGTCTATAGATATTAAAACAAGATTTACTCAAAATGGCCATGTCTATATTTGAGCAGTCCTGCAATGATTATCACCAATGGAATGTAATATTTCGGTTCTCTTCAAAAACCGACTTCACGAAGGCCGCATCCATCGTAATTTTTAAACCCTGTTGTTCCGCTTCTTTCATACTCGAAATGTAAGTATTCGGCAGACTGTGCAAAAACTCAAAACATCACCCATGTTTATCCCTGAATAATTAGGCAATCATCTGTTTTTTTCGTACATTTATAGATATTCAAATCATCCGAATAATGGATCATATCACAGGTGCAGATCGCAATCAACTCCAGTTTATCTCAGTGGAACAAATGGTTTCCGAAGACTCTTGGGCTCGGGTAATTGACTTGTTTGTAGACATATTACCTATGAAAAAGTTGGGGTTTAAGAATACCGGTACAGGAAAGGAAGGACGGCCATCTTACAATCCATCTATGTTGTTAAAACTTTACTTATACGGTTACAAACATGCTATCAGATCTTCCAGGAAACTTGCG
>JAISUS010000018.1 GCA_031271965.1 Prevotella sp. | reverse complement strand
AAGAAAATATGGCGTGGATGGATAAATGTAGTCAATCCTTTCAGGGCGAGTATTGTGTTAGGTACTCCCGGCTCCGGTAAATCATACGCAGTGGTTAATTCTTATATGAAACAGCAGATTGAAAAAGGTTTTTCAATGTACGTGTATGACTTTAAATTCCCGGATCTTTCCACTATTGCCTATAACCATCTGTTGAATAATCAGGAAGGATACAAGAAAGTGCCTAAATTCTATGTGATAAACTTTGATGATCCTTCCCGTTCACACAGATGTAATCCGATCAATCCCTCTTTTATGAATGACATTTCAGATGCCTACGAAAGTGCCTATACTATAATGCTTAACTTAAATAAAACGTGGGTCCAGAAGCAGGGAGATTTCTTTGTAGAGTCACCAATAATTTTATTTGCAGCTATTATCTGGTATCTACGTATTTATCAGGATGGAAAATATTGCACCTTTCCCCATGCAATAGAATTTTTGAACAAGCGATACGAAGATATTTTCCCGATACTGACATCTAAGCCCGATTTAGAAAATTACCTGAGTCCTTTTATGGATGCATGGCTCGGTGGCGCGATGGAACAGTTGCAAGGGCAGATAGCATCAGCTAAAATTCCTTTATCGAGAATGATTTCTCCACAACTTTATTGGGTGATGTCAGGCGATGAGTTTACCCTCGATATTAATAACCCGGATGAACCCAAAATATTGGTGGTAGGTAATAACCCTGATAGGCAGAATATATATGGTGCGGCACTCGGTTTATATAACAGCCGTATTGTTAAACTCGTGAATAAAAAGGGCCAGCTGAAAAGCAGCATTGTAATTGATGAATTACCAACCATTTATTTTAAAGGCTTGGATAATTTAATAGCCACAGCCCGAAGTAATAAAGTAGCAGTACTCCTTGGTTTTCAGGATTTTTCTCAGCTAAAAAGAGATTATGGAGACAAGGAGTCCGCTGTTGTCATGAACACCGTCGGCAATATTTTTTCTGGACAAGTGGTAGGTGAAACAGCTAAATCTTTATCGGATCGCTTTGGGAAAGTGTTACAGAAGCGATCTTCGATGACTATTAATCGTCAAGATAAATCAACCTCGATCAGTACACAAATGGATAGCCTGATACCAGCCTCAAAAATTAGTAATTTAACTCAGGGTATGTTTGTTGGAGCAGTCGCAGATAACTTTGATGAACGGATAGAGCAAAAAATATTCCATGCTGAAATTGTTATCGATAATGCAAAAGTAACAGCAGAAACGAAGAACTATAAGAAGATTCCTATTATTACCAGCTTTGTAGATGAGAATGGCGTGGATCATATGAAGGAGCAAATACAAGAGAATTACAATCGCATTAAAGCGGAAACAAAACAAATTGTCGAAGATGAACTAGCCCGTATTAAAGCTGATCCGGAGTTAAGTAAATTACTGCCAAAAGACGAATAAAGATAGTATGTACAGGGTGATCAAGTTGATCACCCTACTGTTAAGAAGTAATCGCTAGTTACTTCGTTTCTCTTCATCACGATCCATTCTTGCCTCTAATGCTTTTATTAATTTTTGTAGAAAGGCTGTCCGGCTACCGCTTTTTGTTCGCATTTTATAGTAAAAATCGGAACATCGCCCGATTTTTATATTGAACATTTCTCCTAAAAACTCTACAAAAGCCATGATCTCAGCATCTCCATTATTAACACATTCGGCTTCTAATATAGCGTATGCGAGTTCAACTAGATTAGATATATCTGCTGTCCACTGATATTTCGAATATTTTTTATTTTTTTTATTCTGGGAATTTGATTCATTTTCAGTTTTAACAAAGTTGATAGCACAATCTATCATTTGAATAGATTTCGATAGATAATCAAGTATTTCATTTTTTTTTCGATTTACATTCAATTATCCCGTTTTGTATGGATATAAATTCAATGCGGGTATAATTCAAAGCAAAATAGACTAATGTTGTATCTCCCACTGATTTACAAAAGGAAAATAAATCCTTTATAAAATCATTATATGCTTTCTGGATATCTTTGTCATTATCGTTTTTTACGAGTTTATAAAAGAATGTATTTAGCAGTGTTTCCATTATATATATAAAGATTAGATTGTTTATAAATAAGGACTAATATAGGCTCATAAAATTTCAATTCGGAGGGGCTTTGTTTCTAAGCATATCAATCATCTCTGTATTGAAACGAATAGTCTTTTTAAATAGAGAAGTTGGATACATATGTTATTGATTTTGGTCAATATATCTCATTTTATATATTAATTATTTTTGCTTTTTCACTATTGTTTCACAAAGAAAGCAATATATTAAAATATACCGAACGTATGGTATAATATTTAACATAAATTTATTAAAATGAAATTTGTTATAGCCATCAGATAAAACAAGGATATAAGTAGGTTTTTATACTTATATCCCTGTATATTAGTTTTATATGTAGTGTGATTCTTCTTTTTAGGAGTAAGGAAGTGTGAATATTGTCCATCTTCAAGCTATAACAAGTTCCACTGCTGTCGTTTAAAAGACAATAAACACACTTTATACCTTACGTATAGTACAAATGTATGAAAATTTTATTTAGTAGATGAAAGATTTGCTTATAATGAGATATTTTCTTTCTTTTGTAAAAGAATATATCATTGCAGAAATGCATTCATATAGCTACTAGAACGAGAAAGTGGAAGTTTAAGTTCGAGAAATGAGTAGATATATGTTTGCCAGTGCTATCATAATATAGTACAGGCTGACTTATACCCGTTTCTCAAGCGTTCCACTGCTGTCGTTCGGGTTAAGTTAGTTCTGTACTTTTTTAGTCTTATGATAATGGAAAATATATCAAATGCGAAACTATCTATATTAAAGGATTCATATAAGTTATTTTTAACTAATAACATAGAGAAAGTAACAATAACTGAATTAGAAAAGGCTTGTAATAAAATTCGGGGAACAATCTTCTATCACTTTTGCAATAAACAAACTCTATTCGAGTCTGTAGTTGCAAATATTTTTTTTCCATCTTTCAAAATGCCTATTGATTTATTAAAAATAGCCATTGAAAGGCCATTGCAAGATTTCCTGTTGATTTACAAGAATCCAGAAGAACGGGTAGTGCACTTAATTAATAATAAATACGAAATTAATGAAGCGGAAGTAAGCTATTACAATTTCATTTCGCAAGCCTACAAATATTATCCTAACTTCCAAAACAGATTTGAGGCAATTATGATTAATGAGTTGCAAATATTGAAATCAGCCATAAGTAGAGCGCAATGTTTAAATGGATATACAACAGGGAAAGCCGAAATGTTTGCTTATTTATTTATGCTGGTAGGAACGGGGTTGACCTTCCAAAATGGATTTGTGTCTAATTCGAGTTTTAAGTATAATGATTACTTGTTTGAATTAGAACCATTATTGTTTCAAAACGAAGCTTGAAAAACTTTAATTACAAATTTCAATACCTCTATCAGAAGACCATTCTTTAACTTTATCAAAATAAGCCTTGCTATATATATTGTTTAAAACTTTTGTGTCCAAAAATAGTCTTCCAAAGAAAGTCTTTATGATAAATTGAATAAATATATTATAAGAATAAAAACCTAAATATAACTTTTCAACAACAGCTCCAGAAAGAACTTTTGAATAATAACTTGTCTGTCCTAAAGCAATGTAAGATTTACCTCTCAGTTCAGCTTCCTCTACAACTCTCAAAAGAGAGTTTGTGTGTAATAACTTAATATCATCAACTCGATTCATGTGATTTAAGCCTAAATATAGAGGCGTTAATGACTCAGTATCTTCCAACACAATCCCTATTGCCTCAATCTGATCACATTTATTCTTTGCTGCCAAAAAAAATGAAGAGTCTCGAAATAAATTATTTAAGGCAAAAAAATATTCTTTATTAAGTATTTCAAATTTGTTTTTTGACCTGCCTAGTGTTTCTAAATATAATTTTTCAAATATATCAGCAACCTCAGAGAAATCTTGTATTAAATCCCATCTGTATGATTTATTAAATTTTTCTTTCATATTCCTTATCCTTTGCCGTTCCTTTCTTTTTAATGCTAAAGGATATGGGCTAAAATCCCTTAAAGTCGGAATATAACAATTGGGCAAAGAATAATAGAAGTGAAATTCATTCTTGAAAACTTTTGCTATTTCTTCAAGCTTATTTGCAGGAACTTCCTTTAAGAAAAGAATTCGATGTTTTAATTTCTTTGCTTTTGATTTTATTTCATTTGTAATAATATTACTCAATAAATTGAAATCATCTTCTGATATATTCTTTCTAATTCCAATATGCTGACAACATGTAGAAGCCAATGATCCAATGCCAAAAATTCTTATACGCAAAAGCTTAGGGAAAAATAATCGGAGAAACTTTAATATCCGTTTTATAAGAGTTGGTGCTAATATGTCAAGACTCAGGTTATAAGTAAAGCAAGGTATAATAGCAAAAACTTTATTTTCACGTGTTATTTTTAAATAAAGGAAAGATGTATCTGGTATAGTTGCTAATTCTGAAGCTTTAAAAAATAGAGGACTCTTTACGATTTTTTTTTCAAAAACCTCTTCCCATTCTGATGTTGATATCGTATCTATAGTAGAGTTCCAGAGTATATCAAAACCTTCTTTAGTTTTTCTTTTATCCATAAAAAACAATATAAATATTAATCCATCTTTATATTGAATACAGAATTTATCTTTTCTAATATTTCAATAAAATAATCAATATCTTGTTTTGTATGAGTGGCCATCACACTTATTCTAATTCTTGATTTACCAGGAGAAACAACTGGGGGATAGATATAATTTACAATTATTCCATTGTTATAGAATTCTTTAGAAATTTTCGTTAATTTGTACTCATCTTTTACAACAATGGGGATTATTGCAGTTTTAGAATTCAATGTATCATACCCTAATGAAGATATTTTTGTTCTCATATATTCAGAGTTCTCATTCAATCTAGAAACAATATCTGAACTCTGTATATAATCTATAACATCTACAGATGAAGCAAAAACAGAAGGAGGTAGTGCGGTAGAATACATATTACTTCGAGCGTAAATTCTTAAATAGTCGATTATGGGTTGTTCTGCGGTGATGAATCCTCCAACTGTGCCAATAGACTTACTCAAAGTTCCAGTTACGATTATTTTAGCCCTATCATTAATATTAAAATGAGATAATGTACCAGCACCCTTATCTCCAATAACACCTGTGGCATGTGCGTCATCTATAAGTAATAGGGCATTGTATTTGCGAACTATTTCTAATATTGCAGGAATATTGGCTATATCTCCGTCCATACTGAAAACGCCATCTGTAACAACGAGCATTCGTCCTGCATATTGATTGTAATTTTCTGAAAGAATTTTATCTAATGACTCAGGATTGTTGTGCTTATAGCGAATCATCTTAGCTCCAGACATAAGACTTCCATCTAATAAGCTTGCATGATTTAACTTATCATGTATGATTAGATCACCGAATCTCAAAAGACCTATGATAGCTCCAACATTTGCCGTAAACCCAGAAGAAAAAAGAATAGTATCTTGAGTTCGTTTTAATTTAGCTATTTTAGCCTCAAGATCATTCTGGAAACTTGTAGTACCACTTAATAAAGGAACGCCGCCAGCCCCAATCCCATAATTTTGAGTTATCTCTATAGATTTATTTATTGCGCTTTGTAGTGTAACACAACCAAGATAGTTATTTGAGCCAAACATCAAAGCCTCAATAGCTTGATTTTTAAATCTGTCAAAAATAACAACTTTTCTATCACAAGGGGAAATTAAAGGTGATTTCTTTAAAATATTATATTTAAGTTGTTCGTGTTTTTCTAGTTGTTTTTGAAAAGTATAGACCTTTTCTAAAATACTGCCATCTTTGCTGTTCTTACAAGTAGTTAAGTCAATTTTGTATTCATTCATATTCTTTAGTATTAAACCATACGTATGGTACAAATATAAATATAATACTTTAAGTTCAGTTTGTTTTTATAAAAAAAAAGAACTTTCGTAAAGATTTTAGGCTATTTTCGTTTCTTTAAGAGAGTTATATACAAATTTTAAAGCATTCTGTAATCGATTAATATCAATCCCATCTGGATATACTAATCCAGCATAAGATATTCCACAGTAAACGTCCTCAAATAAATCAGCAACAACGTCACAATCTATATCACTTCTGATCTCTCCTGATTGAATCGCTTTTTTTATCATATTTTTCCAAAGATAAATTTGCATTGTTTGCCATTTTGAAGCTTTAATTTCAAAGCTCGGATAATAAAATGTAGCCTGTAGAGTTACATTAATAAATGCTTTATTATAGTTTTTTATTCCTAAATTTTTCATATACTCTTTGAGATCAGAGACAATAGAAATATATTCTGAGATAAAATGATTAAGGGAACTAACTTCATTTGCTTTCACTTCTAATTTATCTAAGATTGAACTTTCTTTGAGAAGAAATTTATCACAGACTTCTGTAAATAATATCTCTTTTGTTTTAAAGTAGTACATTATTGCTCCTCGGGTCAATCCTGTTTTCTCTTCAAGTTCAGTAAAACTCGCCTGTTCATATGTTTTTGTAGCATATAGCTTAAATGCTTCTAGCAATATAAAATCTCTAGTATTTCTTTTTTGCATGACTGTATGGTAAATAACGATTTAATATGCAAATATAGTACTTTAAACTGAAAAAAGCACAGATTCATAGGACTTTAATATAATAGTATGCCACTGACTGCCATTTCAAAGCCACTGACTGCCACCCAATTAATATATCAGATAAGCCCAATCTGATCTGACTATTTTCGTCCTGCATTTATATTGATGCAATAATTAATTCTATCAAATTATGGACGAAAAATTAAAAAACAAAGAAACGCTTCTAGTCGTCAATAAGAGTGACGGCAATAAGGTAAAAGCAGTAAAAGGAGTGGACGGCACGGGTAATCTCGATGCCGTCGATGCAACAGAAGCCAATCAAGGGCAATTTATCCGGATTGATGAGAAAGCCGGCATCCTGGAGAATTTTTTCTCCAATCTCAAACGGGAATTTCAAGACCCTACCCATTTCAATTTCTTCCGTTCCCCGATTGAAAAAATCGAAAACATAGCTTCCGCTTTAAAGGAGATGTTTAAGGATGAAGCCGGGAATTCCGTCTTCTTATCCGACAGCCGTATCAATCCGGAGGATTTTAACAAACAACAAAAGACACAGGACCAGTCTCAAGAGTATAAGTCTGTGGATGAAAGCCGTATCAATTGGGGGCAATTGGAGAAACTCGGCGTTACCCGCGAAATGCTGGAAGCACAGGGGAATCTCAAAGCTATGCTCAACTGGCATAAATCACCGAACCTGATACAAGTGAACCCCACTTACGAAGGGATTGCATTTCAGGTACAGGCACGATTGTCCTTTGAGGAAAACCCCGACGGCAGTATCCGGCTGAAAGCAGACAGCTACCAACCTGCCCCTACTTTGGATATACCCTTTCATGGAGCCACATTAACAGAAGAAGACAAAAAGAACCTGCTTGAAACATCCAATGCAGGAAGAATCATTGAGCTTACAGGAGACAAAGGGGAGAAAATACCCTCTTTCGTATCTCTTGATAAAGTAACAAACCGTCTGGAAGCAATACCTGTAGCTAATGTTGCTTTTAAGGATACCCTCAAAGAAGCCCCCCTTTCTAAAGAACAATTGCAATCACTGTATGAAGGCAAAAAGACATTAGTGGAAGGCATGACATCTAGAAACGACAGACCTTTCGATGGCTATGTCCAGTTCAATGCAGCGAAAGGCTCTCTTGATTTCTCTTATGACGGATTGGACCGGAATAAATACAGGCAGGAGAACCAGCAATCTCAAAATCAAGAGCCGCAGCAGAAAGTCCGTATTCCCACAAAATTGTTAGGAGTAGATCTGGATGAGAAACAACAAAGCTCACTTGGCGAAGGAAAAGCCATATATGTTCAGGGTATGATGAAAGACGGACAGGATCAGCCTTTCAATGCTTATGTGAAAGTAAATAATGAAAAAGGCAAACTGGATTTTTTCAAATGGAATCCCGACAAAGCCAAATCTCAGGGAGCCGAGGTTAAACCTGCCGAAGAAAACAAAACACAAGTCGCTGTCAATTCACAGGGTAAGACCAGCGAGAGCCTGAAAAATGTAAAAGAACCGATAAAGCAGGGCCAAACTTCTCCGACACAACAGCAGGCTGAGAAGCAAAAGGAAACGCAACGTCCTACCCGCACTGTAAAAAAGAGCGGCGGAGTAAAGATGTAGATTTCAACCTTCTTAATAAATCCATTTATAACAAAACGGTCTGTGACCGCCACTAAAAATCCATAATAAAAAATGAAAGTAATCATCGCAGAAAAACCATCTGTAGCCCGTGACATTGCAGCTATTGTTGGAGCTACCAGCCGTAAGGACGGCTATCTGGAAGGTAATAACTATGCTGTAACCTGGGCATTCGGGCATCTGGTCGGGCTTGCCATGCCCGAAGAGTACGGTATCAAAGGTTTTCAAAAAGAGAACCTGCCCATCCTGCCGGAAGAGTTTATCCTTGTCCCGCGCCAGGTGAAAGAAGGAAAAGAGTATAAAAATGATCCCGGGGCGATGAAGCAGCTCAAAATAATCAGGGAGTTGTTCAGCCGGGCCGACCGGATAATCAACTGCTGCGATGCGGGACGTGAAGGCGAGTTAATATTCAGGTATATCTATAATTATTTGGCTTGCAAGAAGCCCTTCGACCGCCTTTGGATCAGCTCACTCACCGACCAGGCTATCCGGGGTGGTCTGGAAAGCCTACGGCCGGGATCGGAATATGATCATTTATATTACTCAGCCAAAGCCCGTAGTCAGGCCGACTGGCTTGTGGGTATTAATGCCTCACAAGCTTTGTCCATATCAGCGGGATCAGGTGTCTGGTCTTTAGGGCGTGTCCAAACACCGACATTGGCAATGGTCTGTTCACGCTATCTTGAAAATAAAGATTTTGTATCGCAGAAATACTGGCAGCACAAACTCAATCTATCAAAAGAAGGAAATGTATTAAGTCCTGTTTCCGAGGATAAATATAATGACCGTATGGAAGCGGATAACATAGCCCG
>JAISUS010000006.1 GCA_031271965.1 Prevotella sp. | reverse complement strand
AAGGTCTAAAGTTTTTTTTCCTAAAATAATTCATAAATTTGTATGATTTCTAATTTGTTATACAATTATTGTATAATTAAGATTTGGCGGGTAATATTGGGAGTATTACTCGCCTTTTTTCTCTAAATGCCTCTTTGTTACGTTACGTTTTCTTTCTGTTTCTTACTTAATTTTATTTTGAGGGTTATATTTTATTTAAACTGATATTCGTTGTCTACATATGTACATGTTAGGGATGTCGTTAACGAGATATCATAAAGAACTGCATTGATATCGTCCTTAAGATCAAGACTTCCCGAACAAATTTTATCTTGAGATGGAGAATCGCAACGGATGGTAACACCATAGTATTTTGCAACACGAGACAAAATGTTTTTTAAAGATTCTTTCTTGAATCGATAGATCCCTTCTGTCCAAGATATATGGTTTTCAGGGTTTACTGTCGTAATTCTAGATTCATCTCTGTCAATATAATATTGTTGATTTGGTTTTAGTATAGCATCTGAAACATTCGGTTGATGAGATATAACTTTCACAGAACCCTCTACCAGAACAATTGATTTGCTAGTTTCACTTTCGTATGCACTTATATCAAAGGTTGTCCCCAGTACTTGTAATGAGAGGTTATTAGTTCTAACTACAAATGGTTTATCTTCATCGTGTGCTATTTTTGCATAAATTTCGCCATCGACGTATATTTCTCTTTTGTTACCGATGAACTTATCGGGATAAATAACCCGGGTACCGGCATTGACAATGATAAAACTTCCATCTATCAAGTCTATTTTGGATCGTTTTCCACGAGGCACGATTAATTGTAAATAGTTTACTTTATCTAAGTCTTTTTCCACAACAAGGTCATTGTTTACATGAACTCCTCCTTGAGTGTTTCTTATGTGTACACTATCTGATACTATCTTAATTTCGTTACTATCATTTACAATAAGCTCAACTTCGTTGCCCGAAGGTGATATCCTTGACACCTTACTAAAATCATAGTCGCTTGCCAATATTTCGGTATTATTATGAAGCGGGATTTGTTTGTCAACGAATAAAAATAGGCCAATGAAACATGCAACAGCTGCAGCCGAATAAGCTATATATAATTTTACCTTCTTCTTCCGGGAGTTAATAGTATTTGTGGTATTTATTCTATTCCACAAAGCATTGACTTCATTATCTATATCCTTAGGACTGCTGCTATAAGATGGATTTGTTAATGCATTCTTAGCCTTATTAAATTCATCTATATCTATCAATCCGTCTTCAATTAGTTTATTCCAAAAAAAATCTGTTTTATCAGTTGGGTTTAGTGTCGAATCGATAAAAAAATCGTCCTTCAGAAAATCCGACATATTATTATACTGATATTTTTTTGTCATAAGTGAAAATTACGATTATTATCCTTTCTTCTTAAAAGGACAAAAAAAACGTCAAAAAGTACTTACTATTTTTATTTTTTTTTCAAAAAAAATATTTTTAGGGGTATTATAAAAGGCAAGAATATGTCTTTTTTAGAAAAGTAGAATATCGTTAATCAGCCGAAAACTCGGACTTTATTTTTTTTATTGCACTTTGTATAATATTTTTCACTGATTGTATATTAATGTTCATTAGCTTACTTATTTGGCTATAGCGTAAATCATCTTCGAATTTATAGCGAATAGCCTCCTTTTGACGTAATGATAAAATAGAATAATATTTAAGGACTAACTCTTTTCTATATAAAGATGATTCTTGCTTAATATACTCTTCTTCGGTATCAGGTCCCTTTTTTGTGGATGAGTCCATATTTTCGATAGGCTCAAAAGCTATTGTACGTGAATAGTTTAGTTGATTTATTAAATCGTTTTTAAGAGCAATGAAGAGGTATAACTTTATATTGTGTATATGAGATAGCTTTGATCGATTATTGTAAAGTTTGACGAAAACATCATGGATAGAATCTTCTATCAATTCCTTGTTAGTAGTAAAATGTAAAGCGTATATATACATCTGCTTTGCGTATAGCTCATAAATTTTTGCATAAGCATTTATGTTGCCATTCAAAAAATCCATCCAAACAGAATTATCTTTATTCATAGGTGAATATTTACGCAGTTATACAATTCTTTGTACAAACTTATAAAAATTGTTGGAATTACATCCTTTTTGCAAAGTTATGCAGATCAGAAGCAATAAGCAACAAAAAGAAGCTATTTAACTATAAAACCTAACTTAATAAACCAATTTAATACACAAAAAAGAAATACGTACAATTTTATCATTCGATTTTAATTTAAGTGTTATTTCTTCTTCATGACTTTCAAAAGAAAAATAAAAACACAAAAATATCATAGCATATTGATATTAAATATTCTATAATATATATTAAAATATACAATCTTATTACTCATAAAATATATACCTCAGTTTCTATATCACCTGTAAAAATGTACAAAATAATAGTATTCTGTATTGAAAAATATTGGTAGGCTTGTATTCCAATAAGATATCTCTACCATTCTAAGGAAAGGAAACATATATTTGAAACAGTATTTCAAAATTACACTGTTAATGAAAATACATTACTGAAATATCCATCCAGAAAAGCATATAGCCGAGATGCTTCGTTTCATTAAGCATGACAAGACAAAATACAGCATTTATTTTTATCGACTACTTAATATCACTTCATTGTATTATCACCGTAAATCATCTGATCAATCCGTTGTCGAAATCATCCTATACAGACAGTCTAGTGTCTTTTTTGCAGAACTTTTTTATCTCATACATTTTCTGATGATACTTAAATCATCGAGAATTATTTCTTTATCGCTATTGTTTTCAAATTTTACTCTAATCGTTTTTTTATTATCCAGAGGCTCAGGAGTTGTCTTGAACTGGAATTTATGCTTAGTGTAATGAGATGTAGTATTATAAGATTTGTTATTCATATCTTCGGGCAAACCACTTACCTGTATAATATTTTCGACTCCTACAGATATAACACCCTCTCCTTTTGCCCAAAAAGCTAATTCATAATCTATGCTATGATCTAAATATATATATTGTTCCACAAAAGTGTTCGGCAGAAGCTTCAAGGCGAACGTTCCGGAGTATGCACCTTCTTTGATAATCTCGGCTGTACCTTGCCACGGAAATATCCGGTCTGAATATTCAAATCCTGAATTAGGTAAGAGGTTACCTTCCTCCAACCTCCACTGATAATAACGGACATAATCGACTTCCATCGTCACGCCATTGGTGCCATAAGCTCCAAAGAACATATTCATATCATGGTTAGGTGATTTTATATCTTTAGGATTCCACCACTCTTTTATAAGATTTCCATCAATATAAAACTTCAATCCGGCAGGAGTCCAAAGCACCGAGTGAACAACCCATTTACCCTTAAAATCCCCTTTATGGATATAGTGCCCGATATTTCTTTCGAATCGACCTTTCGGATCTACATTCCCATGCAGAACAATCTCTGTTGTTATATATTCACACATATCTATTTCGAAAATCTGTCCGCGAGGTCTTATTCCTCGGGTACCGAATGCTTCTCCCCCCTTTTCAAGATAGTATTTCAAATCGGGACCCGGCGAATCGAACCAAAAGGCCAGATTAACTTTATCTCCTCCTTCGGGTATATCTCTGCGAATCCGTGCTTCGAAATAACCACCTAAAGAGTTATCCATCATATTTGTATTTGTCTCCCAATTGTAGGTTTGAATAGAAGAAACCTGCCTGTTGGCACCAGGATAGATATTATCTGTAGCCTTAAGGATAATGGAAGTGCCGGTAAATTGGTAATCAGCTACAGGCAATTTTTTCTCTAAAAATGCCTTATATGCAGAAGGATTGAACCAATCGAGAGAAGAGAAATACCTATCCCACCATTTCGTATGATCCAGTTCCTTTCCGTTAAACTCATCGTTCCATACCAGCTTCATTCCTGAGGGAAGGGCCTTACTGGTTGGTATATCAGTATCTGCAATATTTTGTATTGTTATTCCATTCTGAGCATTCAATGAGATAAAAAGTCCTTCGGGCAAGAGAAGTATAATCAACCATAAAAATCTATTCTTCATAATTTATTTATTCTATTTCTAATTTAAGTTTCAACAAAATTATTCCTCACAAGAAAATGCATAAATATTACCACCAAAATCTGCGATAAAAAATGAATTATCTGAAACAGCCACTGTGCTGAAAATAGGTGCTCCTACTTCATATTTCCAGTTTATTTTACCGCTTTCCATGTTTACAACATAGATATATCCGTCGGAAGCCCCAAAAAGCACATGATTACCTATGCCGACAGGGCTGGATTCGATAGTCATCACCGGATAACGTGTATATGGAACTGTATATACCAGAGCTGCCTGTGTGCCTATTCTCCATTTCTCTGTATAATTTTCTCTATCCAATGCAACTAATCCATCGTTAACGGTCCCAAAGATTATCAATTTATCTGTTAGCAAGGGGGTCGAAGTTACATCCACACTATAAGGAAGTTTCTTAGATAGTACAATCTGTCCTGATTTAGCATCGAGGATAAATAGCGACTGCGATGAAATGAAATAAGCCAACCCATTGGTCAAAACAGGGCTTGATCCCCGGTTTGAAATACCGTCTTTTTTTTGAGACCAAAGAAGTTTTCCTGTTTTAGCATCATTTGCATACATTCCCCGCCACTGAGCACCGCTTATAACCACATCGTCATTTGCCGAGACTGTAGATGTGGTTCCTTCTCCCTGTCCCCAATCCAGATTGATCCATTTCCTTTCTCCGGTTCTGGCATCATATGCGGCAAAACCTTTTCCGGCCCCAGCATATACAATTCCGTTCCGGGCAGTCAGGCCTTCATCCAAAACAGGTAGTCCGTTTATTTCCAGCTTCGTTTTCCACGACAATTTTCCCGTTTTAGCATTTACGGCATACAGATAACCTTCCGCATCTTGCGCTAGTACATTCTCACTCTCAATAGCTATCGTATTTTTAATCGAATTCCGGATTTTGAAAAACCATTTCAGACTACCATCTTTAGCATTCAATGCATATATTCCACCTACACCCTTCAAATCTTCATCTACAGTGGCAATATAGACCAGACCGTCATACACCAAAGGCGAAGACATAAATACATTGGCTTTAACATTGCTTATCCATGACAGCTTTGGAGGCATTTTCAACGGGTTAGCATTGTATGTATTATGTTCTGAATTTCCTAACAATGTTGTCCAGTTCTCTTTTATTTTGAGACCTTTCTTTTGATCCTTATTATAGAAAAAAGACTCTCTAGCCTTGGCTATTTCTCCATTGTTGAACCGTACGGTAACCTCAACAAATAGTTGCCGATTGATATATTGAGAGGGAATATCGATATCGGTGTGCCAACTCCAATCCGAATTTTGTTTCAAACCTTGACCTGTCTTAATTACCTTATTTTCGTCACTTAGCAAATAATCGATACTCCTGACATGGGTCACTGTACTATAAGCATTAACCGTCAGAGGAATAGTCCCTTGAGCGTTGGTGGGTACATATTCGTTCCCGATAGAGGCTATAACAACATTATTTTTAATATATGTATATTTCAGCTGTGTATCTACATCTCCCTTTGAGTCGACAGACATAACTCTGAAGGCTGATGTTGAGTGATCTATTCCTCCTTTGTCGGGAGTAGCTGTCGATATGGTTTTTACTTTTCCTTGCTGACGTACAAAATGATTATGCCAATGTCCATATATCCAAGCTTTCAGGTTATAATTACTAAGAACTAACTTTTCGTTATCATTTTTTTTGAAAATAAATTCATCAGTATACGATTTAAGATCATGATTAAAACATATTATTGGAGTATTTTTATCCACTAATGCTAAATCATTTTTCAACCACTCATACACATCCGTTTCCCTGTAACTAGGCTCATAATCTCCAGAAGGCATAGGCGTCACGATATAATGCACGTTGCCATAATCGAACGAGAACCAGACAGGACCGTATATGCTTTCGAAGAGTTGTTCGCCATAGTCTCCTTTAACCAGATCGTGATTGCCAATAGCATAATATACCGGACATCCCATGTTTCTACTATTCATCAATCTGATGTGCTCCTGTAATCCTTTTTCGTAGCAAATATCACCGGTATGCATCACAAAAGCTACATTCTCATTGTTTATATAATCACGAACATTCTGTGTCCATCTTTCCTGATCGATGCTGGTAGAAATCTCAGTATCGGCAATCTGAATAAATTTATGACTACCGTCTGCGGCAATACGAGTTTCCCACACTTCCAATGCAAAATCATAGGAGTTTATATCACTATTTATACGAAGATAATGGGCGTTGACAGTTTTATATCCAGAAGGTGTGGTAACTGTAATAAATCGTTCTTTGGGATGTCCTGCCAATTGGAATTCTCCTTTCGAATTTGTTTTTACTACATTTAACCCATCGGTAACCAAAACTCCTCCCAATAACATTTCTCCATTATCGTAAATACCATTCTTGTTATAATCAACAAAAACCCTCCCTCTGTGGGATGCAAAAAGTCCTGTTGATATAAGGAGAAGGAGTATTGTCATTAAAGTTTTTTTCATAAATATATGCTAGATAAATAATGAGAAATTGGAAATTAGAAATAATATTTTCTTTTAAAACCTTAAAAAAGAGGTCTTATTTATCCTTGTAAATATTTCTTAACAAATATAATATTTCCTGTAAGACGATAAACACATCTGAATTACAACTTTTGTTTAAGTGTAACTCAGATGTATTATAATGAATCTATTAACCCTCAATCCTGCCTACTTTCCCCAACCAAGAGGTTGAGTTAGATTCGGATTGTCTCTCATCTGTGTATACGGAATCGGTTTATAATAGTACTTCGGAGACTCAAATGTTTTCGGAATACTTGTATCTCTTGTAAACATTATATATCCATTCACATCATTGCTTAGATAAATATCGGATGCTTTTCCTGATTCATTATACAGATAGTAAAACACAATATTTTTCTTGACATCTTCCGGTAGGCTATTTATCGGCCCGGTGGTATTTTTATCTTTTAGTATGGCAATATCAGGTATCCCGTCTCCTGTTATATCATATGCCCCTAAAGCCGGGATATATGCTCCTTTTCCTTTTTGAGCCAATAATTCTCCCACTTTCCACCTATTAATATCCTGATATCTTAACCCTTCACAGGCCAGTTCGACTCTTCTTTCACGCCTGATTTCAAGAATTAAAGCTTTCTGAGAGCCCGAAACATTCGGATATTGAGCCGCCAATACTGGATCTACGTCAACTGCCATAGAGAAAGCAGGCATGTCTACCCTGGCTCTTAACATGTTAACTGAAATTGTGAGATCTGAGGCTGCTAACGTTCCCATTTCGGCTTTTGCTTCTGCATAGTTTAACAACGTTTCTGCATAACGATATAACGGAATATCATTTCCGTTGGCATCATATCCACCCCAATCGTCGTTAGTTCCCGGCAAAAACTTAATTTGAGCCAACAGCCCGAATGATGCCGATGGTGTAGATGGTTTTGTTGAATTCGCAGCAATGTATCCGGGAGGCATAATGGTTTCGGCCATTCTAGGATCTCTATCTGTAAAAATATCCTTAAACTCTTTTTTCAGATTATCCGGATTGTTAGTAAAAGGTGTACCGTCTTTCATCAAATAACTTTCGCCCAACGAACCACTAAGTTGCCATTGCCAGTTGAATACACTCGATGCATTCTGGGTTCTCTTACCTCTTTCGTAAGCCACAAACAATATCATTTCTTTATTATTTGTCAAGCTGCTGCTCGAAAACAAGGCCTTATATCCTTCTCTTCCACTGCCAGTAATTGAGAATTGACCTGAATCCATTATTACTTTTGCCGCAGTTTCCGCTGCTTTCAAGAAAGTATTAGCCGTAGACTCTAGTCCCAAATCTTTATGATATTTGCGGTATGTTCCTTCGTATAACGCAAATCTGGATAATAAGTGATAGGCTGCATATTTGCTTACAGCCGTTCTCGTTTTCAAAGTAGATGAGGCAAGGATACTGGTTTCGGTCAACATATTTTCAGATGCATACTTCAGATCTTCCATAATTTTATCAGCAATAAAAGACCTGCTATCATTTGCTTTCAACAACAACTCGTCATCGGTTACCCGAATCGGAGTATCGTACCATGGCACCTGTCCGTATCTTTGCAGCATATTTATATAAAAATTAGCTCTGAAGAAGCGGCCTAATCCAACGAAATGATTTTTTGCCGCTTCGTCGGTACTTATCACTTCCATTGTAACTGCATTTTTCAAAAAAATATTAATTGATCTGAGTTTCCCCCATTCTGTCTTAGTCCATCCCCCTACATTATTCGCAGTCAATGCTCCTCTGAGCATATTATCGGTTTCACTGGTTCCGGTATATAAAGATATATTGTCGGAGTAAATATCGCTGAATATATCAGTTAAACCCGTATCAAATTGGTCATACAGCTTATTTGTATATGTTTCAAGGTCATTGATAGTATTGAAATAACCTTCCTCGGTCATCTCTGTTTGAGGATAACGCTCCATGAAATCATCGTTACAAGATGGCAAAAGTAAAGTTGCCATACAAGTGAACAAGAATATATATCTATATTTTTTCATTTTTATCACAGATTAATGTTTATACCAAACGTAAACGATTTTTGCAGTGGATATGCACTTCCGCTATTATTATCCATTATCTCAGGATCCAGATTTGCCTTTAAATGATGTTTTACCCACAGATTTTCACCGCTAAAATAGACTCGAACCTTATTCAGATATACTTTCTTTGAAAGAGAGGTTGGGAGAGTATAACCGAAAGTAATATTCTTCAATCGGAGGTATGAAGCATCCTGCAAATAACGAGTTTGAGGTGCGGCGAGTTCCGAACCTGTTGATTCTGCGATATAGGCCTTGACCCTAGGATAGTATGCATTCGGGTTTTCAGGAGTCCAATGATCTAGGTTATGCTTTTGAACATTAGTCCAAGGTTGTGCATATATCCCCCAGAAGTAGTGGTTACCTCCGTTCGGATACCAATCGCGTTTGCCTACACCTTGAAAAAATGCTCTTAGGTCAAATCCTTTCCAATCAAAGTTAAAATCGAAAGCATAAGGATAACGTTTGCTAGTATTTCCTATTATCCTAAAGTCACCTGAGTCTTCCAGCGTTCCTTTTCCGTTATCTATTTTATTATCGTTATTCAAATCTTTGAACTTCAGGTCTCCAACATAAAATTTGTATCCCTGATCGTCTTCACCCACAGCTGTTTGATCGGCATGGTTTTTAATTTCGTCTTCATTTTGGAAGAAACCCTCGGTTGTCAGTCCCCATATTTCACCGAATTTTTTCCCCTTATAATAGTCGTTATATACACCATTCGGATTATCATATTTTGTAATTTCAGACTGACTGTCGGCTATTATAAATTTGGCACTATAGCCAAAAGGAGAATCAAGAAGATTCACTTCGTCCCGCCATTGTACACTTAGTTCCCAACCTCGTGTTCTCAAATCTGCGGCATTCACTTTTGGTTCACTGGCACCAATAACATTCGGCAATATTCGCCCCGGAGCTAACATGCCTTTTGTATCTCTTATATAATAGTCGAAACTACCTGACAAACGTTGTTTCAACATTGCTATATCTACTCCGAAGTTCGTTGTCGAAACTTTTTCCCATGTCACATTTCTTGAAGCCAACCCCGGAGCATTGATTCCAATAGGTCTTTCTCCATTTATGATAGTATTAATTTGTCCACTCTGCATTGTAGCCAAGTATGCGTAGTCACTGGATACAGCTTGATTTCCCAGCTTACCATATGATACCCTGAGTTTAAAAAAATCCAACTTAATAGTTTCTTTCATAGATTTCATAAAGTCTTCTTCGGAAAGAATCCATCCCAATGATCCGGATGGGAAGAATCCAAATCTTTTTTCTTTAGGAAATTTTGAAGAACCATCGTATCTTCCACTAAATTCGAGAAGATAGCGATTTTTAAAGCTATAATTCAATCGGGTAAATAAGCCTCTGATAGCCCAATCGCTATAAGATTCCGAATATTTGGCTGTTCCGGTTGCAAGCTGTCCAGTCGGATATCCCGAACTGATGAGGTAGTCCCTCGATCCGGAATTGCTCGAAGTCTTTTTATACTCTTGATTGACCCCGACTAAAGCTTGCACATAATGGTTTCCAAAAGTCTTATGGAAATCAGTATACAAGTTAAATACATAATAGTTGTACGAACTGTGACCTGTACCGGCAGACTGGATCTTGTTTTTATACTCTGTGGCTAAATCGGGTCCGTTTTTATAAGTGTACATAAGAGACGCAGACTTAGAATCCTCAGTATCAAGCCTAAAATTGGCATCACCTTTTATTAGCCACACCTTTTTTATCAGATCGATATCTATACCGAAACTTGTCGAAAATTCTCTCATGTCGTTGACATTCCGTCCACCTTCGGAAAGCAAACCTAAAGTTTGGGCCCCGTCTTGGGTCCATGTTCCGTCAGGGTTTCTAATGATTGAAAACGATGGAGTTCTGTTTACCTGATGGAAAAAACTACCTAAGTCTGCTGTTGGTTTATCATATTTCCGATTCGAGAAACTTGTATTGTTTGTCAACGTCACTCTATCGAACAGACGATAGTCTGCTTTTAACCGGATATTGTATCTATTATAAATGTCATTACCAACCTTAAACATTCCATCCTGCTTTGCATACTCGGCTGATAAATATGCCCCCCCTTTTTCTGAACGTTGCGAAACACTGGCATTTATGTTGTACATAGAAGCACTATTTTTATAGACTTCCTCCAACCAGTTGGTTTGTCCGAAATATATCCATCTGGCAGAATTATTTGGATCAATATCCCATGCAGGTAAATTGGGATTTTCCGATCTAAGCTTAGCCATTTCCAGCACATTATCTTTATACAAAGGGTTGTACAATGGGTATGCAGCTTCATTTTTGTACTTCATTACCTGATATGGATCTGTTATTATTTCGGGAAGTTCGGTAATTTTGCGTGTCGAATAATAGGCATTTACATTTACATCCAACTTACCCGATTTAGCAGTTTTTGTAGTTACCAATATAACCCCAAATGCCCCGCGCGCACCATATATTGCTGCTGAGGATGCATCTTTCAATACAGAAATATTCTCTATATCATTCATGTTGATACGCGACAATTCTCCTGCCGATGCGGGCAAATTATCTATGAGTATAAGAGGCCCACTTTCATATATAGATGTCGTACCACGGATATTGAAAGACGGAGCAGAATTTGCAGATCCTCCATCCATTGATATATTTAAATTGGGGATAACTCCCTGTAACCCTTGTGCGACACTTGTAACGGCACGTCCTTCAAAAGCCTTACTAGAGGCAGCATCGACAGCACCTGTCAGGTTAATTTTACGTTGAACACCGTAGCCTACAACTACAACTTCGTTCAATTCGTCTGTATTTTCTTCCAAAACAATATTAATAAATTCGGTTCCCTTTACTGGATACTGAATTTCTTTCATGCCAATGTACGTAATAACAAGAATTGCGTTATCGGGGATTTGGGTTAAGGTAAATTCTCCGTTAACATCAGTTATCGTACCTGTTGAATTGTTTTGCTTCAATTTCACAGACACCCCTATCAGTGGTTCATTGTTTTTATCCACCACTTTCCCTTTTATACTTTTTTCAGGTTGTTGTATGATTGGCTGTTTTTCTGTTTCTTTTTTAGAGACAGATTTATCTTCATAAATAACAACCTGATTATCCAGAATACGCCAGGATACTCCGGTATTTTTTAGAGTTGTTCCCAAAACATAATCGATATCATCGGATTGAATATCAATGTCTGTTTTTTTGTTTATACTCTCTCTGGCTTTATCTGAAATTACAAAGACATAATTACTCGATCTTTCTATTTGCTCTAAGGCACTTTTAATGGTTACGGCCTTTATCCTGAATACTGTTCTCGTATTTTGGAAGTCTGAATCGGCATATATATTTGAAGAACAAATGAATGCAATCAAAATTACCACTACAATATTTAAGATTCTTTTTGATTTATTTAAGATGTTTTTTTCTCCAATATCAAATTGTTTCATAGTTTTGAGAAATTTAATTATTTTTTTCTTCTTAAGAATTAAATTTTATTGAGGGATGGTATGCCAAGTACCATCCTTTTGTTGTTGTCTTTATATTTTCTTCATAGTTTTTCTTTTTAAGGTTCAACATCGATTAAAATTCTTTGATTATCTTCTTCAAATTTAGCTGCGGACAATAGAGCGAAAGTAGTTAGTACGTTGGCTGAATTTTCTGTCAAAATTATTCGTCCTGTACATGTTTTATTTTTCAGACTGTTGTAATCTTTGTCGCTATAGCTGAATGAAAGATTGTAATATCGTTCAATTCGCTTTAGCACGTCAAGCATCGATGTCCGATTAAGTTCCAAATAACCGTCTTTCCAGCTCGTAAATTCACTAATATTTACGTTTTTGGTTTTAATTGTCCGGCCATCATTCTTGAAAGTTACCATCTCCCTCGGTTCGATATGCAGTTCTTCTTTGCTCTTAGATTTTACACTGACAGAACCACTCTCTAAGACAACAAAGTTTTCCGAGTTGCTGTAAGCTGTGATATTAAACTTGGTGCCATAAACTTTTACGTCAAACTTCTCGGCATGAACAATGAAAGGAGCATCTCCATGAACTACATCAATATAAATTTCGCCAGTCAGATTTATTTCCCTTGTTGTCCCTGTAAACTTTGACGGGAACTCCAGTGTAGATCCAGAATTAAGCCAAATCTTTGTTCCATCTGACAATGTCATTTTCGAGCGTTTTCCGTAAGGTACAATAATCTTATTGAGATGATTACCGTCAAGTTCAAGTATTTTATTTTCTCCATCAGCATCATTTACAAGTGCTGTATTGTCTCTTTGCATATGTATGTCCGCATTGTTCTTCAATGGAACAGATCCAGATGGCGTTATTATATAAATATCTTCGGGCGAGAGTACAGACGTTTCTACTGTTACAGTACGCTTTTCTTCCATCGGTAAAAAAAACTTGTTTTGCCAAGGAATAATAAGAAATACAAGAATCAGGCATGCGACGGCAGTTACAGACAGATATATGCGTTTTCTTTTTTTCTGTTTAAATCTTTTTACATCATACTTAATGGTCTTCAGTAACTGATTCTTATCTGCTTCAGGCAAAATATTCTTTCTGATACCTATTTTACTGATGAAGGAACATGCCTTGTCAAATTCATCTTGTAGTTCTGGGTTCTCTTTAATAAACGAATTCCAATACTCATTGAGTTTTTCGTCTTTCAAAAATTGCCATTTTATAAAACATTCATCTCCAAGAAAGTCTGTATATGTCTTATAATCAATTTTATTATTCATTATGTACAAATATTGATAACAGTGTATTATTATCCTTTTGACTAAAAGACACAAAAAAGTAATTCGCATACCCCAGCATGCATTCGAATTAACTCTTATTAACTATTTTGATATAGGATATGGAATGCGACTAGCAATATTGTATGTGTTTTTCGAAGTTTAGTCAGTGTTTTATAAACCATTTTGCGACATGACTGCACAGATATTCCCATTATGTCGGAAATCTCCTCATAGGAAACATCCTGAAGGTACCTCAGATAAATTATTTCTCTTTGTCTATGCGTAAGAGAATCCATAATGTTCTGAACTTTTTTTAAGTTGGCCTTATCTTCTTCTGTCAAAATATAATCTTCCTCGATAGTTAATTGTGTCTGGAAGGGTAATTCGTTCGAGATCTCTTCGATTGTATATTCTCTGTATTTTATATTAGCTCTATCAATATTTAACAACCTGTTTCTTAAGGATTTTAACAGATAAAATTTAAAGTTTTCGATATTTTTAAGTCGGCTCTGATTTAAGCAAATTTTATAAAACACATCATGAATGGCATCTAAACAAGTATCTTTATCAAAAGATAAGCTTAGCCCATATGCATATAAGTCATCGATATATTGAGTATATAAACTGTCAATATCAATTTGGTTTAGACTATTATCCTTTGCTATATTAATCATTAACATGATATAAAAAAAGCTCTTATATTCTTAAATATAATCAAACAAATATAAATATTTATCTCATCTCTATTATTATCTTTTATAAACTATTAGTTCATATTAATGTTAAATCTCTCCGGACAAAAATATTTCTTTGTAATTACGACATCTATCATGAATCGTTAAATTGCTGTTAAATAACGCAATAAAGGAGAATAGATGTGAAAGTTTCCTAAATTACTCGATTGATATGTAGTAACTGTTTAAATTTTTCATTTTAGGCAAGCATCGAGTTTACTGTCAATTGCAATAAAATGGAAGGGATCACGCACACACGACTTGCATCTGAAGTTTATGGAGTTGCTGCAACCGGTAAAAGAGAAAATAAATGCCGCATATGCAGTTTATAACAATGCATCCCTTGAACAATATCTAGTGTTTTTCATTACTGTTAAGGTGAAAGTAATTGTGGGATGTTTATGTTTTTAGCTTTCTTTCTATCTATATTTGGAAAATACTTAACTTTGATATTGCACGAATGTAGAAAGTATACTTTTTAGGTGTGTTTTTCGTGGCATATTAAATAAAAGAATAATACATGAAGAATTGTCTAGTCTTTTTATTTTTTGTTTTAACATGCTTTTCTATTCATGCTCAATCTAAGAAAGATTTAATTTCTATTTGGGATGGAGGCGAAGCTTTTTCCGGAATGTATGAAGAAAAAATTTTCTGATAGAGTTTACTGAATCAAGCTTTCATATACAGTATGGTCCAAATCATTACACACAATATACAGGATATACATTAAAGAAGGATACATTAATAATAACCCGTTCTAAGAATAAAAATAGAATCTATCAGCCACACTTTAAAATAATTAAATTGGATGCCTCTGAGTTAATATTAGAAGCTATCAATTGGGCAGCAGTATATATAACTAGTGTCCTTTCCACCCCATATGTCGGATGTGCCGATGAAGATGCCATGGTCAATAATACTGATAAAGACTTAACTGGAGGGGATATCTTAAATATCCGATTAACTTTTAAAAGGGTACAAAAAACAGAGTGATTGAAATTTGATATTATTTTCAGAAACTTTTTCCAACGTGTAATTTAGGATAAGAAAATTGGTTAGAAAGAGAAAATACCATACATTTGCTGCATATACGATCAAGGGGTGCCTTTACAGGCTGAGATCATACCCTTACAACCTGATGCGGGTAATGCCGACGTAGGAATGATGAACAAAGAAATTCCCTCCTTTAATTAGGATATCTCTTGATTGGTATATTTAATACTGATCAATTATGAAAAAGAAAAAGAGATATCCGACAGCATTAACAATAGCCGGATCTGACAGCGGCGGATGTGCCGGGATACAGGCAGATCTGAAGACATTTTCGTCGCTTGGGGTTTTCAGCACGTCTGTTATCACTGCCATTACAGCTCAAAACACAAACGAAGTACGTGCTGTAGAAATTCTCTCTCCCCCAATAATTAAGAAACAGTCTGAAACTGTTTTTGATGATATTATTGTTGATGTTGTCAAAACAGGCATGCTTCCATCTGTAGAAATTATAAAACTTGTTGCCTCTCTTATTGATAACTATAACCCTCCGGCTGTAATTGTAGACCCTGTGATGGTTGCCACAAGTGGAGCCCGTTTAGCATCCACGTCTATTGTTTCAGCTTTTAGCAAGTATTTATTCTCTCGCATCACATTGATTACACCTAACCTACCCGAAGCAGAAGCTCTATCCGGCATTCAAATCAATTCGGAAAAAGACATGCATACCGCCGCAAATATATTGTTGTCGCAAGGCTGCCCGGCAGTACTGATAAAAGGAGGACATTCCCAATCGCCCGATTCGACGGATATTTTATTCAGAGCAAATAAAGAGCCTGTTAGATTCTCGATTCCGCGTATCGATTCCTGCAACTTACATGGTACAGGATGTACGTTCTCATCTGCGATAGCCGCATACATAGCTCTCGGTTATAGTCTGGAGGATGCCATAAGATTAGCTAAAAACTATATTTCATCTGCAATAAAAGCAGGACAAAATATTACAACCGGAAAAGGATACGGCCCTGTCAATCATTTCTTTGAACCACAATCATTAAAAATAAAAAAATATGACGATTAAATTAAACGATCAGTACCATGAGGTAGAAGATGGAACTTCCCTTGCTTCATTTATTGAGAGTATTGGATTAAAGCCAAACGGAATAGCAGTGGCTATCGATTTCGAAGTTGTGCCGAAAGACAGATGGGCAGAAACAATCCTGTCTGACCAATTAGAACTGATGTTGATTCATGCTGTTTCGGGAGGATGAACCGATGAAACTGATAATTATCACCAATGAAACCATATTTGAAGGGGACGGTGCTTTATTGAATAAACTTTTTGCCGAAGGTATGCAAACTCTGCACCTTCGGAAACCTTTAGCAACAGAAGCGGAAGTAGAACATCTGTTAAGTCAAATTGACCGAAAGTATCATAAACAGATTGTCCTGCACGATCATTTCGGTCTATTAAAAACATTTGATCTAAAGGGTGTTCATCTGAATCGAAGAAATTCCATTCATCCTCAAATTGCAAATATATCGGTTAGCCGCTCGTGTCATTCTTTCGAATGCATTGAAGCTTCAATGAATAACCATGACTATATGTTTCTTAGCCCCATATTCGACAGTATCTCCAAATCCGGATACAATCATGCTTTTAAAAAAGAACAACTTCTGGAAGCGAAGTCAAGGCATTTGATCAATGAGAAGGTTGTAGCATTAGGCGGAATTGATTATAACACAATTCCTCTTGTAGCCCGGTACGGATTCGGAGGTGTAGCTGTCTTGGGCAGCCTTTGGGAAAACTATCTTCTGGACAGAGATGAGAATGCCTTATTACAAAGGTTCAGGAATCTACAAGCAATAACACAAAAACAATGAATGGATTATTATTTATAACTCACCAAACGGAAAAATATAGTTATCTGGATACTGTCTACATAGCACTGGAAGGAGGATGTCACCATATACAGTTACGCATGAAGGATGTCAGCCCATCAGATATAGAAAAAACTGCCATGCAAGCCAAAGAAATCTGTAACGGATACGGAGCCAAATTATATATCGACGATCACGTAGCTATATGCAAGAATAGCTCTGCCGCAGGAGTTCATCTGGGAAAACTGGATATGCCACCTCTTGATGCACGAAAAATATTGGGAGCCGGATTCATCATTGGAGGCACAGCTAATACTTACGAAGATATTTACCGTTTGAATAATGAAGGGGCTGACTACATTGGTCTGGGTCCTTTCCGTTTTACAACTACCAAAAAGAACCTGAGCCCAATTCTTGGATTATCCGGTTACAAAAACATAATGCAAAAATGCAGGGAAAGCGGGATAAACCTACCTGTAATAGCCATCGGAGGGATAGCCACCAATGATATTCCCGAGCTGATGGCAACAGGAGTATCGGCCATAGCATTGTCTTCTTCCATTTTAACGGCAAAAGACCCTGTCGGCGAAACTAAAAAAATAATAGAAACAATCAATAAATACCAAAAATGAAGAAACTTGTAATAGCAGGAAAAGAGTTCTCATCGCGCCTGTTTCTGGGAACAGGCAAATTCAGTTCAAACGAAGTAATGAGTGATGCCATAGAAGCATCTAATACGCAAATGGTGACGGTAGCTATGAAACGGCTCGATTTGACCAATAAACAGGACGATATGTTGCAGCATATTACTACCAAGCCCGGCATTCAACTCCTACCCAACACATCAGGAGTTAGAAATGCGAAGGAAGCTGTTTTTGCAGCTCAAATGGCACGAGAGGCTTTTGGCACAAACTGGTTAAAACTGGAAATACATCCCGATCCCAAATATCTGTTGCCCAACCCTATCGAAACCTTAAAAGCTACGGAAGCATTAGCCAAACTGGGTTTTGTTGTATTACCCTACATTCAGGCTGATCCTGTTTTGTGCAAACTGCTAGAAGAAGCGGGAGCGGCAACAGTTATGCCCCTGGGCGCACCTATTGGGACAAATAAAGGATTAAAGACTAAAGATTTGCTTGAGATCATTATCGAACAAAGTAAAGTACCGGTTGTCGTAGATGCCGGAATCGGGGCTCCGTCTCATGCGGCAGAAGCTATGGAAATGGGTGCCGATGCCGTATTGGTAAATACGGCCATCGCTGTAGCCGGAGATCCCGTAATAATGGCACGAGCTTTCCAACTGGCTGTAAAAAGCGGGCGTATGGCTTTTGAGGCACAACTGGCGACCCGATTCGATACAGCACAAGCCAGTAGCCCCCTAACTTCATTCTTAATGTAAATTATAGATCAAAATTTAATAAAGAAAATATGAAAATAAATCACCGGATCACTTATCCATCCTCAAAAAAAATATACATAAAAGGTAAAATACACGATATACAGGTAGGTATGCGTGAGATAACTCTTTCCGATACTGTTTCTATCGAAAACGGTCAGCATAAAAAAGAGAAAAACAGACCTGTAATAGTCTATGACACCAGTGGTGATTATTCCGACAAAGAGGTAACGATTGACATTAGCAAAGGGCTTCGCCGTTTACGCGAAAGGTGGATTGAAAGCAGGGGCGACACAGAGATGTTAGCTGTATTTTCTTCTGATTATTGCAATGAGCGTTTAGCTGATTCCGGTCTGGATGCTATACGATTTCCGTCTGTAAATCTACCAAAGAAAGCAAAAGAAGGGAAAGCTATTACCCAAATGTATTATGCCCGGCAGGGAATTATTACCCCCGAAATGGAATACGTAGCAATACGTGAGAATCTCCAGAATGACGAGTTGGGCATTCCAACCCATATCACACCCGAATTTGTCAGGAATGAAATTGCAGCAGGTAGGGCTGTCCTTCCTGCAAATATAAACCACCCCGAAGCCGAACCGATGATTATAGGAACTAATTTTCTGGTTAAAATAAATACGAATATCGGTAATTCAGCTCTTTCCTCAGGTATTGACGAAGAAGTAGAAAAAGCCGTATGGAGCTGCAAGTGGGGAGGCGATACCTTAATGGACTTATCCACAGGTGAGAATATTCATGAAACAAGAGAGTGGATCGTCCGCAATACACCTGTTCCCGTAGGTACTGTTCCCTTATACCAGACATTGGAGAAAGTCGACGGAAAAATAGCGGATCTCACATGGGAGATATACAGGGACACACTAATTGAGCAATGCGAACAGGGAGTCGATTATTTCACTATTCATGCCGGATTGCTAAAAGCTCATCTGCCTTTGGTCAAAGGGCGTACAACCGGAATTGTATCCCGCGGAGGTTCAATAATAGCCAATTGGATGACACAGCACAATCAGGAGAATCTCTTCTATACACATTTCGAAGATATATGTCTGATACTAAGCAAATATGATGTTGCCGTATCCTTAGGTGACGGGCTTCGCCCCGGCTCAATCAACGATGCCAATGATGCCGCTCAGTTTGCAGAACTTTCGGTATTGGGCGAATTGACCAAAATAGCATGGAAACATCATGTACAGGTGCTGATAGAAGGCCCGGGGCACGTTCCCATGCAAAAGATAAAAGCCAATATGGACGAGCAGATTGCACATTGCCACGGGGCTCCGTTCTATACATTAGGCCCGTTGACTACAGATATAGCTCCGGGATATGACCATATAACCTCGGCTATCGGAGCGGCTCAGATAGCGTGGTATGGTACTGCCATGATATGCTATGTAACACCGAAAGAACATCTGGGATTGCCAGATAAAGAAGACGTGAGAGATGGTGTGATCGCCTATAAAATCGCGGCCCATGCGGCAGACCTAGCTAAAGGACATCCGGGTGCACAGATACGGGACAATGCATTAAGTAAAGCCCGTTTCGATTTCAGATGGAAAGACCAGTTCAATCTCTCCCTTGATCCTGAAAAAGCTCTTGAATATTATAAGATAGGCCATCTGGGAGAAGAAAGCGATCATTGCACCATGTGCGGGCCACACTTCTGTGCGATGAAATTAACCAAGGAAATGCACGATTGTGCTAAAATCCACGAATAAAAAATAAATAAAATGAGTTTTACAGAACGTATAAACGATTATGATTGGGACAAAATCGAGTCGTGTATATATAATAAAACAGCTAAGGATGTTGAGATTGCTCTGGGAAAAGTAAGGCCATCAGTTGATGATTTCATGGCAATGATTTCGCCTGCTGCTGAGCCCAACCTGGAACAGATGGCAGTGTTGAGCCGAAAATATACCCGTCAAAGATATGGTAATACGATTCAGTTTTATGTGCCGCTATACCTGACCAATTCCTGTATCAACCACTGTGTCTATTGCGGATTTAACCATGACAACGACATCAAGCGTATTATACTGACGGACGAGCAGATATTGCGGGAGGTTGAAGCCATCAAACGGATGGGAGATTTCCAGCATATTTTATTGGTTACGGGCGAAAATCCACGTGATGCAGGTGCCAGTTATATAGAAAATGCGATCCGTCTGGTTAAACCCTATTTCTCTTCTATCTCAATAGAAGTACAACCTCTGAAAGAAGCGGAATACAAGCAGCTTGCCGATGCAGGATTAAATGCCGTCTATTGTTATCAGGAAACGTATAACAAAAGCAGATATAAAGTATACCATCCCAAAGGTATGAAATCAAAATTTGACTGGCGGCTCGATGGATTCGACCGCATGGGTAAGGCCGGCATGCACAAGATAGGTTTGGGGGTACTGATCGGGCTCGAAGACTGGCGTACTGACGCTGCGATGATGGCTCTTCATCTGCGATACCTGCAAAAGACATACTGGCAAACGAAGTATTCCATATCTTTTCCTCGTATGCGTCCGCATGAAGGGGAAGATTTTCAACCGAATGTTGTCATGACGGATAGACAGTTGGCGCAGATCATATTCGCATACCGCATTTTCGACCACGATTTGGAAATGACTTTATCAACAAGAGAAAATTCTGTCTTTCGGGATAATATGATCAGTTTGGGAATCACTTCACTAAGTGCCGGTTCGAAAACCGACCCCGGAGGCTATGTTGTTTATAAGGATGAATTGGAGCAATTCTCAGTAAATGATAGCCGTACTCCTTCGGCTGTTTTACAAGCGGTTAAGGAGCATGGGTTTGAAGTAGTATGGAAAGATTGGGATCTAAGTTTACAGTAAATTATTAAAGTTATGAGTGAAAGCAGGTATAATAGAAACATATTGGTTGAAGGTTTTGGCGAAGAAGGCCAGCAGAAATTACAAAATTCGAAAGTATTGGTTATAGGTGCGGGAGGACTCGGTTCGCCTGTTTTATATTATTTGGCAGCTGCCGGTATCGGAACATTGGGAATAATAGATTCTGATGTTGTGGATATTTCGAATCTCCAACGGCAAATATTACACCGCACAAGAGAGATAGGAGTTCCGAAAGTAATATCTGCAAAAGAGAAACTGGAAGCGTTGAATCCGGATGTACATATTGTGGCTTATCGAGAGCGCTTTACGCAAGATAATGCTGCTGAATTAGTTCGACAATACGATTTTATAGTCGATTGTTGTGACAATTATGAAACCAAGTTCCTTATTAGCGATGTTTGTGTTGCAGAGCAAAAGGCATATTCACACGGAGCAGTCCTTACTCTCCGTGGGGAAGTAATGACTTATATTCCGGGAAGTGCCGATTATAGGAAAGTATTCGGAAGCCCTCCGCCGGCGGGAACTATGCCTACATCTGCTCAAGTTGGTATATTGGGTTCTATTGCAGGTCTTGTGGGATGTATACAAGCAACAGAGGCTATAAAATACTTGACCGGAATCGGAGATCTTATTCTTAATCGTATTTTAATTATCGATGGGAAAACAATGGCTTTTCAGTCTTTGAAAATATAAGTGCGTGCCTGAGCATACTCTTTTTTCTCATACAAGCATTTTACAATTTGCTTGTGTCCAAATCTTTCTGCTCCTTGGCCTTTCCCCATAGTTCGGCTGGGGTCAAAGAGGTTTCAACCAATTCTACGGGTACTCCCCCATCGTTGATAATGGCGACCCGGTAATTGGGTATCGGCTCATAGGGGCCTAACAATATTTCGTATCCTGTCACCGCTTCATCCAGATTATCAACCTGTATGGCAACATGCGGAACGGTTTTGATAAGCGGATGCAAAGGGCTATCTTCTGTAAAGCGATGATATTGTATTCTGAAATCTCCATCTACATCGGATGTGTACATGCCAAAAGCTTCGCTGAATTTCTCATTCGGGCGAACTTCTGTTATGGGTATTCCCATATGATGGTAACGGTATTCCTGGTTGAATTTATTTAAACTCATTATTTTTACGAAGATATTCGGTTATTTCATCTGTATAAACAAAGTTAAGAATAAAGCCCCATAACGATCTTATTATAAGGCTTTATTTATTTTGTTATGTTATTCTCTTCAAATATAGAAATTTTGTTTCTGCTTTAGTTTGTTGTAAGGTTCAAATTATTTTTCTGTAAATAGCAGCGAAATCTCCAAACTGTTTTTTTGAATGTTATCATTACAGAAAAGTAAAAAGTCTAATATCTTCGATACACTTCTTCAAAAGGAACCCGGCACCGTTCACCCCAAATACCGTCATTGCCTTTTCTGATACCACAGGCTACCACCATATTCACTTCCGCACCACGGGGCAGTTGCAATATCTTTTTCAATATTTTACTGTCAAATCCTTCTAACGGACAGGTGTCATAACCCTCGTTTGCCATTGCAATCATAAAAGTTTGTGCCGCTAATGCAGTGGATTTGTGTGCTGTCACACGGATATCATTTTCAGAAACATCCCGCATCATAGGACGAAACAACCCGATAATATTGGCTAGTAAAACTCTTATTGCACCAATAATTCCGAAAAAACGGGAATAAACAAACGGCATCAGTTTTCCATAATACAGTTTCCTGTCCTTGATGCGTTTTTCCTGTCGCTCTTTGGGGCTGTTTCGCCGGATATTTCCTCTTTCAAAATCCAAAACAAACTTAGCCCTTTTCCTTGATAAATCTCTTCTGGTAATAAATACCACAATCTGAGATGCAGTAGAAGTCGCCGTTTGGTCAAGGCAGGCTCTGGAAACTTTGGATAATAGTTCGGGAGTTGTAATATGGTGAAATTCCCACAATTGCATATTGGAACTGCTGGGAGCAAGGATCGCTAATTCCAGACACTTTTTTACTTTTTCACCATCAATAGGTTGTTCCCTATCATATACCCGCACAGAACGGCGGAAATGCAATACTTCTTCTAAATTCATAACTTAATTGTTTTTTTAATTGAAAGATGCCCTGAAGTCTAAAGGAGAAACAGTCGTGCGGTTTTTAAACAGGCGATGAAAAGATTGAGGATGTTCAAATCCTAAATAATAAGCAATTTCGGATACAGACATTGATGTCGTAGATAGCAGTTCTTTTGCTTTTTCAATCACTCTGTTCTGAATGTGCTGCTGCGTAGTTTGACCGGTTTGTACCCGAAGCATATCGCTCAGATAATTAGGGCTTAGGTGTAGTTCTCCCGCAATGTATTGAACGGTAGGAATACCCTTTTCAAGCATACGTTCGTTTTTAAAATAATCGTCCAGCAGCGCTTCGAGCTTAGTCAGCAAATCCGTATTGGCTTTTTTCCGCGTTAGAAACTGGCGGTTATAAAAACGATCACAGTATTTCAGTAATAAATCAATGTTAGACACTAACAAATCCTGTGTGAAGGCATCCATATTGGCATCTATTTCACGGCTTACGTTTCCGATAATGTCCATAATGGATTGCTCTTCCCTTTCCGAAAGGTGCAACGCTTCATTACTCTGATAGGAAAAATAACCGTAATCCTTCATTTTTGAGGCCAACGGATAGCTTTGCAGAAAATCGAGATGAAATACCAGCACAAATCCTTTTACACCATTCAGCAATACATCTTCAAACTGCAATACCTGATGCGGAGCGATGAAGTACATTATTCCTTCGTCAAAATCATAATACTGCCGGCCGTACCGGCACTTGCCGCCTGTACAATCTTTTTTCAAGGCAACTACATAAAAATCAGTAGTTATGGCACTTAAAATAGTTTCCGGCTCTAAGTTTACCTCATCAAAATTAAATACGCTAATCAGCGGATTGGAAGGCTTTTTCAATCCCAAAAACTGATGCAGTGCACTGATGGATGAAACTTTTACCGGAACTTTCATTTGTTGATTATCTGGTTTATACATTGTAAAAATACTTCTTTTATTTCTGTAGTGAAAATTGTTCGTTCCTGATTAGCTCTATTCCTTCCCGGTAAGTTGTCACTTCAAAATCGGGAAAACGCTTTCTGAATTTGGAATCATCAAAAATATTATCGTGTTCATATCTCGGCAGTAATTCCTGCAACTCTTTTACCCTTTTGTTAAATCTTGCACCGATTTTAAAAATGAATTTCGGTACTACCGAATATTTCAGTTGCTTGCCGTAAATTTCTGAAGCCCATCCAATAAACTGCCTGTAAGTAGGATGGCTTTCATCCACAGGCAGATGCCATGTCTGGCCGAAAGCATCAGGGGTATTGCCGATCAAAGCTGTTGCGCGGCTTGCATCAGGAGTCCAGATCAGACTCCTTTTTTTAGCATCACTTAAGGGAACGCTCAGTTTTTTGCCCTCTTTGATGTTATTGAATAGTAAAGTATTGGTTATACTTTGCGTTTTTGCAGGACCATAAAATTCGGGAGCACGGCAAATCACGGCTTCCAACTGCCCCGACTGCATTTCCTTCAACACCATTTCCGCCATCAGTTTTCTTACTTTGGCTTTTCTGCCCAATGGCTGAAATGGAGTTCGCTCTGTAAGTTTCCTGTCGTCTTGCGGATACATATAGGTGTTATCGAAAAACACCAGCTTTGTCTGGTTTATTTTACAGGCATCAATCACATTTCCTAAAATAAGCGGAAACTGCTTTTCCCATAAATCCGAACTGATGGGTAACCCCAATGTGAAATACGCAATCTCACACCCTTTGACTGCCTCGATGGCTTTTTCTTTGATGGATAAATCCGCAGAAAAAACTGCGTCGGTATCGTTCACTCTTTTTGCTTCACGGCTTACAATCCTGATGTCTGACGTGAAATTCCTTTTTAATGCTCTTGCGAGTTCTTCACCAATCTGACCATTGGCTCCTAATATTACTTGCATTCTTTCTTTTTTTAATTATACAACAAAGATCAGGAAGATATTTATAACGGAAGTATCCCAATTACCGGAAGTTGTAACAAAATCCCGGTTAAATCACTCTCTTGATCCATTTTAATTTCTTATCGTTGTATGGCGGGTATTTCCAATCGGGTTCACCCCAAGTTGCTTTTTCAACTACTGATTTTTGATGCGAAAACGACAAAAAGCCATATGCTCCGTGATAGTTGCCAATACCTGAATTTCCAATGCCGCCAAAAGGCAAATAGTCACTTGTGATGTGCATTAAAGAATCATTAATGCACCCACCGCCGAATGAAACAAAATCAAGTAGTTTTTTCTTTTCCGTATCATCTTTGGTAAAGAGATAAGCCGCTAATGGTTTTTCTCTTTCAATAATCTTTTGCAGGATTTCATCATAATTGCTGAAACCGATTACCGGAAAAACAGGACCAAAAATCTCCTCCTGCATTACGGCATCATCCCAGCTTACGTTATCTAAAATGGTAGGTTCTATATACAAGGTTTCTCCATTGCTTCTTCCCCCGTAATATATGCTGGATTTATCCACAAGACCCAGCACCCGGTCAAAACTTCTTTTGTTGATTAAGCTTGTATAATGTTCTGCACCGTCTGAATAATTGATTTCATCAAGCTTTTCTTTGATCAATTGAAGCAGTTCCGGCTTTACGGACTCTTCTACCAAAAGATAATCGGGAGCAATACAGGTTTGTCCGCCATTTAAGAATTTGCCCCAGACCAGACGTTTTGCGGCGACCTCCAAATCAGCCGTTCCGGTAACAATAGCGGGAGACTTTCCTCCCAGTTCGAGTACAACCGGCACAAGGTTTTTTGCAGCGGCTTCATACACGATTTTCCCAACTTTAGGACTTCCGGTAAAGAATATTTTATCATACCGTAGTTTAAGCAATTCTGTAGTTTCCGGTATTCCTCCTTCCGCTACATGGATGTAGTTAGAAGGAAAGTTTGTATTGATTAATTCGGACAACAAGTGCATTGTGTTCTCCGGAAGCTCACTTGGTTTTACCACACAAGTATTCCCGGCTGCAATGGAACTGATTAACGGTATAAGTGTTAGAGAGTATGGATAATTCCACGCCCCGATCACCAGCGTAACACCCAGAGGGTCGTAATAAATATGGCTTTTCCCGGGTTGCAAACTAAGTGGTGTTCTTACCTTTTTCGGTTTGCTTAATTTTTCTATATTTTTCAGGAAAAAATCGATTTCGTTATAAATCAAATTCAGTTCTGTAAGAAAAGTATCAAACCTGCCCTTGCGGAAATCTTTGTAAATAGCTTCATACAAACGGTTTTCGTTTTCTTTCAGAATATTTTTCAATTTTAATAATGTTTCTTTTCTAAATGCCACCTCTTTTGTTTTGTGGGTATTGAAGAAATCCTTTTGCGATTGAAATATTTTTGTGAAATCCATCTTATAAATTTTTTATAATACAAAGGTCTGAATGAAATTTAAAACAGTTGTAACCCAATTAAGGAGATTTGTAACAAAATCTCTGAAACAAAATGTAAATTGATAATTTAGTCAACGTTCAATGGCACATTTTTTCCCAACGGAACTTATAAATTTGTTTGACAACGGGCAAAAGCCGTATTCATTATGCCGATAAAAGTTTTGATGTTGAAAACACTATTTTGTTTTTCGGAAACCCGAACGTGCCATATTCTTGGGAAACGTTATCACGACAATATGCAGGTTATACGATTTTGTTTTCGGAGGACTTTTTTGCAGGAAACAAACGCTCTGACAGTTTGCAAAAATCACCTTTATTCAAATTAGGAGGCACACCGATTTTAGAAATTCCGGAAAGTCAAAGATTGTTTTTGAACGGTATTTTTCAAAAAATGATTGAAGAACGACAGTCTGATTACGTGTCGTTACCATGAATCCTTGCAGAATCTAACTCCACTGTATATATATCTGGCTAGAGGAGAGCAAATCTTAAAGCAAAGACAGATAATAAAACAAAGAACACTTAAAAACAGAAGATTACAGTATGAAAAACAAAAGCTAAACAGTTATTTACAACTAACAAACCCTACAAACTAAATATTTTTCCTTTTGAACGGCCTCCCACAAAATACGAGGTCTGAAAAAGGGAAAATATGAATCTATTTTACTAAGTTTGAAATACAAAACACTTAAGTCAAATGGGTAAACTTCAACTTGAAGACGTACAATTTAGATTACTTCAATAAGAGAAATTACACATAATATATATGTTTATTATCAGAAATAAATATTGCCTAAATATTTTTATCAGAACATAAATTCTTCACTTTTTCTTCAAAATCTTCATTTGGATTTAGCGCTTTGTTTTTTACCTTACTCCTATAATTATAAACAGTTCTCGGGGCATAATTTAAAAAGGATGTGATGCGGTTAGTATCTTTGATACCAAGTTTTATTAGTGCAAAGACCCGAAGTTCATGATTGAGCAATTTTTCTTCAGTTAGGGAATATCTTTCCTCAGGACGCAATAGATCATTGAATTCTTCGACAAAAGTCGGATATATACCTAGAAATACATTATCAAAGTTTACATACAATTCCTTATATTCTTTTTCTGTGTCTTCTTTAGAAACCAGTTTCATTACATCGGCTACCTGCTCAGTTTTTATTTTCCGATAAACAAACTGTTTAAATGCTCGATGCTTTTCGATATATTCCATACTTATCTCAAGGAAACTACTAATAAAAAACTCTTTTATATTGTTGGACTCTAATAGGTATTTATTTGTTTGAGCCTGCTTCTTGTTCATTGCTTTAAGTTCCTGATTCAGATTGCTTAATTGAATATTTACACCTTCAATACTTTTTTTTGCAGTTGACAATTTTTTCATCTGTAATACTACGATTATTATTACTGTTAACAGTATCGCTGAAAGCAAACTAACAGTTATAAGCAAAACACGGAGTTTGTATCGTTGATTATCTATATTTAATTGATAAGCTTCATTGATGATTGGCAAAACTTTTGAGATTTGAATATTGCGAAGCCGTGCATTATAGAAGTTTGCGTCTTCCATACTTTTCTTTATATAAGAATTGGCTCTGACTAAGTCATTCTCCTTATATAGAATAGTAGCTAATTCCCTGAGTGAAATATTTTCTTTAACACTAGCTTTAATATCAGCTATTGCCGATATGATTAAATATTCTTTTTGTTTATCCGTATTATTGAGTAACTGATATACATATGATAAAAGGGAACAGATTTTAGCCATTTCCTTTGTGTTAGGACGAACATTTGGTAAATATTCAACCAATACTTTTTCTGCTTTTTCATACTGCTCTTGATCAGTATAATATAAAGCAAGAGTATATGCGTATTCAAATGATTGAGGAGCGGCTATCTTCAATAGTGTATCTTGAAAATTCTTTTTCTTTTTTAGCAAGTCATTAATATCATACTCATCCTGATATTCGATAGAAAATATACAATATTGAACATACGTCATATAAAAATCAATCAACTGCTCTTTATCAAGCTCTTCTAAGGTTATTTCATCGAGAATCGTTCCTGCTTTTGATAGCATTCCAGCTTTTGCTTCGCTCCTAGCCCACTGAATCATACAATCATTAATCCATTTCTTGTTTCCTACATTCTTAGCTGCATCAAGAGCCTTATGTACATATGCAATAGTAGAATCACATCTATATGTTTCATATACCTTTGCTAGGTTCAGGTAAAACACATACTGCTCATCTTTTGTTAAATTATGATCGAACAATTGTTTTCTCAATTCATCGATATATATATTCTTGCGAGCAGTATACTCATCTTCGTTCTGTATAGCCTCATCTAATTCACGAAGCAATTTTTTTTGACTGCTTGCTACATATGAAAAGCCAGTCAAAAATAAAAAACAAATAAATAAAATGAAGAGTTTCATTTTTAGTCCTTTTAGAGTCTGTTTTTATTTAATAACCAATAATGCATTAATAATTTAAATATGTAATATTGGCAACGTTAAAGCAAAGTACGATAAAATATTAGAATCTTGTAGTGCATTTGAAGAAAAATAAAGAGAAATTTCAACTGTACAATCCTTTTTATATTCCTCAATTATCCGTTACAATCAATAAACAGAATCCCGAAACTGTTCATACCTTCTTTCGCTTTACAGCTCCACAAGTTATAGAAATCATTGACAAGGAGTTTCTTTACGATCAGGGTATATTTAAATCTTTGCCTATCATGGCTAAAGGATTAGAAATATTGGAAATTAGGTCGCAAAAGTTTAAAAGAAAGTTAATTGAGATGATTTTCATTAATTAAATAGTGGAGTATTCTTTTATTCTTACCTATAAGCATATCTAGTTAATCAGAATAGAGATGATCCTTTTTAGAATTATCACCGGACGGCGTAGTGGCAAGTACAATAGAAAAACAAATCGAAGTAAAAGCGAACTCGAGCAACAAGGTATTTTCCTGTTCGACAGCGGATTTGTTAAGAGCCATCTCAAGAACAGATGTTGTGATACATACTGTGTTTTCATCAGATAATGAGACTTATGACAACAATTATTTTCTTCAAAAACAGAAAGAAATGAATTACCCGAAGGTTAATATACAAACGGCGGTACTGGCAACTGATGGTGGATACTCTGTTTCGTTGACTACAGACAAGTTTGCCCGTGGTGTTTTTATGTCTATCAATGGTATAGATAACTTCTTTGAAGATAATTATTTCGACATTTTGCCCGGAAAAACCGTTACGACAAAAGTACGATGTAATATCTCACAAGATGAATTTAAGAAACAATTGAAGATAACATCATTATCTGATTAAAAACCGATTTTTGCAAAATGAGAAATAGATTATTATATCTCTGCTTGGGATTGTTTCTTATATCCTGTAAACAAACAAGCGAAGTTCGAAAAAAGCCTATTGATTATGTAAATCCTCATATGGGTAATATCAGCCACCTGCTAATGCCAACCTACCCCACTGTACATTTGCCCAACAGCATGTTGCGGGTATAAGTAGTACATCAAAATTAGTTATCAATATGTTTAAAATTAATAAAGAGATTTTTTCCAATATCAGCAAGTGCGTTTCGAGTAGCATAGAAAAGTTGCTCTTTGCAGATATAATCCT
>JAISUS010000021.1 GCA_031271965.1 Prevotella sp. | reverse complement strand
ATAACTTTCCAAATTCAGCAGAGGTTATTTGTGTAAATGAATCCTGAGACATCCTCAATCAAATTTATAGTCTTACTATGATTACTTTAGTTAATCAGAATCAGACTTTTGTGTTTTCTTAATATTTAGATTATATGTTATATATATAAAGACACATAAGTCAATGCTATTTGTAATCAAATGTAAATTTTATATTTTTTGATAACAAACTTAAATTTGGATTTGTTTTTTTGTTTTATAAAAGAGCTGCTTCCGCCTTTTCTATGTCGCCCCGCTTTGCATCCCAATGGGGCGATAATGAAAATTACCGCTCCCTGTTAACATGTAGCTTGAAAAGTTTTATTCACCGAACAAATGCTAAAGGCCGGAAAGTTTAATTCATAAGATGAATTAATCAATACTTATACTTTACTTTTATAAACGATGATTCCGGCCATGCTTTTTCATATATTCTCTGATAAGAGACTTAGCACAGGTGTCTTTTATACCTAAAATCCCCCGTATTTTTGCATTCTTCAGTAACATAACAAAGCATGCTTTCTTAATCCATTTTAAATACGGGAGCAAATCATAGCGTCAGGTAAGCGCACTATCCAGAAATTCAACTGTATTTTTATTCTCGGGAATGCCGGCTTTTTTACGGATATGGGAACTGTATTTGTAAATAGTATGGGAGCTTTTGCCTGTAATATCAGCAATTTCAGTCAGGGAGAACCCGCTCTTTAGCAATACGCAGATCTTTATTTCCATATCAGTCATGTCCGGATATGACTGGCTCAGCTTGTCTACATAACCGTTATAATTTTGATTTACCAATGAGGATAGGTATTCCCAATCAAATTCGAACAGGTAGTCCTGTCCGAATAATATTTTGTTAGCATTTTCGAGAAAGTGCCTGTATTTATTCTTTTGCGGGGAAATGGATAGTGTCACCATTTTTCTGTATATTTCTATATTCTGGCTGCGGGCTTCCATCACCGAACGTATTATTTCACTTTTATCATGTAATTGCTGGCTGATAGACTCAATATATTTTTTCTTTCTATGTCTGTAATAAGCAAAGGCAATGGGTATAATAACAGCCACGAGAATAACTAAAAATATAATAGTTTGTACTTTTAACCTGTTTTTTAAATATAAACTGCGGTTCTTTTCAAAATCAATCTTTCGTTCCAGATATTTTATATCGTCATATTTTTGTTTCTGACCGATAATCTCTGTTACCCGATTAAAGTTTTTGTAATTATCCAAAGCCAATTGCAGGTTGTTACTTTTAGCGGCTATCTCATACATCGAATTATAGGCGTCGTACATGGTCTGGTAATCCTTTGATTTTTTTGCGAAGGTTATCGCCTTGTTGTTATAATACAGGATTGAATCTTTTATCCCCTGTTTTTCAAAAATATCACCTTTTATAGCATATCCGATAGCAAGATCTTTATTCCTGACCGACACATCAATCGCTTTGTTAACAGCATATTTGGCTTCGGGATATTTTTCGAGCTCTGTCAGTGTGACAGCTATATCCCTGTAAATTTTAGCTTTGGCGCTTATACTGTCATCCGGTATTTTGGCTATTGACTTTCGGTACATCTCTACACCCTTGTCAAACTGCTGGTCTTTTATATAACAATCACCGATAAGCTTGAGTATATTCTCTTCCGAAAAGAAAAGGTTATTTTGTCTGAAATAATCCAGCCCTTTTTGATAATAGTCTATTGCTTTCTTGTATTCCTTCAGGTTGTTGTCATATATGTCGGCAAGAAAATATGCGGAATAAGCTTTTAGCTTGCGTGTATTTTTTCCTTCAAAGTCTAATGCTTTTAAATAATAATGTTCTGCCTCGGTATATTTTCCCTGTTCTTCGAATACCTGTCCCGCATAAAAATAAGCTCGCCCCAAATCGTCACAGGGATGCTTCTCATAGTAATCGATAATATACGTAATAAATACATCATCGGTAATGGATATTCTGTTTAATTTGTGGGCTTTTATCAATAATAATCCATAACGGGCATAATCTTGCTGAGGCAAACTCTCCGGAGATTCTATCGATTCCAGCAGAATCAATGCACTGTCAGGTCTGACCTCAATGAACGATCCGACCTGATCGAGTATATCTTTCGGCGTATACCGGGCACAGGAAAAAAGAATAATCAAAAGAAGGGATACTACCGGTAGCAGTGGTTTTATATAACGATATGTCATAAACTTTAGTTTTGTAAATGAGTGTGTAACCTGAAACATTCTGCAAATTTAATTTGTAAAGTATTTATTTCAATAGATAAAGTGTTAAAAATGAGGGGTGAAAGTATGATAGCCCTCATATAATACTTCTTCATGCAGAGGACTGTTTAGCTAAAAAAGCAATCATACTCAAATAGTAACTCTCTTTACCTCATCTTCGAATCCATCCTCATCGATAGCTTTTGCTTTAATCTTGCTTCTGTAATTATATACTGTCTGAACGGTTACCCGTAAAAAAGAAGCGATCTTCTTATTGTCAGAAATTCCAAGCTTTAGTAACGCTAATATACGAAGTTCTGTATTCATCCGTTTTTCATCCTTAAGCATGTAACGGCTGTCCTCGGACAAAAGACGATTAATACTTTCAACAAAATCAGGATATAGCTCGAGGAATGTATTGTCAAAATCAGAGAATAACAAATCGATTTCGCTCTGAGCATTACTCAACAGGTTATTTTCTGATTTTAGGAACTCTTCGGTATAACCCGATTTTATTTTTCGTATAACGGATTTCCTGTAATCCTCCAATTTGGTTATGTACAAGGAATACATAGTCAGATAATGTCCTATGTATATCTTTTTTATATGATTCTGTTCTTTTAAGGCTACATTAACGATGGATAATTCCTGTTTCGTCCTGTTCAATATTTTATTGTGTTTGTACATCAGGATAAGAATAACGGTCAGCAAAAATAAACAGGCAGAGATAATTCCTAAATAATATTGCAGGCTTTTTTGCTGGCCTCTTATTTTATCATAATAAGTGTCTTTTATCAGCATATGCGTTTTTTCGGCTATGCTATGTCTATAGTTGTTACTGAACGTTTTTGCGTCTTCCATCGCCATATCGATATAACTGTATGCCCTGTCTGTGTTCCCTTCTTTCTGGAGAATCCTTGCCAGATACATCAACGGAGGATTTTTTTTAATTGCCAACCGGTTGTATTCGATCGATGCCAGAATCAGATATTTTTTAGCTTCAGTCCAATTTTCCTTTCCGGCTATCATAAACACTTCCCCCAGGTTAAACAACGATTCGGCATGCATATATGGTGTGGTATCCGGGTACTGTAATATTAAATTCATAGTCCGGGCGGCTTCTTTGATCATCCCGTCCATATAATATTTATAAGTCAGTATCCTCAGGTATTCGATGCTTCCTTTCCCTGCAATGGACAGATAAGCGTCTATATATGCTGATTGTTTACTTTTATACTTTTTTATGTAAAACATATCATTGATATCTTTGATCTGGTTATGATAGACATGGATATATGTGCTGTAATACTTCATCTTATATGCAGTTGGCATTTTTTCGGGATCAACAGACTCCAGTATCTTGAAGGATTCATGAAAAAGTTGGGGAAAACTCAGAAGATGCGCTGTCCTTAATTTCATATCCAGCACATATTCGTCATTATTTAGTTCTGTGGCAAGATCCATGCATTTTTTCGAATAATATAGCGCCGAGTCACTAATGAAGTAACTGTATTCTTCCATTATCTGTTTTGTCCTCTGATATTCTTCTTCTTTTGTTTTCGAGCTATTCAGCATATTGGAGAGTTGCAATAGCTTGTCTTCCTTTTGCCGGATATAGATGTCACGTTTGGTAAGTGATTCATCCAGAATATTTAATAAAGAGTCTGTGGTATTGCAATAAATAACCGCATGAAAACCTATCAGGAAAGAAAGCAGAGTAATAATTCTCATAAATCCCAGTCAATTTTGTATAAGCGTATCAATTAATAATCTCCGAAAAGCTGTTTTTTATCCAGCCGAAAAAGAGGCAATTGTTCTGGCATAGCCATCAAAATCGTCTCTAATAAGATGTTTGTCAGCAACTTATTTCGTTAAATGATAAATATTGTTAAATTTATTTAGGTATAATCAAATGTCTTTAGAGTAAAGTTACTCATTTATTTGTATTTACAAATAGAAAATTAAAATTTGAATAAAATAAAGTTATGGATAACTTTCTTATCCTATCGACAAAAAACAGTTCGCAACCACTTTCTATTATCTTTTATACCGGCACTTGCCCCGGTTACATATCCATATCCAAACAATACAAAAGATCTTATTTAGCTAAGATGTAAAATATTAGTTTGCAGTGTATTAACTTGGTTGTATTACAAATGCCATTTTGGTTTATATATAGTAATACTGGGATCATGCATCTAATTTTACTTCAAATACCAATAATAGAAACACAAATAATTCGGAATATCTTATGTTAAAATATTTTACATTAAGTCTGGCACTGTTTGCCTTTAGTAATATTTTATTTTATGAAAGAAAAAGGAACATACCGGAATTTTACATACATAGTATTATTTCAGAGAAAAATAATAGCTTGGGAAGTACGGGCAGCAAAGTGAATAATCTCAAGGGTACGGAAGATTCCGGCTCTGTAAAAAAGGATTCCCGCTATTTGTATTGCGTTATATACCCGGTTGTTTCCCTTATTGTCTTTTCCATCTTAGTTTATTATTGTTATAGACTAATGAAGAAAAAGAAGCAATCGGTTCAAAACAAAGAAAAGGTAATCGACAGGCTGGAGCAGGATATAGAACAAGTTAAGGAAAAGATACAGGCATGTAAAATGTCAACTCAGGAAATCCTTAGGGTATATATCCTCATGGTACGCCTGTCGGTTTCTCCACAAAGGAACCGGCATCAAAAATTCTTACAGGATTATAATTCCATTATTTATGATAATAATGAAGAGTTCAGGTTTGAGAGCGAGTCGTTCCGCGTATTATTGAATAATATCTGCAATAATTATATAGATAAACTCGAGTCTGCTTTTCCGGTTCTTTCTGAAAAAGAGGTACAGGTTATATCCATGCTTAAAGCCGGTTTCGATATCTCTGATATTGCGAATATATCCGGATATAGTGTGAATACCATCTATAAACGGAATTCGGATATCCGCAGGAAACTAGGAATACCGGAATCGGGTAATATTATACATTTCACAGACCATAAATTAGGCGAAAATCAATATTATATAGAATAGAATTGTGCATATATTAAAATTAGATTCGTTATGTTTTTTTATATGTCTGTATATCAATTGTATAATGTTATTTATATACAAATTTTAATTAGATATATAAAAATAATTCTCTGATATTTTGGGCTAGATTTGCAACGGGAATTCAGTTGTTCTTTTTATAGTGAAAATATAAGTACTTAACTTTTTATTTAAATAAATACATTACTAAGAATCTCATTTCAGGCATAAATAAAATATAAGAGAAAAGCTGTCAGCATCCAGCATTAAATTATAAAAGTTATGAAAAATAGAACCATAAAAAATAGTATAATTGTATTAGTCCTGTTGATCTCACTAAACAATATCTTGCCGGCACAGGTAACGATAGGAGCGGGTATAGAGCCTAACAAAGGAGCTTTGCTCGACTTAAAAGAAAATAACGGGGACAATAGCAATATCACGGCTAGTAAGGGCTTTATCCTTCCCCGTGTACAGCTTACCGATCCCGGTAACCTGTATCCTATGTTTAGCCCGGATAATGCAGGCGGCTATAAGGAAGGCGTCAAACCGGAAGAAGATAAACTACATACCGGACTATCGGTATACCACATAGACGAATGCAGCCTTGAGGGTGCCGGGTTGTATCTATGGTCAGGCAGCCGTTGGACAAAACTAAGCGAACATCTGCCTGGACACGTCTATCGTGTAACAGACCCGCGTGACGGAGAAACCTATCTGGCACGTAATTTCGGCCCGCAGGCCGGTGACTGGATGCTGGAAAATATAAGATACCAAGACCCGGATATACCCCTGAGTAAAAAAGGAGATGCGGGCTTCTCAGACGCTATTCAGTCAAGGCTGAAACGTTACTTCTATCCTAACGGGACAAATGATGGGATTCCATCCACATGGAACAAGAAACAAGGGTTACTTTACACTTATGCGGCTGCAACAATGGGTAAGCAGAATACTACGGATTTTAACCAGGGACAGGTAGCCGGCAATAGCCCGGGTGTGGATGAAGTGGAAACGGTAACAGGACACATACAGGGTATCTGTCCTGCAGGCTGGCATGTGCCCAGCGACAGGGAGTGGAATATGCTTGAAAAAGAGATTTATAACAATCCCGAAAAATATAGTGGGTATGTCGGGCGGAATGCATTCAATCCGGCTATCTGGAATCCAATATGGGAAAGTCGGTCGGTTGCTTCTATGCGTGGTTCCTCCGGGTCAAGCGGCCACGCCTATGCGATGCTCTCGGTCTGCCCGGCCGTGGGCAAACCAATATCCGTTAAGGGTAAAAGCCTTCCGGCGACATCAGGAGGCTTCGATGCATTACCGGTAGGGTATGCCAATGACGGTGAGCAGGAGGACTATGGCGGAGGTAGTTACTTCTGGACATCCAGTGCCGCAGGCAAAGATGGCACTAACTCCAATATGTTATGGGCTTGGGACCGGATATTAACGGTTGACCAGCAACAGGTCTTACGTTATACATATGCCCGTAACGCATTGTTTTCGGTACGTTGTAAGAAAGACTGAGTTGTGATGTCCGTTGAAAAGAAATGAAAGGGGCTATTTCCGGAAAAGAGAATAAGCCCCTTGATGTTTAATTAATCCATTGTAATAAAAGATATGATGTAATGATGTAATAGAGTAAGATATAATATAATCCATACTCATCTTGGAGTATTATACCCATCAAATTGTGCTGTTTTTATAGCCCATGCCATCACATTGACATAAAAAAATGAGTTGTAAATATTTACACTTGTAGCACCGCTATTGGCTCCAAATGTTCCTACAGCCGGAGTAAAGTCATTGTTGTAATATAATGGGCAAATAGTATTACTATCTACCTCAACCTGATTCACTCCTCTGGACCAGAAGCCGCCATCTCCGATCCAAACCAGATTTAGCTGTTTAAACCGGCAAACAGAGATCATGTTACCCCCATTGGTTTGCCCGGCTGCACCTAAGTTTGGACTGTAACAGTTTCCTGTTGAATATACATTGACCATACCGGGAGGAACATTATTAACAACTACAGTTGTGGATGCATCTTCACCCCAATATTTCTCGCGGACATCCCCGAAAGGGCCATTGAGAATCTCATCTCCGACCATATAATTGAATGTATAAATAGATCCGGGGCCTCCCCGATATGCGGCAGTAACAGTACCGGTTGGAAGGTTTAATACCCTGTTAAATAACCGTTCTACTCCGGAAAGCGATTCCATTGCAGCCACTACAACCCCTTTGTTTTCCATGTATCTGATCAGGACATCAATGGCATTATTATCAGGGGCATAGCTGTATCCCAAAACAATAATGTCCGGTTCATGTGTATTTATCAGGCTCTGGAGAGTGCCGGCTAAAGGATCGTTACCACCATCAACAAAATCATAACCTTCTGTTTTTATTGTGCTTGTAGATTCTGTTCCAAAATTAGCCGGAGCCATTAGCATCTTGCGCCCTCCCAGTCCAAATGTGTTTGTCATTGAAGCATAAATCCCAGTCCAATAACCGATACCGTAACCATAATAATCGGCACCCCCTGCACCTTTAATTCCTAAAATCTTCTTTTTTGTGAATGCGATTGGAACATTAGCATAACATGTGGCCACATTGGTAATACTGTTTGATGTAATTGTCAACCTTTTAGTATCTACGGAAGTCGGAGTCCCCGAACCGGACAGAATAACAGGGATTGTCTGGTTTCTTGTCAAAATGATGGGCTGGGACTCAAATTTGATTCCATCCACTTCATTGGTTTTCAAAACGCAGGTGGAACCATCCACAAGAGGGTCATCCTCTGTGGTGATATATACCGTGATCGTGTTACTTGCCGACAAAGGTTGATTTAACCTGTATACCCCATTAACGACTGTTTGCTCGCAGTTCATCGTATATGCCGCACGTAAATTCGAATCTTCCACTTTGATATATAAAGGACATGAAGTATTGTTTGCCAATGTCAGCGGCTTGTCGTTCATCGTAAGTGTTATAATATCTCCGGGACTACTGTCAGGTGTATGCTGCAAAGGGCGTCCGCTACCGGGTATTTGTATGGTGTACTCGCCGGGGGTAAGAAACATACCGGAGGTAATAAAATAATACCCGTTTTCGATAGAAGCATCTCCGTTATAACCCGCCCTTCCTGTTATTGTATAGGGACCTATCTTTGTAATGTTGAGAGTAACCGTCAGATAATTGGAACTATTTAACGGTTCGGTATTCTTATATGCGCCATTTACGGCTAAACTACTGCAATTGGTAATATTTCCAACTGCGTTTCCCATCTTTTCCTGAAAACAACTCCACTCTTTTCCATTCCATTGGTTAAGACCTTTACATAATCCTTCTTCTTCGTCTTCAACGAGATTGTAAACAATGAGCCCCGTATGCTTTTTATCCTGTGCTTCTTTTTTGGTAGCATCGTCATAATCATTGTTCGGATTTGAAAGCGGATTGTCCGGGTCCGACAGGAACATAGGGTAAAGCTGGTCTTTCTTGGAGAGTGTTACGCGGGGTAATCCTAATCCCCGATAAGCATTCTTTGTGTCATCTGTTACATTATCTTTCTCTTTTAACTGTAATAAAGTCCCTTTTTCCGGTTCTTCTCCAAGCCCAATGGTTACTTGTGCTATCATAAATTGAGAAATAAGCAAGGCGAAGAGCAAAATTGCAGAAATTAAGCTGATTCTTTTTTTCATATTATATGCAATTAATAAATATTACCTGAATTGACCCTGAAACAAGCCGGATATCCCGGATAAAAAGATATTTGGCTTGTTTGTGACAAATGTTACATGTCTCATTAAAATAATTGCGTGAACTTTATAAATAATGCGGTAAGGTTGGAAAGTCTATGATAAAGTAACGAAGAAAAACACATGCATGTTTAGGCAAAAATATGAATGTTAGATATGAAGCAGTAGACTGTTTTTGTATAATAAAGATATACAGGTTGTTATGATTTATCTGTTTTTGCAGGATGTTATATATAGTGCTTCGGTTTAATCAAGAGGGAGGATAAAGTGGATAGTATAAAATATCCTTTTGGGCTGTTGAATAATAATATTTGAGCTTGTCATAAATAAAACCCGTGTAAAACGTTATAATTCCGTAGAAAAAGATACAAATTTTCCTACAATAAAACAGTATATTTAAGAATAACAAATATTTATGGAACAGATAAATATGTATTCAGGGCAAACAGTAAACCTTACAAAGGCTTTTCTATGGCATTCGGGCGTCCTATATTACTATATTATATGAGTTCTATAAGTATTTATTATCAATGAACATGTAAAAATCAAAAATATTTCAGTGAAAACTTAAAGCCTGTAACCCCGTTAATTTTTAAATTTGTACTTTATTAAGTGATAATACATTGAAGAAAAGGTACGACATAAAAGATTTTCTGGATTATACCAATATGAGTGGATACAAGAACAATCATATCCATTTGGTGGAATACCAAAAACAGAAGGATATGAGGCGAAAATCCGCACCTATTGAGTTGGACTTCTATCTTTTGGCGATTAAACTGAACTTTGACAAAAACAAGGATTTCAGTCAGACCAAGTTCGACCGGGCAGATGCCTTTGTCTATCTTGACCAGCCGGGCGATTTTCTTCAATGGGATATTGAGCATCAGATTTCCGGCTATCATATTCTTATAGATGCAGGGCTGTTCAGGAAGATTGCCAAAGAATATAGCTTTACCTATTACAACAACCACGAGGCACTATTTATAACCAAAGAGGAAGAAAAGACTATTACCGACCTTTTTAAAAAGGCATTGAAAGAATTTGAGGGTAATGAACATTTTTCGAAAGACATTGTAATTCATTATGCTTCACTTATTCTTTCCTATATCCAAAAGTTTTACAGCAGGCAATTTGATACAAGGGAAGAACTATATAACATTACGGTAGCTGATTTTTACAAAAATTTGGAAACGTATTATGATGATGGGCGCAATGCTCAAAAAATGCCGTCTGTTTCTTATTTCTCGGATAAAGCAAACTTGTCTACCAACTATTTCGGTGATCTCATCAAGCATTACACAGGTCGGTCGCCACAGGAACATATTCATCAATTACTGATACAGATTGCCAAGAACAAATTAAGAACCACCTCTTCGAGTATAAGCGAGATTGCCTTTAGCTTGGGATTTGAATACCCTTCCTATTTTGCTACATTTTTCAAAAAAGAAACAGGTATTTCCCCCAGCGTTTTCCGCAACCAGTAAATATTTAAAGCCTTTCAGTAATTTCTTGAAGTACCGAGACTTCAAGCCAAACTATCTTTGTATAGTTGAAATAACTTTTAAAATAAATAACTAATGAGTAAAGTTTGGTTTATTACAGGCGCGTCATCCGGTTTTGGAAAAGAATTGGCAAAATTAGTTTTGGCAAAAGGAGATAGTGCAATAATTACTGCCCGCCGTCTTGAGCTGCTCCAGGAAGTTGCAGCCGGACACGGGGAACGTGCATTGGCTATTCAGCTGGATGTTACAGATACTGAAGCACGCCGGCAGGCACTTAAAACAGCAATTGAGAAATTCGGACGTATCGACGTATTGGCAAATATTGCAGGTGCAGGTGCTTACGGAGCATTGGAAGAATTTACATCGGAACAAATCCGGGCCAATATGGAACTGAATTTTTTTGCTGCCGCTGAATTATCCCGTGAAGTATTGCCGCAAATGCGTACTCAAAAATCAGGACATATTTTGAACCTGACCAGTATAGCCGGTTTGATTGCTTTTCCGGGTAATGGTTTGTACAACGCATCGAAATTCGCTTTGGAAGGATTTACCGAGGCATTGCACCACGAAGTTAAATCTTTCGGAGTTCGTGTAACACTGGTTGAGCCGGGAGCATTCCGTACTGAATTTGCGGGAGCTGCAGCGATGAAAGCTTCTGCAAAAATTGAAGACTACGCAGCTCTTGACACTGGTTTAGATGAATATTTTGCAAGTCAGAATGGCAGGCAGATGGGCGACCCCGTTAAGGGAATGAAAGTGCTGATTGACATGGTGGAAGGCGACATTACACCTGTGCGTTTAATGCTGGGTGAAGATGCTTATCAGATGTGGGAAAGTGTTGTCGTTTCACGCAGTCATGACCTGAATCAATGGCGTGAACGTGGTGAGGATACCGCTATTCCGGGAGCTATGAAAAATACGGCAGAGGCACTTTAATTGATTTTAAGGATAGGAAAAACTAATCAAATAAAATAAAAATATCAAAACAATGAAAGAAGTAAAATTTAAACACAAGAGTTGGGAAGTGGCAGCCATTATACAGTTCCCAAAAGATTTTGACGAAACTAAAATATATCCTGCTATAGTTTGTGCCCACCCAATCAGTAGCTGCAAGAACCAAACATCAGGAAATATTTATGGTAAAGCTTTGGCAGAAGCAGGTTTTATTACATTAGCATTTGATGCTTCTCACCAGGGAGAAAGCGGTGGAGAACCAAGATTTTTGGAAGATCCGGTAACACGTGTGGAAGATTTCCGTTGTGCAGCCGATTACCTGACTACGCTTTCTTATGTGGATAATGGCCGTATCGGTGTATTGGGTGTATGCGGTGGCGGCGGTTATGCGGTAAAAGCAGCAATGACCGAAAGAAGATTTAAAGCTGTTGTGACAGTTGTGGCTGCAAATTATGGTCGTATTATGCGTGAGGGAGACTACACTCCGGGGGCAGCTATCAGAACACTGGAAGCGATTGCGGCACAGCGTACGGCTGAAGCAAACGGAGCGGAGCCTTTCGTTACAAGCTATATACCGGTTAATGAAGAAGCAAGAAAACAAACGGGAATAAACGATATTGATATTGTAGAGGCGGTAGATTATTATACCACTCCAAGAGGTAAACACGCTTGTTCACCAAACAAATTGTTATTTTCAGGATTGGCAGCTGCTTTAAATTTTGATGCGTTCCACTTGGCAGACCATTTGCTGACACAGCCATTACACATCGTAATCGGCGACAGACCGGGAGCGTTCGGCTCGTATAGAGATGGTTATGAATTGTTCAATAAAGCGGCTTCTGCGAAGAAATCATTTCAGATAGTGGCGGGTGCAAGCCATTATGATTTGTATGACCAACCGGAAGCTACCGGAAAAGCTTTGGAGCAAATTATTCCTTTCTTTAAAGAGTATATTGGTTAATATTGGCCCTCTCAGTAAAATAATTTGACCCTACGACATCTTTGTTGTGGGGTTTTGTTTTTGACTTTGTGTTGTAAATAAGCAAGATAATGCGGAGAACAGATATTATTGAACAATTAAGATTCAAGTCTATGGCTCTTCTTTTATCAGCCAATACGGTATTCCTTTATTTTCTAATACTGAAAAGTAAATATATTCTAAACACGATATAATTCAAAATAAGAAACTTCCAGTCATTCATATATTTGGAATTCGAAACAAAAAACAATCTGTTCCGAATGTACAGCTTGAAAATTTACATAGTATTCATCTTCTTTTTTGCCAGACTAATTATATATTCTGAAGGAGTAATCCCTTCGGATTGCTTAAATACTCGATTAAATGTTGTATTATGTTTGAATCCTACGCCCATGTATATCTGTTTGATATTATTTTCTCGGAATTTATCATTATCAAACAAATCCTTCGCTGCGTTTATTCTGTATTTATTAAGTAGACCTTTAAAAGAAATTTGTCCTATATGGCTTAATGAAATAGAAACCGTATTTTTATGTATTTTCAGTTCCGAAGCCAATTGTTCCAATGTATAGTCAGAATCAAGGTAACATTTGGAAGATTCTATGTAATGTATAATTAATTCATACACCCCTAATAACCGGGCATCCCTTATGCTCTGATTATCTTTAGAATCTTCTTCAAATATGCTATCCTGATCCGCTTTTTTCAGCTTCCTCAATAGATTATAGTACATTTTAAGTTTCGGATTTTGTATTATCAATACTTTCCACAGGTAATAAGCTGTAAAAACAATATATAAAACAATAACCGCTATAAAAAAGTTGACGATAAATTCTACAGTAGGCAATTCATAATTGTCAAGAATAATCATTTTATATTGACTTGGAATACCGACAAAAGCGGAAACCTGTGGTATAAATATAATTGATGCTGCTACCGGTAATAAAGAGAGAATCCATATTTTATTTGAGAAATAGATCCTCAGTGCCATAGGAATAATCAGGAACCAGAATACCGTTATAGGTATAAATTTATAAGCCCCCATAACATAAAAATAATGAGACAGGAAGTAAAGGCTTAGTATTAAAATTATATTATGGAATGGTTTCAATAGTCCCTTGGCAGAAAATATATAAAATACAACAAAAGTTACCGATATACCCGCCAATATAAAAGCATAAAGCTTTTCGGTAAAAGACAGGCAAATAATAAAACGGATGATAGATTCAACTATCATTAAGAGAGTGAACCTCCGGATAAATACCTGTTGTATTTTTTCAACTGTTGACAACATACTGCGTTTTGTAAAAAACGGACTAAAGATATAGATAATAAAAAATAAAATACAGCTAATAACTTAAAAAATATTTTCAGAAAAATAATAATCATAGCTATTTTATATATAGTTATAGCTAATAAGTAAAGATGGTGTAGTGTTAATTGTCTTATTATCTGTCATTTATTGGTGGAAAGTGCCATAAAACTCCATTTTCGCAAATTATCTGAGACAATAGATATCTTTGCAGCAGACAATAGGTTCTATCAATAAAATATATCCATTTATATGGTGTTGAGTGACTTCCGAACTTAACACAAACTTTCCAAGATTAATATTTACATGTATCTCTTTTATAAAAGAAAATCTTACAAAGACATACGGATTTAATTCTAAACCCGGATTAGATGAAAAAAAGACAATTTATATTAGTCGGTGCTATTTTCTTCCTTTTCGAATGTGCATATATGCAGGCACAAGTGACTATAGGTACTGATACTCCTCCTATTCAAGGCGCTTTACTTGATTTGAAGCAATATGATATGACTTCAAACTATAAAGGCGCAACATCTGATAAAGGTCTGTTAATGCCACGGATAGAATTGTCATTATTAAACACTTTCTTACCCGTCAACGGTGATCCGGCAATGCATATCGGGCTTTCATTATATAATGTAAAAGAGAATGATCCGAATAACTTATGCAAAGGTCTGTATACTTGGGATGGAACCGAATGGCAATTATTGATAAACAAAGCGAAAAAAGTAGTGAAAGACCACGAAGGCAATGAGTACAAAATAGCTTATTTTGGAAATGCAGGCTGGTGGATGGTTGAGAATATGTGTGCAAAAACTTATCCGGATGGCAGGGCATTAGATACGACGGCACCGAGCGGTAGTCATATTAGTAAATCATATGGATATTCCGATAATGATATAAATAATTTTTTAATGCATCCCGAATATGGGTTGTTGTATTCATTTAGTGGGGCAACAGACGGAATGCGGACAGATTCTATTCCCAACGGAGGCTCGGCCTGTAATCTGAGTCCGGGCACTATTCGCGGTATATGTCCTCAGGGGTGGGTTATTCCAAGTGATAATGACTGGACTATACTGGAACAGGAAATAATTACGAACTGGAAAAAATACAGTGTAGCTGGTACACTGCAACCAAACCCATGGGATGCATCCTGGTGTACATCGAATACTCCCGATGCATATCATGGCAACCACGGCATTATATTTAAATCATATACTCCGGTAATTGCAGCACCGAACGGCGCAGGCAGCAAAAATTGTAAGGCCGGATTTAATGCTCTTCTCGCCGGGCGGTTAGCCGAAGGGGGAACCGCTTATTATGGAACCAGAGCATATTTTTGGACCAGCACCCGTTCGGATGGTTTTTACCGGTGGTACCGTTCTTTCGGGAACAATAATGACGGGATAAGAAGAGCACGTGTAAATGACAGTCAGTATTATATGTCCGTGCGATGTAAGAAAAAGGATTTTTAAATTAAGACAAATAGGCTTTGTGTAACCAAGAGCGTATATTTTCAGACTTTACTGTAAACTAAAACTAAAAAAATGATAACTAAAAAACTATTTGTATTCGGTGCCTTTATGCTTTTATCTTTGCTATATATACAGGCGCAGGTAACCATAGGCTCCGGTATAGACCCTGCACAGGGAGCTATTCTTCAATTAAAAGAGAATGGAAATGCAGGGGCAAATTCCTCAAAAGGGTTAGCCATGCCACGGGTACTTCTTAATACAGACAATGATTTTGATCCGATATTGGCAGAAGCCACCCCGGATGATAAGGAAAGACACGAAGGGCTCACTGTTTATCATCTTGGAAATGCTAATCTGTGTGCCGGGATCTATGTCTGGAATAGTTCGATATGGAACAGGTTGCCTAAACCATGCGAAATTTCAATAAATTGTGCTTTAACACAGATCAACGGAACATATTCGGTAGGGACAATGTTAACTGCAGCAAATACAATCACATTGCAGTTAAATGTACCGGCTGCCTCTGACGGAGGTACTTATCACATATATACAGATACCCGAAATGGCATAACATTCTCAGCAACTGGAATCCTGACAAAAGGCATTCAGACTGTGATGTTGGCAGGAACAGGTACTCCCAAATCAGGAGGTAGCAGAACGGCTTTTACTATATATGCAGATTTTTCAAACAGCATACTTGCGCATTCCCCTTGTACAGCCGTGATGACACCGCAAATATTGCCTATTGGCAATGCGAATATCCTGGGTTTCGGTTATGACACTAATGTATATGGGTTCTTTCTGAACACTTCAGGTTCGAGGGTTATGGCTACTTCTTCTAATAATTTTGGTAGAACAGCTAATAGCATTGTACAATCCGATGGATTCGCTATAAACACACTGGGAGGAATTGATATGCTTACCGAAGCTAATTTTTTAAATCCGGCAAATGGTTTGAAATCCAATCCCGATATTATTATAAATGGTTATTATTCACATATCGAAGAGGCATACCCGACAAGCAAAGCTGTTACCGACGCTTTGGTTAATTATCTGAAAACAGGTGGAGTTGTTATTCTATTTGATGAATATAAGGGGGATTATAGCATTGCTTTACGGATATGCAAACAACTATTTCCTCAAAGTACATTAAATGCTATACCTGTATCTGGTTCTACGGCATTCTGTTTTCCTATCGAATCGTCTGTTCCGGAGGGAGATGACATCTTGGACGGCCCGTTTAGTGTTAATAACTGGACGGATAAAGCCAAGATTGACCTGAGAGGTAAACTCTGGGGAAATGATGCTTCTGATGCGATGGCCATAACAGGGCTGCCTGCGGATAAAATTATTGTATATAGTTATGCTAAGCCTGTACAGGGTGGTGGTACACAGGGAGTCACAATGTTCAGATTAAAGGACTATAATCTGTTTTTTGTCGGAGACGGCGGCTTTGTGTCCAATAATAAAACCTATAATATCAGCAATCCCAGCTATCCTGATTTTTATGCGGGAGGCAGCTATTATGACGGTTGTTGTTGCCCTCTGGCAATGGATACGTCTTGCAGGCCGATACCACGCATAAATTTTGCAAACGGTTTTTCGTGGGGATCACGGGTCGTATATAATTCCCAGTTATTTGCCAATATAATGTATTGGGCTGCTAAAAATGCCAGATCTAATAATAAATGATAAATAGACAATAATCGGAATAATATTACAAGTTTTAAATAATTAAAAATATGACAATGAATAAAAATACATATATATCTACCTGCATCTTAATATTAAATTCTCTTCTGTGCATTCAGGCACAAGTGACAATAGGTTCCGGTAACCCTCCTGTACAGGGGGCCCTTTTACAACTCAAAGAAAATGAAAATGCAGGCGTTAACTCAAGCAAAGGACTAGCCATGCCGAGGGTTAGCCTGACGGTAACAAACGACTTGACCGACCTTATTGCCTCGCCGGCGAATGACGATAAAGATGATCATATAGGTTTGGTCGTATATAACGTCAATGATCTGAAATATAATTTCTGCCGCGGGCTATATGTATGGGATGGAGAGGTATGGCAACCACTTTCCGGACAACCTCCTTTAGTGGCACGCGCTTACGGCTCGGTAAGCGATGTGGATGGAAATGTTTATAAAACACTGACATTCGGAACAGCCGGGACATGGATGGTAGAGAACTTACGTGTGTTACACAACACTGCCGGAGATCCATTGACTGGAGACCCTGATGCCCGAATAAATCCGGGCCTTTTCTCTCCAACGGCGAATTCAGGTATAAAGGTCGGCAGTTGGGCAGATATAAATGCCCTATCGCCAATTACATACAGTGAAAATGACGAGCAAATCATTAGTCCTGCAGGCGATTTTGTGAAAAAATTCGGACTGATGTATTCACCGGATCAACGTACAGACCTTTGTCCTGTAGGTTGGAGCATTCCCTCTACCGCCGATTGGGATAACCTGCTTCAATACTTTGCTACTACATCGGGACTAGGTACAGCCAACAAGGCTATCTATCTTCAATCCGGTTATGCCGGGTATATTTCTTCCGATGGGATTCCACAAACATGGGAAGGCCCAATCTGCAATGGTCCTCAGATGTTTGGCTTCAACGCATTGCCTATAGGGCGTATTGAAAACGTTAATCTATCTTCAAACCTGGGTACATCACGATTTTTCGGGTTCTGGACAGATTATGCCGTTAGTGACGGTACTAAAAAAACATTAGCCATTTTCAATGGTGGCATTGGGTATTCAAGTGGCAATGGATGGGCTGTTCCTGTACGCTGCAAGAAAGACTGAATTTTAATAATGGATAATTAGAGATTATATAACAAGAAACGCTAAGGTAACAATAGGCTCCGGACTGGAACCTCGAAAAGTCCTTTTGCTTGATTTAAAGGAAAATAACAATTCAAATAAAGATGGTAATTCATTAAAGGGATTCGGATTGCCCCGTGTTGTCCTGACTTCGCTTACCACGCTTACCATCGATGAAGATACGAAGAAAAGTGATTATGTAGGGGTTGTAGTATATAACACAGGCTCGTCTTTGACAGAAGGCATTTACTCTTGGGGACGGTTGCTACAGGAGCAGGACAAGGAGAACCATCCTGGTATTCTTAGCACTTTTCATATATATCGCTTATCCAGAGGAAAAATAACTAAATCAGGATCTGAGGTTTGCATATCTTATCTATTAAAAAAGTATATTATAAACTACATGTAAGAGAATGTGTCTTCTTTTTTAGTGTATAGTTATAATCTACGTCTTTAATGGGGTGGCTACGGCTTGGGAGAAGCCGGGCCCCCCTTCTTTTGACTTTTGAAAAGGTAATAAAAAAATATCCATCACATTGTTCGGTATGCCGTTAGTAAAATCAAAATATGGCTAACTAAGGAGCTTTTTTAATATCGCAAATTTGGATTAGACGATTTTTCAATATAATATTTAATAGATATTTGGTAATTTATATATTTGTAATGACGGAATAAAATTTAATAAATGACAATAGAAAAAAGAGAGCCTATTGATAAGGTTGTTCAGCCTATCCAGCGGTTTATATTACAGGAAAAGGCCGGAGGTATAGTCCTCGGGCTGAGTGTTATTATTGCTATAATCTTAGCTAACTCTCCATGGTCGGAAGACTATTTTCATATATTGGAACATAAGCTGGGATTTATATTTGATAGCATTCCTTTCTTTGAATATAGTATTCATCACTGGATTAATGACGGATTAATGGCTGTGTTTTTCTTTGTTGTCGGTCTGGAGTTGAAAAGGGAATTTGTAGGAGGTGAATTATCCAATCCCCGGAAAGCCCTTCTTCCAATCGGTGCAGCAATCGGAGGTATGCTTATACCCGCACTTATCTATATCAGTCTCAATCCGTCAGGCGAAGTACACCACGGCTGGGGGATACCAATGGCAACCGATATAGCTTTTGCTTTGGGCGTTTTGTACCTGTTGGGCAGTAAAATCCCGCTATCGCTGAAAGTATTTCTTACAGCACTGGCAATTGTCGATGACTTGGGGGCCGTTTTGGTTATTGCATTTTTCTATACTTCTGATATTTCATTCATAAGCCTTGCCACAGGATTTGGTTTTGTTTTTATTATGTTCATAGGTAATAAGATGGGGGTCAGGAGTATTTTATTCTATGCCATATTTGGGATTTTGGGAGTCTGGGCATCATTCCTCCTGTCAGGGGTTCATGCGACAATAGCTTCTGTTATTGCAGCCTTTATGATTCCTGCCGATGTAAAAATAAGAGAAAATCTATTCGTAGAAAGAATAAAGAACTATCTGAACAAGTTTAGGGAGGTTGACCCCAAGAACGAAATTCCGACACTTACAAATGACCAATTGCATCTGTTGGAAGAAATAAAAATAGATACCAATAAAGCTATCCCACCGTTACAACGCTTAGAACACAGGATGCATCCTTTAGTGACATTTGTTATCATTCCAATATTTGCATTGGCTAATGCCGGCGTTTCACTGAATATCGACATGGAACAATTATTCAGTACGAATATAGCTCTTGGTGTAGGTCTAGGTTTGTTAGTGGGTAAAGTCGTGGGGGTTGTGGGTTTTACGCTTTTACTGATTAAGTTGAAAGTTGCACCTTTCCCCGAAGGAATGAATATTCGGAACCTGTTTGGAATAGGTCTGCTGGCATCTATCGGTTTTACAATGTCGCTATTCATTACATCGCTGGCATTTACTCGTCCGGAATATATGGTGCAGGCTAAGATTGGTATTTTTGCTGCTTCTATCATCGGTGGAGTATTAGGATATATCGCATTAAGTAGATCAGTAAAGCATAAATAATGTTGTCTCGAATAAAATATATCGGATTAAATCCGGCTCGTTTGTTCGTCGTCAGTTTTCTCGGGCTGATTTTTTAGGAACAATCCTACTGTTATTACCTTTATCGACAACAAGCGGTATCAGTCTGATATATTTTCAAGACATTGAAACGGATATTAATAATTACTCTTGGGTTTGAAGTTGTAGGCTTTCGCAAAGAATATAATATTCTGGTCATTTACGGTGCAAATAAGAATATTAAGCAGTTTATAGAAAAAGCTAAATAAATAATTGATTAGAGAAATTGGTATTTTTACTATTTTAAAATAAAATTGTTGTCAAGTGTTATTTAGAAGATGAGGATTGAGTTTTTACAGTTTATATTCTTCTATTTTACGATATAACGTTGCAATTCCTATTTTGAGTATTCGGGCAGCCTCGGCTTTATTTCCTTTCGTGTAATCCAGTATTTTCTTAATATGAGTTCTTTCAACATCAGACAAAGCCATCGTTGTTGTAATATCGGAAGTTTCGGTGTCAGGATATTGTATTTCTAAAGGCAATGTTTCAATGTTTAAAATTTCATTATCGGTTAGAATCACACTGCGTTCAATAACATTCCTTAATTCCCTTATATTTCCTTTCCAGCTATTTTGTTCCAATAACTTAAAATAATCCTGAGAAATTGTACTAATCTTTTTATTCGATTTGGTTGCAAACAGATTTACAAATTCAACAACAAATAATTTTATATCTGAAATGCGTTCTCTTAGAGGTGGTAAATGTATCTGGAATACAGATAAGCGATAAAATAAATCGCAGCGGAAATGCTCTGTCTCCATTTCTTTCTCTAAAATTCGATTTGTGGCGGCAATGATCCTTACATCAATCTTTTGAGATTTGGTTTCTCCTATTTTTATAAATTCTTTCGTTTCCAGTACCCTTAATATTTTAGCCTGTAAATCAATCGGCATTTCTCCTATTTCGTCCAGAAAAACAGTTCCTTCATGAGCTTCTTCAAAAAGACCTTTTTTGTCTTTCAAAGCTCCTGTAAATGCTCCCGCTTTGTGTCCGAATAGTTCGCTTTCTAATAGCTCCTTACTAAACGCCGAGCAATTGATTGCGACAAAAGGCTTATTCTTTCGCACGCTTGCATAGTGTATCGATTGGGCAAAAACTTCTTTACCTGTACCTGTTTCTCCGGTTAATAATACAGTTGCATCTGTTTGTGCCACTTTGCGTCCCATTTCTATAGCAGAAAGAATAGGGGCAGAATTTCCTATAATATTGCCGAAAGAATATTTTTGCTCGACTTTTTGTTCAAGCTGGTTCACTCGTTTAGACAGTTCTACTTTCTCTAATGCTCTATAGACCAAAGGTATTATACGATTGTTGTCATCTCCCTTTGTTATGTAATCGAAAGCCCCGTTCTTTATAGCCTGAACACCATCCGGAATATTTCCATATGCTGTCAGAAGAATAATCTCAGCCAAAGGTTGTATTCTTTTTATCTGTGGAATCAGTTCAATGCCATTGGCATCAGGCAGCTTGACATCACAAATGATAAGATCAAAATGTTGTTTCTCTAATAGCTTCAACCCTGCTGTTGCATTCTCAGCCTGAGATACTTCTATCTGTTCAAGTTCGATGATCCGGGCCATCAGTTTACGAAGTTTTTCTTCATCGTCAATCAATAATATTTTCTTCATTGTAGATGTTCTTTTAGATTCTGGGATTTTAACTCTTACTGTACGGGATAATAAAAAAGAATGTACTTCCCATGCCGGGATCGCTATCCATACCTATTGTTCCTCCTTGACTTTCAATAAATTCCTTACTAATAGCCAATCCCAGCCCTGATCCCGACTTTAGGCTTCCCGGTATTTGAAAATAACGCTCAAATATTTTTTTCTTGTATCTGGAATCGATCCCTTTCCCAAAATCTTTTACCGAGAATAAAGCTCCTTTGTCATCTTTTTTCAAAGAAACAACAATATCGCTATCTTCCATTGAATAACGGATGGCATTAGTCAAAAAATTAATAAGAACCCAAGCTGTTTTTTCGGCGTCAGCTACAATCGACGGAATATCAGGTTCCATATTCACCTGAATTATTATCTTCTTGTGCTCTGCCTGTAGCTTTATGGTATCAATAGCATATCTGACTATAAGTCCGGGATCTGTCGCCTGAATATTCAATTGAATATTTCCTGTTTCTACCTGAGACATATTCAGTAGTTCTCCGGTGATTTGTAAGAGTCGCGTGCTGTCTTCCTTTATGCCCTTTACAAGTTGTTTTTGTTCATCATTCAATAATCCTGTTCCATTATGTTCGAGCAATTGCGTGCTCATCTTTATCGAAGATATCGGAGTCTTCAACTCGTGAGATATAGTAGCTATAAAGTTTGTTTTAGCCGAGTCCAGTTCTTTGAAAAGAGTGATGTTCTTTAACAAAATTACATAACCGATCAGTTCCGTTATATTCTCTCCTGTTTTATTGATTTCTATATGGATGATTTCTTTTTCAAAATAAGATTGTTTGTCATCCGAGAAAATCTTTAGTGGGGTTTCGTCTATTTTTGCTGAAGGATTAATCAGATCAACAATAAGTGTACGAATCAGATCATTTGTGACTGCAATATCCTGAACCGGTTTATTTAAAATCTCATTTCGGGACAGGCCAGTTATTTTTAGAGCTTCATCGTTGATGAAAATAATAACTTTATTCTCATCAAGCCCGATAACAGGATCGTGCATATTATTGATAAGCGTTTCAACCCGTTTCTTTTCCTTAAGTATTTTCTCGAGCCTGCTGTTTGAATATTCTTCCAATTTTTCAGCCATAATATTGAAGGATTTAGCCAGATCTCCATATTCATTATGACTTTCATAGTTTAGTCGTTGCCGGTAATTCTGATTGGCTATTTCTCTTATACTTGCAGTCAATTGAAGGATAGGTTTTGTTATATTCCCGGGTAGTTTGACAAGCAGAACGAAAGCAATAAGGAAACATAAGGCTCCTGTTATAATGATCCATATAATAGCATTCTCTGCGGTATTATTTGCTATCTGACTCTTTTGAACAATAGCATCCATGTTGAGTTTCATTAAAGTAGCAATATCCTTTCCTATTATGACCTTGAGGCTGTCATTTCCTGTATCACGCTTCAATTCTGCGAAAAGATTTGATATCTGCAATGTTATATCGGATTCTCCTGTTTCGGTTTCATTTTTCAGTTGCTTTTTTAAATTTGCTTCAAATACGGATACGGCTCCCGGATCAGTTTTCATATCATCCAAAGCAAGCAACATATTACGGGAATATTCCAGTGTATTGTAATTGGCTATAAGTATATTTCCGGTATCTTTCCTTAGTCCATTGATATACCAGATACTAACGCCAGCCAATACTATAATTAGGCAGAAAAGCAATCCTACTCCGGATGTTAATTTGGTCTTTATTTTCATGACAGAATAATTAGGTCTATACCTTCTTTCTTTAATTCACTTAATATCTTTTTATATGTGGCGACATATAATAACATACGCCATCTGCTGATGTAAGGCATTCCGATGCAGACTGTCGATACATTTTTCTTAATGGCTTGTTCAAGAATGGCTTTTGGTATATTTTTATGCTTTAACTGTATAACCTGCCCGCCTAACTCAACAGCCATTTTGAAACTGTTTATTAATTTGCGCTGACTGTTCAAGGCTATCTTATCAGCTCCCTCCTGGGGTGTCTGCACATACAGCACATACCATTCACCACTGTAATAACTGGCCAGACGGGCGGTTTTACGGATGATGTTATTGGCTTTCTTTCCATTACTGCCTATACATGCCATAAGGTTTTTATGTAGTCCGGGCTGAGATGAGAATGTTTCATCATCAGCTTTTTTCAGCACATGGCTCGCTACCTCTTTTAAAGCCAATTCACGTAAGCGAAGAATATGTTCGGTCTTAAAGAAATTGGCTAAGGCTACCTGTATCTTATCAGACGGATAAATCTTTCCGTCTTTCAGACGAGTTACCAGATCATCTTCAGACAGGTCAATGTTCACAACTTCATCCGCCATAGCTACAACCCGGTCGGGAATGCGTTCACTTACTTCTATGCCTGTAATTTTTCTTACTTCCTCATTCAGTCCCTCTATGTGCTGGACATTTACTGCACTTATCACATTAATTCCGGCTTCGAGTATTTCAAGTACATCCTGCCAGCGTTTTTCGTTCTTACTTCCCTCTATATTCGTATGAGCCAGTTCATCTATGATCACGGCCTCGGGGCGTAAATTTATAACAGCCTGCACATCCAGTTCTTCCAGTTCTTTGCCTTTATAAAAGATTTTCCTTCTGGGAATCACAGGTATTCCACCCAATAATGCTACAGTTTCCTGTCTGTTGTGGGTCTCGATATAGCCGATTTTAATATCTACACCTCCCTCCAGCAGGATATGTGCTTCTTGAAGCATTCTGTAGGTCTTGCCTACACCGGCAATCATCCCGATATATAGTTTAAATTTACCTCTTTTCGATTGTTTTATCAAATTGAGAAAATATTCAGCGCTTTTTCTTTCCTCATTCATTGCTCGAAATTATTAGATCTGGTTTTCAGGATGATAAAAGTAATAAAGTTATGTATTAAAGTCTTATTTTTTCAAATTATCCAATGCTATGTTTAGCTTTAATACATTGATTTTTTCAGGGCCAAATAAACCAAGTAATGGCTTTTCTGTTTCCCGGTCAATCAACTCAAATAATTTGGATTCTTTTATATTACGGATCTTTGCTATACGTTTTACTTGAACCTTAGCTGCCTGCACCGAAAAATCAGGATCAAGGCCGCTTCCGCTGGCTGTTACCAGATCGACCGGGATTTCAGATTTATTTATTTCGGGATTATGTACAAGGAAGGTATCTATACGAGCCTGAACTTGTGCCAGATATTCTTCGTTGGATGGTCCTTTATTACTCCCTCCAGAGCCCGCTGCATTGTAACCGACAGCCGATGGACGTGACCAGAAATATTTATCATCCGTAAATAATTGTCCGATATTTGAATAATACTTTTTTCCATTGAGTTCGACTATCTCTCCTTTGCCTTGATTAGATGAAAGCTGGGCGATCCCCCAAACCACAACAGGATATACAACCGCATAGAGTAATAATGTAGCGACTGTCAACCTGATGGCCGGAATAATATGCTGTTTCATTTTTTTATTTTTATCAGATGAATAATGATACAATTATATCTATTAATTTAATTCCTACGAATGGAACAAGAATTCCCCCTAAACCGTAAATAAGAAGATTTCGTCTTAAAAGAGCCGATGCTCCTATCGGCTTATAGGCAACTCCTTTTAATGCCAACGGTATCAGAATGGGAATAATGATTGCATTGAAAATAATGGCTGAAAGGATAGCGCTTTCGGGACTGCTCAACCTCATGATATTAAGGCTTTGCAAAGCAGGTATTGCAGTTATGAACAAAGCCGGAATAATAGCAAAATATTTAGCGACATCATTTGCAATACTGAATGTAGTAAGCGTACCTCTAGTCATTAACAACTGCTTACCGATTTCTACCACCTCAATCAGTTTGGTGGGGTCATTATCCAGATCGACCATGTTCCCGGCTTCTTTGGCTGCCTGCGTTCCACTATTCATCGCTACCCCCACATTGGCTTGAGCGAGAGCAGGAGCATCGTTTGTCCCGTCTCCCATCATTGCAACCAGCCGTCCTTCATTCTGCTCTCTTTTTATATAGTTCATTTTATCCTCCGGTTTTGCTTCCGCGATAAAATCATCGACTCCGGCTTTTTCTGAAATATATTTTGCAGTCAGAGGATTATCTCCTGTTACCATAACTGTTTTTATTCCCATTTTGCGTAAGCGTTCAAAGCGTTCTTGTATGCCTGGTTTAATAATATCCTGTAATTCAATGGTTCCAACAACTTTATTATTAACAGCTACAACCAAGGGTGTACCTCCATTCTCTGAAATTATTTTAACCATGTTGGTAACATCTTCCGGATATGGGTTTCCGTTTCTTTCAGCTAATGACCGGATAGCATCGGCAGCCCCTTTTCGGATTTGCATATCTCCGACATCTACACCGGAACAGCGTGTTTCAGCTGTAAATTTAATAAAATTAAAACGGGATGCAGGCATATCGTAATTAGACGGATTCACCTGAGCCAGTTCGACGATTGATTTGCCTTCGGGTGTCTGATCCGCTAACGAGCTGAGAACAGCAACACGGACAAACTCATCATTGTTTACTCCATCGGCAGGATAAAAGTGAGTTGCTTTACGATTCCCGATTGTAATAGTCCCTGTCTTATCCAAAAGCAGGACATCGATATCTCCGGCGGTTTCTACGGCCTTTCCGCTCTTAGTAATTACATTTGCCCGTAATGCCCTGTCCATACCTGCAATACCGATTGCAGACAATAACCCGCCAATGGTCGTAGGGATCAGGCACACAAACAGGGAAATAAAGGCTGCAATTGTAATCGAAACGTTCGAATAATCGGCAAAAGGCTTCAACGTAACGCAGACAATAATAAATACGAGCGTGAACCCAGCCAGTAGGATGGTCAAAGCGATTTCATTAGGCGTTTTTTGACGGCTTACACCTTCTACCAAGGCGATCATCTTATCGAGAAAACTTTCCCCGGGCTGGGTTGTGACCTGTACGATTATTTTATCAGATAAAACCTTTGTTCCTCCTGTAACCGAACTTTTATCTCCTCCGGCTTCCCTGATAACGGGTGCTGATTCTCCGGTAATGGCACTCTCATCTATTGTTGCCAGCCCTTCAATGATTTCCCCATCGGCAGGAATAATATCTTCGGCTTCACAAACAAAGACATCTCCTTTTTTTAACAGGGCAGAAGATACAACATTTCCATTCTGTAGCTTAGCAGGGGTTTCTCCTCTTGTTTTGCGTAAACTATCAGCCTGAGCTTTACCACGTGCTTCAGCAATGGCTTCGGCAAAATTGGCAAATAGCACAGTTATCAGAAGTACGAGAAAGACAATAAAGTTGTATATAAAGCTTCCTTGCGAAGTTTCTCCTGATAAAGTCCATAGACAAACAAAAAACATGATTATTGTCCCGGTCTCCACAGTGAACATAACCGGATTGCGGAACATTATTTTAGGATTCAGTTTCACAAAAGATTGTTTAAGTGCTTCCTGCACTAGTTCTTTTTGAAACAATGATTGATTCTTGTTCATTTTTTTCTATTAATTATAATTATTAATACAAAGTGAAGTATTCGGCGACAGGCCCCAAGGCAAGAGCAGGTATAAAGGACAACAATGCGATAATCAGGATAACGGCAAATACCATTGTGCCAAACGTCGGCGTGTCGGTTCTTAATGTACCGTCGCCTTCGGGGATAAATTTCTTTTCTGCTAGAAGTCCGGCAATGGCTACCGGGCCTATTATCGGAAGGAAGCGAGATAATATCAACACGATCCCGGTACTTATGTTCCACCATAGAGTGTTATCGCCTAATCCTTCGAACCCACTGCCATTATTTGCTGAGGATGAGGTATATTCATAAAGTATTTCACTGAAGCCATGAAATCCGGGATTGTTAAGTGTGGATGCTCCCTGATCGGGAAAGGCTGTGGCGAGTGCTGTTCCTGCCAGAATAAGGAACGGGTGTATCAATGCAATAATCATCGCTATCTTCATTTCCCGGGCATCTATCTTTTTCCCTAAGAATTCGGGTGTACGTCCAACCATTAATCCACTGATAAATACAGTGATAATTATAAATATCAGGAAATTGAGTATACCAACTCCAACACCACCATAAAAGCAGTTGACTATCATGGCTAATAACTGATTCATACCCGACAATGGCATCATACTGTCGTGCATAGAGTTGACAGAGCCTGTGGAAATAACCGTCGTGACAATACTCCAGAATCCGGAGGCAGCTGCTCCTATACGGGTTTCTTTCCCTTCCATCGCACCTAGTGAATTGTCAATACCCATCGCTGATATTGCGGGATTACCATTCATTTCCATTGCTATATTCGGAATAACGAGCAGTAAGAATCCGATGGTCATTACACCAAGTATCATTCGCGATAGTCTTCTTCTTCCTGTAAAATAGCCAAAAGCAAAAATCATCGCTATCGGGATAACAAACTGGGCAAACATTTCAGCTATGTTGGTCAGAAAAGAAGGGTTCTCAAATGGATGGGCTGAGTTTGCCCCGAAGAAACCGCCTCCGTTTGTTCCGACATGTTTGATGGCTATAAATGCAGCTGCGGGTCCTCTGGATACTTCTACAGTATTTCCTTGTAATGTTGTGATACTATCTTTTCCTTCGAATGTCATTGGAGTACCTTCAAACACAAGTATAATGGCTATAATAAAAGATACGGGCAACAAAATACGGGTACATGATTTTATGAAATAATCATAGAAATTGCCTAACTGAGTAGTGCTTTTATCCCGGAATGCCTTGAATATTACCGCTGCCGCTGCCATGCCTGTACCAGCTGATACAAATTGCAAGAACATCAGCCACATCTGACCCAAATAACTCAAACCGGTTTCTCCCGAGTAATGTTGCAAATTACAATTTACCACAAAGGATATAGTTGTGTTAAATGCCAGCTCAGGGGACATATTAGGGTTATTATCCGGATTCAAAGGAAGACTGCCTTGTGTCATTAAAATCAGCATTCCCAGTAAGAACCAAACAAAGTTAATGGTGAGTAATGCCACAAGATGTTGTTTCCAGGTCATCGCTGTCAGAGAATTAACTCTCCCTGACTTATATAATAGCCTGTCTATCGGATTGAAGACAGGATCAAGAAATGTCTTTTTCCCGCCATAAACTTTTGCGATGTACTTTCCTAAAGGTATTGCCAAAGCTACCGATAGAACAAACATTACAATTATGCCTAAAATTTCTGTATTCATATTTTTCTTTTATTTTTACCCATTCTTTGTTAAAACTTTTCAGGATGTACTAAAACGTAACAGATGTAACAAAACACAGCTATCGCTATAATAAATAATGGAATCATAATGGAAAATTTTATATTTTTTCAAAAAACTCTATTGTTTTATAAAATAGTCCGAAGCAGATAACGCCTGTTGTTACTAATATTACTGTAAGCATATTCTTCTTTTTTAGTTATACATATAAAATCCTTTTAATTGTTTTTTTCTATATGCTATTTATATGCCAGAGAAATGTAATCTTACAAAAATTACTATATATAAATGTGTTACAGTAGAAACGGAGTGATGAGTAAATTAAAAAAGCCTATCATAATGAGAAAATTTTTCTCATTATGATAGGCTTTTAACACTAAAGGTCATTAATTTTTTTTGTTGGTAAAATTACTTTTTACAGCTTAAAAATAATTTATTCAAAATGTTGTAAATCAGTGAATAAAATCCTAATTGGTGGTGCAAAAGCTATTAAAAAAGCCCACGAATTGTACCGTGAATGGTGAGTTAATTTGCTGTTATTCGTGGAGAATGGTCAAAAAAAGGTCTGAAAGTATTGATTTTCAGACCTTTGCTTTGATTTGCTTTCGCTTTTTGCGGTATGGACGGGACTCTAATTATTTTATCATAATTTCCAATAGTTTCTAATAATTATTGAATATCAATTATTTAACTTTTTATATTTTCGGATATTATTTGCATTTTCGAATATTTTTTGTATGTTTGCAACACAAATGCAACACAATTTTTATATGGCTAAATACTTTGTTTACATTAAGAAAGACTACAATTCTAAATCGGGTTATACACCACTTTATGTCCGTTACAACTATGACCGGACGAAGCGTACTTTAATATCGACCGGGTATTCTATCAAATTCGAGCATTGGGACGATAAAAAGAAGTGCGTTAAACGTGCTTGTCCCGAATATGACGAAATAGAAGTAACTATTAATAAAATATATCTACGTCTGTCGAATATATTGGATTACGCTAACGAAAATGATATAGAACCTAGTGTTGACTTTGTGCTGAAAGAATTAGCCGTTGAAAGAGAGTATGAACAGAAACAGGCTCGGACAGACTTGTTTGCCCTCTTAGATAAGTATGTCGAAGAGAAAGCTCCTTTCGTATCTAAAGACCAAGTAAAGGACTACAGGACGTTAAAGAAGCATTTGACGGCATTTAAGAAGTATTCTTCTCAACCAATATCTTTTCGCAATCTAAACATGAAATTCTACAACGAATTTATGAATTATCTGTTTTATGAAGCTGTGAAGCCCGATGGTACAGTTGGACTGGTAACAAACTCTGCCGGAAAAGTAGTGCGATTGTTAAAAGGTTTTGTAAACTATCAAATGGCAAAAGGGACTATCCCGACTGTCGATCTGAAATCCTTTAAGGTTGTAGAAGAGGAAACGGATGCTATCTATTTAACTGAAAATGAATTGGCTAAAATATATCAGCTAAATCTCTCCGATGATAAAGAATTAGAGGAAATCAGGGATATATTCATTGTTGGCTGTTTCACCGGATTACGGTACAGCGATCTATCAACTCTTAATAATGAACATATCGACTTGGTAAATGGGAACATCAATATTAAACAACGGAAAGTACATAAAGCCGTTGTTATCCCTATGATTGACTATGTGCCGAATATTCTCAAGAAATATAACTATGATCTACCGAAAGTTTCTTCTTACAAGTTCAACGAACGTGTCAAAGAATTGGGTGAAAAAATCAA
>JAISUS010000029.1 GCA_031271965.1 Prevotella sp. | reverse complement strand
CAAAAAAACTTCAAAATCGGCTGCTTTCTTTGCGGGAGAAATAAGATTTTTTGTTGGTAAAATATATGGCATTAACTCAATCGGAATACGGAATTTTTTTGGAAAAAAACTCATTTTTTTCTGTCATTTTTTCCTCTGAAAATTTGGCAGTTAGCCGTATTTTACTAGAGAGAGAAAGAAAGAAAGAAAAAAACTCCCTAAGCCAAAACCCCTTACGCACACATACACGTGTATATAACAATAATTTACTAAAAAACAAACGTTACCCTGTCCGAAAGGCGGGGACTCCGGCTTTACACAGGCTTTACTTTGGCTGTGCGGCTCTACTTTGCCGCGCGGCCTTTTTTATTCACTATCGCATGTCATGCCGGGTGTAACGAATGGGGTGTGTCCCGTCATTGCGAGGACTACAGACCGAAGCAATCCAGAAAAAAGTGAAAAACTAAAAATGAAGAATGAAGAATGAAGAATATGAAAAGTTTTGAAGCATATATAGAGATCGTCTTGACTTTTTGTATTTGGTATTATTTTGTCATCCTGACCGTAGGGAAGGATCTTTTTATTTTGAAGAAAGAGATGCTTCACTAACGCTCAGCATGACAAATGAAAAATGAAGAACTAAGAATTAAAAATGAAGAATCAGAAGATAGAACAACAAATTATTTAGAACTTAAAACTAAAATTTTATGAACAAGATCAAACTTACAATTATTTTAACGCTGTTTGCAGTCTTATGCACAGCGGCTTACGGACAGGTGACGGTAGGCTCCAGCCAACCGCCTGTTGAGGGCGCCTTGCTCGACCTGAAAGACGAGACGCAACCAAAGGTACCGGGTGGTGCCACAGCCTCCAAAGGGCTATTGATGCCCCGGGTAAACCTTAGCAAAAACAATCAGCTTTACCCGATGTATGAGAGCGATGTAAACGGCGAATATAAAATAGGTAATATTAAGTATACTAAAGCCGATGAAGATAAAAAACACATCGGGCTGGTAGTGTATAATGTTGCGACGGTATCTGCCGAAGGACTGGAGGTAGGAGTCCACAGCTGGGACGGTGACCAGTGGGTGGCTGTAAAGAGCGGAGGTGGAAGCGGTACTACGTATAGCGGTGGGTATCCGATAGTCGTTAAAAATGATAACATATATCTGGCGACAACAGAAGAGAAGAGCAGTACGCCCTTGACAAACGGGTCAATATTGAAGTTTGATGGCACAACTTGGAAGGTGGTTGTTCCTGTTGATAATGATACCCAATATACAGGCTCGGCGTCAATTGCTGTAGACGCCTCAACCAATGTCATCAGCGTGAAGGACAATGGGGTGACTACCGACAAAATAAAAGATGCTAATGTAACCCCTGAAAAGATTGAGGGCGGCACCGATGGCCAAGTGCTAACCACGGATGCTTCTGGCAACGCGGTGTGGGCGGCTCTGAAGAGTTCTGAGGGGCCCTTAACTCCCGACAATGATGGGAACTATTACCTAGAAGGAGGCAGCGGGGCGTATATAGTAGCAACCGTGAACTATGTCACCCCTAGTACCACAAGTTTTACTATAAAGGGCAATAGATTGACCTCCAAATATTCGCAAGCATCTAATGATTCAAACTTTATAAATATAAATGAGATTTATGGCACCAATGCCAATCAGGGGTATAGTTCGGGCGGTCAGTCAGGGATTCCAGCTGTCTACATTATTCCCGTGGAGAAAGTGACCGTAACCCCTAGCGTATCGATCGTGGTTGTAAAGTTGTAGTCTAGCCCTCGTCCTTCGGGGTTTAACGACGATACGCTTTGTTGATTACTAATTTAAATTCCCTGTAACGAAAGGCTACTTTCCGGCAGGACACCATATCCCCGGGGTTGCGCACCCGAAAAACGATATACAGGTTTTATTTATTTTAATGTCGTAAATAGCGCAACCAGCTTCTTGCTTTCCCTTTTGCTGCTTGTGAAAGCCGTAAACAGGGAACGGGGTATATTTTGTTCTTAAAATTTTATTATCAGGGCGTCCCCGGCTTGTAACGAGCCGGGGACGCTTGTTTTTTCCGTTTGTCATTTCTGAAAGCCGTAAACGGCGAATATAGGGTATTTTTACATCAGACATTTTATTAAATATAAACTCTATTGATAAATTACATACAAATGCCTTATCTTTGCTATAATACAAGATAATATCAAACATCTAAACTCACAGCCGTAAAATGAGAGGACATATCCAGACCCTGATATTTTTTATTATTTTTTTCTTCTCTACAATATCTATCAGTGCACAACTTAAGAATAAGGCAAAAGAAGCACTAAACAATATTGTTAATGAAAAAGAAAAGATAGACACCGTAAAAAGCGATACGCTTTCACGAAAGGAAAAACAGATACAAGACTCTATTCAAATACAAGAAATGATGCTTCAAATACAAGAAATGAAGCTCAACGAAATAATACTACGAACAGAACTGGAAGCAGCACAATCCAATTCGACTAACGACTCTCTGCGAAAAGCTGCGCAACGCCAACGAATCGACTCCCTACGAGCTTTGACTCCGGGTGTTCCTGTCATAATCAACAATGATACCCTACTGGTTCTATATACTAAAAAAGGTGGACTTACAGCCCATAACCGTGCGGAAAACATACAGAAAACAATTCTCAAAATAGGGCAAGATTACAGCATCAAAACAGACTCTGTATATATACTTGATAGCGAAAATCTCTCCGACATAATGTATGGAGACAAAGTTATATTCAGCGTTACCGATCAAGATGCCCTCTGGCACAACATGCCACGTAACGAACTGGCTCAACGATATGTACCGATTGTTGCAAAGAAGATTGCGGAATTAAAAAAAGAACATAATATTCTCCGGGTAGCCAAACGTATAGGACTGTTTATATTAGTAATTATTATTCAGCTCTTTTTATGGAAAGGGACTAATTATCTATTCCGGAAATTACGACGCAAGATCGTATGGGTAATGCATAATAAGCTTAAATCTATAACAATCAAAGATTATGAGTTTCTCGACACCCGAAAACAAGGCAGGATCTTATTGTTTTTATCTAAGATATTACAATATGCAGTAATCTTAGTCCAATTAGCAATCACGATACCTATATTATTTTCAATATTTCCGCAGACTGAAACATTGGCAATGAAACTATTCCTGTATGTATTAGATCCGGTGAAAATGATATTTACCTCAATCATCAAATATATTCCCAATCTGTTTATTATAGTTGTTATCTATTTCTGTATCAAATATCTTATAAAATCTATTCAATATATAGCTAACGAAATAGCGAATGAGAAACTCAAGATTAACGGATTCTATCCCGATTGGGCACAACCCACCTTCAATATCATACGTTTCCTTCTATATGTTTTCATGATAGCGATGATCTACCCTTATCTGCCGGGATCTGACTCCGGCGTATTTCAGGGAATATCAGTATTTGTCGGATTAATTGTATCACTGGGGTCCAGTAGCGCTATTGCTAATATTATAGCAGGACTTGTCATTACCTATATGAGACCTTTTAAGATTGGAGATCGTATTAAGCTAGAAAAAACAGAAGGTCATGTAATTGAAAAAACACCATTTGTTACGCGGATCAGAACACCAAAAAATGAGATCATAACGATACCAAATGCATCGATAATGTCATCTAACACAATAAATTACAGCCAATCTGCAAAAGAATACGGCTTAATTATACATACTTCTGTGAGTTTTGGCTACGAAGTTCCATGGAAACAAGTACACGAATTGCTGATTGCAGCAGCAAAAAACACTCCCGGGGTAATGCAACATCCCAAACCTTTCGTTTTAGAAATTGAGTTACACGACTATTACACCCTTTATCAAATAAATGCTTACATAAAAAATGCGGACAGGCTTGCCCAAATATACTCTGACCTGCACCAACAGATACAAGACAAATCGAATGAGGCAGGAATAGAACTCATGTCTCCTCATTACTTTGCGCACAGAGAAGCGAACCCAACAGTTATGCCTCCCGAGTATTTAAAGAAAAAGAATGAGAATCTAGAGGAATAATATAACGAGATGAGATGAACTTAAAAGCCATATTCTTAAGGAAATTACGATTTTTATTTTGCATTATGTCCAACTCTGACTTATTATCCAATATATAAATATTATTTCGACCTTTCATCTTTACAGAGACTGCAACCTATATAAAATAGGAATGGTTGTCATCCCGACAACCAATCTTCACTCCTAACCATAAATCTAATACCATGAAAAATACCTTACAAAGGTAAAGGAGATTTTTTACATACACAAACAAAATAATACCAAAATTAAATATTTAACATTAATGTAACACTAACTAAACTAATAATTATTCAAGAAGATATTTTTACCGGCTAATTCAAAACATATTTAAAAGATAATAGTTAGTTTTGCATCAAAACTATAAACTTTATGGCATTATTTTTGTTTGAATTGTAATAAATTAATTAGAGTTAATAAGAATTCATAGAACAAAGGCTATTAGAATTAAGTCTTATATTTGTAACATGTGTTGGAAACATCAAATAAACGGTTATGGAAAATAATTTTTCACAAAGAGTTCGCAAAATCATGTCTTACAGTCGTGAGGAGGCCGGACGTCTACAGACAAACTATCTAGCGCCGGAACATTTGATGCTTGGGATTCTCCGCAACGGAGAAGGTTTAGCCATACAGGCATTAAAAGATTTCGGAATAGATTTACTAGAGTTAAAAGACAATATTGACAATAACATATTAAAGCAACAGGAGGATGCATATCCAAACAGTGAAATCGTATTAAATAAAAGCACTGAAAAGATTTTAAAAATGAGCATATTAGAAGCCCGCTTAACAAGAAGTCAGGAAACTGATTCCGAGCATCTTCTTCTGGCCATTCTAAAAGATCATGACAATGTGGCTGCAATGCTGTTGGAAGAATATCATATGGATTATAATGGAGCGTTTACCTATATTAAAAGTATGGGTGACATTATACACAACAACAAACAATCGCCTCGCATGGGTGCCGACTTTACAGACGATGACGAGGATGAAGATGAAGCTGTAAGCGGAAACTCAAACGTAGGTACACAATCACGTCAGGCAACAGATACACCTGTTCTTGACAACTTTGGTACAGATATGACCAAGGCTGCCACGGAGAACAAACTAGATCCGATAATTGGCCGTGAAAAGGAAATAGAACGTTTGGCACAAATATTGAGCCGCCGCAAAAAAAACAATCCTATACTAATAGGAGAACCTGGTGTGGGTAAATCCGCTATAGTAGAAGGACTCGCCCTACGTATTACTCAAAAAAAGGTCTCACGTATATTATTCGATAAGCGTGTGATATCTCTTGATATGGCTTCGGTTGTCGCGGGCACCAAATACCGTGGACAATTTGAAGAGCGTATCAAAGCGATATTGAATGAATTATCTAAAAATCCGAATATAATTCTATTCATTGACGAAATACACACAATCGTAGGTGCAGGTGGTGCAACCGGATCCCTGGATGCTGCCAATATGCTAAAACCGGCTCTGGCACGTGGCGAGATACAATGTATCGGCGCTACAACACTGGACGAATATCGTAAGAATATAGAAAAAGACGGGGCCTTGGAGCGTCGCTTCCAAAAAGTTATGGTAGACCCTACCACTGCCGAAGAAACATTGCAGATATTACACAACATCAAAGATAGATATGAGGAACATCACAATGTGAAGTATACAGAAGATGCTCTTGAAGCTTGTGTGAGACTGACAGACAGATACATCACAGACCGGAATTTTCCTGATAAAGCAATTGATGCTATGGATGAATCAGGTTCACGTATGCACATTGCCAACATACAAGTACCAAAAGAGATAGAAGATATCGAAGCGGAACTAAACAGTGTAATAGAGCAAAAAGGCGAAGCCGTTAAAGCACAAAAGTATGAGCTAGCTGCCAGCTTCCGCGATACTCAACGTCAATTGATGGCTAAACTGGAAACAGCAGAAGCCGAATGGAAAGCCTCGTTGAAGGAAAAGCCTGAAACTGTAGACGGTGAAATGGTTGCAGCTGTGGTTTCTATGATGTCTGGTATACCTGTGCAACGAATCGGAGAATCAGAAGGCCTTAAGCTTGTAGGGATGAAAGATAGCTTGAAAGCTTCTGTTGTGGGACAAGACGACGCCGTTAACAAAATAGTAAAAGCGATACAACGTAACCGTATAGGATTGAAAGACCCTAATCGTCCGATAGGTTCATTCATGTTTCTTGGACCTACAGGTGTCGGTAAGACTCACTTAGCAAAAATGATCGCCGAACAGCTATTCGACTCAGCTGACGCGCTCATCCGTATCGACATGAGTGAATATATGGAAAAATTCAACGTCTCGCGTTTGGTAGGTGCACCTCCGGGATATGTAGGATACGAAGAAGGCGGATTATTGAGCGAAAAAGTACGCCGCAAACCATATTCGGTAATATTATTGGACGAAATTGAAAAAGCTCACCCTGATGTTTATAATATTTTGCTTCAGGTAATGGACGAAGGTCATTTAACGGATAGTCTTGGACGTAAGATAGACTTTAAGAATACTATTTTGATTATGACATCTAATGTGGGGACACGCCAATTGAAAGATTTCGGTGGAGGTATTGGATTTAATAAACATGATGCTGCCAATAAGGAATATTCGCGAAGCGTGCTGCAGAAGGCATTAAACAAAACTTTCTCTCCCGAATTCTTAAATCGGGTAGATGATATCATTACATTCGATCAGTTGGATAAAACATCTATTGAGAAGATTATCGACATCGAATTGAAAGGGTTCTATAAGCGTATGATCGAGTTGGGATATACCATTGACCTAAGCCGGGAAGCAAAAGACTTTCTTGCCGATAAGGGTTATGATGTACAGTTTGGAGCCCGTCCGCTAAAACGTGCTATTCAGAACTATGTAGAAGATGAAATTGCCGAGCTGATACTTTCCGGAGGGGTGAAAGAAGGAGGTACTATAAGCTTCGAAGTAGATAAAGAGAATAATAAACTAAAAGCTATCGCCAAATAGCAATATAACTACAGAAAAAAAGAGATATGAATAATTTTCGTATCTCTTTTTTTATATAGTAACTTCTTATTTTAATGCATCAGTTATAAATCCTTTTGCAGGGAATATCTGATTCATTAGTCTTTTTACACTTTGCTTTTCCTCGGTAGTAGCCTGAGAGCACACGCGAACTATCTCTTCCAACTTTGCTTCACCTATCAACGATATTAATGGAGATGAAGGACGCGTATCGTACAGTTGCTTCAAATCGTTAAGAGATTCTATTATCCTGATTCTTCCCCGCGAAGGATTGGCTGCCATTTCGTCGAGCCCGGCACGATGATAGTTGTACCACATGGAGTGAAAATTCTTTGCTCCCTCATCAGTTAAAGCTACAGCCAGATCGTACCGGCTACTATTCCTGCCTGAAAAGGGTTCCCATCCTTTTGTATTGAGAGACTGAGCCATATTAGCTATTTCCATAGCTCTGGCAAAATACGGAGCACCTCCACCTTGAGAAAAAGAATCGAAATCGAGTCCCAAAATAATATTTATATAATAAGATATGGTTGCAACAAGGTTATTGTCTACATTCGCATTGCTATAATCCGTTGATTGCCCCGGTGTATAACTAAATTCGAACTGGGTATCTCTGTAATTAATCAATGTGGTCACATAAGTGGAATTGTATACCGGACGTCTTGCCGTAATCTGAATTTCAGCAGAATAAGTATATTCGGAAGGCATTTCATTAATAGATATTGTAACAGAGCAATCTATCCGTTCGCGCCTATTGAAAGTCGCTGTTGTCCATTTTTGATCATTCAACAACTGATTGATAGCTGTTTCCATCGACGAAAACAAATCTTTGTTTGCCGCAGGAAGCTTTCTGGTATTTAGCGCCAATTTTGCATTAAGCTCCTGCGCATGCCCCGCAACAGAAAATATAAGAAATAACAGAATCGATATTAACCTCATATTATTCCAGATTATATGTTATACTTAGCACTTTAAACTCTGTCCGGCGATTAACCTGATCTGCTATTTCCTGTTGTTCAGGAGTTAACTTTTCAATAAATTCCTCTGTAAGAATCTCTCCTTCTTTCAGAAAGTCATATTTTTTCACAACAGCCTTAGTAACGACTTTCGGAGTAGATTTTCCTTTACCTGCGGCAACAAGACGATCCTTAGCTATACCAGCTTTAATCAGATAGTTGACAACCGATTCGGCTCGTCGTAGCGAGAGCCTGTCGTTATATTCAATCGAACCCTTCCTGTCTGTATGTGCCGATAGCTCTATGGTTACATTCGGATTATCGTTCAATAATGCTATCAAACCGTCCAGTTCTTCTTTCGATTCGGAACGTAAAGTGGCTTTATCATAGTCATAGAATATATTTTCCAGCACTACCGGCTTATTTATCGGAGTAAGTATGAAATCGACTAAATACGTCGAGTCTTTCTCCATATTCACAGTCTTTAAAGACATTCGTGTGTTCAGATGATTCGGTGCACTGGCCAGGAAAACATAATCAGTACCCCGACTTACATCTAATTTATATGTACCATCGTTCTTGCCTTGAAATCTCTTATTTGTACCGTCTCTGCCTACCATACGTATGGTAGCATTGGTAATAAATTCATCATCAGTATCTACGATATAGCCTTCTGCAATTGTGGTTATTACAGGATAGGTAAAAGTATAAATGTGATCGAAGCCTTTAGCATCATTACGATTAGAACTGAAAAATCCGGATTCTTTCTCACCTTCGAAGGTAATGCCAAAATCATCGGCCATAGAATTGATAGGCGACTTTAGATTCTCTAATGTCCACTTTTTATATTTCTTATCATAAGTAGCCCGATAGATATCCAGCCCCCCCATACCAACATGTCCGTCGGATGAAAAATAAATAGTAGAGTCGTTTCTCACATATGGAAACATTTCATCCCCTGCGGTATTTATATCAGAACCCAAGTTTTCCACGTATTCAACTAAATCACCCACCATGCTTGCCCGCCAAATATCTTTGCCACCATAACCTCCGGGCATATCGGATACAAAATAAAGAAAATTGCCTGATGGGTCTATTGCAGGATGAGCAAACACACTTGTGGTATCACGTTTGTTGATTTCAATTTTAGTTCCAGCCCCCCATGATCCGCCGGAACGATACGAAACATAAATTGATGGCAAAGAAATACTAACTGAATCGGTACGGGCCTGTGTATAATACATAGCCGTTCCTTGAGACGAAAATGACACAACCCCTTCATCTCCGTTCGTGTTTATCGGCGAATCCACATGTTCGGGACTCATCCAATTGCCACTTTCATCTTTGCGAGACATGAAAATATCATTCAGGCTAGCTCCGGTTATGTTACTGATAGTATCTCCGACCACACCTTTACGATTTGATGTAAAATATACCTGATCGTAATCAGAAGGTAATAACGCCGGACTAAACTCTCCTCTATTGGAGTTGAGCAAGTCTATTCGTTTTACTGTATAAAGGGTTGGGCTAACTTTCCATTCGGGCGCTAATTTCGATCCCTCAAGCCCATTCTGAGCAAATTTATTTTCGGGGTATAGCTTAAGAAAATCATTGTAATAGCGTATAGCCTGCTTGTAGTCTCCCGATTTTTGTAACGAGCGTGCATATTGTAAAGTGACAATGCTGTCGTTCACCTTATAACGAATAGCATTAGCATATGCTGCATTTGCTCTCAAAGGATTATTAATCAACCGGTAACTCTCGGCCATTCTTAAAGCAACTTCTCCACGCAAGTCCCTTTTTTTAGGTGATGTCTGGCGATATATCTGACGGTACATGTCTGCCGCGGCAAAATACTCACCTTGCGCAAACTTTCTGTCAGCATCCTCCAGTTTTATCTGCTTACAAGACGATGCAAACAGCAAAAAAACAATAATACCAAGTATGTAAGATATATATCTTTTCAAGAGTGCTTCTCTTAAATGATTAATTATTCTACAAATATAACTTATATCCTGATAGAATATTGCTTGTAGACACAATGAAGATAAGGGTAAGTATAAAAATAGAACCCGTAGGACACAGGGTACTACGGGTTATGATGGCCTTATTATTTCTTTTCTTTCAATGCTGCAAAGATTAGCGCCTCAAGTTCCTCAGCCAATTCAGGATTATCCCTTACTGTTTCTTTGGCTGCTTCACGGCCTTGCCCTAACTTCGTTTCGTTATAACTGTACCAAGATCCGCTTTTCTTTATGATACCAAGATCCGCACCCAAATCTATTATCTCACCCGATCGTGAAATTCCTTCGCCATACATGATATCGAATTCTGCCTTACGGAAAGGAGGAGCTACTTTATTTTTTGCCACCTTTACACGTGTCTGGCTGCCTTTTACTTCTTCGCCATCTTTCAGTTGACCTATACGGCGGATATCAAGACGTACCGATGAATAATATTTCAAGGCATTCCCCCCAGTTGTTGTTTCGGGAGAACCGAACATAACACCAATTTTATCACGCAATTGGTTAATAAATATACAAGTAGTGCTGGTTTTATTGATTGCTGCCGTAAGCTTACGTAAAGCTTGAGACATTAGGCGAGCTTGCAATCCCATTTTAGAATCACCCATTTCACCTTCCAGTTCGGCCTTAGGTGTCAATGCCGCAACCGAGTCGATTACAATAATATCGATAGCCGACGAACGGATCAGTTGTTCTGCTATTTCGAGAGCTTGCTCTCCACTGTCAGGTTGAGAGATATACAGATTCTCTATGTCTACCCCCAACTTTTCTGCATAAAAACGGTCAAAAGCATGCTCTGCATCTATAAATGCAGCTATACCTCCTGCTTTCTGCGCTTCAGCAATCGCATGTATAGCCAGAGTTGTTTTACCGGACGATTCGGGCCCATATATTTCGATTACTCTTCCTCGCGGATATCCTCCTACTCCGAGAGCAGCATTCAAAGCTATTGAACCAGTCGGAATAACGGCTACTTCATCAACCTTTTCGTCTCCCATCTTCATAATAGAGCCTTTGCCATAGCTCTTTTCTATCTTATCCATTGCGGCGTGCAAAGCCTTTAGCTTTTCCGTATTCGGTGCCGCTTTCTTATTATCTTTCTCTTCTGCCATTATTACTCTGATTTCAATTAATTATTTTAGATTTAATATTTGCTTTGCGTGCTCTTTTGTCTTTATTTCTTTTGGTGTTATTATTCTTTCAATTATACCCGATTCATTTATTAAGAAGGTAGTACGAAATGTACCCATATACTTTCGTCCTGCAAGAGTTTTTTCGCCCCAGACGCCAAATAATCCGACAAGACGTTTATCTGTATCGGCTATTAAAGGAAAAGGCAGTTGCTGTTTTTCGATAAACTTTTGGTGCGATTTCTCATTATCTATGCTTATTCCCAATACTTGGTATCCGGATTTGCGCAATTCGCCAAAATTGTCCCTAAAGCTACAGGCCTCTGCTGTACAGCCCGGAGTATTATCTTTGGGATAAAAATATAACACAAGTTTTTTGCCTGCGAAATCATTAGCCGTCAACTCTTTTCCGTCTTGGTCTTTCCCTAATATTTCGGGTATTTTATCCCCTATTGTTAATGCCATATTATTTCTTTTTTTTATCTTTTACATAATAAGTCTTTTCGTATGCATTCTTCTGATCTCTAACCATATTTCTCAGATCGATAGCTTCATTCGATATATCTGTGAGTTTAATAGATGCCTTGTTGTATACCGCAATATCTGAATCTTTATCGGCTCCTAAAACTCCAAGTGTCTCCAATGCTTCTATCTTTTCTCTTACTGCAATTATATATCTTATAACTGCCAATTGATACTCATCTCCACCCTGATATACAGGTGTATTTTTAACGTTATCAAGACAACCTTGGACACCTCTCATCGCTTTTCCTATCTCATTTTTTATGCTAACCGCATTTAGTTTACCATCCCATACCATTTGTACCATACTCTCATATTCGGTATAAAAAGCATCCGCATCGTTTACGGCATCTAATAGCATGTAGTTGTAAGCAGTCTTGGAATCAGCTTTTTTGTTTTTCTCTACTACTCGTTTCGATACTGTACCTTTATTCTCTTGAGCACATATTCCTATAACGCTCAGAATAGACAATGTAACCAATAAATACTTTTTCATGTCAATTTTGCTAGTGTTAGTGTTTGCCTTTGTAGTTTGTTCGTCTATTTTATTTGGTCTCAAACCATTTCTCATTCTTAGGAGGAACATAGCTCTCCATCTTTAACAGGAGTTTTTCTATATCATCGTCTACGATCAACAGATCACGATATTCCTCTTTCAAAAAACCTTTTTCGATCATCTTCTCGGACAAAGCAACCAGAGGGTCATAAAATCCCTCTACATTAAGTAGTGCTATCGGTTTTTTATGCAATGCCAATTGCCCCCATGTCAGCATTTCAAAGAGCTCTTCCATTGTCCCGTAACCACCGGGCAAAGCAACAACAGCATCACAGAGTTTATTCATCATTGCTTTTCGCTCATGCATCGTATCTACAATATATATCCGGGTCAGCGATTTGTGTTCCAATTCTTTTTTTTGCAAAAATCGAGGAAGCACACCTATAACCTCTCCTTTTTCACTTAAAGCACCATTGGCAACTGCGCCCATTAGTCCGACATGTGCTCCACCGTATACTACTCCATAACCTTTCCGGGCTATTGCTTTTCCTAAAACTGTCGCTTTTTCGGTAAATATTTCTTCTGCACCCGAAGAAGAGCCACAAAAAACTGATATATATTTCATTTATTATAATCAATGATCGTCAAACAAAGATAATAATAATCTTATATAAATTTAGCAAAGAAAGTTCCTGTTAAAAACTTTTGAAATGTTATATTTGTCAATAATAATCAATTATAGATTTGATAGATATAATTTATAAGAAATTTGAAATGAAATATATTTCCATCTTATTTGTAAGCCTATTTTTTCTTTCTGGTTGCAAATCCCTCTTTCAAAAGGATACTAAACCTGAAGGTTGGCTTAATATTATAGTAACCGATGGGATAGAAGTCTATACGGATACAACAAGTATCCGGTTTGAAGGAGCTGTGGCCTATGCCCGGGAAAAAAGAGTTTACACAACAGACAAAAGCAGAGCAACTTATATCGAAAAAATAAAGAATGAGTATATCAGAATGGGGAAGCCGAAGAATGCCGATAAGTGGAAAGATTTTAGCTTTTGCATTTATAATTGTCTATATGAATGTATAAATAAACGTTTTCGGGTTTTGTCTGTTGAGGATTACGATTCGAATGGTAAATTAATACAGATAACCCCTCCAAAAACGCCATACAGATGGTTAACCGTAGGCACTGAAACTGCCGGAGACTATACTTTCTTTTTCGTGTGTGACTATCAGAAATGATTTTTGTACTTTTGCTGTTAAATTTATAAGATAGCTGATGCTTGCAATTATTCTATCATGGATTTCCATATCCATTGTATTTCTATCTTTCGGAGATTTTTTTGTTTTTTTATATAACAAACTGAGCAAACGAGATGAAAGATACGGAATCATTGACACATTTCTGCTAGGAATGTGTTTTACACTTATACCTTTATCCGTATTGTCATTCTGGTTACCATCCAATCAATATACTCTTCTATCATGCCTTTTATTCAGCATCATATACTGGATATTAAGAAAAGAGCATTCCAGAAATATACTAAAACAAACTAAGTTGCTATTACAACGGTTTAAGACCTTGCAGCTAATTGCTTTTATTATTCCCGTTTTGGCTATAGCCATTGCTATCTTGTGGCAGGTAGGTGTTTTTGATTCCCTTTTTTATCATCAACAAAACATACGTTGGAATGAGGAGTTCGCAGTCGTTCCCGGATTGGGAAACCTGGAACACAGATTTGCCTTCAATTCCAACTATCTTTTACTTTCGGCCATCTTCAGCTTTCGTTTTTTGTTCGGGGAAGCTGTTTACTGTTTGCATGTGTTGGTTCTTGTATATGTCCTTTGTTGGATATTAAAAGAAATATTCACATCCGGATTCGAAATAAAAAGACTGCTGCTACTGATTGTCTTCACCGGATATATCTTTACTTTCGGCTACAGTCTGGCATCTACTTCGACAGATGCAATACCTAATATCGTTTCATTCTATCTGATTTCAAGGCTATTGCTGTATCCTGATTCAATAAAAGAAAAATTCTTGTTCTATGTCTGCATTCCTGTAGTTCTTCTCACATTTAAAATAAATATATTGCCATTATCATTGCTTTCACTGGTTGCAATCTATTATTTCTTCAAAGCAAAGCAGTACAAGGCTATTACTATTACACTCTCAACTGCTACGATTATAGTTGTTTTGTGGTTAATAAGAAATGTCATCATATCAGGATATCTGATCTTTCCATTTTCAGAGATAGATATATTTACCGTAGACTGGAAAATACCGAAACGCATAGCCATAGAAGAAGTAGATTTCATAAAATCATGTGCAATACGCATTTTCAATGATTTACTAAATCATCTGACAACGTTTAGCTTTACGATAGAAGGAATAAAAAACTGGCTGATAAGTTTCATTTTCATATGTCCTGTTATAATTTCTCCCTTAATGGTAGTATATAGTCTTATAAGAAAAAAATATTTGAACAAGATTATATATTTAGCATATATCAGCCTGATATTAATCTTTACAGTTTGGTACATTGGTGGGCCCGACCCAAGATTTATCGGCGGAGTATTATTTGTGATGTTTTACTTTGTGATATATTTATTGCTAGAAAAAAAAGAGGAAAAACATTTAAAAAAGACAGGTATACTTATTGTCGGGTTATTTGTTTTCACAATGGCAGCGTGGCCTGTTGTCCGCACCGGTAAGTTTATGAAAATGTTCAATCTGTCATTGGTACATCGTGAGAATCAACGTCCGGTAAGCGATATTTTAATCCGCCCTTACCCATATAAAGAATTATTAAGATCTGCGGGGATATACAAAGACAGTTTTTACGAATACCAAATAAGTAAAGACGTTTCAGTATATATAAGTGAGTCCCCTGAGGTACTTAACGGCAGATATGTTTGTTTCGACTCCCCATTTCCTTGTACCATTTCAGCTTCCGGCGTAGGAATAAAATATCTGGATGTTACGGAAATCGAAGCCCGGGGCAAATCTTTACAAGACGGCTTCAGAGTAAAAAGAAATGACTAATCTCCTTCTTTTATACGTATCAAGCGCATTATTATTTTGTTCGGGTCATCTTTATCGGTTATAATAAGCATATCATCCTTAAAGGCAATATTTTGGATCTTTTGCTTACCATAACGATCCGTCACAGTTATTTCGTTTCCATTTATTGTATAAATCCCTATAAATTCCTCTTTATCAACAATCCCATTTTTTCGTATCTCCATGTACACGGAGTCATTATTGATGCGTAATTCCGGTGCAACAATTGTATCTCCAAACATAATAATGGCCGTATCCTGATTACCATCCATTTCCATAGCCCACCTACCCGATATATTGGGTTTACTACTACATGCCATAATGATAAACAGCAGGGAAAAACAAAAAAACAGTTGTTTCATATCAGATTATAAAATACATGCGCAAGTTATAAAAATAACTGATACTCTATTCCATCTTTGAATATATAAAATTGAAAATATCCCCTAAAGACTTATAAACAATCTAATTTACTTGGGTGTTATTAATATTAAATATCTATATTTGTTAAACAAGAATTGTCTAATTCATTAAATTAACACATTATGAGAGGATTTCTACTAGGATTGGCTGTGGGTGCGTTAGGTGCATATGCAGCAATAAAATTGTCAGACGAAGAAACTAGGGAAGAATTACGTAACAGATTGAGCAATACTGTAAGTAAAGCCAAGGAAGAATTAGACCATGGCTTAATTGTAGGTAAAAGCAAAGCACTAAGAGCCGGAGTTAAAGCAAGACAGGAAATAAGAAAGAGTAAACAAAAAATCAATCAGATAACTGGTGATGTTGCCGGAAAACTCGCTGAGGAATTTTCCGAGATAGAAACTAAGGCAAAAGCAAAAGCTTGATCTATTAAAAATTATAACAAGAAACGGGGTAACAAGTTATTACCCCGTTTCTTGTTATAAAAGTCGCCCTCATTTCTTACCTGGCTTCTATATCCCATTCAGATTTATCTTCTTTTGGGGTAGATTCCGGTAATGAGTTAGAAGAAACAGGCCGGCGAAAGAAATTCATAAAATTGTTATATGTACTTTCATAATAGGCTTTATTAAACAGGATATCTGAGCCTAACATAGCCTCATCATCATATTTTATTTTATTGGAGACTTTTGTATTACAGTTTTCTCTCGACGTTTCAGCTCCATATTTAGAACATTCCTGATAGAAAACAAAGAAACGGGATATATTCTTCTGTAACGATAGCTTATATTGTAACACCATATAATTTGAGCGATATACAACAGCATCTTTATTTTCCGGAGTATCAATAGTCTTTTCACTAAGCTCTATCATATCCCTAAGTGTATTGCCTATTCCGGCATATGCTATTACCGGAAACCGAAGTATAGATGATCTTTCCAATGCAACCAACGTATTCAGATAATCAGCTTTGGATATCAGATAATATGAAGCTCCTGCATATTTTTCGAACCGAGTGATCAGTATATAATCTTTATCTCTGTACCTGAAATTGCGCATTTCGTATTTCCCAACAGTTTCAAACTTATAACTATGATTATTATCCGTCACCCATTCACCTTCAGAATTTAAGTACCAGCCTTCTATATCGGACAACTGAGCTATCGGTGCCGAAACAATGGCTGTTTCTTTCGTCGGTCTTTCATTTATTGCTGCTATCGTATCTTGTAACGAAATATTCTGTATACCATTACTGATAGAATCTTCAGTTGGTAAAACCGACTTTTGATCTGTCAGGTTAAAATCTTCTGCTTGAGGCTTCACTGGAGTTCTATCTGCTATATCGTCATCGATAGATTGCGCCATACCGGAAGGGGAAACCGTAACATTTCCAAGATCAAATTCTCTTGTTTCCGCTTGAGAAGAAACAGGCAACAGAATTCGTTGAATATCTTTTAGACCTGTCTCAAAATAACTTTCCTTAAGATTTTCATCTTTAATCAAAGATGCTTGTTCGGGCAATCTAAACCGAACAACATCCTCGCTATCTACATGTTGGGCATTCAAATTTAAATTATAAGCGGGAGATTTCTCTGCATTCAGAATCGATTGCTCCATCTGTTTCAATAGTTTATTAGCTGTATACACTCCGTCGCTATCTGACATATAACCAAACGATGACGAATGTATGGTCATAGTTTCCCCTGTTTTCTGTTGAATAGTGGAAATAATATTTGAATAAGACGGGCTGTCCATCAAAAAGTAGTATACCCGCCTTTCACTTTGCCCGGCAGATATATAAGCCGTAGTTTCATAAAGTAGAGCATATATATCTTGTCTTCCGTTTTTGAGAAGAACAAATTGCAACCATTTAAAATTCTGAGGAACTGAATATTTAGTAGCCTCTGTTAATTCGGTATCGGATATTGCATTTTCATTTGAGATCCAGTTTCCCAAAATATCCAACTTCCATCCTTTAGCCATCCTCAATTTATCCGACTGCGATTCTATAGCAGGCCGCTCTGGCTTGTAATTACGACTCTGTCCTGACATTTTAGGGGTAACGCCAATAATGAGCATTACCAACACAAGAAGATTTATATATCTCATGAGATTATGGTTTGTTTTATATTTCTATTCTTTTACCAAATGGCACCAATGCCAGGTGAACCAGTTTGAAATGCTGTTTACCAAAAGGAATGCCTACAATAGTAATGCAAAAGAGAATTCCCCAAAACAAATGAGTAAGAGTTATCCAAAATCCTCCTACGATGAACCATATTATGTTCATAACAAAATTCAAACAACCTATAGAACCCTCTCCATCAACAGCTTTACTTCCAAAAGGCCAGAGAGCCAGAATCCCTAATTTGAAAGCTTGTATACCGAAAGGAATACCTATTATAGTTATCAACATTAAAAAACCAGCAATAAAATATTCGAGAGCAATCATAAATCCTCCGAATATAACCCAAATAATATTACCAAGCGTTTTCATGCTTTTATATTATAAAAAGCAAATATAATATGAAAATCGGAGACGCTATAATCTTTTCGTTTTTTTACGAAACAGAACTTCTTATTACGGAAAATTATTCGTTTTTTTGTAATGAACTATTTACAAAAACATGCCGCAAGCTAAAAAAACAATATTTTTTATACTATTCACCAGTTTATTATTATGCTGCAAACCTTACAATAGTGATGAGGCCAATCACAAATTGATACAAGGTAAGTGGATGCTCGTAGACGCAGACCGCGAGCTGTTTGACAGCGTTAATATCGATTACGATAAACAAATAACTTATTTAGTATTTAACGGTGATAAATGCTCTCAACAAATGGTTGATCTGAATGAGATATCGGATTATACTTTTACAATTCAAGACTTTGATCTTAATCTATATACAGATTCTGTATTAAATAACACACTCCACATTGATATGCTAACAGCGGATTCTTTAATCCTTAGCAAAGGAGAAAATAGTCTGTGGAAATATAAGAAAATAGCAGAATAAATATCTATATATAACAAAGAACAGCCATAGCATTGTACTATGGCTGTTCTTTGTTACTTTAGAGCATCAATAATACTCTCAGTTATTTTGCACCTCTAGCAAAAGCTGCATATTGGCTCTGATAGAATTTTGATTTGCTCATCACTTAAAACAATATCTCCTTGAAGAATGTATCTGCCACTTTCCGTTTTCTCTAAAACTACCCCGGACTCTGTCTGTATAAGTTCTTTTTTTTCACTAGGAAAAGCGACTTCTACAGATCTTATATTTTCTGGTGAATTTGTGTTTTCTTTTGATCTCAAAATATTATCGGAAGAGTCATTATCACAAGAGATAAGTAAAATAAGCGTAATCCCAATAAAAAATTCACATAATACTTTTTTCATAAAGTATTATTTTAAGTTTTGTAAATTCTGTGTTTTCTGTCTCTCTAATGAGACTGTCTTGTCATTGTTTCCAAACAAAATTTATTTTGAATTGGTATTCGGCAAGATATTTATCCTCAGGACTCATATCAAGAGCTTGTATATAGAAACAAATCTCTTTATTAGGCTTTAAAGATGTTTCAAAACCAATAGTTTCTTGATATATCAAATTATTTTCTTCATCATAATATGACTGAATATATGATAAAGATTTCAGAACTTCATATAGGTTATTCCCTTTTTGTTCCCAAACATATACAGCACCGTATATTCCACCTTCATCAAACATATATTCATCCAAATCATTAAATGGAAGAGTGTATTCATAGCGACCTTTAGTATTATTCCAACTCCACTGATCGGCTTTTACTGTAAACCAGAACGTTTCTATATCTGCGCCAACCTCATAATATTTTTTTTCACACCCGGAAAAACCAATAAGGCTAAATATCGCAACTGATACAATCACTAAATACTTGTATAGCTTCATAATGTAATTTTTTAGTCTAGTCAAAAATAAACAATATATCCCATTTTAACAATAGAAAAATAACTAATTATGCATTTTCGTCAATTCCACTATTCGACTTAATGCATCACTATGACTTATATCCGACAGGTTAATCCAGTGTATTTCTCTATCTCGTTTAAACCATGTCATTTGTTTACGAGAGTATATACGGGTATTTTGCTTAATTTTCTCTATTGCAAATTCGAGAGTACATTCTCCATCCAGATATTTAAAAAGTTCTTTATAACCGACTGTATTGAGTGAGTTTAGATGCCGTTGAGAATAATACTTTCGGGCTTCATCAAGTAATCCTTCGACCATCATATTATCTACCCGCTGGTTAATACGCTCGTAAAGCTCTTCACGGTTGCGCATCAAACCGATCTTAATGATATTAAATGGCCGTTGTTTTTTCGTGTTCGTACGAAACGAAGAATAGGGTTTCCCTGTCATCAGGCAAACTTCCAATGCATGAATCACCCGTTTGTAGTTTTTCAAATCTACTTCATTGTAAAAATCGGGATCAAGCATTCTCAACTGCGAGCGAATAGGCTCTAACCCTTCACGTTCATACAAATTGTAGACCTCTTGTCTCAGCTTCTCATCTATTGTAGGCACATCATCGATTCCTTTACATAAGGCATCTATATACATCATCGATCCTCCCGAAGCAATTATAATATCCTGAGATTTGAGTTCTCCGTCTATAATTGTTAAAGCATCCTGCTCAAATTCGCTTGCACTATAATAATCTGTCACATCCAACATCCCCACAAGATGATGCCGGACACGAGACCTTTCTTCTGCCGTAGGGGCGGCAGTACCAATTTCTAATCCTTTAAAAAATTGCCGGGAATCTGCCGATATTATAGAAGCTTTGTAATATTCAGCAAGATTTATACTTAGTGCTGTTTTCCCTACACCGGTAGGGCCAAGCAGGACTATCAGAGATTTCATTAATATTCTTCATCACTAGGCAGTTGCACGTCATCTAGCCCATCAAAACCTTCTGCATCCAATTCATCCAGATCATACCCCTCGTCTCCGTAAAAATTTTCCCCGGTATCCAATGTAGCAGAACTCGCCGCAACCGTATCAAAATCCATAGTCTGAGCCGGAGGATTACCAATCGATTTTGTACATGTCGCTTTTTCAATATCTTTTCCGGTAATTATTTCACGAAGTTCCATGAAAAATGCCCTTTCGGTCAAATAATCGAATACATACATAAGTTTTTGCTTTTCATCCTCCAAAAAGTCGTTCAAAACCGATGTATCCATAGTATATGAATCTTCATCCGAACTTGTATCCATTTCCACAAGCGTGATTTCCTTTTCTTTTTCCCAATCATCACTACAAATAAAGAAAGAAGCCATTTCCCCTTCCTTATAATCTACTGATTTAATAATGGCCTCATGCAGGTCAAAAAATGTTGCATCCGCACTGATCTGAATTTCACGTTTGAAGTCTTCAACCTCGTCTGATAAAAGTAAAAAACGAAATATCATTTTAGTATGTTTAGTATTTTTTCCCAAAAGTAGTAATTTTTTTTGTACACTCATAAACTGTTTACCCATTTAGAGGGGAAATTACAAAAGACAATCTACAATACATAACAATTTGTATATCAACGTTATTGAGCGAAACAATCGATACTTCACCCTTCAATACAGAAAGAATCCGTCCTGTATTATTTTGTAAATATTAAATTTTAATATACTTTAGCATTGAATTTTAAAACACAAATAGGTATGAAAAGATTATTACTCCTTATAGCTCTAGTTGCTATATTCATGGGTGCACAAGCACAAACAGGAACAAAATCCCTAATGCTGAAAGCCGGATATCAAACAGATTATGAAAGATTCGGAATAGGTCTGGAAGGTCGTTATAATGTAACTGACAATATACGCATAGCTCCCGATCTATTGTTTTTCTTTCCAAACAATCACCTGACGGGATTGGATATAAATGTGAATGCCCATTATGTATTTAACATACAAGACGGATTCTCTGCGTATCCTTTAGCTGGTATTGGCGTTATAAACAATCGTTTTTCATTTGCAGGAGAGTCGGCAGGTTCTACCGATTTTGGATTTAATCTGGGAGCGGGTGCCAGTTATGATGTTACTTCCAACAGCTATTTAAACTTCGAATTTAAATATACATTCCAAGATTGGGATTGTGCTTCAATCATGGTTGGTTATGGCGTAAAATTCTAAGAACGAATCGATAACTTATAAGAGAACAAATAAGGACTGGTTTTACAGTCCTTATTTGTTTTTTACCAATACCATACGCTTATCTACTACAGATGGTATCTCATCCTCATAATGAGTCACATAAATAAGTGACTTATTTTCTTTGCAAAACTCCTCTATAATTCTTCTCACTCTCTTTTTATTTGCCACATCCAGACCGTGAAGGGGTTCGTCCAGAATTAACAAATCAGGATTTTTCACAAACACACGGGCCAAGAGAATAAGCCTTTGTTCGCCAGAAGAAATATTCAGGAATGAAACATCCTGTAAATGATCGATCTTAAATAACCGCATCCAGTCCTTCGCTGTTTTCTCTTGTTCAGTATTACATTTTCGATACAAACCAATTGTATCAAAAAAACCTGACCCTACAACATCCAAACATCTTATATTCTTGAGATAATACAAATGCATTTCGGGAGAAATATAACCAATACGTTTTTTTATATCCCAAATGCTTTCACCTGTCCCTCTCTTACGGTCAAATAAAATGATATCATTTGCGTATGCCTGAGGATTATCGCCACAAATAAGGCTTAATAATGTAGATTTTCCAGCTCCATTAGCGCCCAACAAAGCCCATTTATCGCCGGCCTTGATCGTCCAGTCAAGATCTTTCAATATAATGCGCTCATCATATTTTATATGAATATTTTTCAACACCGCAGCATTATCAAATAGCAATGGTGAAGGCATACAATCATCGTTCAACAAACACGCACCCTCTATTTCATTCTCCAAAGAAAACAAAGAATCAATTAACAGTTTATCTTCAAAGAAATCAGTACGGGACAATACAGGTAAAATAGTTTTATTCTTAATGGGAAGAATATGCGTTACTACCTCCGGTATATCTTGAGGATTAGAAAGAACTAAAACTATTTGCAAACCATCCAGTCCTGATAAACGAACCAGCAAATCATTGAGAATAACCCGGGATACTGCATCCAATCCTATAAAAGGATTATCGAGAATCAAAACCCGGGGTTTTGTAATTAAAGACCGTACAATAAGAAATTTCCTCAATTCTCCACTCGAAAGCATATTGACTTTTTTCTGAATCAGATCTGATATGCCAAACCATTCGACTAACATATTAAGCCACAAAGGATCTACATTTTTAATCAAATCTTTCACTAATGGCACATCCTGCTCATCTCCTTTATTCCACCTCTGTTGATAATAGCTATTCTGTGTATCTATAATGCTATATATATCTTTGAATGCTACGCTTTTCACCAGAGAAGATAAAGGTATAGTGTCATCTCCGAAGTTGTTATACGATACTTCCCCCGATTTTAAAGCATGTTTCCCTAAAAGTATATCTAAAAAGAGAGTCTTCCCTCCCCCATTTGGTCCTATTATTGCCCAATGCTGCTTGTCTTCTAGCTTCCAGTTAACAGGTTCAAAAAACCGAAGATGTTCAAATCTTGGAACAGCGTCTCTAATCTCAATTAATGTTTGTTGGCTCATATTTTTAATAAAAATATAAAAGTAGCAAAAGATGTATAAAACGAGAGATTTTAAACTTTTAAACCTATATTTTTCGCTATTATATAATCTTTTCACTTAAAAAAAACTATTTAATACCAGAATTATATTAAATTTGTAGCTTGATAAAATAACTATAAGTATTTTACCTTAACACCATAGAATCTGTTATGAATATAAAAACTTTACTATTATTGGTGCTCTTAGGTTTGTTTATCCTACCTGGCACGGCACAAAATGCTACAACGACTTCAGATCCTGCGACTGTTCAACTAATCAATGACGACCGCGTTACAATATTAAGAAGTGATGTTTCGGGAGAACAGATAGTTTTGTCGAATGCTACTAAAACGAGAAAGAAGTATTTCAGATGTCCGGATGTTATTCCGAATCTTTGTGCACCGGTAGAAGAAAGCCCTAAAATAAATATAACTACCCCTGAAATCAAACCGGAGACAAAGCCGGTAGAACAACCGAAGGGAGAACCTTTCTTTTTACCGGACCCTGTATTCTTCCGCATAAACAAATACGTTATAGATCCTTCCGAATGGGCTAAAATAGAATTGGCAGTAAGCTACCTGAACGAACACCCGAATGCAACTTGTGTGGTTACCGGATATGCAGATAAAAAAACCGGCAATTCGAAAATCAATCTGAAGCTTTCAGAGCAACGTTCAAACGCTGTAGCCAAAGCTATGGAAACAAAATATGGAATCAATAAAAACAGATTGTCTATCAACTGGAAAGGAGATGGTTTACAACCGTTCAAACTTGAAAATGATAAAAACCGTGCCGTTTTATTCCTGATCAATCCTTAGGAAACAACGAAACAATTAATTAATATAAAATACCCCGATGAGTTTCACCGGGGTATTTTTATGTCGAATATTTCACGAGATCATTTATTCACTCTGAAACGTTCATTACCGTTCTTAATGAAATCTACAATCTGATTAGCGGCAGCAATACCGGCGTTGACATTTGCCTCTGAGGTTTGCGCACCCATTTTCTTCGGAGTAGAGAAATATCTTCCCGCAAATTTATCAGACATCTCGGCATGATTGCCGGGCAAAATATCGGTAACGTATTTGAAATCCTTACGGTCTTCCATCAGCTTCGCTATTTCAGGCTCATTAATAATCTCCTTGCGGGCTGTATTTATAAGTAAGGCATTCTTCGGCATTTTACTCAACAACTTGTAGTTAATAGAATTCTTTGTTTCAGCCGTTGCCGGAATATGCAGAGAAACAACCTGACAGGCCGAGTACAATTCTTCAGGCGAACCCACAGCAATTATACCTTCTTTCGCTACAGCTTCGACACTCAAGAATGGATCATAAGCATATATTTTCATGCCAAAGCCTTTAGCGATACGCGCTACATTACGTCCAACATTTCCATAAGCATGAATACCTAGCTTCTTTCCATACAGCTCAGTTCCGGATGTACCGTTATATAAGTTACGAACAGCATATACAGCCAGACCAAAAGCCAACTCGGCCACAGCATTCGCGTTTTGCCCGGGAGTATTCATTACACAAATATTATTCGCTGTTGCAGCATCCAGATCGATGTTATCAAAACCGGCTCCTGCACGCACAACAATTTTCATATTCCCGGCAGCATCCAATACTTCCTTATCAAAAATATCGCTGCGAATGATAGCTGCATCAACATTGGCTACAGCATCTAACAGTTGTTTCTTCTCAGTGTATTTTTCTAATAAGACAAGTTCAAAACCTGCATTTTCTATAATGTCCCTAATACTGTTTACAGCCTCAGATGCAAACGGCTTGTCTGTTGCAATAAGTACTTTCATTATTTAGCGATTTTCTTTTCAAATTCTTTCATTGTATCCACTAATGCCTGAACTCCTTCTATCGGCATAGCATTGTAAATAGAAGCACGGAAACCACCTACAGAGCGATGTCCTTTAAGTTCGTAAAGACCTCTTTCTTTGGCAAATTCAAGGAAGGCTGCATCATTTCCCTCATACTCAGAAGACAAAACAAAGCATACATTCATCAAAGAACGGTCTTCAACCTGACAAGCTCCTTTAAATACAGGATTGCGGTCTATTTCATCATACAGCAATGCAGCTTTTTCTTTATTACGCTTATACATCGCAGCAATTCCACCGTTAGCTTTTAACCACCTTAATGTCTGCAAAGCAGCAAAAACAGGCACCACCGGAGGCGTATTAAACATTGAGCCATTCTCGATATGCGTACGATAATCCAACATTGTAGGGATAGGACGATTTACTTTTCCTAAAAGTTCATCTTTAACGATAACAAACGTCACCCCTGCCGGAGCCAGATTTTTCTGGGCGCCACCGTATATCAAACCATATTTCGAAACATCTACCGGACGGGAAAATATGTCGGACGACATATCGGCAACCAGTGTCACCGGAGAATCTAAATCGGTATGCAGTTCTGTACCGAAGATAGTATTATTAGTTGTAATATGGAAATAATCTGCATCGGTAGGAATTGTATAATCTTTTGGAATATACGTAAAATTAGCAGCTTTGGATGAAGCTACCTCAACTACTTCCCCAAACAGTTTAGCCTCTTTCAGGGCTTTACTTGCCCATGTTCCTGTATTCAGATAAGCCGCTTTCTTTTCCAACAAGTTGAAAGGAACCATGCAAAATTGTAGGCTAGCCCCTCCCCCAAGGAAGAGAACGGAATACCCGGATGGTATTTCCAATAGTTCTTTGAACAATTCAACGGCTTCATCCATCACGGCTTGGAAATCCTTACCTCTGTGGCTTACTTCCATTAAGGAAAAAGAAGAACCATTAAAATCCAAAATAGCTTTTGCTGTTTCCTCTATAGTTTCTTGAGGAAGGATAGATGGCCCTGCACTAAAATTATATTTCTTCATATTGATATAAATTAGGGAATTAAGAACTCTTCATGTTATATTAGGACTTCAAAAGTAATAATTATATGCCAAAAAAATAATAATTCAAAAAGTTTTTTACTGACTTGTATTTATACATCCTGTCAAAAAGATTTTCCAAAACAGATTATTTGTATTTTTCACAGATTATAATGCTTTTATGTATAGTTTTTATATATTTGTATTAGCAAAAAGTAAGATAAGACAAAAAAAATATCTGTTAATAAATTATCTTTTCTTATATTTAAAACCTTATAAACTAATATTTAAAATATCATGGCCAGAATCAAACCGTTTAAAGGAATAAGACCCCCAAAAAGTATTGTTCAGGAAGTGGTTTCACGCCCTTACGATGTATTAAGTTCGCTGGAAGCCAAACTAGAAGCTGAAGGGAATGAGAAATCACTCTACCGCATAATAAAGCCGGAGATCGATTTTGAAGAAATGATCGATGAGCATCATCCTGATGTATACGAACGCGCTATTGAGAATTTCAATAAATTTCAGGAGAAAGGCTGGCTGGTAGAAGATCCCGAAGAATATTACTATGTATATGCCCAAACGATGAACGGGAAAACACAATACGGCTTGGTAGTTTGCTCACACGTGGACGATTACATGAACGGAAATATCAAAAAGCATGAACTCACCCGTCGAGATAAAGAAGAAGACAGGATGAAGCATGTACGTATAAATAACGCAAATATAGAACCTGTTTTTTTTGCATATCCCGACAATAAAAAATTGAGTGAAATAGTATCCAAAACAGTCTCTGCTCCAGCTGAATACGACTTTGTGGCGGCAGATGGCGTAGGGCATCATTTCTGGATAATAAACAAGAAGGATGATATAAAACAAATAACCGAAATATTTGGTGGCATACCCTATCTCTATATTGCAGACGGGCATCATCGTTCGGCTGCTGCAGCTCTTGTTGGCGCGGAAAAAGCAAAGCTGAACCCCAACCATAAAGGAGACGAAGAGTATAATTATTTTATGGCTGTATGTTTTCCCGACAATCAATTGAATATCATAGACTACAACCGTTTGGTAAAAGACCTGAATGGATTGAGCGCAACTGAATTCTTAAAGAAACTGGAGACGAACTTTGTAGTAGAAGAAAAAGGACCGGACATTGTATCTCCTACAGGCTTGCACAATTTCTCCATATATCTTGATGGTAAGTGTTATAGCCTGACAGCTAAAAAAGGGACTTACGATGACAATGACCCGATAGGTGTATTGGATGTAACAATTTCTTCGAAGTATATATTGGAAGAGATTCTCGGAATAAAAGATTTGCGATCCGACAAACGTATCGATTTCGTCGGCGGAATAAGGGGACTAGAGGAACTCAAAAAACGGGTGGATAACGACGAAATGAAACTGGCTTTAGCGCTATATCCTGTAACTATGAAACAACTAATAGATATAGCCGACACAGGGAATATTATGCCCCCAAAAACAACATGGTTTGAACCAAAATTACGTTCAGGGCTTGTTATTCATAAATTAGGATAAATATAGAAAGAGCTTCCCAGGTGGGAAGCTCTTTCTGTTTAACTACAACCATTTCGGCTACTAATTTGTTATACGAAAGGAGTATATTTACCAATCAAATTTAACACCAAAACAAAATTATGATTATACAACATTTCACAGACAACGATCTATACAAGTTTTCGGTCATGCTGGCTATACAGAAATTATACCCCCGGGCATATGTGAAATACGCATTTACCAACCGTGGAGAAACACAATTTCCAAAAGGATTTGCGGATCGTATGAAAGAGGAAGTAGCAGCGATGGCTAATTTACAGTTAACAGTAGAAGAAAAAAAATTCATAAAAGCCCGATGCTATTTTTTCGACCCTGTATTTGTTGATTTTCTGGAAGGATTCAGATACAAACCCGAAGAAGTAACAATAACACAGCAAGGAGGTGAACTCAGCGTGGTCATTGAAGGCTATTGGTATAGGACTGTGCTGTGGGAAGTTCCTCTATTAGCCATCATTTCGGAACTATATTTCAAGATGACGGGGGCTGAACCGCAGAATGTGGAAGAAAAAGCCAAAGCCAAGGCCGTAGCGCTTAAGGAAATGCAAGCTGACTATTCTGAATTTGGGACAAGGCGCCGCTTTTCGTTTGATGTACAAGACAAAGTAGTGGAAGCCCTGCAAGCCAACTCCGGAGAATACTTTAAAGGAACAAGTAATATGTATCTGGCAATGAAATATAACACCATACCGATTGGCACTATGCCACACGAATGGTTTATGTATCACGGGGCGGTGTTCGGCTATCGTTCGGCAAACATTAAAGGATTGGAAGCTTGGGTAGATGTTTATGACGGAAGTCTGGGTATAGCCCTGACGGACACATATACCACCGATGCTTTTTTCAACTCGTTCAGTTTGAAGCAAGCAAAACTGTTTGATGGAATACGGCACGATAGCGGAGACCCTTTGTGCTTTACCGATAAATCTATAGAATTCTACGAAAAGAATCGTATTGAACCAATCTCAAAAACTCTTGTTTTCAGTGACTCCCTAAATCTTGATTCGATAAAGCAAATCAAAGGCCATGTTGCCGGGCGTATACATGATACATATGGCATAGGCACATTCTTCTCGAATGATGTAGGAGCAAAACCGCTGAATATCGTTATAAAACTGACAGACGTAAAACCGGACAAAAAGGATAAAGAATTTTTAAAGGCTGTCAAATTATCAGATGTCTTAGGCAAGCATACTGGTGATGAAAGGGAGATTGAGCTAAGCTTACAAACTTTAGGTTTAAAATAACATGTTATGGAGCTAAACGTTCTATATGCCAACCTTTCTCAGTTAATAAATATTGTATCCTATCGTGCAATCTGTTAGATCTTCCCTGCCAAAATTCTATTAAGTGAGGCTTTAATATATACCCTCCCCAATTTTGGGGACGGGGGATTTCTACCCCGCTAAACTTTGAAGTGAAATCAACCATAAGCTGTTCCAAATAGCTTCGGCTAGGAATAACTTTGCTCTGGGGTGAAGCCCATGCTCCGAGTTTACTCTTTGCCGGTCGCATTTCAAAATATAAATCAGATTCTGTTTCGGGTACTTTTTCAACTATGCCTTCTACCCGCACTTGTCTTTCAAGTTCGTGCCAAACAAAATTTAATGCACAATATTTATTTTCACTTATTTGTTTAGCCTTTTTACTCTCATAATTAGTAAAGAATACAAAACCTTCAGGACGGATTTGTTTTAACAACACTATTCTAGATGAAGGCCTTCCGTCTTTATCGGCTGTCGCCAGATTCATCGCATTAGGTTCCATCGTCTTTACAGATATTGCCTCATCCAGCCAACGCCTAAACAACTCCATAGGATCAGGCAAAAGATCACTTTCATCTAGTACCTTCAAGGTAAAATCCCTACGCAGATCAAATAAGTTTGCCATAATATTATTGTTTTAGAATTCAAATATAAATAAAAAATCCTCACAGACATCACGTCTATAAGGATCTAGATCAACTAAAAAAACTATCAATAGAAAAGTTATGTCAAACAAATCACATTTGCTTTCCTTTCCTTTTTACAGTATCTGCTACATTGCTCGCTAACACTATATCCGAGCAATATACCAAGTATGAAGTCCTGTTCGGGAGTCAGTAAATTCAATGGTTTATCTCCACATATTTTATTGGCAACGAGCAAGCACTCATCTTTCCCGAAAAAGACATTTATATTTCCGTTCTTCAAACGTTGTATTTTATAATTTATCCCATTTTTGTCCAGTTTCTTTCTGGCTTTTTCCTCCATGTCGGAGGTAAGGGTACATAGCATCATACTGCGAACTCCTTTTTTATATTCATAAATGAGATGATGAAAAACGTTCATATTATAATATGATTATATTTCTTTTCTCAAATTTTCCACCCAACTGGCAACTCGTTCATCTGTCAAATCAGGCTCGTTGTCATTATCGATAAGCAATCCTACAAATTGACCATCGACATAGGCCTCTGAACTATCGTAAGTATAGCCTTCGGCACTCACTCTGCCAATCAGTTGACAACCTTTGTCTTTAACAACATCATATATTTTACCTACACCATCGCAAAAAGTATCGCTGTAAGACGATGAATCTCCACATCCGAACAGAGCGACTTTCTTTCCTGCAAGATCTGCTCCTTTTACTTTATCAACGTAATACTCCCAGTCATCCTGCAAATCGCCCAAGCCCAGAGTAGAAGTACCAAATAGCACAACATCATAAGCCGAATAGTCTGCCTTTGCCTTAGCCACATCGTGCAGATCAGCTTTTTCCACTCCTAATTTTTCAGCAATCGCTTCGGCAACATCTTGTGTATTACCAGTTGTAGAACCGTAGTATATTCCTATTTTTGACATAATTATAAACTTTGTTTTTGTTATAAATTTCTATCCACAAAGAAATAACAACTTGAAACCATAGGCAATACCGAATAATAATGATATTTATATTAAATATTAATTATTTATAGGTAATACCTATTAAAATGGCCAAAAACAAAAAAGCGAATTGAAAAAATCAATTCGCTTTTAATATATAAACTGTATTTTACTTAAGCTTCTGCTGCCGGAAGAACAGATACAAATGATCTGTCATTTTTCTTCTTACGGAATGCTACTACACCGTCTACCAAAGCAAACAAAGTATGATCTTTACCAATACCTACATTTTCACCCGGATGGTGAGTTGTACCTCTTTGACGAACTATAATATTTCCAGCCTTAACAGCTTCTCCACCAAATATTTTAACGCCTAATCGTTTACTTTCCGATTCACGGCCGTTTTTCGAACTACCTACACCTTTCTTGTGTGCCATTTTCTTCTGTTTTTAACTGATTAAGCAATAATTTCTTTTACTATAACTTCTGAAAACTGTTGACGGTGACCGTTTAGTTTGCGATGTCCTTTTCTTCTTTTCTTGTGGAAAACAAGAACCTTATCTCCTTTAGCTTGAGACACAACTTCCAGCACAACTTTTGCACCTTCTACAGTAGGAGCACCTACAGTTACAGCTCCATCATTGTCTACTAACAATACCTTATCAAACTCTACCTGAGAGCCATTTTCTGCGTTAATTCTATGAACAAACAATGTTTGGTCTTTTTCAACCTTCATTTGTTGTCCCTGAATGTCTACAATTACGTACATCTGTTTATTATTTACAGGTTATGTGCCTGAGGCGAACCGCTGTTTATATACGATTTCTTATCAGCCTATTAGCAATCGGGTTGCAAAGATAATATAATGCTACGAAAAAATCAAATCTTTTTTGAGAGAAGATTATCGGTAATCCTTAATTTTTATTGTTCCTTTTATATCTTGCGGAATAGGAATCATTATTCCCAGCTGATCTGCAATATCTGTTATCCTTTTGAGATCTAAATTACCGTACAATGTTATTATCTTATTTGTAATGATATATCTATAGCTCACTGTACCATATATTCTATCGTTGATAGCAATGGTATCTCCTTCTATCTGGTAGGTAAACTCCGTTTCACTTACAGGCTTACCCGGTTCTGTTTTTAAGGCGGTCACAGTCTTGACAGTCTCCTCGTTATAATATTTAGTAATATCATAATCCTTTAGCTCGCCTGCGTAGTATACGTTAATCCTTCCTTCTAAATATTGGGCATCCGAGCTATGAGCTTCCGAACTTAGATTAACAGTTTTTTCATAAGTATACCATGTTCCGTTTATTGGATTTATTTTATTATCTCCGTCGTTGCAAGAGATTATTAAAAAGCATATAAATAAAGGAATAAGAATTTGTATTGTTTTCATTTGTAATATATTTGTTTTGCAAAGATACATATAATTTACTCGCACAAGCATCGGCGAAATGAAATTTTAAGATAATCAGCACTCAGTAAAACGAATATTTTATAAAATTATTATAATTCTATTTATCAAAACAGAATAAATACCTTTTCCATATTGCACATAAAAAGCAAAAGTCCCGATCCGTTAAGATCTGGACTTTTCATATAACTACCTGTATCTAATCAGCGAATAAATAACAATTCTCTGTATTTAGCCAATGGCCACATTTCATTATCAACAATCAATTCCAACTTATCTATATGATAACGTATTCCGTCCAAATACGGAGCTACATTGTCATGGTAAGCAAGAGCTTTTTCCCGTTCACTTTCAATATTATTAGCAATTTTACGAGCATCGATCATTTCATGTACCTTCGCATTGACAGCATTCACATGTGTTGATATTTTTTCTATCAAACGCAATTGTTCTGCACCCAGCTCCTTATAATTATCAGAGACCTCCTTTAACTTGGATACATTAGTCAATAGTATAGATTGATATGAGATAGCTACCGGAATAATATGATTAAGAGCTAAATCACCCAATACACGTGATTCTATCTGTATCTTTTTAGTATAGATTTCCCATTTCACTTCATTACGTGCATGAAGTTCAACTTCAGATAAAATACCGGCAAAGGTTTTAATACTTTGTTTTGAAGTATAACTATCATAAATCAAAGGAATGCTCGTTTCGCAATCCAATTTACGTTTCTGAGCCTCAGCTTTCCATTCGTCACTATATCCATTTCCATTAAAGCGAATAGGGCGTGATTCTTTAATATATTTTTTCAACACTTCATATAAAGACTCCTCTTTTGATTTGCCAGCCTTTATTAAAGAATCCACCTCTTCTTTAAATACAGACAGTTGTTCTGCAACGGCGGCATTTAATGCTGTCATTGCAGAAGCACAGTTTGCAGACGAACCAACAGCACGGAATTCGAAACGGTTACCAGTAAAAGCAAACGGAGAAGTACGGTTACGATCAGTATTATCCAGCAGAATCTCAGGAATTTGCCCCACGCCAAGACTTATTTGCTTCTTATTATCAACAACAATTGCATCTTGCACAGAACTCTTCTCGAACTTATCAAGAACATCACTTACCTGCGTACCCAGAAATACAGATATAATTGCAGGAGGTGCTTCATTAGCTCCAAGGCGGTGACCATTGGTAGCAGAAGAAATGGAAGCTTTCAATAAACCATTATTCTTATGCACTGCTGCTAGAATATTTACAACAAATGTTATAAAGCGTAGGTTCTCAACTGTATCCTTTCCAGGAGAAAGTAAATTAATTCCTGTATTAGTGCTTAGCGACCAGTTGTTATGCTTACCCGATCCATTAATCCCTTTGAATGGTTTTTCGTGGAATAGCACACGGAATGAATGTTTACGGGCTACTTTGTCCATGATAGACATAACCAATAAGTTGTGGTCCACTGCCAAATTACATTCTTCATATATAGGAGCCAACTCGAATTGATTTGGCGCCACCTCGTTATGACGGGTCTTCACAGGAATACCTAAAGCATATGCTTCATACTCCAACTCTTCCATAAACCGTTGCACACGTTCTGGTATTGCTCCAAAATAGTGATCCTCCAACTGTTGATTTTTAGAACTTTCGTGACTCATCAATGTTCTTCCAGTTAGAGCTAAATCCGGACGTGCCATAAACAAATCCTCATCAACAAGGAAGTATTCTTGTTCCCAACCTAAGTTAGAATTAACTTTCTTTACATCTTTATTAAAATATTGAACAACACCTGTTGCAGCTTTATCTACAGCATTAAGAGACTTCAACAACGGAGTTTTATAATCTAACGCCTCACCTGTATAAGAGATAAATATAGTTGGAATACACAACGTGTCCCCTACAATAAATGCCGGAGAAGAAGGGTCCCAGGCTGAATAACCACGAGCCTCAAAAGTATTACGAAGACCTCCGGATGGAAAACTAGAAGCATCAGGTTCTTGTTGAGCAAGAAGTTTCCCCTCAAATTCTTCTATCAAGCCTCCATTACCATCATGCTCAACAAACGCGTCATGTTTTTCGGCCGTACCATCTGTTAGCGGATGAAACCAGTGGGTATAATGTGTCACACCATTTTCCAGAGCCCACATACGCATTCCGGCTGCAACATGTTCTGCCAGATTACGATTTACAGATTGTCCTTTATCGATAGCATCATTAAGAGCTTTAAAAGTCTCTTTGGAAAGATATTTGGTCATCGCTTTGCGATTAAATACCTTTTCTCCGTAATACTCCGATGTTTTGCTTGTCGGTTTCTTTACCTCCAGCGGTTTTCGCTCTGAGGCTAATGCTACTGCTTTAAAACGTAACTTTGTCATAAACTATTTATTGATGAGTTATATAAGAATCTAAATTATAATCTTTTTCAAACGCCCAACAGCCTCCTTCGTATTCTCCAATGTACCGAAAGCCGTTAAACGCAAATATCCTTCTCCGCTAGGACCAAAACCGACACCCGGTGTACCTACAATATTCAAATCATTCAGCAAGTAGTCGAAGAATCCCCACGAGGTCATACCGTTCGGGGTTTTCACCCAAATATAAGGGGAATTTACTCCACCATAGACTTTTAGACCTTGCGCCGCCAAGCCTTCACGAATTATTTTTGCATTATTCAGGTAGTAATCAACAACAGCCTTTACCTGAGCCTTCCCTTCTTCCGAATAACATGCTTCGGCTGCACGTTGTATTATATACGGAACACCATTGAACTTTGTAGTGTGCCGTCTGTTCCAAAGTTTATTCAATGAAACTTTTTCTCCCGACTTTGTATATCCCATCACGGATTTAGGAACTACGGTATAGGCACAACGGGTACCTGTAAATCCTGCTGTCTTGGAGAAACTCCGGAATTCAATAGCCACCTGTTCGGCACCGTCTATTTCATAAATACTGTGGGGCACATCACTTTCTGTTATATATGCTTCATAAGCACCATCAAAAAGAATCAGCACTTTATTCTCAATAGCCCAATCGACCCAAACCTTTAGTTGGTCTTTAGTCAATGTAGTTCCTGTCGGATTATTCGGATAACACAGATAAACTATGTCCACTTTTTCTTTAGATAATGACGGAATAAAATCATTTTCACTCGTACATGGCACATATATCAACTTGCTCCACTTGCCATCGGCGAGAAGTTCTCCTGCTCTGCCTGCCATAGCATTTGTATCCACATATACAGGATATACCGGATCGGTAATAGCCACTATATTATCCAGACCTAATATATCTCCGATATTGCCTGTATCGCTTTTCGAGCCATCACTTACAAATATTTCGTCGGCAGCTATATTTAATCCTCTTGCTTTATAATCGTTTTCTACAATAGTATTTACTAAGAAATCATATCCTTGTTCGGGGCCGTACCCTCTGAATGATGAAGCTTCGCTCATTTCGTCGACGGCTTTATGTAAAGCTGAAATAACTGCCGGAGCTAGAGGTTTGGTCACATCGCCGATTCCAAGGCGGATTACATTCGCATCCGGATGACTCACTTTAAACTCACTCACTTTTCTTGCTATATCTGAAAAAAGGTATCCCCCCGGGAGCTTCGTATAATTTTCGTTTATTAATGCCATATATTTTTAATATGAGAATTTGAAGATTAGCAAATTTGCAAATGCTACAAGACATTATCAAATTACTCTCTCCTTTTTAATTATTTTATTTTTAATTCATTTTCAAATTTGCCAATATACTAATTTGCTAATAATTCTCCTTCAAACACCGTAACAGCCTCTCCAGTCATATATACATGATTATTCTCTTTACTCCATTTTATTTCAAGATCTCCTCCCAACAAATGAATTTTTATCTTACGATCGCAATAATCGTTTAGGATCGCGGCTACAGCAGCAGCACAAGCACCAGTTCCACAAGCCAAAGTTTCTCCCGCACCTCGCTCCCAAACACGCATATTCAATGTTTGGCGGTCAATTACTTCTATAAACTCCGTATTTGTTTTACGTGGAAAAATGGGATGTTTCTCAAATTCCGGACCAATTACAGGCAGATCAAGATCTTTTATCCCTGTTGTGAAGATTACTGCATGCGGATTTCCCATCGACACACATGTTATTTCCCAGCTTTTGCCATCTACACTCAATGGAAGATTCAATACAGGTTCTCCCACCGCTTTTACAGGAATCAAATCCGGATTGAGGATAGGCTCACCCATATCCACAGTCACTTTACGTGATTTTGAATCACCCTCGAGCAAAGTAATATATTTAATACCAGCTCCGGTTTCCAGTGTTATTTCGCTTTTAGCCGTCAACCCATTATCATAAACATACTTGCCCACGCAACGCGACGCATTTCCGCACATTTCGGCTTCCGAACCATCTGAGTTGAACATTTGCATTCTAAAGTCACATATCTCTGAAGGTAATATAAGTACCAATCCGTCTGACCCTATTCCAAAATTACGATTACTAAGTTTTACGGCCAACTCCGATGGATTATCTATTCCCTGAGATATGGCATCCATATAGATATAGTCGTTACCGGCTCCGTGCATCTTTGTGAATTTCAAATTTTTCATCCAAATATTATTGTCTCTTTTTCGACTTTTGTTATATTATTATTTCACGGTACAAATTTCATGCAAATTATTTTATTTCGCAAGAAATGCATAACATTTTTTTCAATATTAATTAAATAAACAATCTTTTTGTATTACACCACTTTGCGAAACAAGACAAATAGACAAATAGTTTCTCAAAAGACGTACAAATGTCAACAACTTATCTAATTAAGGCATCCCTTTAATATTTATATCAACCTATTTGCTACAATATTATTTAAGTAAAGAATCCTATATATAAAAAAAGGAGACGCAAATGCATCTCCTTTTCTATCTTAATATCTTTTATAAATTTCGTCCTCCTTTTCTCCATGCTGTACTGTAATACCCTTCGGTGAGCGAGCTTACAATGACACCATGCTTTATAGATGCGTGTATAAACTTACCATCTCCTATATATACTCCCACATGATTTATGTACTTCTTTTTGAAAGTGGAAAAGAATACCATATCGCCGGGCTCCAGGTCATCTTTGGATATAGATTCTTTTACATTTTTCGCTATGGCTGTACTAACCCTATCCAGTTGCATTCCATAGACATTTTTGTATATAATATTAGTAAAACCTGAACAGTCAACAGCCTTACGGCTCATACCGCCTCTTCTGTATCGCGTACCCAACCAGTCTGCTACTTCTCTGTAAAGATCAAGATGAGTAGGCTCTGTAATAGAAATACCCAACCGGGAAGAAAGCTCCTGCATTTCCTTCTGTTCAAGCATCTTTTCCTTCATCAATTCTAAGGATGGAGTTAAATTAGCGCCTGCGTCAGTTAATAATTTATCAGAAGTGGGAAATGCGGGATGTTGATCTTCAAATATTTTTTCGTACTTTGGTAGTAAGAATTGGTTTCCATCATCAGTAGTTACCTCTACACTATTTGTCGATTGTACAACTTTTAACGATTTAGGAGCTACCGAACTGGCAGCTGTCTTTTTCTTATTTGGTTTCTGTTTTCTTGGAGGAACCGCTGATATAGACATCGTCACCACAGAAAACAGCAACAAAAGTGTTGATAATCTTAATGATTTTGGGGATATTCTCATTCAATTTTATTTTTTAGCCGAATAAAAATATATAATCCGATCAAATAAAAGACTAACACATTGTGTTTTTTATAATATTTTAAGGTCTTTATTAAACTATTTCACACGCCCTCCCCTTTTCCAAGTGCGATTGTAATAACCTTCATCTAAATGACTGACTATTACACCCCTCGATGTAGATGCATGAATAAAATTTCCATCTTTCAGATAGATTCCCACATGGTTGATCCGACTGTGGTTCTTGGATGTAGAGAAAAAGACAAGATCACCTGTCTGTAGATTTCCCCTCGACACATCATGCATCTTCATCTTCGCCAGATCGCCAGTCGATCTAGGCAATTTCCTATTGTATACTTTTTGATAAATAATATGCGTAAATCCGGAACAATCAAGCCCCTTACGCGACAAGCCGGCGGGACGATAAGGTACGCCAAGCCATAGTGATACCTCTGCATATAATGGCATATTACGATCATCGTCTTTGTTCAGATTACTCAACTCAACACCTAATTTATCAGACAATTGCGCAACTTCCTGAGGATCGTACAACAATCGCCCTGTTGTTCTCTGAGTTCCACACGATGTAGTTGCAAGTAACACCAACAACATCGGAATTATATATCCGGCCAAAAACTTATGCATAATATAGAACTTAACCATAAAGGTATAAAATATAAAAAAGAAAAGTGGTTTTTAATTCTAAAAACCACTTTTTAGTATACTAAATATATAATTTAGCTTGCTTTTTTAGCTCCTGAGAAAGTTACAGCAATAGGGCCTAAATCCGGTACTTCCGTAACACTGATAGTCAAATCCAACACCTGTTCTGTCGCAACTGCCAGATTTGCTTTTTTAACCTTAGTTGAAACTGTTCCCGTAATTGTAACCTTAGCATTAATTTCAGTTTCTCCTATCTTTAATTTCACTGTAGCAACAGTTTCAGTCAGAGTAACAGTTCCTTCAGCCTTAGTTAAAGGAATTTCGTCCACAACGATATCTCCTAATGCAGTATCTCCAAAACTAAAATTAGCCAGAGTCAGTTTAACTTTTTCTCCTGATGTAGCCAACACTATGTCTTTTTTGCTTACCTCAGGATTACCACCAGGCAATGTAATAGACAAATCTCCATTATACGTAGCAGCAATTTGTTCCGCATAAGTAGCTACTTTCACCTTCAAAGTAGCGGATTTCTTTTCATTATCTATAACTGTAATTGTTGTTTCGCCTGCCTTTACTCCAGTTATAGTTATTACATTGCCCTCCAATGTTGCCGTTGCAACAGTAGCATCGGCCGGAGTAACTTTATAACCACTATTTCCTTTTGTAATTTTCACGGTTGTTGTCCCTCCAAGATCAACAGTTACTTCGCTTTTTTCCAAAACAAGATCTTTGTCGTCATCATTGCTACACGCCGTAAATACAAATAAGCTTAATGAAAAAGCTAAAAACAGATTAATAATTTTTTTGTTCATTAGTGTTATATATTTAAAATTAGGTTAAGATTAAGGGAGCTATCCAAGTCTGGATTTAACTTCATTCTATTTTATAGGATGCACATTCTCATCTAAATTCGGCATGGCCCTTTGTCTTTTAACATAAAAATAACACAACCGAACATTCATTAACAATAATGAGTAGCACTAACTAAACCGGGATGCAATAAGACATTTATTCAATAAAGTTTAGCCGAAACATAACAAATTAGGTAATAAAAATATTACCTTTGAGTTTATTACATAAAATAAATGAATATGAAGAAAAAATTAACCATAGCATTGGTAGCACACGATCACCGCAAAGCAGATATGGTAGAATGGTGTTATTACAACTCTTCGTTCCTGTCAAGCCAGCACTTGGTATGCACAGGAACTACAGGTACTCTAATAAAAGAAGCTTTCGAAGAAAAAGGCATCCAGGCAGATATTACCCGTATGAATTCGGGCCCCCTTGGTGGTGATGCTGAAATTGCAGCTATGGTAGTACGCCATGAAATAGATTTAGCGATCTTTCTGATAGACGACCTAAATCCTCAACCCCATGAAGCAGATATTATGATGTTGCTTCGCCAATGCCGTGTACACAATGTACCTATTGCATGTAACCGCTATAGTGCAGATCTAATGATAACAAGTACACTTTGGGATATTGAAGACTACAAACCGACTCTGCCACGGTATGAAATTTTTGACAGAGCTAAATTCGATGCTAATTTCAAAAGAATAAAAGAATAAAAGAATAAAAGAATAAAAAAAGAGCAGGATTTTAACCTGCTCTTTTTTTATTTTAAATACTGACTTTCAATAAATCTCAATTGTTTCTCAAGCATGGAGACACACACCATATCATATCCGGCTTTCCCCGCTTCAAGAATAGGACGACTATATATATAATCAATCTCAAGAGGACGATGATAATCATAATCCAATTTCATACTAGGCGAGTAGGGTACCATATGACGTGTCATATCTAATATGCCATCAGCATATGTTTCCGGTATCGTAAATCTATCTTTCCCTACTTGGTTGGCTCCATTAATTACTTCAAGCATCATTTTTCGCAAGAGATTTTCAGTATGCGTATTACTCATTAGCTTATCAGTAGTCGTATTCAACACAACTGTCATTCCATTATATGGAATATTCCACACAAGCTTCATCCATCGTGCCATTTCTAGTTGCAGGATACGGGTTTCCACTCCTGCTTGCTGAAAATCGGAGCAAACCAGTTTTAATAAAGACTCATCGTCACATGAATATGAACCTAAATTAAGCTTTCCTTCATCGAAGTGGGCAATATGCCCTTCTCTTATTTTACTGGAACAAATAAAAGCCAATCCCCCGGCAATCCTTAAGTTTGGAAAATCTTGCTGCAAGTCAGCCTCTAATCCCAATCCGTTCTGAATAAGGATAACCAAAGTATCTTTATGCAAAAGTGGTGGCAACAGCTCTTTAAGAAGCTTATTGTTTGTCGATTTCAAGCACACAAATACAACATCACATTTCGGCATTTCGGAAGTATTATTATATGCTAAAACCGAATCGAGATGAAAGTTTCCTTTTACAGAATCTACTCTCAACCCATTTTCCTTTACATAATTATAATCGGAATGAAAAAGAAAATGAACCTCTTTTCCCGAATGGGCTAACTTCCCGCCATAATATCCACCGATAGCTCCTGAGCCTATAACTCCATATTTTAATGTCATATATTCTGTATTTTCAAATAACAGAATGGCTACTCCTTACCGAAATAGCCACTATATTTTTATTTTTTGCTTTTAAATTACCTTCTATCTCTTGCCGAATAAGTTGCACCCGAAGAGCCTCCTTTTGGCTTACTTATTTTAGCGTTTCTAGCATTCTTGCTTTTATTCTTAGATTGAGTATCAGTTATAGAATCATTTGTTACCCACAAATTATGTTCAAATTGTTTAAGTTCTCCTTCTATCTCCTTCTCAGCCTGTTTCCGGACTTCCGCATCCTTGTACTTCTCCACCATCAGCTTATTTTCCATATTGGTGGTTTTATATATTTCTCCGTCATAAAGCCTTAATCTGAAATAATCGTCGATAGTCTTCGTCATCACATTATTCCTGTCAGAAGTCATAATAGGCATGCGGGCTGCGTATGGACGGACAGATTCGTACGGTATCCAAAAAAGCGGCATACGGCTGGCTGTAGACAAGGTGCTTTCTTCATCAAAATATTGCTCGCGTATTACAACAGGGCAGATAGCTACAGTTTTTACTCCCAACACAGAATTAGACTGGTCGAAATACCAAGCCTCTTTTATATAATAACCAAGAGCTTCATTGTTCGGAATACTGAATTCATCGTAAACATAATTCTCCCCATTTTTTTGATACGGAATTTCCAATTTAGTAAGAATGTCGCCAAAGTTTTCTTTCATCCGATCTGTAAACAACTCATTTCCGTTATTCCACCGATAGATAGGCAGGCTATTATTCTCCATCAATTTGAAAATCATAGTGAACAGATTCATCTTATCATTCTCCGCCTGTTCGGGATAATACAATGCGGCATTCTCCCCTTTTGTCAGATCCAAGAAACGGTATATTTCGCGAACCCAAGTAGCATTCGACAAGTCCTGAGTTTGATTTTCATTCATCATTTCGGCACGAACAGATAATTTCGGCACTTTCAGACTACTGTCTGTTACTGCCCCCTGTTCCTGTTGCTGTCTTCTGGCCAATCTCTCACGAAGTGATTCTTGGGCCTGTACTGACGAAAAGGAAACAACGCTCAATAGCAATATGATTATTAATTTATGTAATCTTTTCATTATTTTTTCGATTTAGAGAAGCCCACTTGAGTTCTTACACATCTAAAACCGATGTAAGAACGAGGCTGATTTTGGTATTCACCTTCTCGCATGTCACCACGTATATTTCGTCCCACATCTTTCCACGAGCCACCTTTGACAACCTTCTTTTTAACCGCATAGGGATCTTCTTTGGCAGCATCATATTTATATTGCGGATTCATATCATTCATCATTGCCGTACCCGACTCAGTATATGCCGTTGATGTCCACTCAGCTACATTTCCAGCCAGATCATATATACCGAAACGATTGGGAATATAAGAAGCCACACGCGCAGGAATCAAGTTTCCGTCCTTAGTATAATTTCCTTCTCCGGGTTTAAAGTTTGCCATGAAACAGGCTTTTTCATCCATCGTTCCATCTTTATCCCAAGGGTATTTATTTTCTGTACGTCCATTTCGAGCAGCAAATTCCCATTCCCCTTCGGTAGGAAGGCGGAAATTCTCTATCGGACGTCCATTCCTAGGTTGTCCCATTTTATAATACTGAGTTCTCCAAAAACAGAAAGCTTCTGCCTGTTCCCAAGTAACGCCAACCACAGGGTAATCATTATAGCCAGGGTGGGAAAAATACATCCGCAGATAAGGTTCATTATACGCATTATTGAAATCATTTATCCAAACAGTAGTATCCGGATAAACATTCACTATTTTAGAATGTACAAAATCGAAAAGGGATGATAAAGGGCGTGTGATTGTTTCATTTACCGGGAATCCGTCTTCATTAATGTATGCTGTATCTTTTGATATCATTACGGATTGTTCAGGATTTACCTGAATATCCGTATTTAATATTCTCTCATTCGGATTTAATCGGTTTCTGCGCTTAGCAGCCTCGGTATGATCGAACCATTCGTAAAAATAATTTATCTGCCGGGGATCTATTCCACGCACTTTAGTTATCGGATGCACATATGTTACACTATTGATAGCCCGTTCCTCCTCTTCAAGAGGCCTTTTAGGGATCGGCTTTTTCCAGTTGAGGTAAGGCTTTATAGGTTCGCCATATCTATCTTCGGTGATTTTGAAAGTTTCATCACCTCCGTATCTGGGATCGGCCAAACGCTCTCTAATAATGGAATCTCGCACCCAATTCACAAATTGGCGATATTTGGAATTTGTTACTTCTGTTTCATCCATCCAGAAATTATCAACAGATACCCCTTTCGGATTAGCTTTTATATCCCATAAGGAATCACTTTCGGCAGGCCCCATCTCTATAGAACCTCTCGAGACTAAAACCATTCCATATGGGGTAGGTTCAGCCCACGACGAGCTTTTTTCCCCGGTCACTTCACCTCCGATACTCGATCCTATCGATTTTCCACAGGATGTGAATATCGCAAGTAAAACTATGATCGCAAAAAACAAATGTTTCATATTTACTTCTTGTGCTTCGTATTTTCCCGAAGCTTTTTTAGCGTACGCTTGTAAACTTGTATTTTAACTCTATAGTATTCTTATACTTTTTCCAACACTCCGGTCTTTTTTCTTTTCGAGCGGAATACTGTAACGCAAAAACAACTCGTGGCTGCCATTACTTACCTTTGCAATCTCTGATGTAGAAAGGTCATAAGAATAGCCAGCTTCGATATTTCTTATTCTCGCGCCCAACAAAAATACAAAACCGTCATCTTTTCTCCAAGATATTCCACCAGAGAACATCTTATTATATTCAACTTTTGCCGTAACATCCAATTGATGCGCAATAGCATCAGATTTAAAAAGGGCAGACGGTTGCAACTCTATTAACGGATTATTAAGCTTTATATTGTACCCCGCCATAATATAATATCCTCGCGGGATATATGTCGATGTATTGTCATCTAGTTCGAAAGATGGCTCCCATAGATGAGAAGCTGACACTCCAATATAATAATTAGGTGTTATCCACGAAATTCCTATTCCTGCATCTATCTTTTTATCTCCTCCCGCAGATGGGATATCTGTCTTATCGTGATAATCGCTGTCTGGAATATGTATCTTCGATGCATCGAAATCAATATTCATCATCCCGCCCTGTATACCGATATTCAAATACCTGCCTTTTTTAAATTTCACTTTATATGTATATTGTCCTAAAGTAGATGTATTTGAAAACAAGCCTATTTTCTCATTCATAACAATAACACCGACCCCGTGATCTTTACCTAAAAATTGAATAGGCATATTCAATGAAATCAATGAAGTAGCCGGCGCATTCGTCAACCCAACCCACTGCTGACGATGCAATAACGAACTTTCTATGGCATCTGTTTGCCCTATAAATGAAGGATTATAATAATTTTTCATTCTCCAATATTGGCTCAACTGCGCATCCCATTGTCCATAGACTGCAACAGAACTAAAGACAAAAAACACGAAAAATAATATTATACAATTAACCTTCATTCACAAAAACAGGGTAATACGATATGCAAAGTAAGTACAATTTATTTATTCTTAACGCCTAAAAGCCTCTTAAATTGTATGATATGGGCATTTAGCAGGGAAAACTATATTTTCTATAAATTTTTATTAATACTTTTACACAATTCAAAACAACAGCCTTATGAAGAGATTTACATTAATTGCATTTATTCTATTTACAACAATCAGCCTTTTTGCCCAGTATTCACCTTCACTAAATCTTAGTATCAGAGCAGGGGCTAATGTATCTAACTCAACATGGGATATAGAATCTGATTTTGTTAATAAAAAAGGGAAAATAGGCTTTCAGGGAGGAGTTATGTTAGAATACAGCCTTCCTAACAACCCTTTTGATTTGCAAACCGGATTATTTTTAACGACAAAAGGTGCCAAATTAAAAACAGAAGATAATATTATAGGTGGAACCGGAGGCGCATTTTACAGAAATAGAACATTGAATCAAATGTATCTGGAAATGCCGGTATTTGCCGTATATAAAATGTATATGTCAAACAGCACATGCGTTTATTTCAATCTGGGACCTTACATTGCTTATGGCATTGGCGGAAAGAATAAGGAAAAAATTACCGGGAATACCCAAATAAAAGAAACTCCGGAAGAAGACACATTCGGAAAATCAGATAAGCTTACTTATGGAAATCTGAAAAAATTCGACTTTGGCATTGGAGGCGGAGTAGGAATGGAAGTCGGCAGAATTATAGTCGGATTAAGTTGTGAACTTGGCCTTACAAACCTCAGCAACAATAATTCCTACAAATATAAGAATGTTAGCTCCTTAGCCACCTTAGGCTATAAATTCTAATAATAAGGTACCGAACTCACATTCTCAAATAATCATTCGTAATTCTTTTCGTTTGCCCTACAATATTATATTACTTGTAAGACACCATTGATATTGTTTTTTTCTTATTTTTGCGTATAATATCATTTATTAAACGTAAAAATAAAAATGACTTATTTAATTACTGGCGGTGCTGGGTTCATAGGCGCAAATTTTGTAAAACATATGTTGGCTGCACACCCTCAGGCAAAATTGGTTATTCTCGATGCGCTTACATATGCGGGAAACCTTGGCACACTGACACAGGAACTTAAAGACCCACGTGTTGTTTTCGTAAAAGGAGACATCTGTGACAGAACTATTACCGAAAAAATTTTCACTAATCATAGAATTGACTATGTAGTAAATTTTGCTGCTGAAAGTCATGTGGATAGAAGTATTGAGAATCCACAACTTTTCTTACAAGTTAATATATTAGGGACTCAAAACCTGCTAGATACAGCCAGAAAATTCTGGACAGAGGGAAAAGACGAAAACAACTACCCTATATGGCACAAAGGAGTGAAGTTTTTGCAGGTATCTACAGACGAAGTATACGGATCTCTGGGCGAGGAGGGTTATTTTACCGAAACAACACCTCTCGATCCCCGTTCACCGTATAGCGCAGCAAAAACAGGAGGAGATCTGATAGTGCAGGCTTATAGCGAAACGTATAAAATGCCGGTAAATATTACCCGTTGTTCAAACAATTACGGGCCATATCACTTCCCTGAAAAGCTAATTCCACTTATTATACGCAACATCCTGGAGGGAAAGCAACTTCCTGTTTACGGAGACGGAAGTAATGTGCGCGACTGGCTCTATGTAGAAGATCATTGCAAAGCTATAGATGCCGTGCTGCATGGCGGCCGTTTAGGCGAAGTATATAATGTAGGCGGACACAATGAGAAAAAGAATATCGATATAGTGAAACTGGTAATCAAAACCATTCACGATATAATGGAAAGCAAACCTGAATATAGAGAAACGCTTAAAAAGAAAGAAAAAGCCGAAGATGGTTCCATAGATATCAGTTGGATAAACGATGATCTTATTTCTTTTGTAAAAGATCGTCAAGGGCATGACCACCGCTATGCAATCGATCCGACAAAAATATCCAAAGAGCTCGGATGGTTACCGGAAACGACATTCGATAAAGGTATTCTAAGAACTATCTATTGGTATCTAGACAATCAACAGTGGGTAGATGAGGTTACCTCCGGTGATTATACAAAATATTACGACCAGATGTACGGTAATAGATAATAGACAACTAATATAAACAAAAAACGATGGAACGTTTAAAAGCTATACTGGCAGACAAAATATTAGATTTGTCGGCAGGCAACGGAGACGAAGTAAAAGCAAAGATAGACAAGATTCACCGCTTTCGCGACTTTGCCAATGCTTGCAAGACTCTGATGATTAAATATCCGGCTATAGAAGACGAATTAATAAATATGGTAGAAGGTGGAGACTTCGACACGAAAGTGGCTTCATCACGTGTGGATACGGTTATTCGTCTTGCAGACAAGGCTACTCAATCACCTATACCGACTCCGCAAATTGAAGAAAATGAAGAATCGGATAATCTGGATCTGGACATGGATGATATCCCTATGGAAGTATATCAGGGGGAAGAAGAACCGGTATATCAGCCTGAAGATATAGACTATGAAGAACTAGAATCTTCAACCACCGGGAATGGCAAAGATGATTACGTAACATTTGAAGATTTTAGCGAAAACGCAGAACCAGATACAATTACCGAACAAATACTGGAATCTGAAACTCAAAAAGAAAGCAACTATTCCCTCTCCGACGACGAATCAGCAGCTAAACGCAAATTGACGATACGCCGGGTAACACAGGGCGTCGGTGCTATATTAGTAATAGTTGCTCTGGTTTTTATCGTAAAATTTGTCATGGTTCACTGGCAAACAATCCTTATCATTGCCGGAGCACTTCTTGTTCTTGTTATATTATTTTTCTGGTTTAAACGAAAGCGTAGTTAACCGGATATTTTGTGAAACCAATTAACCCCGAAATGGACTATTATAGGCAATTCCAATTAAAAAATTATAATTCATTTAAAACAGAGGCTCTGGCTAAGATTTTTTGTCAGCCTAATACGATCGAAGAGCTTCGCCAATGTTTAAAAGATCATTCAAACGAAAAAAAGCTTGTTATAGGCAGTGGCTGCAATTTGTTTTTCACAAAAGACTTCGATGGACTTGTCATCCATCCCGATATTAAAGGAGTTCGACTGATTTCTGACGAAGAAGAGGAAGATGAAGATATATTTATCGAAGTCAATGCCTCCGAAGACTGGGATGAATTTGTCGCTTATTGTGTAGAACGTGGTTTTGTAGGGCTTGAGAACCTTTCACTAATACCCGGAACCGTTGGTGCAGCACCTATTCAAAACATCGGTGCATATGGAGCAGAAGTAAAAGATGTGATACGCGAAGTAGTAGCGGTGGATATGGAAACGGGAGAGACCATATCTTTCTCTAATGCCGAATGTGAATTTGCCTACCGAAATAGTATATTTAAACGTACAGAAAAATATCTGGTAATATCCGTTGTTTTCCACTTAAAGCGGACATTCGTTTATACTCCAAAATATTTTGATTTGAACAAAGAACTCGAAGAAATCGCAGAACCAACCATTCAAGATGTCCGTGACGCTGTTATACGAATACGGCAACGTAAACTTCCGGATGAGAAGGTATTGCCAAACGCCGGAAGCTTTTTCAAAAACCCATATATCACACAAAAACAAACAGACAAGATTCTAATAAAGTATCCTGATCTTCCGGCGTACTTGCAAAAGGACGGATTGATAAAAACCTCAGCTGCATTTCTGATAGATAAATCGGGATATAAGGGGAAGCGAATCGGAGACATAGGCACATATCCCAATCAACCTCTGATTATTGTTAATTATGGTTCGACTGATGGAAATGACATAATCCGCTTTATGAAGGAAGTTCAACATGCCGTAAAAGGCACATTCGATGTTGAACTTGAACCTGAGGTAAGAATCTTTTAAAAACTAAGAAAATAGAAACATGGCATCATTTATTATAGAAGGAGGTTGTCGCCTCAAAGGAGATATTATACCACAAGGAGCAAAAAACGAAGCTCTACAAATTATTTGTGCAACTCTACTCACGCCCGAAGAAATTATTATCGAAAATATACCTGATATTTTGGATGTGAACAACCTGATAGCCCTATTGGGCGAGATGGGCGTAGAAACTAAGCGTTTAGGTGAAGACACATGGTCATTCAAATCAGAAAATGTAAATATAGATTATTTACAAAGTCCAGAATTTATAAAAAAGAGTGCATCATTAAGAGGCTCAGTAATGATAATAGGACCTCTGGTAGCACGTTTTGGTAGAGCTATGCTTCCAAAGCCGGGCGGAGATAAAATAGGCCGCCGCCGTTTAGATACGCACTTTATCGGTATACAAAAACTAGGAGCCGACTTTGTTTACGATGATGCGCAACAGATATACAACATATCTGCAAAAAAACTGCAAGGAACTTACATGCTGCTTGATGAAGCATCGGTTACAGGTACTGCCAATATTCTGATGGCTGCCGTGTTGGCTGAAGGTGAGACTACTATTTACAATGCAGCGTGCGAACCGTATATACAACAATTGAGTAAGCTACTCATACAAATGGGAGCTAAGATATCAGGAGTAGGGTCGAATCTTCTTCGGGTAGAAGGAGTAAAATCTCTTGGTGGAGCCAAACACCGTATTCTACCGGATATGATAGAGATTGGTAGTTTCATAGGAATGGCAGCAATGACAGGTTCGGAAATTACTATCAAAAATGTAGCATATGATGATCTCGGCATTATACCCGATACATTCCGTCGTTTAGGTATTCAATTAGAAAGAAGAGGAGACGACATATACATTCCAGCTCAAAAAGAATACGCTATAGATACTTTTATCGATGGCTCTATCTTAACAATAGCCGATGCGCCTTGGCCAGGATTGACTCCTGACCTTATCAGTGTATTGCTGGTAGTGGCAACTCAAGCCAAAGGAAGCGTATTAATTCATCAGAAAATGTTTGAAAGCCGCTTATTCTTCGTGGATAAACTGATAGATATGGGAGCACAGATTATACTATGCGATCCTCACAGGGCAACGGTTATAGGCACAGGCAAACGACCGATGCGTGCAACCACTATGACCTCTCCCGATATTCGGGCCGGAATAGCCTTGCTTATTGCAGCAATGTGTGCCGACGGAAAAAGCACGATCCATAACATAGAACAAATAGACAGAGGGTACCAGAATATAGATGTCCGACTAAACCAATTAGGCGCTAATATTTTGCGTATGGATTGACTAAAACTTACAATAAAATATTATCCGTATATAAATAGGGTGTGTCAAAAGGTTCTTCACAATGACGAAAGTTCTATCTTTTGACACACCCTCTTGTATTTTGTCCATATTTTGTTTAGAGAATAAAAAAAATGCGCCAAAAATTATAAAAAAAATTAACATTGTGAAAATTAGTATTATTCAATAAACATGTGATAATTTTATTACATATCTTTAAATTCAAAATCATGAGAACACGAGAAAACATTATATTACTTGCTCATTACAAGAATATTGTTTAGCATTGTATCTATTAATATCTAAAAGAATATATTATTCCCTTATCAACTAAAACATCATTATTATATTTCCTTTAATTACTATCATCATGGAAACAACAGCAAAACTTTATTCTTTATCCTACAAAGAGGTCAAAACATATTTGTTTGCTCTATCATTTATCATTGGGAATATAGCTCTTCCTCAAATATGCCATTTGGTACCGGGTGGAGGATTAACATGGCTACCAATCTACTTCTTCACACTAATAGCTGCATACAAGTATGGGTTACGCGTGGGCCTACTCACTGCTATCCTTTCTCCCCTATTGAACAGTGCACTGTTTGGTATGCCTCCGATAGCAGTATTACCTGCAATATTAATTAAATCGACTTTACTTGCCGGAGCCGCTGCATATGCCGCACACCGCTTCCAAAAAATATCTCTACTGGCTATTGTTGGAGTCGTATTAGCCTATCAGGTGATCGGCACATTGATAGAATGGGCTGTTGTACAAGATTTTGCAGTAGCAATCCAAGATTTCCGGATCGGTATACCGGGTATGCTGGTACAGGTATTCGGAGGATATGCTTTATTAAGGGCTATAGCTAAATTGTAATAAACAATGCCTTACGATAAAACCTTTGCGGAAGTGCTTGAGCGCTTTCGCAACATTCAATTCTCTGAGAGTTTTGATATAATTGTCGCTATAGCCAATGGGGGTATTATTCCTGCAGCCATACTCAACCAGCGACTGGACATTGGGATTCAACTATTAAAGATAAATTTAAGAGATCCAAATCAGAAACCTAGATATAATAGTCCACAATTGATAGCACCTATCGATTTCGATTATAAAGACAAAACGATCCTGCTAGTGGAAGACCGGGTAAAAACAGGAGCGTCACTAGCTTTCGCCTGTAAATTGCTCGAAGATGCCAAACTGGTGAAGACATTTGCCGTCAATGGAAAAGCTGATTATTCTCTATACGATGAAGATTGTTTCAAATTTCCGTGGCTCTTATGATTATATGAAGAAAAAACTCTGCATCATCACACTACTAGCGATATCGGTCCATACCTTATACTCTAAAGATAAACCCGAGGCAGAAATTCGTGACTCTGTCAACTTGGGAGAAATTGTGATTACAGGCAGTCGTCCCGAAGTAAATTTAAAGAATTTACCAATGAGCGTTACTGTCGTAGAAAATAAACAAATAGAAAACCGGTTCGAGCAATCATTACTTCCCATTATCACCGAACAAGTTCCAAGTCTATTTATCACCTCGCGAGGTGTTATGGGATACGGAGTATCCACGGGTGCAGCCGGAGGAATGACTATCAGAGGCATAGGTGGTAGCCCTACAGCTCAGATACTGATGCTGATAGACGGACATCCTCAATACATGGGTTTAATGGGGCATCCGTTAGCAGATTCTTATCAAACATTGATGGCTGACCGTGTAGAAGTTGTACGAGGGCCTGCCTCCGTTCTTTACGGATCGAATGCAATGGGTGGCGTGATAAATATTATTACAAAAAAGCAACAACAAGACGGAATAAAAACCGGATTGCGTGCCATGTACGGTTCATATAACACTTTGAGTACCGAGTTGAACAACAGCGTCCGATCAGGAAGGTTTAACAGTTTTGTTTCACTTGGATATAACCGAAGCGACAATAACCGCAAGGATATGGATTTTGAGCAATATAGCGGATATACAAAAGTAGGATATGATTTTACACCAAATTGGAAATCATTTGTTGATCTTGATCTGACTAACTTTAAAGCTTCGAATCCGGGAACTGTTACGAGTCCTGTTGTCGACAATGATGCGGATATTACACGCGGCGTCACTTCATTCTCAATAGAAAATAATTATGAAAAGACATCCGGCGCTTTGAAGTTTTTCTACAATTTCGGCACACATAAAATCAACGATGGATACATACCGGAAGGAACTCCTCGGAACGAGCGTTTCAGATCGAACGACAGAATGTTAGGTGTTTCATTGTACCAGACATATAATTTCTTTCAAGGCAACCAAACCACTGCCGGAATAGACTATCAACATTTTGGAGGTCATGCATGGAATATTTTCATGGACGATACTGAGAATAAAGACATAGCAAAAAAAAGCGAAAATGAAGTAGCAGGCTATCTCAATTTTCAGCAAAACATCCTCGGTAAAGTTGTATTCAACGCAGGCATCAGAATAGACCATCATTCACGCACAGGCACGGAATGGATACCTCAAGCCGGATTAAGCTATTTTGCCTCGGAAAATACTGTTTTAAAAGGCATTGTAAGTAAAGGTTTCCGAAACCCGACTATCCGTGAGATGTATATGTTCGGTCCCAAGAATCCCGATTTAAAGCCTGAAAGATTGATGAATTACGAACTATCTGCTTCTCAAAAACTACCAGATCATTCCCTTAGTTTCGATTTGGGATTCTTTTATATAAAAGGAGATAATAGTATTAAACTGGAAAATATAGAAGGCAGACCAACACCTATCTACATGAATACAGGTAAAATAGAAAATTACGGTATCGAATTTTCTGGCAATTACAAAATAAGCTCCGGTTGGGATATATCTGCCAATTATAGCTGGCTACATATGAAACACATTGTAACTGCTTCTCCCGAACATAAATTGTATGCAGGAACTAGTTACACTCATCAGAAATGGAGTTTCTCTACAGGTGTACAATACATAAACAACTTGTATACAGTGACCGAAAATAAGGCAACGAATACAGTAGCAAAAAAAGAAACCTTTACCCTTTGGAATGTAAGAATTGCCTACAAACCGGCAAATATATTGGAAATATTCGCAAGGGGTGAAAACCTGTTAGCTCAAAATTATGAGATCAACGCGGGCTATCCAATGCCACGAGCAACTGTGTTCGGTGGTATCAATCTTAAATTTTAGAATCAAAAAAGTTAATATAATTAGGCTATTATGGACAGAAGAAAATTTTTACAAGCTATTGCCATTACTGGTGCAGCCGCAACAATAAAGGCAAGTGGAGGTATGGATATATTGGCGGAAACTGTCAATAGTTCTCAAACAGGCAAACCGGTAGACATGGTTGCCGTTATGGGAGGTGAACCCGACGTCATGTTCAGACGTGCTATTACTGAAATGGGAGGGATGGGTAAATTCATTAAGAAAGGTGCTAAAGTGGTTGTTAAGCCAAATATAGGCTGGGACAAAGCACCGGAACTTGCCGGAAATACCAACCCTAAACTCGTATCTGAAATTATCCGTCAGTGCTTTGCTGCCGGAGCAAAAGAAGTCACTGTTTTTGACCATACTTGCGACGATTGGCTCAAATGCTATAAAAACAGCGGAATAGAGGCTGCTGCGAAAGCTGCCGGAGCAAAAGTTGTGCCTGCACACGAAGAATCGTATTATAAAAGTGTTGCATTACCAAATGGTGTTACACTCAAAAACGTAAAAATACACGAAGCCATTCTCAATTGCGACGCATGGATAAATGTTCCGGTACTGAAACATCATGGAGGGGCAAATCTTACTATATCAATGAAGAATTATATGGGTATAGTTTGGGACAGGCGAATTTTCCATAGCAGTGGTCTGCAACAATGCATTGCCGACGTATGTACCTACTCTAAAAAGCCGGTACTTAATGTCGTTGATGCATACAGAATAGTTCAGACAAATGGCCCTCAAGGCAGATCCGCTGCCGACGTAGTCAATACCAAAGGATTATTCTTATCACAGGATATTGTTGCTGTAGATACTGCTGCTACCAAATTCTTTGGTCAGGTAAGAGATATGCCTCTTGCCCATGTAGGCCACTTAGCCAATGGACAAAAGTTGAAATTGGGAACAATGGATATTGATAAACTTAATATAAAGAGAATCAAAATATAATATTATAATGTTGAAGAATCTTCGCGTAAGTATATCGATCGTACTATTTGCTCTTATTACGTTTTACTTTCTGGATATTTCTGCTATCTTACCCGATCAGTTCCACGTACTGGCTCATATACAATTAGTACCGGCAATACTGAGTGGTAGCTTTATTATATTGGCAGCGCTTATCATCCTCACTTTGCTGTTCGGACGGGTCTATTGTTCGTCTATTTGTCCGATGGGAATATATCAGGATATTGTAAGTTGGTTTTCAAAACGTAAAATTTTCTCGAAAAAGAAGAAAAGGTACAAATACAGTAAAGCAAAAACTATTTTGCGTTGGTCTGTGCTTGGGGCGACAATAGTCACTTTTTTTCTTAACCTGCCTCTGCTCTTAGGGTTAATCGACCCTTATAGTGCATACGGACGTATGATCGCAAATGTATTCAAGCCCGTTTATATGGCAGGGAACAATGTATTGGAATCTATTTTCACCAGTTTTGGCAATTACACTTTTTATAAAGTAGAAATTGTTATTTTGAGCCTCTTTGCATTCATTGCAGGAATAGTAACTTTTCTTGCTATTGGCTTTCTGGCATGGAAATATGGACGAACTTACTGCAACACTATTTGTCCTGTAGGAACTGTATTGGGTTTTCTTAGCAAATTCTCCTTGTTTAAAGTACGGATCGACGAAAATCAGTGTAACAAATGTGGTGCTTGTGCCGGAAAATGTAAGGCTTCGTGTATAGACAGCAAGAATCATTCGGTAGATTATAGCCGCTGTGTAGCTTGTTTCAACTGTCTGGATAGCTGCTCGCAAAATGCATTGAAATTTAGTCCTTCAATAAAAAACAAAAAACAAGAAAGAGTGGAAACGGCTGATATGAGTAAAAGGCAGTTTCTTATGGCTACTATCACAACAGCTGTTACTGTTCCGACTGTATATGCACAGGAAAAAGCCGCTCAGTTGTCAGGAACAAAAGTGCCGACACGCCAAACACCGATCAGTCCTCCGGGTTCGCAAAGTGCAAAACATCTTCTCGATCATTGTACATCTTGTCACCTTTGTGTAAGCAGATGCCCGTCGAATGTCATCAAGCCGGCCTTTATGGAATATGGATTAGGAGGTATCATGCAACCTATGATGAACTATGAAAAAGGCTTCTGTAATTATAACTGTACCGTTTGTGCCGACGTTTGCCCAAATGGAGCTTTACTTCCTCTTACACAAGATGAAAAGCATATGCTGCAAATAGGCAGGGTTACTTTTACACAGGATATTTGCGTTGTACATACAGAAGAGACTAACTGTGGTGCTTGTGCCGAACACTGCCCTACCCAAGCTGTGACCATGATCCCTTACGAAGGGCATGAAGGACTGACCATACCCCATACAAATCCTGACATTTGCGTAGGATGTGGTGGTTGTGAATACATCTGTCCGGTGAGGCCGCACAGAGCTATTTTTGTAGAAGGGAACAAAGAACACCATAAAAGAGAAGCCTTCAAAGAAGAAGAAAAAGAAAATATAGTAGTCGATGGATTTGGATTCTGACATCTCTTAAGATATAAACAGGCACGGGAATACCCCGTGCTTTTTTATGCTATCATGCAATCGTTTGCAATCGATTTTAATCAAAAAACAATATAATGGAGTCTGTATATTTTTCTTTAATACGTAGTTTTGTTTGGAGCTTTTAGCAAAACACCCATTATCTAATTAACTTAAAACCATGAAAATGAGACTGCATATTAATTATCACACAACATGGGGGCAAAACGTCTTCGTTTACGGATCCATACCTGCACTTGGTAATTGGGACGAAAGCAAAGCTGTTGAAATGAAATATATCTCTCCTGAAGTGTGGTGTATCGATATAGAAATTAATGATAATGCGAACATAGAATATCGCTATCTAATAAAGGACAATAATGAAAATGTAATTTCCCGGGAATGGGGCAATCCGCATGCTATACTAAACGAAGCCAATAAAGACTTCGATATATACGATATCTGGCAAGGAGTTCCACAACAAAAATTCCTTTACACATCGGGGTTTTCCAATAGCTTCTTCAAACATGACAGTGCAAAAATAAAATACTACAAAAGGACAATACTACTAAAAGTAAATTGTCCTTACGCAAAAAAAGATCAGGTCGTAATACTTTGCGGATCCTCAAAAGCCTTAGGAGACTGGGATTCCGCAAATGCCATATCTTTCACTCAAACTAGCCATGGTGAATGGCAATTAGCTATAAATGCCACACAGATAAAATCGGAGCAAGAGTATAAACTTGCTATTTACGATAATATAGAGAAGAAAATAGTTCACTGGGAGGAGGGACAAAACCGTATTCTAACCCCAATCAAAGAAAAGGGCGATATTGTAAAGATAGATTCACTCAATTATAATTATAACTGGTTGAATTGGAAAGCCGCAGGTGTAGCTATTCCTGTCTTCTCTTTACGGTCGAATGACAGTTTTGGTATCGGTGAGTTTTCCGACCTTAAAAAGATGGTAGACTGGGCTGAAGCAACCCGGCAAAAAATCATCCAGATACTACCTATCAATGATACGACTATTACTCATACATGGGTCGATTCGTATCCATATAATGCGATATCTATATATGCTCTTCACCCTATCTATTTGGGATTGAAGGCCTACCCTCTTAAAGACGAAAAGCTATATAAACAATATGAAAAAGAAGCGGCTGCTTTAAATAAATTGACAAAAATCGACTATGATAAAGTGCTTGCTTTGAAATGGAAATACATTAGAGATTTATTTAATGAATTGGGTAAAACAACTCTAAAAAGCAAAGAGTATCAAGATTTCTACGTTCACAATGAAGAATGGCTGTTCCCATACGCTTGTTTCTCTCATTTAAGAGACAAGTATAAAACTCCCACTTTTTCTATCTGGAAAACACACTCAATATTTAACAGGAAGAAATTGGCAAATTTTGTCGAAACTAATAAAGAAGCCAGAGAGAATGTAGATCTTTTGTGTTTTACCCAATATTTACTTCACAAGCAATTAGTTGATGTAAAAGAATATGCTCACGGGCATGATGTCATACTCAAAGGTGATATACCTATCGGAATCAGTAGGGATAGTGTCGAAGCATGGGTTGAACCCCATTTATTTAATCTGGACGTTCAAACGGGTGCACCGCCTGATGACTTTTCTTATTTCGGACAAAACTGGGGATTCCCCACATACAACTGGGACGAAATGGCAAAAGACGGGTACCAGTGGTGGATAAAACGATTTCGCAAAATGTCCGACTATTTCGATGCCTATCGTATAGATCACATATTAGGATTCTTCCGCATTTGGGAAATACCTCTTTCTTCTGTACAAGGTTTATTAGGTTATTTCAGCCCTGCTTTACCACTAACAGTTGAAGAAATCAGATCGGCAGGTCTATGGTTCGATGAATATAGAATGACAACCCCGTATATCCACGAACATTTCTTAGGTCATATTTTCGGTAATGATTCACAGGAGATTATAAATAATTATCTAAAACCAATTGCCTGGCAACGTTTCGAATTAAAAGAAGAGTGTAATACTCAGGTAAAGATAAAAGCCCTGTTTGAGGGGAAGAATGATTATAAGAGCGTTCGCTTGCGCGACGGTTTATATAGTCTTTGCAACGAGGTTCTTTTTATTAAAGATAAACGAGAGCCTTGGAAATACCACCCACGTATTACGGCTCAGTTCAGTTACTCGTACAAAGATCTGGATGAAGGCGCAAAAGGAGCTTTTAATCGCCTGTATGACGATTTCTTCTACCGTCGCCATTCTCAATATTGGCGAGACCAAGCCATGACAAAATTACCAACTCTTATTTCTTCCACATCTATGTTAGTTTGCGGAGAAGATTTGGGTATGGTACCGGAATGCGTTCCGTCGGTAATGCACGAATTACAGATTTTGAGTCTGGAGATAGAGCGCATGCCAAAAGATAGAGATGCCCAATTCAACTATCTCCAGAATCTGCCATATCTTAGCGTATGCACTACTTCAACGCATGACATGGCTCCTATCAGGCTATGGTGGAAAGAAAACAGGGAAGTCACTCAAAAATATTATAATTCCGTTTTATGGAAACAAGGTGCAGCACCTGAAGATTGTACGGCAGATATCAGCGGGCAAATTATATCGAACCATCTTAACTCTCCTGCAATGCTGGCTATTTTACCTCTTCAGGACTGGCTATCTTTCAGTGATAAACTAAAACGTCCAAATCCCGAAGAAGAACGGATAAATATTCCGGCTATAGCGCAACACTACTGGCAATACAGAATGCATCTGACATTAGAAGAGTTACTAGATGCTAAAGATTTTAATGACCAATTATCATCCATGATAGAATCATCGGGAAGGAAATAAATAACAAATATAAAGACCATGAAAAAGAATGTACTGATCTTATTTTTTATTTTATTCAGCTATTCAATCTTTGCGATTGATGTAAAAAATGTCGAGCCTGCTTTTTGGTGGGCAGGGATGAAAAACACCGAACTCCAAGTTTTATTATATGGTGATAATATTGTGAAATCGGAAGTAAGTATTACTGCTAAATCCACGAAAATAAAAGAAGTGGTAAAACTAGAAAATGCCAATTATATTCTTCTTTATCTGGATCTTTCCGGTGCCACTCCTGAAAAGTTTGACATAATACTACAAGAAGGGAAACAAAAGAAAGTTATCCCCTACGAAATAAAAGAGCGCAAGCAAGGCTCATCCCAAAGAGTAGGATTTAACGCCAGCGATGTACTATATCTGATTATGCCAGACCGGTTTGCCAACGGCGATCCGTCCAATGATGCCATCCCCGGCATGCGCGAATCGAAAGTAGACAGAAATGGCCAGTATACTCGTCATGGTGGCGATTTCAAAGGCGTTAGCGACCATTTAGATTATATCCACGATCTTGGAGTAACAGCAATATGGTTTAATCCTGTATTGGAAAATGATATGAAGGAAGGCTCTTATCATGGCTATGCTTCAACTGATTACTATAAAGTTGATCGTCGTTTCGGAACAAATCAGGAGTTTGTTGACCTGGTTGACAAAGTCCATACAAAAGGGATGAAAGTCGTTATGGATATGATTTTCAACCACTGTGGCAGTGAGCATTATTTCTTCACAGACAGACCTTCGAGAGATTGGTTTAATTTTCCGGACAAATATGTGCAGACATCCTATAAAACAATGTCACAATTCGACCCGCATGCTTCAAATTTCGATAAGAAATTATCTGCTGACGGTTGGTTTGTGGAGACAATGCCCGATCTTAACCAACGAAATCCTCATGTTGCAAAATATCTTATCCAAAACAGTATCTGGTGGATTGAATACAGCGGAATCGATGGAATCCGTCAAGACACACATCCCTATGCCGACTATGATATGATGGCTCAATGGTGTAAAGAAGTAACAGAAGAGTATCCTGACTTCAATATCGTTGGTGAAACTTGGTTGAATAACAATGTCGGAGTAGCTTTCTGGCAAAAAGACAGCAAACTTGCTCATCCTAAAAATTCCTATTTACGTTCGGTTATGGATTTCCCTCTGACTGACATAATGAATAGTGCTTTCGATCAGGAAACGACAGACTGGGGACAAGGATTCTCGCGCATTCACGAATATCTGGCGCAAGATATAGTATATGCCAACACAATGGAGTTGCTAATATTCTTAGATAATCACGATACATCCCGATTCTACAAAAAAGAAGAAGACACATCGAATCTGAACCGTTATAAGCAAGCTTTGGCTTTCCTTCTAACTACACGTGGAATCCCTCAAATATACTACGGTACTGAAATCCTCATGGCTGCTGACAAAAGTGAAGGAGACGGTTATCTCCGTCGCGACTTTCCCGGTGGATGGGCCGGAGATAAAGTCAATGCCTTCGAAGCAAAAGACAGAACTCCCAATCAAAATGAAGCATTTGACTATACCCGCAAGTTATTGAACTGGAGAAAAGGAAATGAAGTAATAGCAAAAGGCACATTAAAACAATTCGTTCCATATAACGGAGTATATGCATACGAAAGAAAATATAACAACAGATCTGTAGTTGTAATCTTATCCGGTTCAGATAGTGAGAAAACTATCAGCTTGGAAAGATATAAAGAGATTTTGCCGAAGAGTCAGGCAAAAGATATAATCAGCGGAAACACCATAAGTTTGGGTGAAACTTTAACAATCAGTCCGAGAAAGGTCTTGATATTAGAATTTTGATTACTTTTATAAAAGTATAATCAAATTCTATGGTCATGAAGAAAGGTCCTCTTACAATCAAAGACATAGCTAAAGATTTAAATATTTCGCCGTCTACAGTATCGCGTGCCCTAAAAGACAACCCGGACATCAGTCCGGAAACCCGGAAAATGGTGCAAGAATATGCGAAAAAGCATAAGTATAAACCAAATACACTTGCTCTTAGTTTAAGAACGCAGCATAACAATATTATAGGAGTGATTGTTCCGGAACTGGCCAATCACTTCTTTTCAGGCGTACTTTCGGGTATGGAAACGGTAGCCGAAGACAAAGACTATCATATAATCGTCTGTCAATCGCAGGAAGATTATAAAAAAGAACTTCGGAATGTGCAAACCCTGATCAAAGCAAGAGTATGTGGAGTCCTGATTTCGCAATCGAAAACAACAACCAAGTATGACCACTTTCAGGAACTATTGGACAATGATATTCCCGTTTTGTTTTTTGATAGAATATGTACAGGTATCGATAGCGATAAGGTAGTAGTAGACGATTACTCCGGCACACTCACCGCTGTGGAGTATATGATTAAAACAGGCTGTAAGCGTATAGCTTTCTTCTCAGCACCTCTGCATCTTGAAATATCAAAAAACCGTAAGAACGGATATCTGGATGCTTTACGCAAATATCATATACCGGTAGAGGAAAGTTTGATACGGATAGCGGATACTAAGAAGCTCGGATATGAAAGAGCTATGGAAATACTGCGAGAGCCTAATCGTCCGGATGCATTTATGGCAATGAATGACTATACCGCGTCGGGAATACTGGTTGCGGCGAAAAAGCTGGGGCTGAAAGTGCCGGAAGAAATATCGATTTTCGGATTTTCAAATTCAAATATATCTCAGGATACCGATCCTATGCTAACGACTATGGATCAACATCCACAGGAAATGGGGATGGAAGCCATGAAATTAATATTAGAGAAAATAGAAAATCCTGAAAATACATCAAGGAAAAACAAAATAATAAAAACGTCGCTGATAGCAAGGCAAACAACACGTAAGCTTCCCATCGACAAAATGTAACAAGAGTAAACAATACCATAACCATGAAACAAAAACCGACACTAACCTTTTGGCAAATCTGGAACCTCAGTTTCGGATTTTTTGGTGTACAAATAGCTTATTCACTTCAAAGCGCCAATATCAGCCGTATTTTCGCCACGCTCGGAGCCGACCCTCACAATCTGAGTTATTTTTGGATATTACCTCCGCTAATGGGCATTATTGTACAACCCATTGTCGGAACCTTGAGCGATCGTACATGGACTCGTTTTGGTCGCCGCATTCCATACCTATTTGTTGGTGCTTTGGCTTCTATCATTGTTATGTGTTTGTTACCTAATGCCGGAAGTTTTAATTTTGCCATTGGTGGAGCAATGTTATTCGGACTCATCTCTCTGATGTTTCTGGACACATCTCTTAATATGGCAATGCAGCCATTTAAGATGCTAGTAGGAGATACTGTAAACGAAAAACAAAAAGGGTTTGCATACTCTATACAAAGCTTATTAAGTAATGCCGGAAGTCTTGTAGGTTATCTGTTTCCTATTTTCCTTACCGGAGTTATAGGTATTTCTAATATCGCAGGAGAAGGGGTTGTCCCCGATTCTGTAATATATTCTTTCTATGGAGGAGCTATTATATTATTAATCTGCGTAGCATACACCATGTTGAAGGTCAAAGAAATGCCTCCTAAAAAGTATGCTGAATTCCACGGAATATCAGAACAACCTGCAAAAAAAGAGAAATCAGATTTTATTACCCTATTAAAAAATGCCCCTAAAGTATTTTGGACAGTCGGTTTGGTTCAATTCTTCTGCTGGGCTGCATTCATGTATATGTGGACATATACCAATGGAGGTATAGCAGAAACAGTATGGAATACTACTGATGCTCAATCGGCAGGATATCAGGAAGCAGGTAACTGGGTTGGAGTTTTATTTGCAACGCAAGCCATAGGTTCCATTTTATGGGCAATGGTAATTCCACTGTTTAAATCCCACAAAATAGCCTATACAATTAGCTTGCTAATAGGTGCTGTTGGATTTATATCGACAGTATTCATTACCGACCAATACGTATTATGCGCTTCATATTTACTAGTAGGCTGTGCGTGGACTGCCATGTTATCGTTACCTTTTACTATTTTGACAAATGCTTTATCAGGTAAAAATATGGGAGCATACCTGGGACTATTTAATGGAACAATATGCCTACCTCAAATTGTAGCTGCTACTTTAGGCGGTGTCATATTAAAATACATAGCAGGGACTTCTATTATGATGCTGGTTATAGCAGGAATTTTACTGATATTAGGAGCTATCTCGGTCATCTTTGTAAAAGAGACACTTGGAGAGAAAGAACTCCAACCCGAATCGGTAAAATGATAATAAAACGTAAACAATGTAAATAGGATAATCAATTCAGACCGGGTAATTGTATTTTTATCTGTTGATTATCGTACTAAACTATAATTTATGAGAAATAAACTATTATTATTTGCAGCTATTATCATAGCTTTAGCAAGTTACTCCTGTAAACCGAAAGTACAGGAAGAAAATGTACCGCAGGAAAAATGTACGGTCAAACATCTCGATTGGACTCGTAATGCTGTCATATACGAAGTTAATGTAAGGCAATATACCAAAGAAGGAACCTTTTCCGCCTTCGAACAACATCTGCCACGACTGAAAGAATTGGGTGTAGACATACTTTGGTTTATGCCTGTACATCCTATTTCTGAGAAAAACCGCAAAGGAACGCTTGGCAGCTATTACGCCGTGAAAGATTATACGGAAATCAATCCTGAATTTGGTACAAAAGAAGACTTTAAACGATTAGTAGATAAAGCTCACGATATGGGATTCAAAGTGATCCTGGACTGGGTGGCCAATCATACGGGAGGAGATAATGTATGGCTTGCACAACATCCTGACTGGTATGTACAAGATGAAACAGGAAATCCAAAAAGCCCTTATGACTGGACTGACACGTACGAACTGAATTACGACAATAAAGATATGCGGACTGCTATGACCGACGCATTGAAATATTGGATAAAGGACTTTAATATAGATGGATACCGCTGCGACATGGCACATGAAGTACCAACTGATTTTTGGAATGATGTTCGAAAAAGCCTGGACAGTATAAAACCGGTTTTCATGTTGGCGGAATCTGAAAACTATGATTTACTGGAACATGCTTTCGATGCCAATTATTCATGGGAACTCATGCATATGATGGCAGATATTTATAAAAAAGAAAAGACAGCCGACGATATAGCCGCTTACATCCAAAAGCTGGATACAATAAAATGTCCTGACGGATATAAAATGAATTTCTTAACCAACCATGACGAAAATTCATGGAATGGAACGGAATTTGAACGATATGGAAAAGGCATCGAAGCTTTTGCTGTACTCACATATACACTGAATGGCATGCCAATGATCTACACAGGTCAGGAAGTGGGCCTGAAAAAACGTTTATCTTTCTTCGAAAAAGACATGGTTCCTTCATGGACTGAAAATGCGATTACTAAATTTTATAAGAAGCTGAATGAGTTAAAACATACAAATATGGCTCTTATAGCCGGACAGGGAGGCGAATTCAGAAGATATCAGACATCAGCTAATAAAGAATTGCTAATTTTCTCAAGAACACAAGGAGGACGAGAATTAATGGTTTTGCTTAACTTATCTGATAAAAATATCACTTATGCCAGCAATGATGCCTTAAATAAAAGTGGCTATACTGATTATTTTACAGGGGCTAAAGTTGATAATATACCTACATCGCTGAAAGCATGGGAATATAAGATATTTGTCAAATAAAACTTCTGGAAAAGCAGATATTTCTCGGCAAAATCCGGTTCTACCGCAACATAAATAATTCCGAGAACCAATAATTTATTATATTCCTATTCAGCAATGTATATAAAAGGAAAGCCTCCCTATTTTTATAGGGAGGCTTTCCTTTTTATTTTAAAACGACTTTATTGTTTCACTGTAAGTTTAGTAAGTACCGGCACTTTCACCGTCCTCACCTCCGAATGTATCTTATCATTCTGTTGTTCAAAGATAACGATTTCATTCTCTCCCTTTTTCAGCCAGACACCCGGAATATAAAGCGTTTGCTGAGGACCTACTTTCCAGTACCGGCCGATATTAATGCCGTTGATAAAGATAATACCCTTACCCCAGTCTTCCATATCGATAAATGTATCGCCTGTTTCGGCCAAGTCGAAAATGCCCTTATAAACCGTAGGTTTGCCTTTCAACTTATCGGCAACGTTTGGGTCATACACATAAGATTTGTCCATTTTGTCAAATGCCGGAACCTTATCCATAGGCGCCTGATACATTTCCCACTCGCCCTCTATAATATTTCCGTTGATCTTAACAGGGCTGATAATACCCTTCGTATTATACACAATCTCAGAACCGTAATTGATGCGGCCCATATTTTCCACGAATATTTCCAGATTAGAATTGAAAGGAATATCAATATCCATCGAATAATTCTTGAAGTACCTGTTCAGTTCGCCAACTTTTTCTCCATTCACATACACCAAGGCATAGTCGCGAAGCCCTTCGATTTCAAGCTTACCGCTTATCGGCTGATTGAAATGACGGGAATACAAGACATACCCATATCCCTGCTTCAATTGCTCGAATGTCATCGGCTTATCGCTTTGTACCGGTTTTTGTGCTCCGATTACATCAAGCATATCGGCAACTTTTGTCAGCTTGACAGAAGGTATCTCGATCAAAGGCAACGCCGCCGGAGTCACAGGCAACTGGTATTTTACATACTTCTTGATGACGTTGCGTATCGAATCGAACTTAGGTGTAACCCATCCGGCCTCGCTGATAGGGGCATCGTAGTCATAACTGGTCAGATCTGGCTGTATATCATGCTTCTTATCATAATTAGCCCCGCTGGTAAATCCGAAGTTCGTTCCGCCATGTACCATATAGTAATTAATCGATACATTATTCTGTAAATACTTTTCCGTCTGACGGGCAATACTTGTCGCGCTCACCTGCGGATGCGGTTCCACCCAGTGCGCCAGCCAGCCCGGATAAAACTCGGCAACCATATAAGGGCCTTGTCCGCCATTGTATTCGTTCACTACCTTTTTCAGGTTTTCTATATTGCTTTCACCGTTTGCCGTAGGCAATGCCCCCGGCGTGGCCCCTCCCTCGAAAAGCCAGCTACCATCGGATGTAAACATCGGTACTTCAAAGCCTGCATGCTTCAATTGCTGCACAATCTTAGCATTGTAAGCCCTATGTTCTTCCAACGGAATATCTTTTCGCTGAGATACATAAGAGCCGAATTCATTTTCGGCCTGTACCATAATGATAGGGCCTCCTTTTGTGACCTGAAGATTTCCGACTTCCCGGTACAGCCTGTTTATGTACAATTGGGTATATTTCAGAAACTGTTCGTTATCCCTTCTCAATTCCATGCCTTCTATATTTTGAAGCCACCACGGGTATCCGCCAAATTCCCATTCGGCACACACGTATGGCCCCGGACGAAGTATTACCATCAGTCCTTCTTCACCGGCTATCTTTATATATTCGGCGAGATTCTTATCTCCGGTAAAATCCCACTTTTCCGATTCCGGTTCATGGATATTCCAGAAAACATAAGTAGCCACAGCATTGAGACCCATTGCCTTCAACATTTGCATACGGTGACGCCAATACTGATGAGGAATACGGGCATAATGCATCTCTCCCGAAATAATCCTCACAGGTTTCCCGTCATATATAAAATCCCCGCCTTTTATCTCAAATGTATGTTTCTTTTGCCCCATAAGGACAGAAGGTAAAATAAGGAATGATAATAAAATTAAAAAAGTAATTCTTTTCGTCATGACTTGATTCTTTAAAGTTCATTTATATCCTAAAGGGGGATACAAATATACAATAATCTTTTATTATCATATAATTTAGTTAGCATCTGTAATCGCTCTCTTGATGATTCTTTAATATCTTTGCATCAAATTAGACTACAAAAGATGTCTGCATACAGAGAAACATCGGAAAGGGCAAAAATTCCCGCACAACGTTTTGCCGATCTTATTTTAGATATGGGCACATACCTGCTTGCGTCCGGAGCACATTGCGGCCGACTTAACAGCAATTTGGGGCGGCTGGCAACAGCCTGGGAGTTTGAGATGAATATGAATCCTACTTTTAAAGGACTCTTAGTTACAGTAAAGGATTTAAATGACCCATCAAATATAATTACGTGCTATAAAAGTTCACCTGCTCATAATGTACATTTAGCCGTATTAACAGATGTTTCGCATTTGTCATGGAAAGTACAGGAAGAAAAACTATCTATCACAGAAGTAGAGAAAGAGTTTACAAAGATAAAGACCAAATCACACTATAATGACATTATAGTCGCCATTGCCGTGGGATTATCCTGTGCCGGACTGTGTTTATTTTCTTTCGGGGACTGGATCAATGCATTAATTACTTTTTCAGCTGCATTTATAGGATATATAGTAAAAGTCCTTTTTGCAAATCGAAAATACAACCCCATGATCTGCATCTCCATCGCAGCATTCATAACTACTCTGATAACAGGATTGGGTAAATTATATGGCATTGGAACTCATCCCGAAGCAGCTATGGCAACAGCAGTCCTATATCTTATTCCGGGGGTACCTCTTATCAACTGTGTAATCGACCTGATAGAAGGTTATCTGGCCTCCGCTATTAACAGGGCTTTATTCGGAGGATTTATCCTTTTATGTATTGCCGCAGGAATGACTTTATGTATCACCCTAATGGGTATCAGCAATTTTTAAAGTATGGAAGAACTTACGTTATTAAATATAGCACGCGATTTTGGGATAGCTTTTGTAGTAGGCTTCTGCTGGGCTATCTTGTTTGGTTCACCCAAACGTCTCCTGTGGGTTGCCGGATTACTGGGAGGAATGGGGCATTGCATCCGTTTTATTTTAATTCAGCTCGATTTCGGACTCATAACAGCCACTCTTGCCGGATCGGTGTTAATTGGGCTGGTGGGAATATATGCAGCACATAAAGTGGATAGTCCGCCTGTTGTATTCACTATGCCGGCATGTATCACGATGATCCCCGGTATGTTTGCCTACAAAACTATGCTTGCAGGCATAAAAATAACCGACCTGCCAACAGTAGAAGAAAATCCCCGTATACTGATAGAAATGTCGCATAACCTAATGCTCACCATGTCATTGCTTTTCACATTGGCCATTGGAATCTGCATTGGGGCATTATTATTCAGAAAATCAAGCGTAAAAAACATCTCACTAAAAGATGTAATAGGAAAAGGCTAAGCAGCGACTCTTTGTTGTTTACTCTTTTGTATTAAACGAACAATCCATCTTGCTCCAAGAAAGACAACTATCTGAGTAAAAATAATAAATACCCCAGACGGAACATCCAGAATAGCAGATAGAAACAGCCCAACAATACATCCAAAAAATCCAATTAAGATAGATAGAAGAATCATCTTTACAAAATCAGATGTAAACAGGTTTGCTGTCATTTGAGGTACTGTAAGTATCGACATTAATAAAACAATACCCACCAGGCGAATAGACAAAACTATAGTAATGGCAATCCCCATCATCATTGTATACTTAATCAGGTTGACAGGAAGGTTGCGAGTCTTTGCAAAATCAGAATCAAAAGCCGCAAAAAGTATTTGTCGTCCAAATAATATGAAAACAAGAATCAAGACCAAAGATAAAATAGCCAGATATACAATATCGGGAATCGTTATTGTTAGTATATTGCCAAAAAGATAGTCAGATAAATTAGGAGCAAAACCCGGCTTGAGATATATAAATATTATTCCGACAGCCATTCCCAACGACCAGAAAGAACCGATTGCCGAATCCTCACGCACCCCTTGCCTTGAGGATAGCCATTCGATACCAAAAGCTGACAGGATAGAAAAAATCATCGCAGACAGGATTGGGTTCCAACCAAAATAGAATCCCATACCAATACCCCCCAGTGAAGCATGGGTAATTCCTCCACTGATAAAAACCAACCTGCGAACTACCACATAAGAACCGATAATTCCACAGGCAATACACGCAAAGAGGCTTCCCAGCAAGGCATTCTGAAAAAAAGTATATGACAAGAGATCGAAAAACTCCATTAGTTATTTTCTTTTTTATTTACAATCAAGTTTACGGATTTAAGCCCATGATAGCGAGCATAAGCCTTATTCGTTAATCCGTTCGGATCATTAGTCAGATCCCTAATAAAGTATCTTTTTTCATTAATTACAGGTATCGCCTTTGTAAAAACAACAGAGTCTATCCCTTTGTTCTTCTGCTCTTCAATATATAACTCCCGCTCAGCGAATACTACATTTACTACATATAAATCGCGAGTTGCTTTATAATAACCATTCAAAAACAATAAGAGAAATATAATCATTACACCGGTATTCAGATATCGGTAATAAGCCTGAGAGAAGTCTATATTAGCATATATTATTCCAATTGGTATAAGAAACAAAACGATAATACCAAAAAGTGAACGTTCCGGAAATATCAAGGATACAACCATAGCTCCCAGAGCTACAAATCCTGTAGTAATAAAAAGTATCGAACTTTGCACATTTATCTTTATGGATTCCGTATTCCTCGGATACCTGTTATAAACGCATAACAGCAACACATATATACCCAGCAGTGGCATAATATAATGGAAGAGGTATCTGAAAATATTCTTCACTCCTATCCACAATGCTTTGAAAAAAGTAATATCGGGCCATCCGTGAGTCGTTTTAACCCCTTCGAGACGAACATAATTCCCGGGAGCCAAAAGTAAAAATGCTGAACCGATTAATACTCCTACTAAACCTGCTATAGCCCACTTAGGTATAGCTATCTTTCGTGAATGCGATTTAAACAATATCAGGACTATAAAAAAGATCAAGGCAATTGTCATATTTTCATTCATCCATCCGGCTATGACACCGCAGAAAAAGAATAATACAACCTTGAAAAAATTATCAGAAGATTTAACAGAGCGATAGTAAATATAGTAAGGGTACATAAACGAAAAAACAATCGCTCCTCCCCATAAATAGTTTACACTCCCGGTTTTCCAAATAGCCGTTTCGAAAAAAGCCGGCTGAGAAAACCAAATAAGCAAACTAAAAAGTACAAAAACAAAAGGGTTTACTTTATTATCCCTGTTTGCAATTTTATATAATACGTAAATGAAAACAATAAAAGCTAACGAATTGAGAAAGCAAATAATTGAAAAATCCATCATCAGCAAGAGTTGATCTATTGCATGGACAATACTCCGCCCTCCCCATACGAAATAATGATTATATTGCGACTCGAAAATATCAGATAAAGAGCTTACTCTGACATCCTTGTCGTTATAAATAAAACTGTAAAACCAATCGTCGGCAAATAATGGATAAAGTTTATTCAGAATAAAAACCAGAATAAAAACGCTGCAAACACTTGAAATAAACAGTATCTGCGTTTTTTTATCCAATGTTTTAGCCCGAATCATACCAAATTAGCTCCTAAAAATTTACGAATTAGCATAGCATCTTCTCCCCGTCTTTCAACATACGACACCAACTGATCTTCAAGTATATTCCCTATATTAAAATATTTCGATGCCGGATGTGAAATTATAATACCACTCACCGATGCATTCGGTATCATCACTCCGTTTTCAGTAAGTTCGACACCTATATCACCTGACTGTAATAAATCATTGTTAAGCAAGAAGTTTATAGATTGATCGGGAATAGACGGATAACCCACAGCCGGGCGAATACCCTGATACTTCAATGCAAACATTTCGTTTACAGTGATATTTTCATCGATAGCAAAACCCCAATAATTTTTTCTGATTTTAGCATGTAGCCATTCAGTTGTGGCTTCAGCTAAACGATCTAGTACCGATTTCAGTAACAATACCTTATATTCGTCTCCTCGCCTTTCATATTCACTCATCAGTTCATTCGCTCCTACTCCGGCAGTCACAGTAAAACCTCCGACATAGTCTTTTACCCCGGATGATTTTGGAGCGACAAAATCACACAACGACAAATACTCTCCTTTATCGTTTTTCTTTTGCTGACGAAGCATAGGAAAGCGGATACCGTTTATATACAAACATTCATCTTCACTATAAGCCTCAAAAACACCAAATACAGCATTGATATACTCCGCCTTATTTTGAACTAACAGATTAATCAAAGCCTTGGCATCTTTATAGAGCCGCATACCTTCGGATGCTTTTTCGCGTTCCTCTTCCGAGAAAGAATTAAGCCAAGTAGCCCGGCAAGACGGACAATCATCTATACTTTGTATAGAAGCATAACGTGCAGACAAATTCCATGAATGGAAGAAAAACTTCCAATCTATATAAGGAGCTATTTGTCCCACCGGAATAGCCTTCAGCACTTGACGGCTTGTGACTTTCGGTTCAGGTGTTTTATAATTTGTCCAATCTATTTTCATTCCTTTATCTAATACGTCTGACAAAGGCAGCAGATCAGCTTTTTTATCCCCTGCTGTTTCTCGCAAGGAATTATATTCCTGCTTTACTTCATTTATATAATCATCCTTCGTCTTGGGATTTATCAACTTACTTACAGCAGCAGGAGCCTGAGATGCATCTTTCACATATACTACCGATCCATTATTGTATTTCGGATCAATTTTTATTGCAGTGTGTAGTTTAGATGTTGTAGCACCGCCAATCATCAATGGAATAGAGAAACCTGCTTTCTCCATTTCATGGGCAACGATACTCATTTCCTCTAAAGATGGAGTGATCAGTCCGCTCAGACAAAGGATATCGGGCTGTTCTTCTTTTACTTTTTGGATGATAACTTCCGGAGGAGTCATCACTCCTAAGTCAATAACCTCATAGTTATTGCATGCCAGAATAATGGCTACAATGTTTTTGCCAATATCATGTACATCACCTTTAACAGTGGCTATGACAAGTTTTCCGGCTTTGTTACTTCCTGCGGTAGATGCTTTCTGAGCCTCTAGTGTAGGTTGTAGAATAGCTACAGCGCGCTTCATTGTACGTGCAGTTTTTACAACCTGAGGCAAAAACATTTTACCTGCACCAAACAAGTCCCCAACCTTATTCATCCCTTCCATTAAAGGCTTATCTATAATATCCACAGCCTTTGGATAAACCTTCAAAGCTTCAGCCAGATCTTCTTCCAGATAGTCGCTAATACCTTTCATCAAAGCATATTGAATACGCTCATCGAGAGGAAACGCCCGCCACTCTTCTACTTTTTGTTCCGTCTGTCCCAGCTTTTCATTCTTTACCTTCTCGGCATATTCTATTAGTTCATCAGTAGCTTCCGGCCTGCGGTTAAAAATTACATCTTCAACAAGATTTCTTAATTCAAGAGGAATATCATCGTACACAACCGATTGCCCAGGATTAACGATGCCCATATCCATACCACGCTGAATAGCATAATATAAGAATACAGCATGCATAGCTTCACGGACGTAATCATTTCCCCGGAACGAGAACGAAAGGTTACTTACTCCTCCACTGATTTTAGCATGAGGAAGGTTTTCTTTTATCCATGTTATTGTATCAAGATAATCGACAGCATAGTTGCGATGCTCTTCTATACCTGTGGCTATCGCCAAGATATTCGGGTCGAAAATTATATCCATCGGGTTAAACCCGTCATTAACCAATAGATTATACGCCCGCTGACAGATTTCTATCCGGCGGGAATATGTATCGGCCTGCCCCGTTTCATCAAAGGCCATAATAATAACTGCTGCTCCATATTGCTTGATGAGCCGTGCCTGATGCAGAAATTCTTCTTCTCCGTTTTTTAGAGAGATGGAATTTAAGACAGGCTTTCCCTGTACGCACTTCAATCCGGCTTCGAGCACCTCCCACTTTGAGGAATCTATCATCACAGGGATACGCGACACGTCAGGATCGGAAGCCATCAGATTGAGGAAAGTAGTCATTTCCTTTACACCGTCGAGCAAACCTTCATCCATATTCACATCGAGTATCTGTGCGCCGTCTTCTACTTGTTTATGAGCAATAGTGAGAGCTTCTTCGTATTTTCCTTCTTTTATCAGGCGGAGAAACTTCCGGGAACCTGCAACATTGAGCCGTTCCCCAACATTTATAAAGTTGATCTCAGGTTTTGCTTCCAACAGCTCTAACCCAGACAACCACATATATTCAGGTTTATCCGCCGGTTTGTGAGGGGTCGCTCCTCTTACTATCTCAGCGTATTTAGCTATATGATCGGGAGTAGTACCACAGCATCCTCCGAGTATATTTACCAAGCCTTCATTCACATAGTCTTTTATCTGCCCTGCCATTATCTCCGGAGTTTCGTCATATTCTCCAAATTGGTTTGGCAACCCGGCATTCGGATAAGCTGAAATATAAGCGGGAGCAATACGTCCCAATTCTTTCAGGAAAGGCTTCATATCCGATGCTCCGAATGAACAGTTAAGCCCAATGGAAAGGAAATCAATATGGCTGACAGAAGCTAAGAATCCACCAATTGTCTGCCCGGACAATGTACGTCCACCTTTGTCAGATAAGGTTACTGATATCATGATAGGCAGTTTTATATTTCTTTCCTTACGCACCTCTTCGGCAGCAAACAAAGCTGCTTTAGCATTCAACGTATCGAATATAGTTTCTATCAGCAGCAAGTCTACACCTCCCTCTACCAGTCCTTCTATTTGCTCCTTATAGGCATAACGAAGATCATCGAAAGTCACAGCGCGAAAGATAGGGTTTTCCACCTTCGGACTCATAGATGCCGTCTTGTTTGTGGGACCTATAGATCCGGCCACAAACCGGGGTTTATCGGGGTTTTGTTTTGTATAATCATCGGCTGCTCTCCTCGCAAGTTTAGCGGCTTCGATATTTATTTCTTTTACCAAATCAGACATATTATAGTCCTCCATCGAAATGGAATTGGCATTGAATGTATTCGTCTCTATTATATCAGTTCCTACTTCAAGATATTTACGATGAATAGCTTCAATCACATCCGGGCGGGTAAGACAAAGTAAATCGTTATTACCTTTCAGCAATACGTTGAAGTCTTTGAATCGCTCCCCGCGAAAATCTTCTTCCGTAAGTTTATATCTTTGAATCATGGTACCCATGGCGCCATCAAGTATAAGAATTCTCTCTTTTAGTATATTTTGTATCCGTTGCATTTATTCAAAATAATAAAATATTAATACTTCATAGCACGATCCATAGCACGTTTGTCATCTTTTTCGCGAAGAGATTGACGTTTGTCATATTGCTTCTTACCACGGGCTACAGCTATTACGACTTTTGCCAACCCCCTTTCGTTTAAGAAGAGACGAGTCGGCACAATCGTGTACCCAGTTTCTTTAACCAAACGCTCTATCTTTTTTAATTCTTTCTTATTCAATAATAACTTACGGTCGCGACGAGCCGTATGATTGTTATATGAACCATAAAAATATTCGGCTATATACATATTACGCACCCAGAGTTCATTCTTTTCGAACATGCAGAAAGTATCTACCAGACTGGCTTTACCTAAACGTATTGATTTTATTTCCGTTCCTGTAAGGACAATTCCGGCAGTGAAGGTTTCAACAAACTCATAGTCGAAACTGGCACGTTTATTTTTTATATTAATTGATTGTTGAGTCATAATTAAGCTCAAGATATATTTAAACTTACAAAAATAAGAAATATCGGCATTAGATAGGCTATTTGTTCTCTTCTTTCGGTAGAAATAAAAAAAGAGGAATGATTTACCGGCCATTCCTCTTCTTTTATTCTATTGTTTACTATTTCTCCCTTATTATAATATTTATCGGTGTACCGGACAAATCCCAATTGTCACGGATACGGTTTTCGAGAAAACGCTTGTAAGGATCTTTTATCCATTGAGGCAGATTACAGAAAAACACAAAAGTCGGAACCTGCGTATTCGGTAATTGGGTTATATACTTTATTTTAATATATTTTCCTTTATTTGCCGGAGGCGGCGTATGCTCTATGATAGGCAATAACACCTCGTTCAGTTTATTCGTTGGAATTTTAGTTTTTCTGCGAGCATAAACTTCTTTGCCTATTTCCAATACCTTCAGAATACGCTGCTTAGTGAGTGCGGATGCAAAAATTATAGGAAAATCGGTAAACGGCGCCAATCTGTTACGAATAGCTGCTTCAAAAGTTTTAATAACAACCTGCTCCTTATTTTCCACCAGATCCCATTTATTTACACAAACGACTAAACCTTTACGGTTCTTTTGTATCAGTGAAAAGATATTCATATCCTGACTCTCAATACCCTGAGTAGCATCTAACATCAAAATACAAACATCGGAATTCTCAATTGCTTTGATGGAACGAATTACCGAATAATATTCAAGATCCTCCGTCACTTTTCCTTTCTTGCGGATACCGGCAGTATCGACAAGATAGAAATCCATCCCAAACTTATCGAACCGAGTATAAATAGAGTCGCGGGTTGTTCCTGCAATATTAGTCACGATATTTCGTTCCTCACCAATAAGTGCATTTACGAAAGATGATTTACCTGCGTTGGGACGCCCTACGATAGCAATACGCGGTATTTCCTCTAATGGTTCATCTTCACTTTTCTTAGTGAATTTAGTCAATATAAGATCCAACAAATCGCCTGTTCCTGAACCGTTTATTGCCGAAATATTAATAGGGTCTCCCAATCCCAGTGCATAAAACTCGGCAGATTCGGCATGTTGTACAAAATTATCAGCCTTATTAGACACAAGAATTATCGGTTTCTTAGACCGACGCAACATATTGGCTACGGATGAATCCAAATCGGTAAGTCCATTGGTCACATCTACCAAAAAAAGGATAACATCAGCCTCCTCAATGGCTATTGAAACTTGCTTATTTATCTCACTTTCGAATATATCGTCTGAATTAACAACCCATCCTCCGGTATCTACAAGGGAAAATTCCTGCTTCCCCCACTCTACTTTTCCATACTGGCGGTCGCGTGTTGTGCCCGATGTTTCGTCAACGATAGCCTGACGGCTTTCAGTCAGACGGTTAAACAACGTCGACTTTCCTACATTCGGACGGCCTACTATAGCTACTAAATTTCCCATAAAAAAATAATCCTAATCTGTAAATTTGTGCAAAGGTACGTTTTTTTTCGGATTATACTTTAAACAGAAAAGGTTGTCTTTATTTATGTAACACATCGATTTATAATCCGTCTTAATAATTAGAGTAACAATTAAAAGTGATATTATGAGAAATTTATTTTTTTTATTTAGCTTTATAGCATTGTTTTTAGTATCCGAACCTACTTCAGCCCAATGGACTACAGTGAAAGGAAATGGAAATATTGTAAACAAAACGTTTCAAATATCCGAATATACGGCAATTAATGCTTTAGGTTCGGCTACCTATGTATATGAGCAAAAAACCGGCGCACCTTATTTGAGGATAGAAACGGACGAAAATATTCTGCCATTATTAAAAGTGGAAGTGAAGAATAATGCATTGACTGTTTGTATTAAAGAGAAAGGGTCATACAAACCAACCAAACTAATAGTATACACAAACTCGCCTTCTCTGAATTGGATAAAAATAAGCGGTTCGGGAAATATACAGATGAAGGGGAATATAAATATTGATAACTTTGAATTAACCGTTGCCGGGAGCGGAAATATACATGCCGACCATCTCTACAGCAAGTCCGTATCTGCCAAAGTCGCAGGTAGTGGTAATATAAAGTTGGGAGGAAAAGTTGAAAATCTTAATGCTACTGTTGCAGGGAGTGGAGATATAAATACAACAGCATTACAGGTAGCTGATGGAAAGGGCAGAGTTGCCGGAAGCGGAAACCTTGCCATATCTGCTAATAAAACTCTGGATCTGGCTGTAGCAGGTAGAGGAAATATTAGATATAAAGGATCGGCTACAGTTAATACATCTATGTCTGGATCGGGAAAAATAATAAAAGAAAATTGAAAGAATACGAACTTATAATGATAAAGGTTTGCCTTGAGCAAACCTTTATCATTATAACATTTTTTCTTTTTATTTAAAATACGAATCCCGAGTACAAACTATCAATGTATCAGCCTTATTTACCATACCAGACAATGCGGCAAATGGTGTATTTTTTATAGCTTCTTCCATTGTATAGGCCTCCTTAGATGGTCCCCGGAAGCGTTGTATTATACCTCCATTTTGCTTATATGCCGCATAATGTTGCCGAATAGTAACATTCCCTGTATTTCCATAGCCAAAATATTGCCAAAGCCCGTCATTATAAATATATAACAATCCATTATCAAATTTATAAGGACTACTTTCCGAAATACTCACCTGTCCAACCAAAATACGATCTGCATCAAATGATATCATTGCATCTGTAAAAGATTCCATTATAGCATTAAAATATTTTACCGAATCTACTTTCTTCTCAATTAGGGCACCCCCTTCTTCAGAACCTGCATACACCTCAAACTTAACATACTTTGAATTCCTATACCGCAATGAATTTGTGTCATCATCGTTTCCACAGGCATAAAAGAATACCAAAGTAAGTCCCAATAATAATATATTTCTAAAAAGATTTATTCTATACATCATTGAAATAGATATTTTACATTACACCAAACGATAGTATCTCCAACTGTTTTTAAATCATCCAATGAAGTGTATTTAGTCAAAGGCAAGGAAGCCATATCCTTTTTATAATCGAATGGCTTACCGGATATAACTACAGTATCTCTATAAACGTTTGGTGCAGCCATATATGGATACATAACCAAACTTAATTGGCGGTATAGACTATCACGATTACGACCTAAAGCCGCGAATAAATAATCTCCGTCAGTTTTTATAGCGTAAAGAGAATCATTCCGGTAAGTATATTTAGAAACAATCTTCCATGTGGTTCTCAATCTTGGATATTCATATGTTATCAAGTCTCCGTTAAACTGAATACTAAGCGAATCGTGTAACAGATGATTATACAACCCTTTAAAATAACGTCGCGCCAATTCTGTCCTTTTCAGATTATTGTATTGAACGTTTACCGGCCCTTCTGCTGACCCTGCATATATAGAAAGACTGGAAAGGTCTCTATAACGAACTTTGTAAATATAATCTTCCTCATTATCACTACTACAAGCAGTAAAAAAAAGAGAGATAAGTACAACCAAGCATACTGTTTTTTTCATTTTCCGCTTTATTTTCTGCTTGTAAAGATAAGCAAATTCCTTTTTTACTTCAATCTGTATCGTTATTTATATATATCAAGCCCTGCTACAAAATAATGATTTCCAAAATCGGCAGTTTCTAAAACTTCTAATTTTATGTAGCGTGCTTCTACATTTTCTGTCAATTTAACGCGTTGTTTTATAGGATTATTTGCCACATTGTTAAATATCTGATTATCCTTGATCTTGATCCATTTAGTACCATCTGGACTTATATAGAAATTATATTTCAAGATATTCGAAGATTGTTCCTTAGCAACAGGAGTATAGGAGAATCCACTAAATTTAAAAGCTTTGCCCAAATCGACAATAAGAGAGGTCGCTTTGTCAATCTTTAAATAACGATTATCATTTTCATTTACAATAGAAGATTCTAATGATTGTGGCGACAGCAGCTTCCAATTCTTTACATCAATTCTATCCTTGTCATCTACAACTTTCTCTGCCACAGAAAGCTCCGGAGCATCATACACAGCGACTGTACTTATAACCGGACAAGCCAATGTATTAAACTCAATTTTTAATTTTTGGGTAGCAACAGAAGGAAAACGTAATATACGCTTGTATCCAATTGTTGTTTCCTCAGCCAAATTTACCCAAGTCTTTTTCTTTGCATCCCAATATTTAACAGTAAATGATTTAACTCGTTGTCCTAACGGGATATATTCCTGCAAAAGCAATCTATTGAAAGTCTGAATCTTCTTCAGATCAATTTCAATCGAAGGATTTAATTCATTCTCATTAGGTGTCCAATATGTATTATAGCTATCGTCAAGTATATTGTATGCTTCGGATTTATTCCAAGTAGTTGTTGTATCTTTTCTGGTGCTACTAACTTTTAATGAAGCCTTTATCGCCAAATTATCGGCAAAAGCCTCTTCTCTTGCCCTGCGGAACTCCATCAGACGAACAGAGTCCGTTGCATGAATACGCCCCCGACGATCGGGAGGAACATTTAACAAAAGATTGGAATTACGTCCTACTGATGTATAATATATATCCATTAGCTTTTCTACCGATTTTACCTTATCATCGGTATCAGGACTATAAAACCATCCCGGACGGATAGAAACATCTGTTTCGGCAGGAACCCATGCTTCACCACCCTGTTGTCCGGTATTCAATATCTCTGATGCCGGTGCATCCCGGCCGGGTCCAAATCCGGTTATATTTAATGTAGACCAGTTTGTTTTTCCTGCTACACCCCGTTCATTTCCCATCCAACGGCAACCCGGACCTATATCACTGAATATAACTGCATGTGGTTGATTCCGATACACTGTTTTGTGAAACATATCCCAATCGTAAACTTGCTTCTTTCCTTCATGCCCTTCGCCATTAGCACCATCGAACCATTGCTCGAAAACTTCTCCGTATGAGGACAAAACTTCATCCAACGTATTCGAAAAGATTTCATTATATTGAGGAGTTCCATAAGCCGGGTGATTCTGATCCCACGGAGATAAATAGACTCCAAATTTTAAGTCATATTCCCGGCAAGCATCGGATAGTTCTCTCAAAACATCTCCTTTCCCATCTTTCCATGGACTTTCACGTACAGTATGCGTACTGTATTTGCTAGGCCACAGACAAAATCCATCGTGATGTTTCGCTGTTATAATAATACCTTTCATCCCCGCTGCCTTAGCTGTCGCTGCCCACTGGCGACAATCAAGATCAGAGGGATTAAAAACTTTTGGATTTTCTTTTCCGTTACCCCACTCTACATTGGTAAATGTATTGGGTCCGAAATGGATAAACATATAATACTCCAATTGTTGCCATTCCACCTGATCTTTTGTAGGTAAAGCACCATATGGTTTTATCGGATTATTCTGCGCAAGAGAAAATAAAGAGACAACAAAAAATAGTAATAAAATGACCTTTAAATTTGTTTTCATGTGTATTTAGGAATAAAATGGCTTCTAAGATAACTATTTAATCATTTTTATCAAAACATAAACGCTGCATGGTTACTCATACAGCGTTTATTATTTATCTTAATAAGAGATTTATCCTATAGACACAAGGACAACACCTTCCAGCACAGAATCACCTTTATTTACACAAACTTCTGTGACTTTTCCATCCTGAGGAGCTTGTATAGCATTTTCCATTTTCATTGCTTCAAGCATTACGACAGTCTGTCCTTTTTTCACTTCGTCACCAACATTTACCAATACATCGATAATGATACCGGGAAGCGGAGATTTCACACTACCTGCACCTCCACCGCCTGCTGGTTTGGTTGCAGGAGCCGAAGCTGTTGCTTTAGGTGCGGGGGCTGCAGTTGCAGCTACAGGAGATTTCACCGTCGGGCGGGAAACAAGGGTAACTTCCTCGTTATTTACCAACTCTACTTTGTAGTTAGCTCCATTTACAGCTACTTCAGCAAGAGAGTTATCCATTTTATTTACGGCAACTACGTATTCTTGACCGTTAATTCTATATATGAATTGTTTCATAATAATTTTTCAGATTTTATTTTCTTATTGGCATTTGAAGCATAACATTTCCTTTGTCGGCCCAAGGCAAATAATCTTTCGATACATGTTTAATAGTCAAAACATTGCTCTCCACATCGTGTTGATCCTGCATATCGTATATAGCCATCGCAATAGCGGCTAATACATCTGTCGGTATATTTTGATCACTCATCTTTTTAAATTTTAGAGGGATTATAGAGGCAAGTTATCGTGCTTCTTAGCAGGATTAATTTGCTTTTTAGTTCTCAATTGTTCCAAAGCACGGATTACACGGAAACGAGTATTACGTGGCTCGATAACATCATCAATATATCCATAGCGGGCAGCATTGAAAGGATTACAGAACAACTTGTTGTATTCTTCCTTCTTAGCAGCAAGAGCCTCAGCAGGATTAGCCGAATCTTTAATTTCTTTTGCATAAAGGACTTCGGCAGCACCATCTGCACCCATAACCGCAATTTCAGCTGTAGGCCATGCATAGTTAATGTCTCCGCGAAGTTGTTTACAACTCATCACAATATGAGAACCTCCATAAGATTTACGAAGTGTTACAGTCACTTTAGGCACTGTAGCTTCTCCATATGCATATAGAAGTTTTGCACCGTGAGTAATTACGCCACCATACTCTTGGCCTGTACCGGGAAGGAATCCAGGAACGTCAACCAATGTCACCAACGGAATATTGAATGCATCACAGAATCGAACGAAACGCGCAGCCTTACGTGAAGCATTGATATCCAATACTCCGGCAAGATATTTAGGTTGATTTGCAACCACACCAACAGATTGACCGTTCATACGGGCAAATCCTACAATAATATTTTTAGCATAATTGCCATGTACTTCAAGGAATTCCCCATTGTCTACAACAGCACCTATCACTTCGAACATGTCATATGGTTTATTCGGATTGTCAGGTATTATTTCGTTCAACGAATCCTCCATTCTGGCAATTGGGTCTGTACAGTCCTTGCGAGGAGCTTCTTCCATATTATTCTGAGGAAGAAAACCGTAAAGCTGACGAATAAGAGACAAACCCTCATCTTCGTTAGAAACAGAAAAATGAGCTACACCTGATTTGGTAGTATGAACGCTTGCTCCCCCAAGTTCTTCTTGTGTAACATCTTCACCTGTTACAGTTTTTACAACCTTAGGACCTGTAAGGAACATATAAGAAGTACCTTCTGTCATCAAAGTAAAGTCAGTCAGAGCAGGCGAATAAACCGCACCACCGGCACATGGACCAAAAATGCCTGAGATCTGAGGAACGACACCTGAAGCAAGAATATTGCGCTGGAAAATTTCAGCATAACCGGCCAAAGCATTTACACCTTCCTGAATACGCGCGCCACCTGAATCATTAATACCGATTACAGGAGCACCTACCTTCATTGCCATATCCATTACTTTGCATATTTTCAAAGCCATAGTTTCGGACAATGACCCTCCAATTACAGTAAAGTCCTGAGCAAATACGTAAACTAAACGACCTTCGATAGTTCCACAACCTGTAACAACACCATCACCCAGGAATTTTTGTTTATCCATTCCGAAGTTTGTACTACGGTGTTCCACAAACATGTCGAATTCCTCGAAACTACCTTCATCAAGAAGGATAGCAATACGTTCGCGTGCAGTGTATTTGCCTTTTGCATGCTGAGCTTCTATTCTTTTTTCACCTCCACCAAGACGTGCTTTGGCCCGAAGTTCTATCAGCTCTTTTACTTTTTCAAGTTGGCTCATGTTTTTATATTTTAAATTCTAAATTAAAATTAAAGTCTTTACATAAAAATGACTCTGCTACGTAATGTAAACAAAGCCATCTCCTTTATTTTTTAGGAGTTTCACAAAATTCGGTAAGAACACTACCAGTTGATTTCGGATGAAGGAATGCTATATCAAGACCTTCTGCTCCACGGCGAGGTGCTTTATCGATTAACTGTACGCCTTTCGCTTCGACTTCAGCCAATGCATTTGCGACACCGTCTTGAACACACCATGCGATATGATGAATGCCTTCTCCTCTTTTCTCGATAAATTTAGCAATTGTACTGTCAGGACTTGTTGGCTCAAGAAGCTCTATTTTAGTTTGTCCTACTTTAAAAAAAGCAGTCTTCACTTTTTGGTCTTCTACAACCTCGATGCTATAGCATTTAAGACCCAACACGCCTTCATAATAAGGTAGCTGTTCCTCAATGCTTTTTACAGCAATACCCAAATGTTCAATGTGTGAAATATCCATGATTTTATCTGAATAAAAAGTTATTATTTAGTTCGCCGCAAAGGTACTACTAAATAATAAGACAACGAAATTAATAAGGTAAAAAAACCTCAACTATACGCATAGTATCAAATAGTTCACAGGAATATAAAATAAGCTTCTAAATGATCGTTTTCGCAACAGGAAACATTTCATGTAAGCACTATTCCGGCGGGAAAGTATCTCTCGCTTCATTGTTAATTTAACGTTAACGCAACAATATATGTGAACAATTGACAGCGTTTAATCCTTTATTATTTGTATGGTATTATTGTCCCATCTAAAAAAACAGGTTATCATGAGAATAAAAGATGCTTTAAAATTAAAAGCAGGGGATATCTTGTATAGAGTTGATCCCCGGAAGTTATCCATTAAGGTATTTAGAATCAGCAGCCCTGATGAAATATATAATTTCACTACGACGACTCATGAAAATTTTTCCATCGAATGCGAAAAGAAGCGGTTCCACCTACCTATAGGCAAGATTTCTTTCCCATTTGAGTTTAAAGGACTATTATATTTTCTTTGCGAAGACGATGCCAACGATTACATTAAAACTCAAATAGGACAGTAAGTTTATTCAAACAAGAAGAGCACCTCGAAAATCGAGGTGCTCTTCTTGTTTATCTGTATTTTGTCTACATTAAAGATCTCTTACTCCAATCTTGATATTTTTCCGGAACCAGATATAGATTGGTCTATTTGCGGATTACCTTTATACTTCACGCTCCCACTTCCGGAGATCCTTACATTAAGATATTTTTGAGCAGTCACAAAGAAATCCCCGCTACCCGAAACCGAGCATGAAACCGTATCAGCCACAAGCTCTGTAGCCACAACCTTTCCGCTTCCGGAAATATGACTATCTACACTCGATGCTTTTCCTACCACAAAAAAGTCACCCGAACCGGAAACCTTTGTTCGCAATGTTCCACAAATGAGGTCTTCAGCTGTAATGTTACCACTACCGGATATGTATATATCCAAAATGGAAGTCTCCAGCTTTCCTTTCAATGTAGCTTTGATAGAACCACTCACTCCCAAATATTCCAACGTGGAAGAGTTCGTGTAAATATTAAATTTTGTAGGACTTATATTCTCTGAACTACCTATATGCAAAGTACCGTCTTTTACCTCAACCCTCAGCAATGGGTATATATTATCATCGGTTTCTATTCGCAAATATGGAGTTCCCGGCTTTTGCTCATAGACCAGGGTAGCACCACCTCCAAAGTCGATTCCTTTAAAATCAGGGACATTAACCTCGTTACTCACTAATGTTCCACTACCTCTTACCGAGTTGAATGAACATGAATTTAAAACCAAAGCTATTAAAGCAATACTGATTGTGTATAAAACTGATTTCATTTCTATAATTTTTGATTACCACTTTATAGATATGACGCACAAAACCCCATTTAGTTACAATTATTCTTAAAATAATTTACTTTTAACAAAAAACACAATTAACAGTAACCATCCCAAAATCAGAAACAGTCCTCCAAAAGGTGTTACCGGCCCTAAAAACTTTAAATTTACATTCCAATATTCTGCAAATGCCAAGAAATAAATACTGAAAGAAAACAGAAACACGCCAACCATTAAGCAGATAGCCGCCCACCGCTCCGTCGATGTTGAGAACGACAAAGCAAAACCTATAACCAACAATACAATTGCATGATACATTTGATACCGGACTCCTGTCTCAAAGTCGGCCAGCTTATCAGCTGACAATATTTTTTTGAATGCATGTGCACCAAATGCTCCGAGCACAACGGAAAGCATGCCGTATATGCCTGCAACAGCAAGAACAAATTGCTTCATCGTTTATTTCTTTCTTTTAGTAAGCGGTATATACTCCTTGATCTCTCCTGCATTTTTATATGCAGGACGAATAATCCGTTTCTGCTTAAAATTCAGCTCCTCTATACGATGCGCACACCAGCCAACTATGCGAGCCATAGCAAACAAAGGCGTATAGATTTCTTGTGGCAAACCAATCATATCGTAGACAAATCCGGAATAAAAATCGACATTGGCACAAACCTGCTTCTTGACATTTTTACCCTTCATTTCCATAAAATTATAGATGGCACGTTCTTCCAGCAGGCTCATAAAATTAAACTCATCTTCACGCCCTTTTTCTATGGCCAAATCACGGGCCATTTCTTTCAATAAAACTGTACGAGGATCGGATATTGTATAAATAGCATGCCCTATACCATAAAATAAACCCGTCTTGTCATATGCCTTCTTATTAAGAATTTTCACAACATAGGCATCTACCTCTTCTACATTTGTCCAATCTTTTACGTTCTTCTTAATATGCTTCAACATATCGCCCACTTTCAGGTTAGCTCCGCCATGCAAAGGTCCTTTCAGAGAACCGATACCTGCAGCAATAGCAGAATATGTGTCTGTTCCGGCCGAACTTGTTACACGAACGGTAAATGTAGAATTATTACCACCACCATGGTCGGCATGTACCATCATCGCTAAATCGAGGATTTTCACATCCAATGGTGTATAGTTATGCCCCTTCATCATATACAAGAAGTTTTCAGCCAATGAAACATTCGGCTGAGGATGACGGATATGCAATGACTGCCCTTTACTGTGCCTTAAAGCATTGTGAGCATAAGCGACAATAGTAGGGAATGTGGCAACCAAATTGAGCGATTGCTTTATGAGATTTTCGGGGGATATATCGTCAGGATTTTCGTCGAACGTATACAATTCAAGAACGCAACGCGATAGATAATTCATAATATCGCTACCCACAAGATCAAGGATGTGCATTACGATCTTTGAATTCAGATCCATTGTTTTACTCAACAAGCTTGTAAAATCGGCCAGTTCCTTTTTATTAGGAAGGTTTCCCGAAAGGATAAGATAAACAACCTCTTCAAATCCCAAACGATCCTCTTTCTGGGCACCTTTCACTATATCTTCAAGGCTAATTCCACGATACATCAGTTTTCCCGGAATGGGATATGTATCGCCTTCAGCATTACGATCATAGCCGACAACATCGCCTACTTTAGTCAACCCCACTACCACTCCTGTGTGATCTTCATTACGTAAACCTCGTTTTACGCTAAATTTTTGAAAAAGGTCATCCCCTATATTACATGTACTACTTACCGTACTAGATATTTGTCTTACTATTTCATTATTATTTAATCTATCCATAGTATATATTTTTAGTTATTTATCGAATATCAGATCACAATTCATTTCAATTTTATTAATTTTTGCACCCAGATTTTCATAAAAATTTATGGCATGCGTATTCCAGTTAGATACCTGCCAACGCAGACCATTACATCCTGATTTTTTAGCATAAGAGATGACTTCTTTGACGAGTTCCGAACCTATCCCTTTCCCTCTGAACTCTTCTCTGACATAAAGATCATCCATATAAAGAGACTTACCTGTCCATGTATAATAAGCGTGGAAGAATGTAACGTAGCCTATGATTTTTTTACCGCCTCCACGAGCGACAAAACCCTGAAAATATTCTTTTTCAGATTTCATCTTCTCCACAGTATTAATCATTCGCTCCGGTAACTTTTCGAAAGTTGCAAATTCAAGAAAGAGAGAACATAACTCCTCAAAATCGCCCTCTCTTATAGACTCTAATATCACATCGTGCATAAGCTAGTTATTTTCCCTTCATATAATTCAGAGCACTCCCTGCTTTGAACCACTCTATTTGGGTCTCGTTATATGTGTGAGCTACTTCAAATGAGTCTTTAGTTCCATCTTTATGAGAGAGTTCTGCAATAAGATTTTTTCCGGGTTTGAAATCGGTTAAGCCAATAATGCTAACCCTATCATCCTCCCTTATCTTATTATAGTCCTCTTTATTTATAAATGTAAGAGCCAGCATCCCTTGCTTTTTCAGGTTTGTTTCGTGGATACGGGCAAAAGATTTTACTAAAATAGCTTTCACATTCAGAAAACGGGGCTCCATCGCCGCATGCTCACGAGAAGAACCTTCTCCGTAATTTTCTTCGGCAATTACAACGGACCCTAAACCTTCGGCTTTGAATTTCCTCGCTAGTTTAGGTACAGCAATATATTCTCCTGTTTCGGCATCCAACACCGCATTTGTTTTATCATTGAAAGCATTAACCGCCCCGATCAACATATTATCCGATATATTGTCCAAATGTCCACGGAAACGCAACCATGGCCCTGCCATTGATATATGATCGGTAGTACATTTGCCTTTTACCTTTATCAACAAAGGTTGCTCTACTATATCTTTACCATTCCATACAGGGAAAGGATATAATTCTTGCAAACGCTGAGAATCAGGAGCTATTTTCACAACTATCTGCGAACTATCTTCGGCCGGCGCTAAATACCCAGAATCTTCCATCGCATAACCTTTAGGAGGTAATTCGTATCCCTGAGGCTCTTGCAACTTAACCTTCTCACCATTTTCGTTCAGCAAAGTATCCGTCATCGGATTAAAGCACAAATCTCCCGCAATACTCAATGCAGCAACAATCTCCGGAGATGTTACAAAGGCATGAGTATTCGGATTCCCGTCATTTCGTTTCGCAAAATTCCGGTTGAAAGAAGTCACAATAGAATTCGGGCGTTCCGGATCGTCCAATTCTCTCTTCCATTGTCCGATACAAGGGCCACAGGCATTAGCCATAATGGTAGCACCTGCCTCTTCGAAAGCAGGTAATATACCGTCCCGTTCTGCCGTATAACGAACTTGTTCCGACCCCGGGTTGATAATAAACTGAGATTTTACTTTAATATTTTTACTCTGAGCATCTTTCACGATAGACACTGCACGTGAGAGGTCTTCATAAGAAGAGTTCGTGCACGAACCAATCAGCCCAACTTCCATTGCTTGCGGGTACCCTTTTTCTTTTACCACTCTGGCAAATTCAGAAATAGGATGCGCAGCATCCGGTGTAAACGGACCGTTCACATATGGTTCGAGAGTAGATAAATTTATTTCAATTACTTCATCAAAGTATTTATTTGGCTCGTTTATCACCTCTGCATCAGGAATGAGATAATCAGCTAATCGATCTGCCAATTCAGCAATCTCCGCTCTGCCCGTAGCTTTCAGATAGTCTGATGTTTTTTTATCATATGGAAATATTGAAGTTGTTGCACCGACCTCTGCCCCCATATTACAAATAGTTCCTTTTCCTGTAGCAGATAACGATGCCGTCCCTTCTCCAAAATATTCAATAATAGCATTCGTTCCACCTTTTACAGTAAGTATGCCTGCCAATTTCAGAATCACATCTTTTGGTGATGTCCAACCCGAAAGTTTGCCCATTAGCTTTACTCCAATAAGCTTCGGCATTTTCAACTCCCACGGCATACCAGCCATCACATCAACAGCATCTGCACCACCTACCCCGATAGCAACCATACCTAATCCTCCGGCATTTGGTGTGTGCGAGTCAGTACCTATCATCATTCCTCCGGGAAAAGCATAGTTTTCGAGCACTACCTGATGAATAATTCCCGCGCCCGGCTTCCAGAAACCAATACCGAATTTGTCTGACACGGCACTGAGGAAATCATAAACTTCTTTATTGGTTATTTCTGCAGTATTCAAATCCTCTTTAGCCGATTTGAAAGCCTGAATGAGGTGGTCACAATGTACTGTAGACGGCACTGCAACTTTTGTCCGTCCGGAATTCATCAATTGTAATAACGCCATTTGAGCTGTAGCATCCTGCATGGCAACCCTATCGGGTGAAAAATTTACATAATCTTTGACACGGACATAGTCTTCAACTGGCTCTCCTATTGATAAGTGAGCATAAAGTATTTTTTCACTCAAAGTCAAGGGTCTCTTCAAGGCATTTCTGGTCTCTTTAACTTTTGAAGGATAAGACTCATAGAACTTACGAATCATCTCTATATCAAAAACCTGGATTTTTGTCATAGCTTTTCTATTTTATTCATTTTTTAGTTTTAGACGCTAGTATTATTAGGGTATGAAAGCAAATGTAATAAAAAAACATTCAGTTGAACTGTAATGTCTAACAATTTAATTTATATACTGTTCAATAATATTGATAACAAACACCTCAAAAAAAGCAATTAAAATGAAGAATCATTAAACTTCCATCTTTTAAAAATGTCTAAGAATTCCAAGAGAAGGTTTCTTTTTAAAGGTTTTTCTTATTTTTGTAACCTAAATAGATTTTTAACATGAAATATATCCTCATTATACTATTAATATTATCCGGCTCTTTTATCAATATCAGTGCTCAAACATCGACAGAGAAACTGATAAGACAAGGAGTCAGCCTCCATGATAAAGGGCAGTATAAAGAGGCAATAGAATTCTACGAAAAAGCATTGGCCGAAAACCCAAGCTCTATGTCTGCCATCTACGAGATGTCGCTTTCCTATCTCCAGTTAAAAGATTACAGCAAAGCATTAAATCTAAGTTCAAAAGTAATAACCGCAGGCTTTCAGCCCTTGCTGATGGATGCTTATATAGTGAAAGGTACGGCTTTGGCTAATATGAATAAAATGGACGATGCCATTAAAACACTGAATGAAGCCGTATCGCGGTGCGGAGATGAATATCTACTCCACTTTAATTTAGGACTATGCTATTTCAACAATAAAAACAATCCGATGGCTGTATTGCATTTACGCAAAGCCATTGAGATAGATGCTACACACGCCAGCGCATTCTTGTTATATGGCTATGCATTGAACGACATGGGACGATGGCTTCAAAGCTTTTACTCTTTCCATTTTTTCCTTCTATTAGAACCAAACACTGAACGTTCAAAGGATGCATTCAGTGAAATGTTGGATATTCTGAATGCAAAACCAGAAACAGGCTCCGGGAACATTTCTATGGAAGAAGGGGTAGACCGTCAGGCTATTTATAAGGAAATACAGAGGATAAAGGCAAAATACAACGGTAAAGACCAATACAACTTCTTTGTAGAAGCCTCTAAATTGATATTTTTCTCTTTGGCTCAACTACAAAACGATACACAGAGTGGGCTGCTTTGGTATTTCTTCGTGCCTACCTATGAAGAGATATTAGGCTCAGGACACTTCGATACATATTGTAAATATGTTAGTGTTACCTATTTCCCGGAATCGCTTTCATGGTGGGACAAAAACAAAACTCAAGTAGACAATTTCATTGAGTGGTTCGAACATGGGCAAAGCCAGATGGAAGAGGATGACGAAGAGTTGGGTGATGATTCTGATTTATAGAAAATACGACGCTTAAATATAATGTCACAAGAGACTGAGAGCAATCTTATAAAAAGGGTGCAGAACGCAGAAACTCAGCAATCTGCATTTTCTGAGTTGGTAAAAGAATACAGCGAGCCTCTATATTGGCAGATACGAAAAATCGTATTGAGCCACGACGATGCCAATGATATTCTTCAGAATACATTTATTAAAGTGTGGACCAGTATAGATAACTTCAGAGGAGATTCTAAACTTTCGACATGGCTATACAGGATTGCGGTAAATGAGGCTATTACATTTTTGAATAAACAACGGGCACAAAACAATATTTCGGTAGATGACGCCGACTCTTTCTTATTATCGAAACTTGAAGGAGACGAGTATTTTGACGGGGATGAAGCCCAACTAATATTGCAAAAAGCAATACTTACATTGCCCGAGAAACAACGAATTGTATTTAACCTGAAATACTTCGACGAAATGAAATACGAGGACATGTCTGAGATTCTGGACACCTCTGTTGGCGCGCTAAAAGCGTCATATCACCATGCGGTAAAAAAAATTGAAGATTTTTTATCAGCGGAGCATTAAACCTTTTGAACTAATTATAGTCTATTATTACAGATAGAGTTTTTAAGTATAAAGTAATCATGTTGGATAATTTTGATAAAACAAAGAATCCGTTTAAAGTTCCCGAAAACTATTTCGAGAATTTTAATCGTGAAATAATGGAAAGTCTTCCGGCCAAAGAAAATAAAGCCAGGATAATTCCATTATGGAAGAAAGTATTGCCTTGGACTGCAGCTGCTGCTATATTCTGTGGTGTACTCCTTACTACAGGTGTTTTGGAGAAAAGCAGCAATGCTGATCCCAATGTGACCATATCTCCGAATCTTTCGTCTTCTCTTGAAGATGATTATTTCCTCTTTTTAGAAGACGAAGTGGTAAAGTCACAATACAAAGAGATGGTATATAGTTATTAAACATCTTTAATTTGCCAGTTGGGTTAAATAGCAAATGGATCGCTTGTATAATATAACAAGTGGAAACCAAAATAATCCACACTTCAGGCATATGTATCTATCTAGATTATGCCCAGCCATAAAAACGTAAAAAATCAGAAACAAAGAATAAGTAATTGTAAATCAACATACAGACATATTTTAAATAAGCATATGAAAGCAAAGAGTATTTTATTATTATTTTTAGTGTTTTGCTTCTCATTTTCTATAAATGCACAGGATGGCAGAAGAGGCTTTGATATAGAAGCTATAAAAAAGGAAAAAGCAGAATTTCTTAAAAAGGAATTAGATTTGACCGATGCCGAAGCTAAAGCATTCCTCCCCTTGGAAGCAGAGTTTATGCAAAAGAAATTTGAAGTAAACAGAGAAGCAAGAAGAGAAACCAGAGAATTGAAACGTAAGGAAAATAAAACCGATACCGACTATAAAAGGATCACTCAGCTAAATTTAGAATCAGAACAAAGGTCAACCCAATTGCAGGTTGAATATTATAAAAAATTCAGCCAGGTACTTTCTGCCGAAAAAGTGGAACGGTACAGAATCGCTGACCAGAAGTTTAATGAGAAACTTATAAGAGATCATCAACAACGCGGAGGAGGCCGCAGATAAATTATTTAGCAGAAAGTTTGTTTTATCACAAATAATACATACTTTTGTTGCATAAGATAATTTTATATGAACAATAGAGTACATCATCATCATTTTTTATTACTACCAAGAGGTAAGTAACGTATATTGATGTGATGTCTGCAAAATATATAGTTAAGAGCTTACCGGAATGGTAGGCTCTTATTTTTTATATTAATATAAAACGAATATATATAATGGTATTAAGAATTGCAGTACAATCGAAAGGCCGGTTATTTGAAGAAACAATGGAACTGCTTCAGGAGGCAGGTATAAAGTTAAACAACATCAAACGGACTCTACTTATTCCGGCAAAGGATTTTCCGGTAGAGATACTCTTCCTGCGCGATGACGATATTCCACAAGCAGTTGCAACGGGCGTAGCAGACATTGGAGTAGTTGGAAAAAACGAATTTGTAGAAAAAAACGAAAATGCAGACATAGTCAAACGGCTGGGGTTTAGCAAGTGCCGATTATCATTAGCCATACCAAAAGATGAAGACTATCAGGATATAAAATGGTTTGAAGGGAAAAAGATAGCCACCTCCTACCCTTTCATATTAAAAAAATATCTGAAAAAACAGAATATCAATTCGGAAATACATATTATTACCGGGTCTGTAGAAATATCACCAAGTATAGGATTATCCGACGCTATCTTTGACATTGTCAGCTCAGGAGGAACACTTGTCAGCAATCGCCTGAAGGAAGTAGAAGTCGTCATGCGCTCGGAAGCCTTGCTCATTGCTGCAAAAAACTTATCCCGGGAGAAAAAAGATATTTTAGATGAATTGATATTCAGGATAGAAGCCGTTCAAAATGCGGAAGGTAAAAAATACGTACTTTTGAATGCACCGGAAGACAAGCTAAACGAAATATTTGATATCCTCCCCGGAATGCGCAGTCCTACCGTTACTCCATTGGCGACTAAAGGCTGGTGCTCGGTACAATCGGTGGTGGAAGATAAACGTTTTTGGGAAGTTATCAACAAACTGAAAGGATTGGGCGCAGAAGGAATACTTGTTCTGCCAATCGAAAAAATGATATTATGATACAAGTCTTGGAAAATGTTGTACTAAACCCCTTGTCAGAGAAGGATATTCCCGACATATTCAACACCCTGAATAACGAGAGGGAATATATGCGTGTATGGCTTCCTTTTGTCGACTATACGTACGAAGAGAACGATACCAGAAATTTTGTTATTTCTAATCTGGGAACGGTTGACAAACACTTCACAATCTCTTACAAGGAAACTTTTGTTGGCCTGATAGGATTTAAAGATACCGATCCACTAAACAGGAAAACAGAAATCGGCTATTGGTTGTCTCAACAAGCACAAGGAAAAGGTATTATGGTACACTCTGTACTGAAGCTGATCGAATACGCATTCAGTGAAATGGATATGAACCGGATACAAATAAAAGTTGCGGTAAACAATCATCGAAGTAAACAAATCCCCGAAAAATTAGGCTTCCTTCTCGAAGGGGTAGAACGTGACGGGGAATTGCTTGTAGATAATGTTTATACAGATATTAATGTATATAGTTTGTTGAAAAAAGAATTCAAAGGCAAATCATGCAAATAATAAAATATCCTGAACGTTCGGAGTGGACGAAAATATTGGCTCGTCCCGCATTTGACACATCATCGCTTAATGATATAGTAAGCACTGTACTAGATGATATCAAGAATAGAAGAGACAAAGCGGTACTGGAATATGAGGAAAAATTCGACAAAGTCAAGTTATCTTCTCTTGCTGTCACTCAGGAAGAAATAGACGAAGCCGAAACGCTCGTTTCTAAAGAACTGAAAGCTGCCATCCTTCAAGCGAAAAAGAATATCGAAATTTTTCATCGCAGCCAAATCTTTAAAACAAAGAAAGTAGAAACAACTCCGGGTGTTACCTGTTGGCAAAAAGCCGTAGCGATAGAAAAAGTCGGTCTATATATTCCGGGAGGAACAGCTCCACTATTTTCTACTGTGCTGATGCTAGCCATCCCTGCAAAAATAGCCGGGTGTAGAGAAATTGTATTATGTTCGCCACCCAACAAAGAAGGGAAAATACACCCTGCCATTCTTTACACAGCAAAAGAAGCAGGGGTAAGTAAGATATTCAAAGCAGGAGGTATTCAGGCTATAGGGGCAATGGCTTATGGTACGGAGTCGATACCTAAAGTCTATAAAATATTTGGGCCTGGAAATCAATATGTAATGGCAGCCAAGCAAATGGTAAGCCTTAAAGATGTAGCTATCGATATGCCCGCAGGACCATCGGAAGTTCAGGTTATAGCAGACGAGACAGCAAATCTAGCTTTCGTTGCCGCCGATCTTCTGTCACAAGCAGAGCATGGGGCAGATAGTCAAGTTATATTGACGACGACAAGCGAGACTTTTATCTCAAAGGTTTCTTTGGAAATAGAGCGTCAATTGGCTGAATTACCACGTCGTGAAACAGCAGGAAAGGCTCTCGAAAACAGCAAGCTCATTCTATTGAAAGATGAACAGGAAATAATAGATATTACAAATCAATATGCTCCCGAGCACCTCATTATTGAAACTGCCGGATATATGAATATTGCTGATAAAATAATCAATACAGGATCTGTTTTTCTGGGGCATCACACCCCTGAAAGTGCAGGCGATTATGCATCCGGTACCAATCACACTTTACCCACAAACGGTTACGCAACAGCTTATAGCGGAGTAAATCTGGATAGTTTTATCAAAAAGATTACATTTCAGGAGATAACCAAAGAGGGAATACAAAACCTTGGCCCAATTATTGAGGTTATGGCAGAGAATGAAGAGTTGTTTGCTCACAAAAATGCAGTAACTTTGAGATTAAAAAAGTAAGAGATGGGAAAATATATTTGTTTATTTATACTAGTTCTATTTGCAAGCTGTTCGCCTAAAACTTTAAAAATAGCCAGATATAAAGGTTCTGATAAAATAGTGTATGAAAGGATGTTCGTTGGCAAGGTTGAAGTCGAAGACAAGAATACGATAGACCAGATTTTGAGTTTACTTGGAACGGCGCAAAAAGGACCGTCTAAATATATAGTAGAGGAACAATTATTCTTTATAAAGAATAATGATACTTTAACAATACGAAAAAGTGATACTTCTTTACAGAATGTAGATGGCTCCTTCCAATTGGACAAACAGGCAGAAAAAAAATTAATGAAATTACTCGGTAAATAATGCATCCTCAAATAATAAAATACAGAAGCCCTGAGTATGAAGAGATGCTCGCCCTGCGAACTAAAATATTGCGTGAGCCTCTGGAATTGACTTTTACCCAAGAAGATCTGGAAAAAGACAAAGACGATTTCTTACTTGTTATACGCTCATCTGGCACTCAAAGCATCGTAGCTTGCTGCATACTCACCCCTTTAGATAAAAAAACAGGAAAACTCCGCCAAATGGCAGTAAATGATACAGTTCAAAAATCCGGGCTAGGTACAGCAATGCTTGCTTTTGCAGAATATGTAGCTACAAAAGAAGGTTTTGAGAAGATTACCCTGCATGCACGTAAAGTGGCTGTTGGCTTTTACAAAAAATATAATTATAAAATAATTGGGGATGAATTTGAAGAAGTAGGCATTCCTCACTATGAAATGGAAAAATATTTAATTGAATAATTATGAAAGGAGTACATAATCGAATAGAATTTTTTTTAGACACATGTGCCAAAGATATTATTGATGGGTTAAATAAAAATTTTGACTCTCATGATTTTATTATGGAATTAATAAAGAATAAAGAAACGGAATATATTATACGCCTTTCTCACTGTAAAACATTCCAAAATTTTCACCGGCAAGTTGGTCGTTATCTAAAGGAGAAAGCAATAAGAAAGGACTTTACTATTAAATCAATCGGAAGAGGCGGTAGTCCAAATATTAAAAGGTATAATTCCCAAAATGAAAAATGGGAGAAAACTAACTAAAAATGGAAAACGAGAAAAAACAAGTTCTGGAAACTGTATCAAAATATATAGATATTACCCTTACACCCTTCGGCAAGCCTCAGCGGACTGTTATAGACGTAGAAAAACGTGACCCGATGTATGGTGGAAACGGAGTGGTTTATATGCTCTCTATATTTGAAAAAGGTGAATTAGTCAATAACCGCATCGGCACCTACATGGTACTGCCGAATAAAGGCGACCAAGCCGGATTCCATGAACATGGAAGCAAAAAGGAACAGGAGCTTTATGTAATTGTTCATGGCGAAGGAGAATATATAGAACGTGAAGGGTTGGATCAAATTACGAGAAAGTTCAATCTGAAAAAAGGAAATGTAATCGCTATTCAAGGTGAGAATAATTATCATTCAATAATCAACTCGGGTGACGAACCTCTTATCATATTCGTAATAACGACATACGAACCAAAATAAGACACGAACACCGATTTTCTTAAAAATCTTTCTATATTTATAGAAATTAACCGATTCACAAATTTAAAATCTGTTTTATCATGGGTAAAAGAATATTAATGCTGGCAGGCGATTTTGTAGAAGATTATGAGTTGATGGTTCCTTTTCAGGCTCTGATTAGTGTTGGATTTCATGTAGACGTAGTTTGTCCCGGTAAAAAAGCAGGGGAACAAGTAGCCACTGCAATTCACGACTTTGTTGGATTTCAGACTTATGCCGAACTAAGAGGTCATAATTTCACGTTAAATAAAAGTTTCGACAGTGTAAAGCTTGAAGAGTATGCAGGACTTTACATTACCGGTGGACGGGCTCCGGAATATATCCGCCTCGACCCAAAAGTGATTGAATATACGCGTTATTTCTTTGAGAAGGATCTTCCTGTTGCTGCCATTTGTCATGGCATTCAAGTCCTAACTGCCGCTAATGTGGTAAAAGGCAAAACTCTGACCTGCTACGTAGCCGTAGGCCCGGAAGTGACATTAGCAGGAGGCACTTATAAGGATATTCCGGCAACGGAAGCTATTACGGATGGTAATTTAACGACCTCTCCGGCTTGGCCAGGACACCCTGCCATACTGAGAGAATTTTATAAACTTTTAGGAGTTAAAATCGAATTGTAGTAACTGGAAAAAACAAAATGAGGGTGTGCCAAAAGGTCTTTCACACGTCATTGCAAGGACGATAGCCCGAAGCAATCCAGAATACAGCCCCACCCCAGCCCTCCCCGAAAGGGAGGGAGTTCTAGGGGAGGCTTGTTTTCCCCCTCCGGGGGAACTAAAGGGGGCATACGCTTTGTTGGCAATGACGAAAATTCTATCTTCTGACACACCCTTATTATTTTAAATATCAGGAATAATTAAATGAATCTGCAACAATTAGTACGCAAAAACGTATGGGATATGAAGGCATATTCTTCGGCCCGGGACGAATTTAAAGGAGAGGCCTCTGTTTTTTTGGATGCAAATGAGAACCCCCTGAATGATAAATACAATCGCTACCCCGACCCTTTGCAATGGAAGCTTAAAGAGAAGATTGCAAGAATTAAGGATATTAAAGCAGAGAAAATATTTCTGGGAAATGGCAGCGATGAACCGATAGACCTCGTTATCCGTATCTTTTGCGATCCGCGTATGGATAATATTGTTGCCATAGATCCTACTTATGGGATGTATCAGGTATGTGCCAATGTAAACGATATAGAATATCGCAAAGTATTACTTAATGAAAATTTTGACATCGATGCACAAAAAATATTGGAAAGGACAGATGATAAAACAAAACTTATTTTTCTGTGCTCTCCAAACAATCCGACAGGAAATCTTCTGAACAGAAAAGAAATAGAAAAGATACTGAATGCTTTTGATGGCATTGTAATAGTGGATGAAGCCTATATAGATTTTGCCTCGGAAACAACATGGCTCAATGATTTAGATAAACATCCGAACTTAGTTGTACTGCAAACATTCTCCAAAGCGTGGGGATTAGCGGCTGTACGATTAGGGATGGCTTTTGCTTCCCCTGAGATCATTAATCTATTCAACAAAGTAAAATATCCATATAACGTCAATATACTGACTCAAAATTTTGTCAGCGAAGAAGTAGAAAAACTGGAACTCAGAAGGCAATGGATAGATATTCTTCTAAAAGGAAGAGAATATCTCAAAAACGAATTAGCAAAGCTGCCATTTGTAGAGAGAATTTATCCGACAGATGCAAACTTTCTTTTAGTAAAAGTAGGCGATGCAAACGGAATATATAAAAAGCTTGCCGACAAAGGTGTTATTGTACGCAATCGCAACTCTGTATCACTCTGTGCCGGATGCTTGCGAATAACAGTTGGAACGGACGAAGAAAACAAGACTTTGATAAAAACATTAAGCTCTTTAGACATATAATATATAAAGAGTTATTGAAAATAAGAGAAAGCATATTATAAATGAAAAAGAGAGCATTATTTATAGACCGTGACGGAACTTTAGTGATAGAACCTCCTATTGATTATCAATTGGACAGTCTCGAAAAGCTTGAATTCTATCCGAAAGTTATCCGAAATTTATATTTTATTCAAAAAAATCTTGATTTCGAATTTGTTATGGTTACCAATCAGGACGGATTAGGCACGGTTTCCTTCCCTGAAGATACTTTCTGGCCTGCACAAAATAAGATGCTGAAAATACTGGAAGGAGAAGGTATTATTTTTGATGATATACTTATCGACCGCAGCTTTCCTGAAGATAATGCACCGACACGAAAACCCCGGACAGGAATGCTGGGCAAATACATAACAGGAGAATATGACATGGAGCATTCTTTTGTGATAGGCGACAGATTAACAGATGTTGAACTAGCAAAAAATCTTGGCTGCAAAGCAATCTTTTTGCAAGATAACATCGACATCCCAAACGAGCTGAAAAATTCTTGCACATTACAAACTACGGACTGGGATACGATCAGCGAATTTCTTTTTGCCGGAGAACGTAAAGCCGAGATAAAACGCACGACAAAAGAAACAGATATTTATATTGCTCTCAATTTAGACGGAAAAGGGAATTGTGAAATATCCACCGGACTGGGATTTTTCGACCACATGCTAGAGCAAATAGGGAAACATGCAACCATAGACCTTACAATACAGGTTAAAGGTGACCTCAATGTAGATGAGCATCACACCATAGAAGATACAGCTATAGCATTGGGCGAAGCCATTAATAAAGCTCTAGGCGACAAGCGGGGAATAGAACGATATGGATATTGTCTGCCAATGGACGATTGCCTGTGTTCTGTGGCTCTTGACTTCGGCGGACGCCCATGGTTAGTTTGGGATGCGCAATTCAACAGGGAAAAAGTAGGAGACATGCCTACCGAGATGTTTTTGCACTTTTTCAAATCATTAAGTGATTCAGCAAAAATGAACCTCAATATAAAAGCTGAAGGCACAAATGAACATCACAAAATAGAAGGTATTTTCAAAGCTTTAGCGCGAGCTTTAAAAATGGCTAAAAGACGGGATATTTTCAATTACGAACTGCCTTCTACAAAAGGAATTATCTGAAAGATTGGTAAACAGGTACAATAAAACAATATAACATACGGTTTTTATAGAAACATTAACTTCTCTTTTTTCATTTTTTGCGTAAGTTTGCACCGATGAAAAAATATATAATAATTGTGCTTTTATCTTTTGTTGTATATCCTGTTTTGATTGCGCAAAACAAGGATAGGCAACCGTCCCAAGCAGGTAAAATTATTCAAGATTCCTTAAATAAAGAAGTCTTAGACAAGATACCGTCTGATAATCGTAGAATAGATACATCAAAAATTGAAATTCCTAATATTTACGCATGGAGAATAACGCCCAGATTAGGTGAACGCATCTTCATACCCCGTGATACGGCTATAATAGACTTTCACCAAAGCATGTTAGCGGACGGAAAAAGTGTCGCTATGGGATATTTGGGAAATATCGGCTCTCCTGCCCAATCAAAAATATTTTTTGAACGCCCCGAAACATCCCGTTTCACATTTATGGATGCCATGTACCTTTGGCGAAAAAGCCCTGAAACTAAAGATTTCCTGAATACGAAAATACCTTATTCGGAAATTAAATATCAGAGTGCCGGAGGTGGAGAAACTGCTGAAAATAGATTTCAAGCTGAAATTTCGACCAACATAGGAAAAAAACTCAACATAGGGTTCGATTTTGATTACATCTACTCTCGGGGTTTCTATACGTCGCTTTCCAATAAGGAAGTTAGTTACGACGTATATGCCAGCTATATTGGAGACAAATACAAGATGCATGCATTTTTCCACAACAATAACTTCATAAATATTGAAAACGGCGGAATTGCAGACACATTGTATATTACCAATCCGAATGGAAATGTTGTAAGGGAGAAAAAATTCAGTGGTAAATCCCTCGATATACCAGTAAGAATGCAACAAACATGGAATAAGCTTCGTGGACGCCATATATACGTAACCAATCGCTACGACTTAGGCGACAATATGGAAAAGTATCCTATTAACGACAGCACAATGGGACTTCGTCAAAAAAAGAACTACATTTCCCCTGCCAGTGTAATTCTTACCACACACTATACTGATCAGCGACGTCGCTTCAATTCAACTTATGCTAATATAGATAACCTATACACAATAAATGGAACATATCCATATTATGGCGAATCTATAAGCAGTCCTATTTATTCCGATAATATTGATGACTACATGTCGTATTATTCCTTCAAAAACACATTTGCTTTAGCCATGAACGAAGGTTTTCGCAAATGGATAAAGTTTGGACTCACAGCCTTCATTGAATACGACATGCGGAAGTTTTCTATGCCTACATCTATTAGTGTAACTCAGGACAACATAAGGACGATCATATCTACTCCGGGCATGAACAGGCGTGATTCTGAGAATATATTAACCTTAGGAGGGGTTTTAACTAAAGAAAAAGGAAAATATCTACGATATAAAGCATCCGGCGAATTCAGTTCAAACTCTGACTTTAAACTAGAGGGTGAACTTACTACTATGCTAAAATTTAAAGGTAAAGATTTCTCTGTGAAAGCGAATGCCTATATCAAAGAAACTAGTCCAAGCTTTTTTGAAGATAACTTTGCATCTAAATATTGGAACTGGAAGAATGAGTTTAAACAGGTAAACCGGGTATACATAGGCGGTGAAATAAGCTTTCCAGAGTTACCATTCTCCAAAACAAAAATCAGCGGAGGTATAGAGACTATAAAAAACTATATATATTATGATTCTCTAGCTCAAGTAAAACAGGAATCATCAGGAATTCAAGTCATATCTCTGCGTCTCGACCAAAATTTTAATTTTGGTATTTTTCATTGGGACAGCCAAGTTGTCTGGCAATATTCTGATAATAAGAAAGCTATACCTTTACCCGATTTGAGTTTTTATACCAATATCTATATAGAAACTAAGCTGGCAAAAGTTCTTACTGTACAACTCGGGGCGGATGCCCACTTTCACACCAAATACTACATACCCGGCTATCAACCTCTAACCATGCAATTCTACAATCAAAGAGATATGGAGCTGGGCAATTTCCCGATAGCTACGGCATATGTCAATATGCATCTTAAATATACCCGTTTCTTCCTGATGATGTATAATGTCGCGCAAGGATTCGGCGATAATGAATCTTTCTCTTTATACCGTTATCCGGTAAATCCACGAGGGTTAAAATTAGGTATCTCATGGCGTTTCAATAATTAGAGCACTATGAAAAAAAAGGATTTTCTTGTAGTACCAATTGTCATTACCGTTATACTTATAATTTGGATTCTATTTCTTAAGAAAGAAAAGGAACAAATAAAAGACTATCCTCAAATAGAAAAATCAGGAACTTTGCATATTGTCACCGACTACAATTCGATAGGATATTTTGTATCGGGCGATACTATTGCCGGATTCAATCACGATCTCATACAGCTAATAGAAACATATATACCTATAAAGATAGAAGTATCCTTAGAGTCCAGCCTCGAAAAAAGTATAGAAGATCTGAAAAAAGGGAAATATGATGTATTAGCACGTAATATACCTGTTACAACATTATTACGAGATTCTTTAAAATTCACAGAAGCAATTGTACAAAACCGGCAGGTACTCATACAACGCAAGAAAAGTTTTAATGACAACACAGAGCCAATAAGAAGTCATTTGGATTTGGCTAAAAAAACAATCTATATATCAGCCAAATCACCAGCTAAACTGAGATTACAAAATCTATCGCACGAAATTGGCGATACCATATATATAAAAGAAGATCAGGTATATGGTTCAGAACAACTAGCCATACTTGTAGCTTCGAAAGAAATAGACTATGCCGTTTGTGACGAGAAAACAGCCGAAAATATAGCAAAGGGTTTACCCGAAATAGACTACGCTACATTTATAGGATTCACTCATTTAGAAGCTTGGGCGGTAAGAGAACAATCTCCTATTTTACTAGATTCTCTTAATACGTGGATACAACGCCTAAAAAAGACAGATGCTTATAAAAAAATTTATAGTAAATATTATAAATAGTTTGTAGGTAATACTCCAGATATACTATCAAAAAATAACTGCAAACTAAAATTAGAAGCTTTAATTTTCATCGTCAAAGTCTATATACAAAACTATTTTGAAAGAACCCTCTCGTTTTTTTGATAAAAAATGATTAAAACTGCTATCTGGACTTTGCAATAAAGCAAAAAATAACTATCTTCGTCAGGTTTAATTGATATTCAGTGGAGTCATTTTTTCGCACACACAAATATTTAGTAGAGCATCTCGAAGGAACAATGCCTAGATTGCTGATGGATCAAATAGATTGGTCACATCGCCTGATTGGTATAAAGGGTACTAGGGGAGTAGGCAAAACAGTCTTCTTGTTGCAATATGCCAAGAAGTATTTTGACCTGGACAAAAGAGACTGCCTCTACATCAACATGAATCAGTTCTACTTTACCATACGGTCTATAACAAGTTTTGCCAAAGAATTTGTAGAACGTGGAGGAAAAACTTTACTCATTGATCAGGTATTTAAGTATCCTAACTGGACTAAAGAACTAAGAGAATGTTATGAACAGCTTCCTCAATTAAAGATCGTATTTACGACTTCAACTGTAATGAAGCTCGGTGAAGATGCAGAGGTGTCTTCTATAGTAAAAGTATACAACCTGAGAGGGTTCTCTTACAGAGAGTATCTGAACGTTCAATTTGGAAAAAATTTCCCGGCTTATACATTGGAAGAAATAGTCAGTAACCATCGCCAAATAGCAGAAGATATTTATAGCCAAATTGACGCATTGGAGCATTTTTGGGGATACCTTCACCATGGTTATTATCCTTTCTTCCTCGAGAAAAGGAATTTTTCGGAAAATTTACTTAAAACGGTAAATATGATGCTGGAAATAGATGTTCTATCTGTCCGCCAAATAGAAATGTCATATTTGCCAAAACTAAGAAAATTACTATATCTTTTGTCTTTATCCGCTCCCGGGAAACCGAATATCAGCCAATTGAGTATCGATTGTGAGATTTCCAGAGCGACAGTTACCAATTACCTGGAATACTTACGTAGTGCCAGACTTATCAATATGCTATACAAAGAAGGTGAAGAATATCCTAAAAAACCCGATCTTGTATACATGCATAATACAAACCTGATGTTCCCTCTAAAAAAATCAGATGTGAGCGATCAGGACCTTCGCGAAACTTTTTTTTACAACCAGCTACACCATAGCGATAGCAAGCTAAGAAAAGGAGCGAAAGGCGGAACATTTATCGTTGAATACGATGACACAATTTATAAATTCAAAATTGAAGGACAAAAGACCAGAAGCAAAAACAAATCAGATTTGCTTTATGCAGTTGGAAATCTGAAAACAGGCGATAAAAATATAATTCCTCTTTGGCTTTTCGGTTTTCTATACTAGACAACCACAATCAAAGATATCGAGCATATAAAAATAAGTAAACTAAAAAGATAATCAACTATTACAGAAAGTATGGCTAAACAAAAGAAATTCATTACTTGTGATGGTAATCAAGCAGCTGCACATATATCCTATATGTTCAGTGAGGTGGCTTCGATCTATCCTATCACCCCATCATCAACTATGGCAGAATATGTTGATGAGTGGGCAGCAGCCGGACGCAAAAACATTTTTGGTGAAATACTCAAAGTACAGGAAATGCAATCGGAAGCCGGTGCTGCCGGTACAGTTCACGGATCGTTACAGGCAGGTGCATTGACGACAACATATACAGCTTCGCAAGGGCTTTTGTTGATGATACCTAATATGTATAAAATAGCGGGAGAACTCCTTCCGTCTGTATTCCACGTTTCAGCCCGTGCATTAGCTGCCCAGGCACTATCTATTTTTGGAGACCATCAGGACGTGATGGCCGCACGCCAAACCGGATTTGCAATGTTCTTCTCCGGATCGGTACAAGAAGTTATGGATTTATCTGCCGTTCCCCATCTGGCAACACTTGAAGCACGTATTCCGTTTATGAACATTTTTGACGGATTCCGTACTTCACACGAAATACAAAAAGTTGAAGAAATGAATCAGGAAGATCTGATTCCCCTAATCAACCAGGAAGCATTACAAGCATTCCGCAACAGAGCTTTAAATCCCGAAAACCCGGTAACACGCGGTACAGCTCAAAACGATGATATTTACTTCCAATCGCGTGAGGCAGCCAATAAATTTTACGATGCAGTACCAGCAATTGTAGAAAAATATCTTGCTGAAATAACAAAAATTACCGGACGCAAGTATGGTCTGTTTGATTACTACGGAGCTGAAGATGCAGACCGTGTAATTATTGCAATGGGATCTGTAACAGAAGCAATCCGCGAAACGATAGATTACCTGAATGCAAAAGGCGAAAAAGTTGGCCTTGTCTCCGTTCACCTATATCGCCCGTTCAAAGCAGAAGCATTCCTTTCGGCTGTACCTAAAACAGCTAAGAGAATCGCCGTACTCGACCGCACAAAAGAACCGGGAGCACTTGGACAACCATTATATATGGACGTAAAAGATTGTTTCTTTGGCAAAGAAGACGCACCGACTATCGTTGGAGGTATCTATGGACTATCATCGAAAGATACTACACCTTCGCAAATTATGTCTGTCTATGAAAACTTAGCAATGAGTTTGCCGAAAAACGATTTCACTATCGGTATTGTGGATGATGTAACCTTCAAGTCCCTACCAATGAAAGAAGAGGTAGCTGTTGAAGACAACAATTACGAGGCTAAATTCTACGGTTTGGGTTCAGATGGTACAGTAGGCGCAAATAAAAACACCGTTAAGATCATAGGTGACAACACCAACAAATATTGCCAAGCTTATTTTGCCTACGACTCCAAGAAGTCGGGAGGATTTACGGCCTCTCACCTTCGATTTGGTGACAACCCTATACGTTCTACATATTTGGTAAACACGCCTAACTTTGTGGCTTGTCACGTTCCTGCCTATCTTCACCTTTATGATGTAACCAAAGGTTTGAAGAAAAATGGCACATTCCTGTTAAACTCTGTATGGAGCAAAGAAGAAGTAGGAAATTACCTGCCAGACAATGTTAAGAAATATCTTGCCGTAAACAATATCAATTTCTACATAATCAATGCAACTAAAATTGCTACGGAAATTGGTTTAGGAGGCCGCACAAATACAATTCTTCAATCTGCATTCTTTAAAATATCGAACGTTATACCTTACGATTTGGCAGTAGAACAGATGAAAAAGTTCATCGTTAAGTCATATGGACGTAAAGGAGAAGATGTAATAAAGAAAAACTATGCAGCTGTCGATCGTGGTGACGAAATAGAAAAAGTGGAAGTTCCTGCAGAGTGGGCTAACATTGTCGTTGAAAAACCACAAGAAGACGACGCTCCGGAATTTATCAAAAAAGTTGTACGTCCGGTCAACGCACAACGTGGGTACGACCTTCCTGTTTCAGTATTCGTTGGCCGCGAAGATGGAACCTGGGATCATGGGACTACCGAGTACGAAAAACGCGGGGTAGCAGCTTTCGTCCCTGTATGGGATGCCGAAAACTGTATACAATGTAATCAGTGTGCATATGTTTGTCCTCATGCCACTATACGTCCGTTCGTATTGGATGCAACAGAACAATCTAACGCTCCTGCTGATGTTACATTATTGAAAGCACAAGGAAAACAATTCGACGGAATGGCATTCCGCATACAAGTTGACGTTCTCGACTGTCTTGGTTGTGGAAACTGTGCTGATATATGCCCAGGAAAGAAAGGTAATTCCGCTCTTAAAATGGTTGAAATAGGCACTCAATTCCCGGAACAGGGCAATTGGGATTTTATGATCAAAAACGTAACTAGTAAAGCTCATTTGGTAGACACTAAACTGAATGTGAAAAACTCACAGTTTGCAACGCCATTGTTTGAGTTCTCCGGAGCTTGTTCGGGTTGTGGAGAAACACCATATATAAAACTAGTAACTCAATTGTTCGGCGACCGCATGATGATTGCCAACGCAACCGGCTGTACATCTATATACGGAGGATCGGCACCGTCCACCCCTTATCGTAAAAACGAAGAAGGTAAAGGTCCGGCATGGGCAAATTCACTATTCGAAGATAACGCTGAATACGGTCTTGGTTTTGCCATCGCAAATATGACTATGCGTGACCGATTAGAGAAACTGATGACTCAGGCTCAGGATTGCGATAAATGTTCTCCCGAAATCAAAGCTTTATATAAAGAATGGATTGAGAACAAACATGAATCCGGAAAGACAAAAGAAATCACAGCCAGCCTACTTCCATTACTTGAAGTAGAAAAAGACAAATGTGATTATTGTAAAGAAATTTATTCTTTGAAACAATATCTGATCAAACGTTCTATCTGGATCTTTGGTGGTGACGGATGGGCTTATGATATAGGTTTTGGCGGTCTGGATCATGTTATAGCTTCAGGAGAAGATGTGAACATTCTTGTACTGGATACAGAAGTATACTCAAATACAGGAGGACAATCCTCTAAATCGACACCAATTGCAGCCGTTGCTAAATTTGCAGCAGCAGGTAAGAAAATCCGCAAGAAAGACCTTGGTATGATTGCCGCTACATACGGATACGTATATGTTGCTCAAGTTGCAATGGGCGCTAATCAGGGACAATGCCTGAAAGCGATTAAAGAAGCCGAAGAATACAAAGGCCCATCTTTAGTTATTGCCTACTCTCCATGTATCAGCCACGGATTAAGAAAAGGTATGGGACATGCCCAGGATGAAGAGAAAATGGCTGTAGAATGCGGTTATTGGCACTTGTGGCGTTATAATCCAATGCTCGAAGAAGAAGGTAAGAATCCATTTATAATGGATAGTAAAGAGCCGGATTGGTCTAAATTCCAAGCATTCTTAGGCAATGAGGTTCGTTACACATCTCTTCAAAAATCAAACCCTGATGAATCTGCAGAGTTATACCAAGCTGCTCAAGAGAGTGCTATGTGGCGCTATAGAAGCTACCAGCGTATGGCTGCTGAAATTTCAAACGGTTCGAGCGACTCAAACTAAATATTAAATAGTAAAAAGGGTGGAACATTGGTATCCACCCTTTTTTCATTTATATACCCCCTATCTGTCTAAACCTCTAACTTTTAAATTAAAAATAAATAATAGTTATAAAAAAAATACTATCTTTGCCACATTCGATATTTAGGGTTATATAACTTATACAAAACATATGAACAAGAAAACTTTACTAACTGCACTACTATTGCTCTGCCTATCAATAGTTTCGTACGCACAAACGGAGCGTTCAGTGCAATATTCGGTACCTTCCCGAAATGAATATTTGTTAAAAGATCCGGTATGGTTTATATCATTGGGAGCCGGAGCTCAACTTTATGAAGGTGAAGATGACAATGGTGTACCAGGCAACCGTACATCATATTTATCAAGATTGACATTTGCCCCAACACTTACTGTTGGCCGTAGGATGAGTAATATTGTTACTCTTCGGTTACAGCTATCAGGAGGTAGTCTGCATGGTTACAACGATGGATTCAATGGCACATATACACGATGGGGCAAGAACGGTAGTACAGGAGACGATATCCGATATTTGACTAAAGATCCGGCATGGGACTATATGGGCTGGGTTGAAGGAATTGATTATGAATACAGTCCTGTAGATGCTACAGGAGTATCTGTATGGCATCCTACAAAATGGTGGGAGAATGAACAATATTATATGCAACATTTACGTTATATGAGTGTGAACGGAGATATAAGCATAAATTTCTTAAACCTGATAAACGGGTATAAGCCTAACCGCAAGTGGGAAGTAAATCCATTTGCAGGACTTGGTGTATACCAACGTTTCGCTCATAGAGGCAATCTTGTCGGCACATTTGTGGGCGGTAGCCTAGGTTTAAATGTAGGATTTAATTTCACTAGAAACTGGCAAATCTTCGGCGAAGCCCGTGGTGTCATAATTGATGATACTTTTGACGGACAAAAAGGTGACAAAAACAACAACGGCATAGCTCAATTGACTGCCGGTATCACATATAAATTTGGAGAACCTAAATATATAGATCCGGCTATAGAAACACGACTGCTATTACCTTACAACATAGCACGCGCATGCGACAATATGGTCCTTGTGCCGGGAGGAAATATAGAATTAGGTACAGGTATCGATCCGCTTTGGGGAGATACAATCGCACGGAAACTGGTTGCAGTAAGCCCATTTTGGATGGATGAAGCCGAAGTTACAAACAAACAATACCGTGAGTTCGTATATTCGGTACGCGACTCTATTATCAGAGAGCGCCTGTCAGACCCTGCGTATGGTGGCGATCCGACATATAAAGTGCAGGTTAGACCCGAAAAAGGCTATACAGGAGAAATTAAACAGCGTATAAACTGGAGTAAACCTATTCCTTGGAAAAATCCAACAGAAAGAGAAGCCAATGCTATTGCCAGTGTTATGGGAGGAAATCCTTATGGAGCAGATAAATCGGGGCTGGCAAATTCAGCTCTTAACTATAAATACGATTGGTTTGATTTCAAGAGTTATTATGCATTTATCTCGAAACTAAAAGAAGGAGATGCCCGTTCTATAGTTATATCTAAAGATACAGCTTATGTGAACATGAGAGGGGATATCATTCGTGAAACATTATCCAGAACATCACATGGTGATCCGATAGACTTTACGAATACGTATATTGTTAATATACATCCGGACGTCATGGTATGGATGACCGATTTTGCTAATGCTAAAAGTGAAAGATATGTGGATACATATTTCACAGACAAAGCATACGAAAACTTCCCAGTGGTAGGTGTATCGTGGGAGCAAGCAGATGCTTATTGTGCTTGGCGTACGGCTAAATACAGAGCAGAAGGTAAATGCAATCAGGACGGATTTGAAGGATACAGATTACCGACTGAGGCTGAATGGGAGTTTGCAGCCAGAAATGGACGTTCGGAATTGGCGTACCCTTGGTATTCAAACAGGACTCATACAACCGACGGTTTGGCTCATGCTAATTTCAGAGCTTCGAAAGATTTGAAAGACTTAATGTCTCCTGTGGCAACATTCCTGCCTAACAGATTTGGTTTGTACGATATGGCCGGAAATGTAGCTGAATGGACGACTACTACTTTCACTGAATCTGTAGACCGTATGAGCGACGAGGTTAATCCGGACTTCAGTTACAGAGCTGTACTAGCAGATCCCAAAATATTGAAACGTAAAATAGTAAAAGGAGGTTCGTGGAAAGATGCTACTGTAAAATCAGGAGATCGTTCTGTTGAATACCAAGATAAAGGCCGTTCATTCATTGGTTTCAGATGCGTAAGAAGCTGGAACTTCAATGAGAAGGGTAAGTTTAACTAAAACCTAAAAAAAATTATATGGGGAAGATGAATAGTTTAGAAATATTTCTATCCAGCAATTCAGGGAAAAAGTTGTTCAACATTTTCTATAGCTGGGGAGCTGCTATTGTTATAATAGGCGCAATGTTCAAAATTATACATCTTCCTTATGCTAATCAAATATTGATGATAGGTATGATTACCGAAGCATTGGTATTTTTTATATCAGGTTTCGATAATTCATCCGGGGATTCCGTTTCTGCCGGGTCGGGAATCATTATTGGAGGAGCCACTCTCAATGGAGATGTTTCCGACACAAATAATACAACCGAAGCGACTAAAAACCAAAAAGGAAAAGGTGGCGGCTCTGCCGGGTCGGTAGTAATTGTCGGAGGTGGTAACATTCACAGTTCTGACAGTATCGTTCCGAGCGGTATAGCTTCTACAACACCGGATAGAGTCTCATCTAATACCGATCAGAAAGTATCAGCTAAAACCGGAAATACACCTGAATATAACCAGAGCATATCCAATACAGCGCAGAATCTGGAAGATTTTTCCAATACGATACAGTCTTTAAACGAAGCTTCCCAAAAGCTGTTAACAGCATACAACCAAATCACCGAAACGAATGGTTTTGTAGATAATCTGGCTACATTGAACCAAAATGTAAGTGGATTGAATGATGTGTTTAATGCACAGCTGCATACTATAACAGAACAAATGTCTGCAATCAGATATATCAATGATAGCCTGAACAGAATGAGAAATCTGTATGATGGTGCTATTGGAGACAGCTATATGTTTAAAGAAGAATCGGCTAAGATGACAAAACATATTGAAGCCCTGAACAACGTTTATGCACGTTTACTACAGGCTATGACAACCAATAATAACCCAAACCAACCAAAATTTTAAAGAGAAAGAAAATAATTTAAAAACTAATAAAGGAATAACAAATGGCTTTAAGTAGAGGGCAATTAACAAGGCAGAAGATGATTAATCTGATGTATCTGGTCTTTATTGCAATGCTAGCTTTAAATGTTCCTACAGAAGTGTTGGATGGTTTTGATTTGGTAAATGAGAATCTTCAGGAATCAATAAAGATTGCAGATGAACGTAATAAACAAATTTATACAGACATCAATGCCTCATATGAGAGTAATCCTGAAAAAACACAAGATTCTTATAGCCGGGCACTAAATGTGAGAAGCAAAACAGATTCTCTTTTCAATTATATTGAATATCTAAAATTGGAAATAGCGAAAGAGAGTGATGGTAAAGAAGCTGACGTAAATAATTTAAAATCGAAAGATAATCTAAGTGCTTCTACCGATATAATGATAGCCCCGGAGGGTGGATATCAAGGAGAAAACCTAAAGAAATTATTGGACAGCTACAGAGAGACAATGATAGCACAGATTCCGGACGAGGCTAAAAAAAATATCGTACGGAATACTTTGTCGACCGAACCATCGAGAAAGGCAAAAAAAGAAGGTAAATCATGGGTTCTATCCTCTTTTGAAAATATGCCAAGTATTGCAGCCATAACTTATTTAACCGAATTGCAGGTTAATATGAAACAAGCAGAAAGCGAAGTCCTCAACGACCTAGTTAAGAATATAGACTTGAAGGATGTCAGGGTAAACCAGTTAAGTGCATTTGTCGTTCCTCAATCTAAGTTTGTAATGCAGGGTACACCATATCGTGCCGAAATAATATTGGCAGCGGTAGATACTACTCAGCGTCCACGTATAGTTATCAATGGTAAAGAGTTGCCAAATGAAAAAAATGACTTATTTGAAACAACAGGAAGTCGAGGGCTCAATAGATTCAGTGGGTTCATTGAAGTAGTAGGTCGTGACGGGACACCATTCAAACGTGAGTTTTCCGAAGAGTTTACAGTTATGGAACCGATGGCTACAATAGCACCTTTGCTCATGGATGTTGTTTATGCCGGATACTCAAACCCTATCAGTATATCTGTTCCGGGGGTTCCTCACCAAGATGTTGTGGCAACAGTTGTAAAAGGCGGATCATTGACAGCGTCAGGCGGTACCTGGACTGCAACACCCTCTACTTCGCAAATAGGACAGAAATTCGTTATTTCTGTATCTGCAAGGATGAACGGTACATTGCGTCCGATAGCACAGAAAGAATTCAGGATACGAGCATTGCCTGACCCTTCTCCTTATATTGAATATAAGGATGCCAGTAACAACCCGAAGGTGTTTAAAAGAGGTAATTTAGCGCGTTCTATTCTTCTTGGAACCAGTAATCTGAAAGCTGCCATTGATGATGGAATTCTAAATATTCCTTTTACAGTAACAGGTTTCTCTACCATATCATTAGATGCAATGAATAACCGAACTGAAGAAATATCGGCAGGAAGCAGCTTTACTGAAAGACAAAAAGAGCAAATGCGAGGACTTACACGTGGCAAAGAATTAATTATAGGTAAAATAAAAGTAAGAGGTCCGGACGGAATAGAGAGAGAACTCAATGCGATGATTATAAGAATTATTTAAACTAACACAAAAATACAACTATTATGAAATATGTAATTTCATTACTATTTAGCGGATTACTGATGGCAAGTCCGCTATTAGCACAAAACAACGCAGACAACCAGCATCGGATGATGACTGAAGGGCCTGTTACTAAAACAACGGAAGACATGATCACGAATATATCTTCAAGAGAATTATTCCTAATGGAAAATTCGATGAATGACTATTATTCTGCAACGTGGAGAAGAGATATATACAGAGAAGTGCCTAATGTAGAGGGCAATGAAACACTCTTCTACCCTAGTGCATCGACAGATAAAAGAGCTAATTTATTTTCATTGCTTATTAATTTATTATCAGATAATACCATCAAAGCATACAGATATGAAGATCAACCTGATTTTAATATCAATAATGAGCGAAATATAAGAGAAGTATTAGATGAAAATAAAATCGCATACACTGCCGTAGATAATCGCACTGTATCTGTTCTAAAAGAGGATATTGTTAAAGCTAATATCATAAGCTACTTTGTAAAAGAAAGATGGTATTATGATATCAAAACCGGTAAAGGTGACGTACGTGTAGTAGCCATTTGTCCTATTATATGCGATAGAGGAAGGACATTCCCTATGTTCTGGATTAATTTCGACGATATAAGCGTGTATCTTGCAAGAGCAATATCTCCGGTTGCCGTTGCCAATGTAACTCCGGTATTGAGTAATGCATCAATGTTTGATATATTCAGAAACAGATATTACAGAGGATGCATATATCAGGTAGGAATGAGAAACTTGTCGCAGTATTTTACCACACCGGAAAGTTTAGCTAAAGAACGTGCGCGTATAGAGACCGAGCTAGACTATGTACAGTCCAGATTCGATGCAGTTGCCGTTGCACATCACGAAGATTAAACAATCTTTCTAACATAAAAAATCCCCGAAGGTATTCTTCGGGGATTTTTATTTATATTCTGATCAGCCAGGCTTTTGCATTTCCTGTATTATTTCCATACCTTTATGTATAGCCTGCTCATTCATCGGCAACAGACCATGATGACGCTCAGGCAAAGATTTCTTGAGCCCCAACATTACATTAGCCATATCTACCATCGGACAAACCTTAAGAAGACCACCTAATACAATCATATTGAAAGCCTTTGTATTCTTCATTTGGGTGGCAGTGTCTATCGCATCTATCTTATAAATGTAAATATCTTTTCTCGATGGGGCACGTTTAAATCCATTAGGATCGTATATAAGTATACCTCCGGATTTTACATGCGATTCGAACTTATCAAGAGAAGGCTGATTAAGAATGATCGCTATATCATATTCGTTTAAAATGGGTGAACTTATTGTCGTGTCGCTCAGTATAACTGTTACATTAGCCGTTCCTCCACGTTGCTCAGGCCCGTATGAGGGAAACCATGATACCTCTTTATCCTCCATCAGGCCAGAATAAGCCAATATTTTACCCATAGAGAGTACTCCTTGCCCACCAAAGCCTGCGATTATTATTTCTTGTGTCATGTATTCTTGGTTTAAATGTTTTTCAAATCACCCATAGGATATACAGGAAACATATTCTCAACCATCCAGTCATTAGAATCGGCAGGAGTCATTTTCCATCCCGAACTACAAGTGGATACGATTTCGACAATAGATGTTCCTTTATCCTCCATTGCATTCTCAAAAGCTTTTCGAATCATACGTTTAGCTTTCTTCACGGCTGCGGCAGTGTGCACACTTTGGCGAGTAGCTAAACAAACGCCATCCAGTAAAGCCAACAGGTCTAGTATTTTAAGAGGATTTCCATTCTCGTGGATATCCCGGCCATTGGGTGTAGTAGAAGTCTTCATCTTATCGAGAGTAGTAGGAGCCATCTGTCCTCCGGTCATACCATATATACCATTATTGATGAAAATAATAGCTATATTCTCTCCCCTGTTGGCGGCATGTATAGTTTCGGCGGTACCGATTGCTGCCAAGTCACCATCACCCTGATATGTGAAAACCATTTTTTCGGGATTCAATCGTTTTACAGCTGTAGCTACAGCGGGTGCCCGCCCATGAGCAGCCTCCTGCCAATCGATATCAATATAACTGTATGCAAACACACCACATCCTACGGGAGCAATTCCTATTGTTCTTTCTTTAAGCCCCATTTCGTCCACAATCTCTGCAATAAGTTTATGGACAACCCCATGAGAACAACCCGGGCAATAGTGCATCTCGGTATCGTTCATCAGTTCTGGCTTGGCATATACGAGGTTAGCCGGATCTATTATATTTGTGCTCATAATTATTAAACTTTGAATTTTACATAACGGTTTTATTCTAAACCGAATTTATTCTCAAGAGCATCAACTACTTCGGAAGGAGTAGGTACAATACCACCCATACGCCCGTAATGTTCAACCCTTACTTTTCCATTTACAGAGAGACGAACATCCTCAACCATTTGTCCGGCATTCATTTCCACTGTAAGTATACCTTTTATTTTAGATGAATATTTATCAATTTCTTTTGATGGAAATGGCCAAAGAGTTATAGGACGAATAAGACCTACTTTTATACCTTTTGCCCGGGCCAGTTCCATAGCTTTCTGACACAAGCGGGCAGCCGAGCCAAAAGCTACTAATATATAATCTGCATCTTCACAGTTTATTTCCTGATGCATGCATAATTCATTTTCTATCTTTTTGTATTTAGCCTGTAAACGAAGATTATTTATCTCCATTTTTTGAGAGTCCAGCTCAAGTGTAGTGATAATATTAGGTTTTCTGCTATCCGGTTTCCCTAAAGTAGCCCAAGGGCATTGCTCTCTTATTTCAGCATCTGTTCTTCTACGCTTATAAGCCGGAAGTTTTACTTTTTCCATCATCTGACCTATTACACCATCAGTTAGAATCATTACCGGAGTTTGATATTTAAAAGCCAGATCGAATCCCAGCACCACAAAATCAGACATTTCCTGTACCGAACTAGGAGCTAATGTTATCAATTTATAATCGCCATGACCGCCACCCTTCACTGCCTGAAAATAATCAGCCTGAGAAGGTTGTATAGTACCCAATCCGGGACCACCACGCATTACATTTACAAGCAGGCATGGTAATTCTCCGGCTGCTATATAAGATACACCTTCCAGCATAAGGCTCATACCCGGACTTGACGATGAAGTCATTACTGCTTTTCCACAACCGGCACCACCGTATACCATGTTAATAGACGCCGTTTCACTTTCAGCCTGAAGAACAATCATACCTGTTGTTTTCCAAGGGGCTTCATTCATCAACGTCTCCAATATTTCCGACTGCGGAGTGATGGGATAACCGAAATATCCATCAGCTCCATACCTGATTGCAGCATGAGCTATGGCTTCGTTGCCCTTCATTAAAAATATTTCTTCTGACATAAGCTTTTGATTGATTAATGACGAATTATCTTTTTACTTTCTCAGGGATAACTCGTAAACTATTCGATTTTTTTCTTGTAAACGGTAAGACATCCATCAGGACATACATATCCGCAATTGGCACAACCAATACAAGCGTCCGGATTTTTCATGTAAGCATAATGGTAACCTTTCGTATTTACATTACGAGGTTGTAATTCGAGGACATCGCAAGGGCATGACACTACACATAAATTACAACCTTTGCACCGCTCTTCATTTACAACTACTGTTCCTTTTACTTTGGCCATTTCGATTTACTGTTTTTTTAGTAGAATGATCTCCTGACACAAAGGTATAGGTATTTATTTTTATTTCTTCCTCTTTTAGTCATAAAGATATTAAAAAAAACCATGTCATTAAACATGTTTTTTGTTTATTAAACACTGAATATCAGATATTTACATAATAAATAATTATTCTGTTAAGTTTTCAATCTTAAAATTGACAATTTGAAACAAATCTTGCGGTTTTATTTGTATTTGTAATCCTCTCTTACCTGCACTCACGTATATAGAAGAATGTTCTTCAACCGTTTTGTCAATATAAGTAGGATATTGCTTCTTCATTCCGACAGGAGAACAAGCCCCTCTGATATAGCCAGTTACAGCCAATAAATCTTTCATTGGGATCATATCGCAATTTTTATTTCCGGATACTTTTGCCGCAGTTTTTAGATTTAGTTCTTTCGCACCAGGTATAATACAAACAAAATAGCCTGATTTATCACCTTTCAGAACCAACGTTTTAAAGACCTGACTCACGGATTCATTAAGCTGTTCTGCTACATGAACCGCACTCAGGTCATTTTCATCAACTTCGTAAGGTATCAGGTTATACTCTATTTTTTGCTTATCCAGCAACCTGATGGCGTTTGTTTTGTCAATCTTCATTGATACTTATTATTTCACATAGTGAAACAATTAATTCCATAAGATGTTTCTGAAATTAATTATTTATAGGTTTCGATAACATTATCGCAGGAACTCACAAATCTTGTCAAATGTAAAACGAAATTGCCGGTCTACCTCATCTGCTATCTTTGGTAAAGCCGGAAATGGGTCCTCGTGTATATATTTATATGGATAGTCTAATGTTTCTACCCTAATAGGGACATCTCGGCCAGAACCTTGCAAAGTGTTTATAACCTCATATGCAGGAACTACCTCGTCTTTCGTCAAGGTTATAGCGTAAAACTGATGGCTCATCTTTCGGAATATTTCTTCACGGTCTTGAGTCAATGTCTTATAGTTCAACATACTCCTAAAATTATTTCCTTCAGGATGAGTATGCATATAATGACGAAGCACCTCGTCCCGCTTCATATGGCTTTCTAAATGTTCCACCACATAAGAATATAAGCTTACATTAGCTTCGCTATCAAGTATAAATTTAGATACGGGTGACAAACGATTGAATACGGCACCGCCACAAAATGTCGCATACTTAGAATTAGTAAAATGTCCATCCTTATTACTCATCATTAGTATTTCTCCAAGAAAGGTACCGATAGAGTATGAGAAAAAGTCTATAGATGCATCAGGCTCAATGGCTGAATGACGCCCCTCCTTCACCGCTTCCACAAAATCGATAACATCATAGTAGGTTTGCAACCCCGACCAAATGAATCGTTGAGGCTTATTATGTAATCGAGTACTGATAGCTACATTCGACAGGCTTGAACAAATTACATCGGGATGACGCTCTTTTCTTTGTTCACTAACACGATACATTTCCCGGGTGCTGCTCCATGCCGCCGGTGCCCTATTCATATGAAAGGCGATAGGAAACATTACAATCGATTTGCCTGTTTTCTCTGCAATATATGTTGCCCACGGCAAATATTTATACCATGTTTTCTCATTGAAACCATGAAACATGAGTATTATACCTTTGGCTTTCTGCTCCTTTTTGGGCATAATCATATGATACCGGAACTTAATATTTTCGCCTATCTCCGAATCTTTCTTATTCAACATCCGTTGGATAACATCCGGCTCATAGTCTTGAGGAAGACTAGGTATATATTCATAATCGTCATTATTACCTAATCCACCGGGAAGAATAAAACGATAATTCGATTCGAAAGTAAAGTTTCGCATTACCAGATTATCGTCTATTTGAATCTCGCTATCTGTGTAATTCTCAATCTTTTTGAGATGATTAAAAAGATCTATATACTTCATATCCATATACATTAGTTTTTATCTATCAATAATTGGTGTCCAATACGACAATATAAACATTTTCTAAGTTCACAATATTCTCTTTTCAATTGGATAATGGCTTGCGAATCGGCTGCATTATTTAAAGGCATTTTTAATTTTGAGAAGCTCTTGGTTATACTATTCTGTTCGGGCTTCAATAGTTCCAGAAATTGCAAGGCGCGGTCACAGTGTACCTCACTATTTATAGCCTTTCCGTAAATAAAAAGAATGGGTGCAACTGTATTTATCAGTATTATATCAAGTGATGAATCGCCAAGATATTTTGATTTTTTAGGAGACAATTGCCCGAATGTATAATGAGTCTGCCAGTATTCCGATGCATTAACGTGAAACATCAACCGTATGCGTCCAATATCAGTACATTCGATAATTTTAGAAAATAATCCATGAGAACTATGTAATAAAGCCGCAAGCTGAGCAATCCGTATTTGAGGAAAGGCTGTTGGCCGTGTTCTTAAATTCTTGAATATATGTAATTCTAACGGTTTCAACTCGTATTTATTTTTCAGGAACTCATATTCTTTTTTCAGCAATGAAAAATAATCATCAGAAACTTTTATATCATCCAACAGTCCTGCCTGTCCGAATAACAGCGCTTCTATCTGAACGAGATTATCTCCTTGTTTTTGTAAATACCTAAGAGGGAGGCTTAAAGCGAGCCGTTCGAAAGAATCGGAATTCAATCCGAAACCAAAATTACGGGAAAGCAGGGCATAGAATACTTCCTCCCACGAATTATTGAAACGCTCAAGTAATAGCTGTATATTATTTGATTTTCTTTCCATACGCTCTATCAGCAAATTACGCATCCAAGAATTGAGATGAAAAGACGGCATAGATGCGATATAATTGCAACATGGAATATCTGTATCGGAATGGATCAGAAAATCGTAATTCTCTTTTATAGATTGAGGATAGGCTATTTCGCACTGAAGGATGGATTGTCCTGCCTCGTTGAACACTTCGCAATTCGCTTTCTCTACAATATGGAGAATGACAGAGTTATAATTTTTATTGGTGTGATGTTTATGCTTCGTCCACTCATCAGAGGAAGTATGGATCTCCACATTTCCCGCCCAAACCTTATCGTCTATCTTAATTTTTGCATTAAAGAAATCAGGGCCTTCGTTGGTATTCGACAGACCGACATCTATCACTTCAATCTGTTGTCCATTTGTCGTTCTAAGATCCTTTCGAAACAACCTGAATTTCCATATGTAGTGTAAAATGTCTTCCATAATATTATACTATAAAGTCAGCATGTTTACTGTATTTATAACCCTGTTATTCCCATTTTCTTCATCAGAAAGCTGGCGTTCATATTTTGGGCAACACCTTCTCTTATCTTATAAGTAAATGATAATTGCTCGTCTTTTATATCCGCTTCGAAACGATAATTCTTAATCGCATCCGGAAACTCCTTTTCCAAATTACCTAATACCAAATCGTGTGTTGCAATGATACCGTTTCCGCCTAACGAAACCAGTTGTTTCATCAAAGCAATAGAACCCTTTTGTTTATCTTCCGAATTAGTGCCCTTTAGTATTTCATCCAGAATAATAAATAACTGTTCACCCGATTGTAACCGGTCTATAATCATTTTCAGGCGCTTAAGCTCCGCGAAAAAATAGGACTCATTATCTGTCAGTGAATCGGATGTCCGAAGATTTGTTACCAACCTGAATGGATAGAATCTTAAAGAAGCCGCACAAACCGGAGCTCCGGCGCAAGCCAGCGTTAAGTTTATCCCAATAGTACGCAGATAGGTGCTCTTCCCCGCCATATTTGCACCTGTAACGACAAGGAAAAACGGATTCTTATCTATGGCAACATCATTACGCATACAAACACTTCGATTAATCAAAGGATGTCCTAAGTCTTTTCCGTCGAAAACAAATGTATCTGAAACCTCGGGATAAGTATAATCGGGATGATTGTAGGCATAGGTAGCAAAGGACACCAAACTGTCGAACTTGGCCAACACTCTCAGCCATATAGCAACATCATCTTTATGTTGTAATATCCAGTTTTCTATCCTTATTGCATAGTAGATATTCCAAAAAAATACAGGATTAAGAAATATAAGACCTAAAACATTGAAAGACTGGTCAAGATTGTTGCTATACGACTTCAATTGATGAATAGCGAATGAAGCAGATTGCTTCCTATTAATCTTATCCTGGAGTACCTTTAGTAATTCTGAACTGAACTGCCCGGTTTCAATAATGCTTAATAGATTGGAGTATGTTTGTAATACTTCTATTTTTTTTTCGAACAATGCCATTTTTACTCTTATATCTTTTAAGGGAACAAGGCTTAATGCAAAAGCGATAGTCCAGCATAGCCCTACAACCGAAAGAGAAATCATATCAATGACATATAAAACTGTGACTGTCGCAAAGACAACAGGAATTATATATATAAAATATCTCCATATACTTTTAGCCAGAGATTTGGTCTGCATAAATTGCTGTGAGAAGTAGTGTATATCCAAATCCTCTATTTCACTCATTTGTCCGGTTACCCTGAAACGTTTAAGTATATCAAAATCAGAACTTAGTTCTTTTACAGCTTCCTGTTGGGCGGTAATCTCCTCTTTCTTTTCGTACGTATCGAGTAAAGAATCAGCTAATCTGTTTTTTCCAAAAGCAGTGACTGTCCTGTTTATAGACTGGAAGAACGAATGATTCCCAAATAAATCCAGATCGAGGCTATAACTATGAGTACCATCCGCCTTTTCGGGAGCGCCATCGAATGCTGAAAAATCATAATCAATCCCCTTCAGTTCATCTTCTGCATTCTTGATAAGTAGTTCACAATATCTCTTCTGCAAAAAGAGTTTATTGTGGTATTTCATAAAAAAGAGAAAGAGGATTATAGAGAATATGATGGCTAGCAAGACTATCGAAGTTTGTCCCCAGAAGATATAACAAATAACAATACAAGCTAAAACAACAATAAGCCTGATAGTACCCACCCGGAATATATCTTTTTTCCATTTTGAGAGTTTTACACTTTCTGACTCAATAAGCTTTTTATACGATTCTTTTACTTCGTCCAACGTCATGTTAATAGTTTAAAATAATTCGTGTAATACATCCAATGATTTCAACGCCGGGAAATCATAAAGATGCAAACGATAATATTCGGTTATTCTATTTATAATTATTACCCGGTCTCGCCTCGCAAAAACAAAATGGTGCATATTTTCATATGATATGCGTGCCAGCAAAGATAATACTTTACTTTCTTGCCTGTTAAGAAAATGTCGATGCAATGGTTGATATGAAACAAACTCACCATTGATCATATCGAACAGAGCATTATCCCTATATTCTTCCAGATTGGGATAAAAACCCAGAAAATGACTGAGTTTAAGCATAAAAACCAGATGATAATTCGCTATACTCTTCTCCGTCATATCCAATATTTGCACCGATTGATCGAGAAATTCGAAGATTAATTTATCGCTCGTATCTCGCAAAACCCTGGTGAGAAATTCGGAAAGGAAAAATGCCATCGAAGTTTTCGTAAGATCGCTGGCAATACCATATAAATGAGCATCTACCCGAGCCTCTCGTATACGCTGAATATCGCGTGAAGCCTGATGCTCCACTTCCATATCGAGTATTGCTAGCGGAGCGAATAACGACCGGGGTACCCTTGAGCTTTTACCCTTAGCTTTGGAAACCATATAAGTCACCCGGCCGAATGATTCGGTAAAGACTTGGGCAAGAATATACTTGTCGTTATAATTTATAGTATTAAGAACTAAGCCTCTGGTCTTAAATAGCACTTCTACAACTGTTTTATTTTAACAAATGTACAATACATATTCGAAAAACAGACTCTCTTAAAGAATAATTGACTAACTTCGCAGTCAATAAATATAGAAACATGTCTAAAAATATAAAGAACATTTTATTCGATCTGGGTGGAGTAATTATAACCCTGAACAAACAAAATGCATTAGATCGCTTTACAGAAATAGGCTTTCCTAATATTGAAGAATATTTGGGAGAGTTTCGTCAAAACGGTATATTCCTTGAATATGAAGAGGGCAAAATATCTCCTGAAAATTTCTATAAAGAATTCCGTAGATTATCAGGAAACGAAAACATCCCGGCCGAAGATATAGATTCAGGATGGCTCGCTTTTTTAGCAGGTATTCCGGAATATAAGTTTAAATTACTAAAAGATTTACGCAAGAAATATAAGGTCTATTTGCTAAGTAATACTAACCCTTCGATCATGGGATGGGCTTTATCAAAAGACTTTTCTCCGGAAGGGCTGCCAATGGATGCATATTTCGACAAATGTTACCTCTCTTTCCAGATAGGATGCGCTAAACCCGACAGGGATATTTTTGACTTCATCATAGAAGATTCGGGAATGATACCGGGTGAAACTTTATTTCTCGACGACGGGAAAGCCAATATAGAAATGGCGAACGAGATAGGATTCGAAACATATCAGGTAGATCAAACTGAGGATTTAAGAAAAGTATTCACTAACAGAGGATTACTCTAAACTACATATATGCTGCTTATTGATAAAGGGCATAATACAGGCCATCCACCACTGGTAGCTACCATTGGTTTTTTCGATGGAGTACATATCGGGCACCGTTTCCTGATAAATCAGGTAAAACGGGAAGCTGAACTACGAAATTTACCCGCTGCTGTAATTACCTTTCCCATACATCCGAGAAAGGTTTTGCAAAAAGACTATCAACCAGCTTTACTTTGCGGCTACGATGAAAAAATAACCCGTCTGAAGAGCACAGGTATAGACTATTGCATTTGTCTCGACTTTACAGTAGAGATATCGAAGCTATCGGCACAGGAGTACATGAAAAATATACTCAAGGACAAGTTACATGTAAACACTTTGGTTATAGGCTATGACCATCGTTTCGGATACAACAGGGAAGACGGCTTCGAGGATTATAAACGATACGGAGAAGAAATTGGCATCGATGTCGTTAAGGCTGCAGAGCTTACCGGACACGGACATGTCAGTTCATCCCGTATACGCCGCTTATTAGGAGAAGGGCAAATACGATCGGCGGCGAGCCTTCTTTCATATAACTATACGATATCGGGTAAGATAGTCGAAGGCTTTAAAGTAGGGCGGACAATCGGATTCCCTACTGCTAACATACAAATATGGGAGACCTACAAAGTTATACCAGCTTTTGGCGTATATGCTGTGTATGTACATGTTGACAATCAACAGTATGACGGCATGCTTTATATAGGAAGGCGCCCAACTCTGCATAATGGGGATAATATAAGCATCGAAGTAAACCTCTTTGATTTTGATGGAGACCTCTATAACAAGGAGCTTACCGCTGAATTTCTCGATTTCATTCGTCCCGATGAAAAATTTTCAGATATAGAAACTCTGAAAGAACATATAAGAAGAGATAAAGATAGAGTAAAAGATGTTATTCAGAGATATAAACTCCTAAATCCATAAGAGTTATATCAAAATGATGGATAAAATTCTTAAAATAACATTTAATACAAAAAATAATTACCTAAAACATTAAATTACTGAATTTTATTTTTACATTTGCTATTGCATTAGAGTTCTTAATATTTGTAGTTTAAATTTTTCTTTTCAAGTCGCCTTTCCTTTACCCGGTAACCTTTCTTGTCTAGTCTATTTTAGCTTCCTTTTTTATTTACTTCTTCTGCAAAATGTATTTAATATTTAATTTTATTTTTTTACAATGAACATTTTTATTGCAGGGTTGAGCTACAGCATCAACGACAACGATCTGAAAGATCTATTCAGTGAATACGGAGAAATCTCTTCAGCAAAAGTTATTATGGACAGAGCTACTGGCCGTTCTAAAGGTTATGGTTTTGTTGAATTGGCAGACGATGCAGCTGGCCAAAAAGCTATCGAAGAACTTAACGGTGCTGAATATGACGGAAGAACTATTTCTGTTTCGGAAGCTCGTCCTCGTACAGAAGGAAGCGATCGCCCTCGCAGAAACTTTGACAACAACAGAGGTGGAAACGGTGGATTTAGAAGACGTGAATATTAATTCAGCTTTTAGATATTAGAAAAGAGCTACCCTATCAGGTAGCTTTTTTTTATTTTATAAAAATCAAATGCAACGAAAGAAACGTAGTTTGCATCAAACATTAAGAGGTACATAATAATTAACTTAACATATAGTGTTATGAATATTAAAATTTATATTATACTGCTAATTACTGTTTGCGCTACATTTTATTCTTGTGATAATAACGATTTTGAACATGAAAGTAACTTTAAAAAAAGCTATAAAAAATGGTCAGAATTTAAAACTAAATCTAATAATTCATATGAATACACAACCGAATCCTCTTCGTGGGTAGGCTTAGCATGGAAAACAATCATAACCGTAAATAAGGGAGAAGTCGTTCAGCGAAGTTTTAAGTATACATACATAGCAAATGAACTCAAAGAAAATTTTGGAGAAGAGTTAGAATGGGTGGAAAACAAAGAAGAACTGAATACACATAAAAATACCGGAGCTTCTGCGCCATTAACATTAGACGAAATTTATCTAAAAACTGAGCAAGATTGGTTACAAAAAAGAAAAGGTTTTACGACTTATTTCGAGGCTAAAAATGACGGACTCATATCATTATGCGGTTTTATACCAGAAAATTGTATGGATGATTGTTTTACAGGAATTAGCATAAAGCAAATAGAAATATTAGAATAAAAAATAGGCTACCCTATAAGGTGTAGCCTACCTACTCTTATCACTAGTTGTTTATTTTGTAGTAACAGAAAAGACCTCCTCTCCGGCAGGCTTAGTCTGATCCAGATTATAATCAGGACTATATTGTCCGGCAGGCATATCTGTAAGTGTATAAAAGTTTGCAGCACGAGCTACCTTGACATGAGGTGTAGCTGCAGTATTAATAGCATTTGCAGCCATACCAACCAATGCTCCTAAAAGCCCTCCTCCACTAGTGTTAAGAGATGCATCATAAACGATGTTACCCTTTCTGTGGAAAATTTCCTTATTGTCCGCTGTTGACTTCAGAGAATATTCTACCTCTACTCTTACACTAGATGCAGCGGCGGCTTTTTCCCATTTTGTGATAGTAGTAAATAGTACAGCATCCGCTCCAAGAACTTCTTTAAATTTACTTAAACTGCCGTCTTTATACATTTCAGCATCATAAGCACTTTCTGATTTAAACATTTCCATCGTTAAGAATGCCGGAAAAACATAATATCCTCTTTCTGCCAGCGGCTGAGACAGAGTAAAGAAAAGATACTCTTTAGCATCTACATTATTAGTCTTATTGATAGGTGGCATTACAGCTATACTAAGGGGATGTTGCCCATACATTGCTGCATACATATCAGCTTTTGTATGTTTACTAGTTGTGGTACATGAAGACAAGGCCGATATTGCCAATAGTGCGATTATAAATAATTTAATTGCTTTCATTCTCTAATTTTTTAATGATTCGTGACATAAAGGCTGCTGATTCAGGATATAATGCTACTTCTTTTTTCATCATAGCAATCCCTTCTGCTTTTTTCCCTTTTTTAACAAGTAAATATCCATAATCGGCACAAATGCCCGGAGGAATCGTTTTTCTTGTACCTGTTTGCTTATTTATCATCTCTCCATAGACCTTTAACAGATCGTCGAGACTAGCATCTGTACTGTTTTTAACATAATCGTGTGCTTCTTGCTGATAGTTTCCCCAATTATACAATGTTTTTTGAGAAGGGGTACAACCAACCGCTAATAAGGCAAGCATAAAGGTTGACCCTAAAATCAATTTTTTCATAAATTATAGATTAGTTTATTAGTATTAAGGTAACTGTATTTTTCGTGTTTCTTGTGTACCAAGCATAACGTCTTTTTCGAACAAAACATCACCTCTATACACTACTTTTACATGTCGTTTTCCTGTTTTTATAACATATGTATTTCCCTTTACAGTTTTACCTTGTATCAGATCAACTTTAGCTTTGAACGGAGCATTATCGTCCACATAGACTTCAACTCCATCGAAATATTTATCCGCACTTCCTTTTACTATTGTAAACTGTAGGTAAGCCTGATTCTCGAGACCTTTCGACTCTGTTGTTCTTCCTGCTGTACATGCACTTAGCGCAAATATGGTAACTATTACCATCCAGATATATTTCTTCATTTCTTTATCTCCTCTATATAATAGTTATCCAATTTATTTGTATCAATTTGTCCGGCGGTAAACTCTACCAAAGAAAATTCTGATTGAGAATTATCACCCCCTGTAAAGGTTATCTTTATTTTTCCTATTTCCTTGCCCGGTAGCTCCATAGCCATTCCCGTTTGAGGGTTCTTTACCGAACGACCCTTCTCTTTTACAGTAAAGGTATCCCCAACCGATATACCCTGGCTTTTACCTCCCGTAATATAGATATCGTCACCGTCCACTGTTAGGAAATAAGCTTTCCATGGACGATCCATACAATTATTTATTACATTTTCAACAAGTTTCGATATCGCAACAGATATAGCTTTATCACTCAAAGTTGCGTCAAAGTCAGCAGAAGCACCAACTCCTAATGTGGATTTGCTTTTCAACTCGGCATCGCCTTTTGCCTCCTCCGAATATATAATCTGCCCTGAAGAAACATCAATAAGCCTGATATTAACAGCAGCCTCCGCCACTTGTGTTTTGGTGCGGGTAAATACACCTGCATCGCCAAGGTTCTTTCTTCCGAACTCTGTTATAGAGCCTACAATAATATAATCGGCCCCAACACTCTTAAAATCACCTCCTTTTTCATTTTCAGCCAAAATCTTATCCAAATCAGATCGTTCTAACAAGATAAACTTGTCACTCGCAGCCAATTTGTTCGATAAAATATCAAGAGCCTGTTTTGCCATAGGATCATTTTCCTTATCATAGAATATGCCCTTTCCATATTGCGTTTCGTTAGAGAAACGTGCAATAGCTACTTTTCTTTTTAGTGTTTTGCCTTGCTCTTTTCCTTCCTGCACTTGTAACTCTATGTGTGTTTCTTTCTTCTGAGAATAAGAAAAAAGTGCAATAAATAAAGTCAAGCTAAGGCATAAAATGCGATAATTCTTCATAGATGAAATTTTATAGATAAATAGTAATACAATAATATAAAGTTTTAACGAATAAATCGAAAATTATCTAAGAAAAATTATTTATTTATTATGAAGTCATCTTGACTTTTTATTTTCATTATATTTATGTATCCATACATTGCTATGAATGAAACAAATGTAACAAAGATAACACTATGTAACAACGGTTAATTATCACTGTTTCTAACAACTATTATCCGGGAAATTATTTGGAATTTGAGATATGCGACGAATAAGGTATATTAAAAGTATTATAGGAAGCGTTAATAATTTGTTGTTTAGCTTTTACAAAAGTAATGCGTCCCTATTTTTTCCGGTTACTAAAAGTCAAGATGACTTCTATATTACGCATTTCTTTAGCTATAAACCAAACAATACAAAAGGCTATATATATAAATACCAAATACATGATCCCACCCAAATGGTGTATATATATCACAGCAAAAGCGACCATAACAATTCCCCCCGTAACAGACAACGCCTGCCACAAACGCGTCATTATATCCAGCTTTTGTCCCCATACTTTAGGGCGGAAAACCCAATCTATAGGTTTAGTAAAAGCATTAAGTAACAAGATAGAATAAGACATATACTCATAACGCACATCATTGAGGATACAAATGACGGCCACCACCCCAATCATTGCACCATAGTATAGTTTTCCATTGCTAGTAGATGCACTGGAGGGCATATCTGTTGCCATAAAGATAGCTCCCAACAATAAGCCTCCTAAAGAGAATTGTATATTATACCCTGAAAAAATAAATAAAAGAGCTGTAAAAGCAACCAGCAACGCAAATGGGATATGCCATGATATACGCCGTTTCAGAAGTAAAAACAGGCCTCCTAATACCAAAAAGAATATAGAATACTCCCCTATTGCTCCGGATGCTCTGAAAAACAATTCATTGAAAAAATTATCTCCGAATATATTTATTTCCTGCAAATTGACAGCCGTCTTATCGTACCATATAGTCCTCGAAGTCATTACTACAGGAAAAAATACAGTCATAAACTCACGTCCGACAAGAGCCGGATTAAATATATTCCGTCCTAAACCTCCCCACAATAATTTACCAAAAAGTACGGCCATGGCCCCACCAAATGCAACAACATGCAAGGGTGTAAAAGGGGCAATAGTAAAGGCCAGCAAAAGACCCGTTATAATAGCTGATCCATCGGATACAGAATCGGTCTGCTTAAAAAATATGGCAGAAAATATAAATTCCGTAACTAACGCACTTCCTACGGCTACAAGCACAACCATCAGAGGCACATAGCCAAAAGCCAGATACGACATTACAACACAAGGCAATAGGGCCAAAATGACATCGGTCATCACCTTGCTGGTACTATCATCTTTTCTTACAAAAGGAGCATATATCGTTTTATTGTATTGCATCTGCCAACTGTTTTAATTTTATTTTCCCTTCTTTTATACTCTCTATAAGTGGCACATTGCTGGGGCAAATATATTCACAAGCAGCACATTCGATACAACTGCTAATACTATACTTTTCCAGGTTGAAATATTTGCCTCTTCTGAAATATTCTTCAAACTTCATAGGCATCAAGTGCATCGGACATACATCCACACAGTAGCCGCATGATATACAATTACTTCGTTTAAATTTCTCTTTTTTAAGGAATAAGACTCCTCCGCTTCCCTTTGTGATAGGTATAGACCAATCCGTTACTGCTTTGCCCATCATGGGCCCACCTAAGACGATAGTCTTATTATTAGTAGTAAGTCCGAACAAGTTAAGGATATGACCAATAGGCGTCCCGACTTTTATCTCAAAATTGCCGCAATATTCCGATTCCTCACCCGATATCGTTATTATACGGCTGATAACAGGCTTACTGTTTACGACGGCTTCATATGCCGCATATATTGTACCCACATTATTTACAATAACTCCTACATCACGGGGGCGTTGGTTGCGAGGCATTTCAATGCCTGTAACCGATTTTATAAGCTGCAATTCTCCCCCTTGAGGATATTCGTTGGAAAGAATAAAAACTCTGATTTTTTCAAATTCTTTTTTACGGAGAAACGGAGCAAAAATCTTTTGTAGTTCTTTATTCTGCTCCTCAATAGCTATTACAACATCTTGAGCTTGCAAGATGCTATTCAGTATATTGATTCCTTGAAATAACTTTTCCGTCCGTTCTGCCATAATAGCATAGTCGGCTGTAAGATATGGCTCACACTCTGCGCCATTAATAATGAACGTGTTTATTTGTCGCCCTTCGAGCCTATATTTAGATGCTGTCGGAAATTGAGCTCCTCCTTCTCCTACGACTCCTCCCTTTTCTATCAGATCGATTATGTCTTCAGAAGTATAACCCTGTCTCTCCTCTTGCAGCACTGTTTCCGTTTCCTTAAAATCATTTTTTATAACAATCGTAAGAAGCGGCTGACCATCTGCCTGTGGATATTCCTTTATGTCGTGAACCATTCCCGATACCGGAGAATGAACATTGGAAGCCCAATTTACACCTTCCGGGATTTGAGCTATAAGCTGATATTTCTTGACAATATCTCCTATTTTTACAATAGGCGCCGGAACACTACCCGCATATTTCAATAGGGGCATATACAGAAAAGGAGCATCAGCCAATGGCTGTATCAACATCTCCTTCGTTTTTCCTTTCATCGAAAATATATGCATCATAAGCTATTATGATAATATCGGAACCCTTCGGAGCAAGTAACCCCGCCGTCCTCATTCATTATGTATCCTTCCAATTTATAATATTTAGACAGAGAGTCCATCTTCTTCAGAAATCCTTCGGGCGTTTCATTAAATAATCCTGTAGAAACAATATCTCCCACGATACAGCTATCACTCACAATACCGACTTGTTTATTAAGAGATGGATAACCCGTAACCGGATTCAAAATATGCCCGTATTGTTTGCCTTCTATATTGATATGAGTTTTCGATTGGGACGAAGTTGAATAACAACAGTTTGCCATTTTTAAATTAAATAATAACGATTCATTACCGGGACTTCGAGTTATTATTTCCCACGATGGATGAGCTTCATCGTTCAATGCATAAATAGTGCTTCCTCCGGCATTGATTATAGCATCAGAAATACCTGTTTCTTTCATTTTTTCGATCAGCTTGTCCACCGCATATGCTTTAATAAACGAACCTGTTATGATTTCCTGCCCTTCGGCTATTCGAACCTTATTGTCCAATATTTCTATTTTTCTATAATCCACCAAAGGTTTTATGGCATTTATTTCCTCGGGTGAAGGTACTTTGTGCTGATGCTCTTTATAGAATCCCCACAACCGTATAAGCGGCATAATCGTTATATCATATGCACCTTCAAAAAAATTAGATAAAAAAATCACCTTTTTCAATATATCGGCAGTCTCGCCGTTTACATCAACAAAGCAACCTGCCGATTTATTTATAAGGTCTATATATGATCCAGACTGATAGGAATTATATTCCCTGTCAATTTTTTCCAATACCGCAAATAGCATATCAAATACAGAATCGGGATAAAATACAGAGATTTTTATCTTAATATGGGCATGAAAAAGAAATCTCGTTTGTGCCTTATATAGCCTATCTGTACTCATTCTGTACCTGAAGATTCCTCCGGTGTCTCTTTTTCTATTACAGTTTGCTCCTCAACTTTTGTCTCTTTCTTTTCTTCCTTTTTCTTCTCAATTGGCAAGGAAGCTTTTGTCTCTTTTACAGGTTCTTCTTTCTTTTGGGCTTTTTCAGCTTTCCGGGCCTCTTGCTGCTGTTTTAGATTTTCCTCTAATGCCTTTAATATAGGGGAAATTCCACCTTTAGCAGAAATTGCGCCTTCATTTTTAGTAGCGGCATTCGCCCTATATCCCCAAATAATAAGAACTATTCCAAATAAGAAAAGACCAACTTTTCTTATGACTTCCATCACACTGCTCATACTTACAATAAGTTACATTTACAAATATATACAAAATATACTGATACAAATGTAAAATATATGCCTGATTTGATGAAAAAGATTAACTATTTATAATAAAAAATTGTACTTTTGTGCGGGAAAACAACTCTTAATAGTTTTATGCGAAAAATAGCAGTATTTGCGATCATACTGATTTGCAGCTTTATAAAAACTTCCGGTACAATACATCCTCAACCTACGGATGATGGAAATAAATTTGAGCTCTCCCGCTTCATCTTGATAGATGGCAAAATAAGGCATCTTACATTCGACATCAGCAACATGATTTTCAATAGAAAAAGCGGGTTCAAATGGCCAATGACAAAAATCATTTTTTCGAAAGATAAAAAAAACAATGATATACTCAGGCTCGACATCACAGCTTTGGATAACGAGTGGAACAAAATAATAGAGCCGGGAGAAAAACCTTATGGTTATTTTATCATAAATAACCGGCTATTTGTTATCTCAACAAAAGAAGATTCGCCCATAGATCTCACTCAATATTTCGATCCGATAGAAGATGGAGAGAGGACATTTAGCGATACAAAATGTAAAATCCAGATAAAAAACCCTAAGTGGATTTATCAATGCGACAATACCTCTATATTTGCACGAAAACTGCAAGAGAGTAATCTGGAAGCTCTCGGCAGATGAGAAAATGATAAAACAAGAAAGGCCGGGATTGTCCAGGCCTTTCTTGTTTTATAGTTCATTTACAAATCATCAAAATTTACTTGCCAGACTTCTGGGAATATAGAATGTATCGTTCTTGTCGATGTAAACTGTCACCGAGTTTAAAGTAATAACTTTACCATTCAAATAAGCAACAGATTTGAATGCCGGTACTGTTAATACATTCTTACCTTTTTTCACTTTCAATACAGGGAAGTCTGTACTTTTATCAATTGAGCACTCTAATCCTTTGAACACATCGGTATGCTTTGCAAATATTTCATTAGTCATTTCTGCCAATGAAGTTTTCAACCCCATGGCATCGAATAAATACTGATTAATTTCCGTATTTGTGTTCATCCCTATCGGCAAATCTCCATCAGGATGATATGCAGCCAAAAATACTTCTTCTCCTGTATGTCCACCGGTAGTAAAACCAAAGTATGTATGCGCATTCATAATATTTATAATGCTAGATACCATATTTACACTATTACTTACCTTCATATAATCACTTTCGTGTTTATAATTCTTGGAACTCAAAAGTAAATTCAATTCTTCATCCGTCAAATCGATATTTGTATATTCTTTAAATACATTTTTAAATTGACCCGGATCTGTTTTCAGTAAAATACGCTCAAGCCCCTCACCTGTTTTTTTATATTGGGAAACATTTTTAAACAACTGATCCTTAGTTGCTTTATCATACGATTTTAAGTCTCTGCGCCCAATAGTAAATCCGCTATTGCCATGATCGGGAAGAACAATAACTGTAGTTTCTCCATTCTTTTTAGCAAAATCCATTACTTTAGCCACAGCCCGATCAAAAGCAAGATATTCTGTTATGCAACCTACCGCATCGTTTCCGTGAGCACTCCAATCGACCTTACTACCCTCTACCATTAAAAAGAATCCGTTTTCGTTCTGAGACAATCTATCCAGAGCTTTTTCCGTCATTTCGGCAAGGGAAGGTATCTGCGTATCATCTCTATCTAAGTCGTAAGGATGCTCCCTGTCGCAAAACAGTGCCCAGATTTTTTCTTTTCCCTTAAAATTGCGGAAAGTATTTACATCATCTTGAATAAGAGTGGTGCCCGTATTTTTAAAATGCTGTTTTATGTCGTCGGTAATTATGGAATTACCACCACCAAACATTACATCCAGATTTTGATAGGCCATCTGAGAAGCTATGTAATCATATTTGCCTCTTGCATAATAATGAGCCGAACAGTCTGCCGGTGTTGCATGAGGAAACTCTACTGTCACAACTAAACCTGTAGCCTTGTCTTGCTGATATTTAGCTGCCTCCAAAATAGTAGCCAAAGGCTGGTAAGCCATAGCAGGATCGACAGGTATAAGGTCATTAGCAGGATCTGCAACAGGATAGATAGCAACATTCCCCGTCTGCTGAGGCATGCCCGTCATATAACATGAAGTAGTCGGCGCAGAGTCCCCAATAGGCGCATTTGATGAAAAAGTTTTTACAGTACCGCATAGATAAGGGTCAATGGCCAGATTACTACCTCCCAGATTATTATATATCTGATACCAGCGGGCTGCGGAAACCACACCAATAGATGTTCCATCAGGAATCATTACAATAACATTCTTTGTTGGCTTAACTTCCCTTCGGTATTGCTGTTGAGCCCATGTAGTCGAAAAAATGAACAGGAGCATTAAACTCACACAAATCTTCTTCATGCTTTCACTATTTAGTTGATTAATAATTTCACAAAGTTACAAAACAAAATATAAGTTACCGGATAAAGTTATCTTAAGTATTTTGAAAATAATGGTGTATCTTTGCAACTTAACAAAAAAGAGATAATTTAACCGATGGAGAATAAAAAGCCTCTAATATTAATCACAAATGACGATGGCTTCTTAGCCAAGGGAATAGAGGCCCTTACTGAAAGTGTAAGAGATTTAGGAGAAATAATAGTTGTAGCCCCTGATGGACCTCGTTCGGGCATGTCAAGCGCAATCACATCATTACAACCCCTTCGTGCACATTTAGAGAGAGAGGAAGAAAACTTAAAAATTTACAGTTGTTCAGGCACACCTGTCGACTGTGTAAAATTAGGCATTAGCCAATTGGCAAACCGTAAACCGGACATCGTACTTTCAGGTGTAAATCATGGATCTAATGCCGCTGTTGCAGTATTGTACTCAGGAACAATGGGTGCAGCGCTAGAAGGTGCTTTATTTAAGATTCCGGCGGTCGGCTTTTCCTTGTTAGACCACCGCCACGATGCAGATTTCACATATACAAAGGAATATATAAGACGAATAACCAAGCAGGTACTGGAAGAAGGATTACCTGTAGGCACCTGTCTGAATGTGAATATACCGAAAGGAAATAGTCTGAAAGGCATCCGAATATGCAAACAAACTCCGGGACAATGGATCAAAGAATTCATGAAATCGAAAGACGGAGCTAATAAAGATATATTCTGGCTTACAGGCGAATTTGCAAACGATACGCCTAATGACGAAATGACCGACGAGTGGGCTTTGGCCAACAGATATGTATCGGTGGTTCCCGTACAAGTGGATATGACCAACCATAAACATCTGAATTCAATAAAAAGTTGGGAAAAACTCATCTAATAATATGAAATATTTTCTGGTAGCCGGAGAAGCCTCTGGAGATCTTCACGGATCTAATCTGATGGCGGTATTGAAAGAACAAGACCCCAATGCGGAGTTTTGCTTCCTGGGAGGAGATCTTATGCAGGCTCAAGGGGGGAGGCTGATAAAGCATTACCGCGAAATGGCTTTTATGGGCTTTATACCTGTGCTGATGAATCTCCGGACTATTCTCCGCAACATGAATATGTGCCAGAAAGAAATTATACAATTCCAGCCTGATGTCCTTATACTCATCGACTATCCGGGCTTTAACCTAAAAGTTGCCAAATATATAAAGACGCATACTCAGATTCCTGTCTATTATTACATATCGCCTAAAGTTTGGGCATGGAAAGAATACAGGGTAAAGTCGTTCAAGAAGTATGTAGACGAAATGCTTTCTATACTGCCTTTCGAAGTAGACTTTTACAAAAAGCATAACTATCATATCGACTATGTAGGCAATCCTGTTGTAGACGCCGTAGCTAACTTCAAGAAGGAAAACATAAACGATTTGAGATATAGCTTCATTATTGAAAATAAACTTGAGAGCAAACCCATTATAGCCTTATTAGCGGGAAGCCGTCAACAGGAAATAAAGGACAATCTTCCTGCAATGCTGGAATCGATAGAACGCTTTACGGATTATCAGGCTGTTATAGCAGGTGCTCCGGGAATAAATCCCGAGTATTACAATAAATACATAGGAAATAAAGACTGCAAAATTGTTTTTGGACAAACATACAGGCTTCTTGAATATGCAGAGGTTGCACTCGTTACGTCAGGAACCGCAACCCTGGAAACTGCGTTGTTCAGAGTACCTCAGGTAGTTTGTTACAAAACACCAATACCAAAAGTAGTATATTGGGTTTTTAAAAACATATTGCATACCAAATACATTTCTCTAGTTAATCTGATTGCCGACAGAGTTGTGGTTCAGGAATTATTTTCTAAATTTTTCTCTGTTTCTTCTATCCGGAATGAAGTAGATAAATTGCTCAACGATAATATTTATCGGAATAAAATGTTGGATGACTACGATGAAATAATAGATATATTGGGGAAGCCGGGTGCTTCTTCCCATGCAGCAAACATTATCGTGCATAAAATAAAAAAGAGAGAAGATTAATCTTCTCTCTTTTATTTATAATACAAAACTTAATTTAATAAGCCCATTTTAAATATACGGAACCATATGTAAACCCTGCACCAAATGCAGCAAGGATGATATTATCACCTTTCTTCAACTGGGATTCCCATTCGTAAAGGCAAACCGGAATAGTCCCGGCACTGGTATTTCCGTATTTCTGAATATTCACCATCACTTTTTCAGCAGGTAATCCCATACGATTGCCAACGGCCTCAATGATACGTATATTTGCCTGATGAGGAACTAACCATGCTACATCATCTTTTGTTAGATTGTTTCTCTCCATTATTTCAACAGAGACATCAGCCATTTTTGACACTGCATGCTTAAATACTACCTGACCTTCCTGATATACATAATGCATATCCTTGTCTACTGTTTCATGGGAAGCCGGATATACAGAACCACCTCCATGCATATGCAAATGCGGGATACCTACTCCGTCGACATGCAATATAGAATCCATCACACCAACTTCTTCCTCTGTTGGTTCCAACATTACAGCCCCGGCAGCATCTCCGAACAGCGGACATGTAGTACGGTCCTTATAGTTAGCAATTGAAGTCATTTTATCTCCACCTATCACAACCACTTTTTTGTAATTGCCCGACTTGATAAAATTAGATCCTATTTCTAAGGCGTATATGAAGCCAGAACATGCAGCCTGAATATCAAATCCTAATGCGTTTTTAATTCCGCAGGCTTCGGCAGTCATGGCTGCTGTAGATGGAAATATATAGTCTGGTGTTGTAGTAGCAAAAATGATAACTTCTACTTCTTCCGGTTTAGTATTGGTCTTTTTCAGCAACTCTTTCACAGCTTCGGCTCCCATAACGGAAGTACCCTGCGCCTCACCCTTTAGCACATGACGCTCTTTAATTCCCACACGGGTCATTATCCACTCGTCAGTAGTATCCACGATTTTTTCAAGATCGCTGTTCGTCAAAATATCCTTTGGAATATATGCACCAATACCGGTAATTGCGGCTCGAATCATTATTCTTTTGGTTTTGATTGTTTTTAATAAAAAAAATGCCCTAGTATTAGGGCTTATAAGTTTTGGCTAGAATTAAACTGCTGCACCTTTTTCTATTGCCAATTTTCCGCGGTAGTATCCACATTCAGGGCAAACAGTGTGGAATACATGCCAAGAACCACAGTTAGAGCATACTGCCAATGTAGGAGTTACTGCCTTATCGTGAGTTCTTCTTTTCGCTGTTCTAGACTTTGATTGTCTACGTTTCGGATGTGCCATTTTTCTGTTTTATTTAGTTATTTTGTTATATTTGAATTAGAAAAGTCAATTTTCCATTAATTTAATCTTCGTCTACGGATATATCTTTGAGCGAATCCCAACGAGGATCACTATAAGATGAGTCATCATCAATAGATATATCATCGGCATCTTCGTCCTGATCGTCTTCATCATCAGCACTTCTGGCCCTATGTTTATTTAGCTTGGATGACATTGCTTTATTGCATGTGCCAGAAGGATGTATTTTCTTTGCAGGCAAGCTCAACACAATAAATTCGTATAAAAACCATGCAATATTTATCTCTCCGTCATCTTCCGGAATTATAACTATTTCATCACTTTCTTCCGAATACTCTTTTCCGAATTTAACGATAAGTTTATTCTTGGTATCTACATCCATTGAAATATCATCCAAACACCTATCGCAAGGAACTTGAACCGAACCGGCAATATCAAAATTCAACTCGAAAGTCGCAGATGTTTTTTTCAAAGAAATCACCACTTTCAAATCTCCTTTCTTTACTTCCGCCGTTCCATCGTCTATAAGGACAAAGAAACTTTTATCCAAGTCATACTTGAACTCATGTTTACCTTCCGGTAAGCTCCTCAAGGGTATATTATATAAGCTAAACTTTCCCATGTCCTGATTATAATTCAAAAAAGAACGGCGCAAAGGTACAAAGTTTTTTTTAATAAATGAACAATTTAATTCTAATCTTGAAAGTTGTAATAGAGCTATATATTTATTTTGTAATTTTATAGTGGCTATTAACTATAGATGAAAATGAGGACTGAAATACTATATATAAAAAATATGGTTTGTGACCGTTGCAAGATAGTTGTAAAATCGGAACTGGAAAAGCTTGGGATTACGCCTTTACATATCGATCTCGGTGAAGTTACTCTAGGAACACCCTTAAGCGATGAGCAAAAAATTTTGATAAAAAACAGATTGGATTCTCTCGGCTTCGAATTGATCAATGATAAAAGAAGCAGATTGATAGAGCAAATAAAGACATTAATCATCGAATTGGTGCATTACAACAACAACGAACTGAAGGTAAACTTATCTGATTACCTTAGCGACAAACTACATCATGACTACAACTATATCAGCAATTTATTTTCTGAAATAGAAGGTACTAATATTGAAAAATACTTTATAGCCCAGAAAATAGAAAAGGTAAAAGAATTATTAGTCTATGACGAACTCACGTTAGGCGAAATAGCTTTCCAACTTAATTATTCAAGTACCGCCCACCTGAGCAATTAGTTCAAAAAAGTAACAGGGCTTACGCCAAGTCATTTCAAATCAATCAAATCGCATAAACGAAAACCGTTAGATAAAGTGTAAATCATATAAATCTAACTGGGAATATTGTAACAGCACTCATCCTTTTTTCGGCCATCTTTGTTATAGTAATTTTAATAGGACAAAATATGGCACCTCTAAACAATAAATCTGTTCTCAGCAATAAGAACTTGACGGGTAAACCTACATTTACCAAAACCGACAAGAATATTCTCTTTACAGAAACCCAGGCTATCAAAGCGGACTTTCCGGTAAACGGTATGTCGTGCGCATCATGCGTTGCTCATGTTCAATCTACATTAAGCAAACAACCCGGCGTAACCAACTCTAGCGTAAATTTAGCTACGACTACAGCCCATGTGGAATATCTACCATCCGTAATTACTCCCGAGAAGCTTAAAAAGGCTGTAGAAGAAGCCGGATATGAACTCATTATAGAAGAAAGAGATGACACCGAGATAGAAATTATAAGGAACAAACATTTATCGGAACTGAAAAGAAATTGCATACTATCCCTCATCTTCGCTACCCCCTTAGTCGTTATAGCCATGTTTTTTCATACGATGCCGTATGCGAATTATATCATGTGGATATTATCTACACCCATCATCTTTATTTTCGGGAAACAGTTTTTCGTCAATGCATGGAAACAAGCAAAACACCTGTCCAGCAATATGGATACACTTGTCGCACTAAGTACAGGAACCGCATACCTATTCAGCGTATTCAACACCTTATACCCTTCATTCTGGACAAGCAAAGGATTAGAGCCTCATGTCTACTTCGAAGTATCGGGAGTTGTTATTGCTTTTGTGTTGCTGGGCCGATACCTTGAAGACAAGGCAAAAAAAGGCACTGCCACAGCAATCAAACAACTGATAGGACTGCAACCCAAAACAGCAACTGTTGTAAAAAACGGACAATTCGCAGAAACCCCTATAAAAGAAATACAAATAGGAGATGAAATAGTAGTGAAACCAGGAGAAAAAATCGCCGTCGACGGAAAGATTGTTAAAGGCAATTCATTTATTGACGAAAGCATGATCAGTGGCGAGCCTCTCCCGGTAGAAAAAGGAGAGGGCAAAAAAGTATTCGCCGGAACGATCAACCAAACAGGAAGCTTCCATTTTGTAGCAGAAAAGGTTGGTAAAAACACCCTGTTAGGGCAAATCATAAAAATGGTACAGGAAGCACAGGGCAGCCAAGCACCGATACAAAAGACTGTAGATAAAATCTCAGGTATCTTTATACCTATTATAGCAATAATTGCTATAATCACATTTCTTGCGTGGTTCTTTCTAGCGGAAAGTAATGGATTTACACAGGGCTTACTTTCTATGGTTACCGTCCTTGTCATCGCCTGCCCATGTGCACTTGGATTAGCCACTCCTACAGCCATTATGGTCGGAATCGGCAAAGGAGCCACTAATGGCATTTTGATAAAAGGCGCCGAAGCTTTAGAGAAAGCTCAGAAAGTAACCGCTATAGTATTGGATAAGACAGGTACAATTACAGAAGGGAAACCTCTCGTAACAGCCATAAAATGGTTCACAGAAGCAACCCCTCAATTAAAAAATATACTTTTCAGTATAGAATCTTATTCCGGGCACCCTTTGGCCGATGCTATAAAAACGTACTTAAAAGACGAAACCCAATTAAATAAAGACATAAGTACGACAACAATCCCGGGGCGGGGAATAGTTGGTGATATCAACGGTGAAAAGTATTTTATCGGCAACATTAAAATGCTGGAAGAACAAGGCATTATATTTAAACAAGAAGAAAAAGAATGGATAGAAAACGAAACGGACAACTCAAACAGTATCGCATTATTTGCCAATACAATATCCCTTTTGGCAATAATAACTATAACAGATTCCATTAAACCAACATCTTTAGAGGCTATAAAGAAGATGAAATCACAAGGACTGAAAGTATATATGCTCACAGGTGACGGTAAACGCTCGGCCAATCTAATTGCCAAACAAATTAGGATTAGAGAAGAGCATGTAATAGCAAGTGTACTTCCTGCTCAGAAAACAGAATTTATAAAAGAACTAAAAAATAAAGGTGAAGTTGTAGCAATGGTTGGCGATGGTATAAACGACAGCGGAGCATTAGCCACAGCAGATGTCAGCATAGCAATGGGTAAAGGTAGCGACATAGCAATGGATGTAGCGCAAATCACTATCATATCTTCAGATCTTAATAAGCTGCATCAAGCCATCGAACTATCGAAAGCCACAGTCAGAACGATTAGACAAAATTTATTCTGGGCATTTATCTACAACATTATCGGAATACCTATTGCAGCCGGTATCCTCTATCCTATCAATGGTTTTTTACTAAACCCCATGATTGCGGGCGCAGCTATGGCATTAAGCTCTGTAAGTGTCGTCACAAATAGTTTATTATTAAAAACCAAGAAGATATAAAACAGAAAGAGGGGCATTAATACCCCTCTTTCTTATTTTATTATTACAACCCTACTTATTCAGGTATATATACATTCAATACCTCATCTGAGCCAGACGATACATCCCCGGCGCCGGTATCTCCGACATTGCCTTCTACGGCATTGTATTTAAATACATCAACCATCTTCACAGCCTCTGCGTTATGCTTGGCTATTACAACGATATTCTCGGCATAATACTCTTCAGGCACATAAATCTTAACAAAATCCTCACTACTCAGGTCACTTATATTCTCGGAATACAGACTTGCCTGATAATTCGACTGGTAGAAATATCCACCCACAGCAAATATTAACACAGCAGCAACACTCGCAGCAGTAATTTGCCACAAATGATAATGATATCTCTTCTTTTTTGCTGCCTGGGTTTTCACGCCCAAACGCCTATGTATGTTATTAATACGCTCTATGTGATTATCTTCAACACTATCAAATCCATCAATAGCGTCATACATAAACGGATCTTTCATCGAATCTTTTTCGATCCGGTGAGCATCAGCTCCTTTTCTGTTTCCTTTTATGTAATCTTGCAAATTCATTCTTTTAAATTTTTCTCAATACAGATTTTCAAATTCCTTTTTCCATTTTGTATATAACTCTTTACACTTTTCAGATGAAACCCCGTTTCATCTACAATCTCCGCATACGATTTATCCTCATAGAAAAACTTCTCTATAGATATCCGTTGAGGCTCGGGAAGCTTCTTCAAACAGTGACTCAAAGCCTTATCTTTCTCCTCTTCCAAATCCTCACTTAATAGATCCAAAACAGAGTCGGATTCCATAAATTGAGAATCGAAATCTACAATAATTTCTCTTTTATTTTCCTTTAATATATGAAAACAGTGGTTTTTGACAACACTATACAGCCAATTTTTAAAAATCTTGATCTCATACCCTTGTATTTTTTGCGACAGATTTTCAAATATATCAATCACAGCATCTTGCGAACTTTCGGGGCTTTGGAGATATTTCAAACACAACCCATATACCAATGGGATGTATCGCTCGTAAAGTCGTTGAAAATATTCGGCCTCACCCGTCTTCTTAAAAAGGGATAAAAGCTCTTCATCGTTATACTCTACTTTCTTATATGAACTAAATAAACGCAATGGAATCAATTTTACACAAATCTACAAGAATTTGTGTAAAATGCAAAAACGAATGCTGTGATACAAATCTCCGGTCATGTTAAAATATGTCATAAAGAATTGGTTGAGTGGGCTATTTTACGTATTTTTGTTAGTGATGATCACAAAAAGAATATAATTATTTAATAACGTCCATTATGAAAGAAAAAATCGGCACAAACGCAGGCATCATCTGGACACTCCTTGATGCTGAGGGTAGCAAATCCCTGAAAGAAATAAAAAAGGCATGTAAATTGACAGAGAAAGACATGTATGCAGCTCTTGGTTGGTTGGCCAGAGAAGGTAAAATAGCTTTCAACGAGCTAAAAGACGATCTGCAAGTCGTTCTCTTGTAAGAAACATCAGTAAAAAATTACTAAAAAGGGATACTTATCATATAAATAAGCATCCCTTTTTGTTTTTGTTTGTTTTTAAGGAAATTAGAAAGATAATAATTTTGTTAATTCGCAGGTATTATCTATTTTTGTGTTGCATTTTGGCTGCTTTATGACTGAAAATGATGAAAAACTTTTGGCCGATTTTGAGTTAAGAATGAGGCAATTAATTTACCTCTGCGACACGCTTAAAGACGAGAATTCGCTGTTAAAGAAACAGTTAAGCCAAAAAAAAGTAGAAGTAGAAAGTTTAACATCACAGATAGAGGAACTAAAAATAAAATATGACAATGTGAAATTTGCAAGGTCGCTTACATCTGGAAGTTCAGAAGAAAAAGAGCAGGCAAAGAAACGATTGTCGAAATTAGTGCGAGATGTAGATAAATGTATCACCATGCTGAAAGGCTGAAAAATGAATAAGTTATGGATGATCATTTAATTATTAATCTACGAGTAGCCGACACACGATACCCCCTACGAATCGAGAGAAAGGATGAAGAGATGTATCGGAAAGCTGCAGATGAAATAGATTATAAATTAGGACAATATAAAAATTATTTTACAGGAGATTCTTCTCATTCGTTACAAAACGCTGATTACATGGCAATGACTGCAATACAGGCAGTAGCGGAAAAGGTAGAATATCAGGCAAGAACAAACTTGTTTGAAGTCAAAATAAAAAAGTTAACTGAAGAATTGGACAGTTATTTAAAAGGCAAGTAAAATAATTATTATAAACATAAAGGATCTAAAGCGCTAATTACAAGATGACTAAAATCATCTTTAGTTAGTGCTTTGTTTATTAACAAATTAAAATTACATAGAAATATAATTATGGATATATTAAGCATTATACTAATCGTGATAGCCTTCTTCGCCGGAGGAGGTGTGACGTGGGGAGTTTTGAATTCATTGTCGAGTTCAAAATTTAAGCGTCAGGTCAAAGAAGCCGAACAAGAGGCGGAAGTGATCAAAAAGAATAAGTTACTGGAAGTTAAGGAACAAGCCTTACAGATGAAATCTGAGTTTGAAAAACAGGCTAACAGCCGCAATTCAAAACTCCAAGCTGCAGAAAGCAAGCTGAAACAACGCGAACTTGGATTGAATCAGAAACAAGAAGAACTTCAACGCAAAAGGAATGAAGTTGATACCATCAAAGCCAATCTGGATGCTCAATTAGAAGTCATAGAGAAGAAAAAACAAGACCTGGACAAACTGCATAAGCAAGAAGTTGAGCATTTGGAAGCTCTATCCGGATTATCAGCCGAAGATGTAAAAGAAAAACTGGTAGAAGCGCTCAAAGACGAAGCTCAATCTCATGCCCAGTCTTACATCAATGACATCATGGAAGAGGCTAAGATGACCGCCAATAAAGAAGCTAAAAAGATTGTCATCCAATCCATCCAACGTGTAGCCACCGAAACAGCCATTGAGAATGCGATTACAGTATTCCATATTGAGTCTGACGAAATAAAAGGACGCATTATTGGTCGTGAAGGACGCAACATACGTGCACTTGAGGCGGCCACCGGTATTGAAATTGTCGTAGATGATACCCCTGAAGCAATAGTTCTTTCAGGATTCGATCCGGTAAGACGTGAAATAGCGCGCCTCGCTCTCCATCAATTGGTAGCTGACGGACGCATACATCCTGCCCGCATAGAAGAAGTAGTTACAAAAGTAAAAAAACAGATAGAAGAAGAAATTATCGAAACCGGTAAAAGAACAACTATCGATCTTGGTATCCACGGACTGCATCCCGAACTGATCCGTTTGGTAGGAAAGATGAAATACCGTTCGTCTTATGGACAGAACCTACTACAACACGCTCGAGAGACAGCAAATCTTTGTGCTATTATGGCATCAGAATTAGGGCTGAATGTAAAAAAAGCAAAAAGAGCGGGATTATTACACGATATAGGCAAAGTGCCTGATGATGAACCGGAATTGCCTCATGCCCTATTAGGAATGAAACTGGCCGAAAAATATAAAGAAAAGCCGGATATATGCAATGCTATAGGCGCTCACCATGATGAAGTGGAAATGACCAGCCTTCTGGCTCCTATCGTACAGGTATGCGATGCCATTTCCGGAGCCCGTCCTGGCGCTCGCCGCGAAATAGTAGAGGCATATATCAAACGCCTGAACGATTTGGAACAACTCGCTTTATCGTATCCGGGGGTTTTAAAAACATATGCTATTCAAGCCGGGCGTGAACTCCGCGTGATTGTTGGCGCCGATAAAATCGATGATGTGGAAACTGAAAAATTATCTACTGACATTGCCAAGAAAATTCAGGATGAAATGACTTATCCCGGCCAGGTAAAGATCACAGTGATCCGGGAAACCAGAGCCGTAAGCTACGCCAAATAATAATCTGCATAACAATAAAGGGGGCTTTTAGCTCCCTTTATTAGTTTATAGAAAGTTAAGAAGTATACTTTTGAGGATAAAAGTTATTTTATTTACTTTTGTATACGAGTATTCAATAATTTTATAGATTGATAATATGTCATATAGAATAGCTGTTTTCGATGCAAAGCCTTATGACAGGGCTACATTTGATAGAGTCAATAAGGACTTCGGATTCGAATTGGTTTATCATAAAGAACATCTTGATATAAACAATGTGCTTTTGGCTAGTGGAGCTGATGCCGTTTGTATTTTTGTTAACGCCGTGGTTGATTCAGCCGTAATAGACAAACTACATTCTTATGGAATAAAGCTGATAGCGTTAAGATGTGCCGGATTCAACAATGTAGACATAGCGGCTGCAACAAAAAAAGGAATTAAAGTGGTCCGCGTACCGGATTATTCACCTCATGCTATCGCCGAACACACATTGACTTTGATGCTGTGCCTTAACAGAAAAGTCCACAGAGCGTTTCTTCGAACACGCGATAGTAACTTTTCACTCGTAGGATTCCAAGGATTCGACATGTATGGTAAAACAGTAGGGGTGATAGGTACCGGAAAAATAGGTAAGACAGCCATCGGACTATTCAAAGGACTGGGGATGAATGTACTTGCCTACGACCTTTATCCAGACACAGCTTTTGCCGGAGCTAACGATATAAAATACGTAAGCCTGAATGAATTATATGCCAATTCAGATATAATCACACTACATTGTCCGTTGACTAAAGAGACAGAGTACCTGATTAGTGATCAATCAATATCGAAGATGAAAGATGGCGTGATGATAATCAATACCGGTAGAGGGAAATTGATACACACAAAGCATCTGATAGACGGTTTAATAAGTGGAAAGGTAGGCTATGCCGGACTCGATGTATATGAAGAAGAAGGGGCGTATTTTTACGAAGACCATTCAGATAGAGTAATGACTGACGATGTATTGGCTCGTCTTTTATCTTTCAACAACGTAATAGTAACGTCTCACCAAGCATTCTTTACGCAAGAAGCTATGGGAAATATTGCACAAACTACAATGCAAAACATCCAAAGCTTCTTTGAAAACAAAGATCTTAAAAACGAAGTTATATATAAGGCATAATTTAATTAGAATGGGACTCTAAAGATATGAGAAAAATTCTAGGTCTTACTTTTTGTTTATTCGTTTTCTGTAGCATATTAAATGCTTCAGGCTCTAAGTTTGTTGTCGTTATTGATGCGGGCCATGGAGGAAAAGATGGCGGTGCCGTAAGAGGAATATATAAAGAAAAAGAAATAAATCTAGGTGTTGCTTTGGCTTTAGGTCAACTAATCGAAAGAAATTATAAAGATGTCAAAGTTGTATATACCAGAAAAACGGATGTATTCATAGCCTTAGACACAAGAGCCGAAATAGCAAATAAGGCAAAGGCGAATCTGTTCATTTCTATTCACACAAATTCCACCAGTGCCAAAACAACAAACGCTTCAGGAGCAGACACCTACATTCTGGGACTTGCCCGAAGTGAAGAAAATCTAGAGGTAGCTAAACGTGAAAACTCTGTTATCTTACTGGAAGATGATTATACTACAAAGTACGAGGGATTCGATCCCAGATCACCTGAGTCATATATCATCTTCGAATTTATGACTAATACATTCATGGAGCAGAGCTTACAATTAGCAAATCTCATTCAAAATGATTTTAAAACTGTAGCCAAGCGCCCGGACAGAGGCGTTCGTCAAGCGGGCTTTTTGGTCTTAAGAAAGACTAGTATGCCTAGTATTTTGATAGAACTTGGTTTCATAAACAATCAAAGTGAGGCTAGCTTTCTGTCTACAAAGAGTGGGCAACAGACTATGGCTTCTGCAATATATTCCGGATTTAAAAAATATAAACGGGAATTTGATAAAAAACAAGGGAAGTTTGTAGTAGCAGACAAAGAGGATGATTTTTCCTTCGACACAAAAGACTCTGCTGCTGTTGAAAACATTAATACCAAAGAACCGGTTAGCAACATTACGCAAGAATCAAAGAAAGCAGATTTAACAGGAAAAATCGAATACAGAGTTCAATTTTTGATTTCGAGGAAGAAACTACCGGACAATTCTCCAAGTTTCAGAGGACTATCCCCTGTCACATTTTATAAAGATGAGGGCGGATATAAGTATACCTACGGATCTACTACAAGCTTAAAAGAAATTATGGATATTCAGCATCAGGTAAACACTAAATTCAAAGATGCTTTTATCGTAAAGTTTAAAGATGGCAAGCGAGTAAAATAAAATTGCACAGATTAGATTAGAATAAAATACAATATAGAATTATGAGTAAAGTATCCAAAGAAGTTAAGATAGGCATTGCTTTTGTTATAGCAATGTTCTTATTGTATTATGGAATTAGTTTCCTGAAAGGTTTTAATATATTCAGGTCTTCGAATACATACATAGTTGTATTCGACAATGTCGAGGGTCTGACGCAGGCAACTCCTGTAACGATAAACGGATTTCAGGTTGGACTGGTATCTTCTATGAAAATGGACCCTAATAATCCGAACCGAATAGTTACTTACCTCAATATGGATAAAGGACTCAACATCCCAAAAGGAAGTAAAATGTATCTTGATGTTTCTATGTTGGGTTCTGCAACAATAATAATGGAAACAAATCCTTATACAACCGAATATATATCTAACTCAGACACTATTGTCGGCAATCGTAAAAAAGGTATGCTCGATGCTGCTGATAAGATGGTTCCCCAAATACAAGGTTTGTTACCTAAAATAGATTCTATATTGACAGGGATCAACACCCTTGTCAACAGCCCGGTTTTGTCACAATCTTTATCTGACGTAAACCAGATAACAACTGATTTAGCAAAATCGACAAAGCAACTTAACATTATGATGAATAGCCTTAACAAGGACATACCTGTTGTTACAGGAAACCTAAGCTCAATGTCTAATGATCTGACCGGCCTGACAAAGCAGTTAAACCAAATGGACATCGCATCCACTTATAGGGCAGTAGATTCAACTATGAAAAATATACAACAACTATCTACTAAGATTTCGTCGAAAGATAGCTCGTTGGGATTATTACTTAACGACCGTAATCTATATGATAGCATTAACAGCACTATTAACAATGCATCCTTATTACTTAAAGATATACGGGAGAACCCATCGCGCTATATAAATGTTAAAGTTTTTTGATCTTATTATTTATAACAATTCTAAATAACAAAAAAACATTCATTTTCCATAAAAGTGTAACATCAATACCTTTGGGAATAATTGTTAAAATTCAGTTAAAGATCAATTAAACACATAACATGCTGTTTATCAAAGGTTCTCATGTTAAAAAAGGGGTTTACACAAGGAAGACGCATAACTATCTGACTTTAAATTAGATATTTCTTTTGTTAAATAAACAAATTTAGAACCTCTTTTTTATTCTGAAATTTATTCTGAAATTTACATAACGAAACGATTTGAAAACCGATAAATCGAATCTACAGTTTCACAAATTATTTTCTTTTTATTTAAATGGAATTTTCTTCTACTCATAAATTATGGGCTAACTGCTTAAAAGTGTTTCAGGACAATGTATCTGAAGCAGCTTTTAAAACTTGGTTTTTACCTATTGTACCTTTATCTTATGAAAATAAGATTTTTACAATACAGGTTCCCAGCCAATTTTTTTATGAGTATCTGGAAGATAAGTTCGTAGACTTACTCAAAGCCACTCTACACAGGGAAATTGGCAATGACACCATATTACAGTATCGTATATTGGTAGAAAACACCACTAATACATTAGTCGATTATAGGGGAAATGCAAAATCAACAACGTCTGATAAGTTTGCGAATAAGAATATAAATAAAATACCAAACCCGTTTCAAAAGGTTGTTGCAGATGATTTCGATTCACAATTGAATCATAAATATACCTTTGACAATTTCTTTGAAGGGGAAAGTAATAAATTATCCCGTACGGCAGGAGATGCTATTTGCCAAAATCCGGGAAAAACAGCGTTTAATCCACTGTTTGTACATGGGACTTCCGGTGTAGGCAAAACTCATCTTTGCCATGCAGTAGGGAATTGCATCAAAGAGCTTTTTCCCGAAAAACGGATATTATATGTGTCGGCTCATTTATTCAAGATTCAATATGCAGAAGCAGGACGTTATAATACGACAAATGATTTCATCAATTTTTATCAAGGTATAGATGTTCTCATCATAGATGATATACATGAACTTGCTGGAATAGAAAAGACTCAAAACACATTGTTCCACATATTCAACCACCTGCACCAAAATAATAAACAACTGATCTTAACTTCAGACAAAGCACCTTCTGAGTTACAAGGCGTAGAGGAAAGATTACTTACACGTTTCAGATGGGGATTGACAACCAAAATAGATAATCCGGACAAAGCCTTAAGACTAAAGATTCTTCAAAACAAGATTCTTCACGACGGATTGACCATTCCTGAAGATGTCGTAGATTATATTGCAGAAAATGTAACTGACAACGCCCGTGACCTGGAAGGAATTATAGTATCTATAATGGCTCACTCTTTAGTCTACAACAAAGAAATCGACCTGCCCCTGGCTCGTCGTGTAATAAGTCAGGCCATAAAAAAAATAGAAGCTAAAAAAATCACTGTAAATACAATTGAATCTATTGTTTGTGATTTCTATAATATCAAGAACGAGCTAATACACACAGCTTCTCGTAAGCGTCAGATAGTTCAGGCAAGGCAGGTTACGATGTATTTATCTAAAACATATACAGAAATGTCTCTGGCTCAAATCGGTTCGCTGATAGGTAAAAAAAATCACGCTACTGTATTGCATGCCTGCAAAATAGTAAAAGAACAGATGGAGGTTGATAAAACATTCCGAGAAGAAATAGCAGAGATCGAACGGAAATTAAAAAGCTGAAAACAATGTTTTCAGCTTTTATTTTAACTTAAGATTTCTTTATCACTATTTTCCGTTTTATGGCAGTAGCTATCTCACCAAAGAAATCTTTAATTTCTTTATATCTCTCTTTACTATACCGTCCCGAAATAATCTCTGTATTCTGAATATAAATAATTTTATTCCCCTCTAACAAGCTTTGTGATGAAAACGTACCAAAATCTGTTGTCAATGAAATATCCTTAGGCAATGATTCGGGTGTATACATCTCCGGTATTTGTATGATGATGGTGTCAGACTCTGAGAATCCATTATTTCTTTCTATATCAAATTCTCGTTTTGTAGCCGAAAACACATTGTAATAGCTTTTCTTTAATGGACATACAGGAATAAATAATCTGGTGCCTGTTTTACTCGCAAAATCCATTGCTTCATATTTTAATGTTAGAGAACAGGACGGAAGAGCAGACTTATTTTCACTCGTATTTATCTCTCCTATCTGAATCTTTGGCATACTTACATTAGCGTTTATATACTCCACCACCTTCTCCCTATCATTAGACAAAATATTGTAGTAGTTCTTGGCATAATCGTATCCTATCAGATGTTCTACAAATGCTATATCGCCTTTAGCCGTACCATCTTCTGATATATTAATTTGCAATCTTGATTCTTTCTTATTTTGCTTACTGGTGTATGTTGGCAAGCGACAGATTTTTCCTCCACCATCGGAAATTACAAGCGCATCATGCCCGGCAATATCGTCATGTATATATCCGAACGGAGCTGTAGCACTAGTACACTCCAACCAAATACTATCATTCCTCAAAGGAACCAGCAATATCACGTGATTATTTTGATTGAAACTCGGAAAATCCGGCAACAACTCTTTATCGTCCCCCATACTTATAACACAATAGTTTGAAGGAATATCAATGGCCTTCAACATAGCCTTCATTAAGTTTGTTTGCCCTTTACAATCACCAAACCTTGTTTTTAATACAGAGGCTGCCTCAATCGGCCTATATCCGCCTATACCTAGCTGTATACTTACATAACGAGTATTATCTTGAAGATATTTGTAGACAATAGCAACTTTTTCGCGATCGGTTTTCGCATCTTTTGTCATATCATGTAATTTCCCAACAAAATCGACAGGCAAAATATCCCGGTCTTTCAAAAGTCCGGATATCCAAGAACCTAAATTATTCCAATTGGATAAATTTCCACAGAATGAATCATAGCAAAAATCGGACGGAGCAATATACACCAAAGGAATAATCTCTCTCGAGACAGGAGATAAAGGCTCTCTGTCTATAGCTTTTAAGTTAATAGCAGAGAAAGTATATATACGTTTGTTATTTTCCGTACGCTCTTTTATATCGCAATCAAAATTGGAATGATACCGTAATTTAATATCGGCAGGCAACTCTATTGTATAATGAGCATTTTCCACAGATTGTCTATAATTATCAATAGGTGCAAATGGAGGATAAGCTATTATGCCATTTTTCATTCTCATCTCATAAGTATATTCCACTGTATATGGATAGGCCGGATGTTTACTTTCGTAGCTAATACTATAATCATCTGTTTTAAAACTCTCCGACAAAGAAGATATACTTAGATCCTTTTTCCCTATTTTCTTCACAACAGCGCCGGCTGCATTTTTAATTACTCCTGAAAAGTCTTTCAACTCTCTGAATTTATCGCCATACACATAAAAATGCCCGAAATCTTCTCCTTGCTTATTTAAGATAGTAATAACCTCTGTCACTTTATATGTTGCATTATTAATATCTGTTTGAGTAAATACAGCTTTACGATCTTTCACTATTGCACTGGCATTTTCATAAAGGCCACCGACTTGTGCCGGCAAATAACTAATCAGAAAAGCTCCTATAGTAAGTATTAACAATCGTTTCATATTTTATTCTTTTACTTCACCTGCTTTTTTTAATACTATTTGCTCCGAACTTTTAGCAATCAGTTTAGCATAAAAGTCTCTGATACCATCATATTCTGCTACAGAAAATATTAATTTTCTCAACTGATACACATAATTTAGTTTAATCACATCTCCATCTACTGCTATCCGATAAGTAAGAATAATGTCATTATCATTCATGACCATCTTTGCAGGTTTAGGTATTTCATCGACAACATAGCCTTCCGGTATCTTTATTTCTACCATTTGCATATATGTTGTTAGATAATCAAAATTAATAGGTAAAGTCCGGGTTTCGGTACGGAATGGATTCTCTGAGTACTGTTTGTCTATCAGAGGATTTATATAAATAAATTCCTCTCCGGTATCCACATTGGTCTTTTGTATATACTCAATCTTTACAGCCTCTGCTGTATTATCCAGATTCAGAGCACTGAAACTATCTATTTCACACGAGGTTTTCTTGGACAATGTTTCAATAAATGCATCTTTATCCTTATGCCCATAATAATAATTTTTAAAATCATAAGCCGCATTATCTTTTCTCATATCTGTTATTCGTCCAATATATTCATTTCCTGAAAACTCAAACTTTCCGGTTCTCAAAACCGACCCTTTTGATATGGAGGTAAGGTCTACCCAATCACATCCGTTTTCTTTTATAATATGAGCTTGAGGAACCATACATTTTTCAGGTAACAAATTCCAATCACCATATTTAGCTGCAGCATCGGTAAAATACATAACTGTATCTATCTTAATACCTGTGATTACATAGTTCAAGGCTGCAATACTAGGAAAATGGTAAGCGCCCATTACTTCTTGTGCTTAAAACTACAGGAAACGCATCGTAGCCTCCGGCTTTTAGGGCATTAATTAATAAGAAGTTCACGTCGGCGTTATTTCCTAAACCTGTTTTGAGAGCCTCTTTCAAATTTCTGGGATAAAGATCACTTCGTTCATTCCATTTCACCCTATATTTAAGCATATTCTGTATCTCCTGTGCCCTGGCCAAGGTGATATCACCTTTCTGTATTTCCTCCTTAAACATATCTGCTTTTTTGGCATTCCCCCCAAAAGAACTGGAAGCTAATAACTCTTTATCTATATTAGCCCAGGAAGAAGAGTAATTCTGAAGTGTACTTCCGGGTATATAGAATGATCTAAGTTCAAAAGAAACCTTCGATATATAATCATTAACAGTCCATAGAAAAGCCTCATCTTTCATCGCTGGCAGATCAAAACCTTCTGCTTTGATTTTTTCAGCGTTACAAGGAATAAGATTACCACTCAAATGAAAACTTTCATTCTCCGGTTCACGCACCGTTTTTAACGGAACATATCCTTGAAAATTCACATTATATCTAAAATATTCGGGAATCTTCCCTTCGTAGCAACTATAAGCTACAGGTATTGATTCCTGAAAACGAAATTCCCTAAGTTCATAGTAAAAGTCTGAAACAATTGTATATTTATATTCTATTACAGAACCTACTTTTGCCGCAGGCATAGAGAATTTTCTCACTTTATACTTATTATCTATATCCTCGTTTGTAATATATTCTTTAGACAGTTTAGTCTTTACTATTTTTCCATTTTCCAAGTTATATGTTGTACCGGATAATCCATTAATCTGCTCTTTCGACGAATTACTAGCCTCATAATACGGAATCTTCTCATCACACCATTTCAAACCATCTGTTTTCAATATTTTTATTTTCACCTGTAGGGTATACTCAAACTGAAAACCATAAAGTTCTGATACTATAAAGCGGGCATCTCCTTTTTTTAATAGAACGACTGCTGCTGCTGTTGTGTCTTGAGGATAGGACTGCATAGTAAGCTCATCCATTGTTGCATTTCCATACTTTGATTGGGCATAATTTTGTTGAAAAATGAATAATGAGCACAGAACCAGTGCTAAAGAATAAAGTGTCTTCATAGCTATGTTGTTATAAAAGATAATTAACGTAAAAGTATTAAAAAAACATTAAAATAACATATACGGACAATCGAAAATATATGCTATAGAACAGTTTTATATTCAACTGATATACTATCTTGTTTATAGAGTATTATGATATAGATTTTTCCATAACAAGAATAAAAAAAAGCAGATCTGACAGACCTGCTTCCCTATATTTCCAGAAAAGTAATAACTTTTACAATCCTAACCCCATAATAGCCGAAGGGAATATGCCCAATATAATATTAAGAGAGATGGCTATTATTGCAACGATTTTATATTCAAGTGGAATTTTCAGTGTGTCCGCTTCGGTACTTTCTTTTGTGGCCATAATATTTACCACTCCGAGATAATAATAAACAGCTACAACGGAATTAAGTATACCAAATATAACAACTGCAATATTCCCTACTTGCAGCATTTGATTGAAAACAAAGAATTTAGCGAAGAATCCCGAAAAAACAGGAATACCTCCTAATGATAAGAGTGCTCCTGTAAGAATAACGGCCAAAAGAGGTTGGCGTTTGAGCAATCCAAAGAAGTTTGACATATCTTCATTCTCTTTTCCATGACATACACCAAGTATAACAGCAAAAGCAGCTATTCCGGCAAAACTATAAGCTGCTGCATAATAAAGGATGGTATTTGGTGAGTCCAAAGCGATTAAAGCCATCATCATAAAACCAGTATGTGATATACCTGAATAGGCCAACATACGCTTTATATTCCTTTGTTTTATAGCGGTAACATTACCTACACATAGTGTAAGGATACACAGAACAACCAATATAGACTGAAACACAGGAGTTATACCTGCCGACAAAACAACTAATATTTTATAGAATGCGCCTATTGCCGCAACTTTTACCAATGTACTCATTATTGCCGTAACAAGTGTCGGTGAACCTTCATACACATCAGGCGCCCAAAAATGGAAAGGGACAATAGATGCCTTAAACATCATTCCTGTTGCTATCATCAAAAAACCAATACTAAACCATACTGGAAGATCCCCGGCTTGTACCGCCGATGCAATAGTAACAGTACCTATATCGAATGAGCCGATAGCTCCATAAATAAGAGCCAGACCGAATAATATAAAACTAGAAGCAAAAGCACCCATGATGAAATATTTTGCTCCGGCTTCATTGCTATTTACTTTATTTGGTTCACTCGACGCAAGAGCATAAGCAGCAATAGAAAGAACTTCAAGCCCTATAAAAAATATTGCAAAGTTGCCAAAAGACACCATAGCGACAGCACCGGCCAGCATAAATATTTTCAAGGAAACATAATCGGCGATTTTTTCTACTTTCTCCTGATAAAACTTAGGACTCATGGCAATGATGAGAATAGAAAGTATAATAAACAAAATAGAAAATCCTTGTGAAAAAGGCGATGTCAGAACCATATTATATTTGTCTGCACCAATTACCGGCTCACCCAGATAAAATTCGGTTATGGCCATTCCTAATATAGCTATCAACCCGGCGAGGACGACAGGTACAAGAATTTTTCTTAAATTGAGAATCTCCAACAGCAGGCTAATTATTCCTAATCCTGAAATGGTTATCAATGTACTCATTATATCTTAACTAATTATTATCTGTTAATATATGTCACTATCTCTGTTATACTGGCTGTTACAAGATCTGTAACCGGTTTTGTGTAAACTCCGAAAACAAATAGGATAATTATAAATAAAGAGAATACTGCCACTTCGGTTTTCGACAAGTCTCTGAATGGCTTTTTAGCGGGAGGCCCCAGCATCACATATTGAAACATCCGCAGCATAAACAATGCCCCTAAGAACATAGAGCTACCAACAGCGATAGTAAACCATACACTTACCTGATAAAGGCCGTACATGATGGTAAACTCTCCAATAAAATTGAATGTCAAGGGAACACCAATAGAGGACAAAATACTTAGGAAGAATGCCACCGTAAACTTAGGCGCATAAGGCTTTATTCCTCCCAGATCGCTGATTCTCAATATTCCTGTCCGGTTTTGTATAATGTCAGCCGAATAAAACATAGCTACCATCCCAAACCCATGAGCTAATATAAGTACCACAGCTCCTTTTATTCCATCGAATGTCAGAGCATAAGCGCCTGCGGCAATAAAACCTACATGCGACAAAGATGCATATGCCAGAAAACGTTTTATTTCGTTTTGCCTTAAGGCTAGTATAGCCCCATAAACAACACCTATCGCACATAATATCAAGACAATAGTCCTCAATTCTTGCGAAGCATACGGAGTTATCGGCAACTGCCAACGAATGACACTATATGCACCCATCTTCGACATGATACCGGCTAACAACATGGTTCCGATAGCCGGAGCCTTACTGTACACGTTAGCCTGCCACATATGGAAAGGAAAGATCGGTATCTTGATCGCGTAAGCCAGAAAAAATGCCAAAAATATCCATATCTGCTCAGTTGGAGTCAGATTGGCATTAAGAAACGCTTCTAACTCAAAACTTCCGGTTTTCACATATAAATAGATTATAGCCGCCATCATAAATAATGACCCCATAAATGTAAACAGGAAGAAAGTCATTGCCGCCCTACGCCTTTTTGATATTTCACCATTACCCCACAAAACAACAATAAAGTAGATAGGGACAAGGGACATTTCCCAGAAGATATAATACAACAATGCATTACTGCTCAAGAATGCTCCTACCATAGCAAATGTCATAAACATGACGAGACTATATAACGATTTCTCGTTCTTAAACTCACGTGCCTGTGTCGCTATCAGGATAATAGGAACAAGTATAGTAGTTAATAATAACATGGCTATAGATAAGCCGTCGGCTTTGAGCGAGAACGATATATCCGGGTTGCTTATCCAGTTTACACTAAAATTTGTTCCCGTAGCTCCATAATTCAAGTAAAGCGCTATTGAGAATACCGCAGCAGCAACACTAAAAAGTATAGCAACCTTTGATGCGAAACGGTTTCCCGACAGATAAGTAAATATCGAGCCGGCTAATAGTATAATCAATATAATAGCTATATTCATATTCTTTCAGTTTATACGAGGAATAAATAGATGATTAATGAACTGAATCCCAAAACAAAGAAAAACAGGTAGAATCCGAGACTCCCGTTTTGTAATTTTCTGGCAGGGAATGATAATACTTCTACAATTCCTCCTCCAATCTTGAAGATATTTTTAATAGTAGGTTCTACATATTTGTTAAATATGTCAGCCAGAGTATATATAGGATTTGTTATAAACTTCCTGTATATTTCATCTACATAATATTTATTGTACAAAACTTTTGCAAAGCCCGAAATATCTTTATCCTCGGCCGGAACCGCCGATTTCTTCACATATTTGATATATGCAATAGTAAGCCCCGCAAAAGCCAGAAGAATAGATATAAGCATTACACCATATTCCTGAAAACCGAACGAATGTTCTTCAGCAACAGCTAATCCCGGTAATATAGGTTCTAAATAATGATTGAGCCAACTAAATCCGGGTATTCCTATCACACCTCCTATAACTGATAATATAGCTAATACTATAAGAGGAATAGTCATCGTTTTAGGTGATTCATGCAAATGATGAGCTTGTTCTTCCGTACCCCTGAAATCTTTATAGAATGTAAGGAATAACACCCGGAAAATATAGAAAGCTGTCATCAGGGATGCTATAGCAGCAATACCCCACAACCATTTATTATGCTCGAACGCAGTCAGCATGATTTCATCTTTGGAAAGGAATCCTGCTAATGGTGGTATACCTGCAATGGAAGCAGCCGCAGCCACAAATGTAGCGTAGGTTACAAGCATCTTTGTTTTCAGACCTCCCATCCGGCGCATATCTTGTTCTCCACCCATGGCATGAATAACAGACCCGGAACCAAGGAAGAGGCAAGCCTTAAAGAATGCATGCGTAATAACGTGAAAAGCGGCTATACTATATGCACCCATTCCCACAGCAAGGAACATAAAACCTAGCTGAGAAACGGTAGAGTATGCCAATACTTTCTTAATATCCGTCTGTATAAGAGCAACTGATGCCGCAAAGAGTGCCGTTACCGCACCTACAATAGCTATAAGCATTTGCACATCCGGAGTCATATCGAATACGAAATTGAGCCGGATTACCATAAATACACCGGCAGTCACCATCGTTGCAGCATGTATCAATGCCGAAACAGGCGTTGGCCCTGCCATTGCATCCGGTAACCACGTATATAGTGGTATTTGAGCGCTTTTTCCGGTAGCTCCTATAAATAAAGCAAATGTTCCAAGCCCAAGCATAGATACAATCTCCGGATTTGAAGAAGTAGCGATAGCAACCTTTAATGTCTCATAATCTACAGTATTGAAGAGATATGACAGTACTGAAATACCGATTACAAAACCCAAGTCTCCGATACGGTTCGAAACAAAAGCTTTCTTGGCAGCATCGTTATTTTTATGATCCTGAGACCAGAATCCAATGAGAAAATAGGAACATAAGCCTACACCTTCCCAACCGATAAACATTACCAGCAGATTACTTCCTGTAACCAATACCGACATAAAGAATATGAATAAGTTCAGATATGCAAAATAGCGGTCAATACGCTCATCATCTTTCATATATCCTATCGAATAAATATGGATCAAAGTACCGATGCCTGTTACAAACAACAGCCAAAGTAGCGATAATTGGTCGAGGGTAAAAGAAAGATTTGTTGTAAACTCACCTAACGCAACCCATTCAAAGAGATCGACCCGTATCGGCTCTTCTGTAGAAAGTATACGGATAAAATACATTAAAGAGATCACAAAACTTATAACTACAGCGATTGTAGCTATGACTCCTGTCCGGGATCGTCCGACAATACTCTTCCCCATCAACAAATTGATAAGAAAACCTATAAACGGACTGAGCAGAAGTATTAATACTAATATCTTATCCATACGATTATCCCTTTAAATTTTTCAACTCATCAATATCGATTGTACCTATATTCCTGTATATAGCAACCAGAATAGCCAACCCTATTGCAACCTCAGCCGCGGCAACTGCCAGCGAAAAGATCACAAATACTTGTCCGCTCGTATCCTGATGGTATACAGAAAAAACAGCAAGCAGCATATTTGCAGCCGCAAGCATGAGTTCAACCGACATGAGCATGACGATTGTACTACGGCGGAACAATACACCCAGCGCTCCAATACAAAATAGCAAAATGGAGAGGTATATGTAATTGTCGATACCTATTTGTTCTAATATATTATTCAGCATAGCTTAAGCTTTTTTTCCCTTTTTAGAAATCAATACAGCACCAATCATAGCAGTAATCAGCAGTATGGAGACGAACTCGAATGGTACGAGATATTCATCGAGTAACACCTGCCCGATAATGTTCACCGACTGATAATCCAACCCTTCGGCTTTGTATGTTTCAATTACCGGTGTAGATTTCACTAACGCCGCCAATAAGACTAAAGCCATCAGGCAGGCCGATACTGTAGCCGCTACACGGCTTATGATCTTTTTCTTCGGTTCGTGCTGTTCGCTCAGATTCATCAACATCAGGGTAAAGAGTAACAATACCATGATAGCCCCTGCGTAAACAACAATATTAATAACCGAAAGGAACAATGCGTTCAGCAACAGGAAATGCCCCGATATGGAAAAGAAGCATATAATCATATACACAGCGCTATGTATCGGATTCTTCGAAAGAACCGTCAAAAGTCCTGTCCCCAGTGTTATTGCTGCCAGAATGTAAAAAACGATTGTTATCATTTCAATATATATATCTTACTTTCTTAATCATATTTACGGGCCTTACCATCTTCTACCGAAATTACCAGCTTATCCTTACCATAAATAAAGTCTTTCCTGTCGAGCTTCGGTTTCACCAGTTTTTTTGACTTAGTAAGGAAAATGGCTTCTTTCGGACAAGCATCTTCACACAATCCACAGAAAATACACCGCAACATATTTATTTCATACACTGCTGCATATTTTTCTTCACGATAGAGGTGCTCCTCTCCTTTTTTGCGTTCAGCCGCCACCATTGTGATAGCCTCCGCAGGACAAGCCAAAGCACACAGGCCACAGGCTGTACAACGTTCACGTCCCTGATCGTCACGCATAAGGACATGCTGTCCGCGATAAACAGGGCTGAACTCACGCTGTTGTTCCGGATATTGTATCGTATCTTTCTTTTTGAAGAAATGCTTTATCGTAATACCCAGTCCCTGTACAATAGCAGGCAGGTAAAGACGTTCTTTCAAAGTCATTTTTTTATCAACGACTTCAGTCTTTCTTCCCGATAATGATATATCTTTTATTGACATTGCAATCCTTATTTAAATAACAGAGTGAAAATTCCTACAAGAATAATATTTACTATTGCCAACGGGAACAGTATCTTCCACCCGAGTTTCATTAGTTGATCATATCTGAATCTTGGTATTGTCCAACGCACCCACATATAAAAGAATATAAAGAATGATGTTTTTGCCAGAAGTGACAATACCGCGAAAATATTTGCAATATTTACTCCCCAGTTTTCATTTACCCAATGAATTCCCGGATAGTTATATCCTCCGAAGAACAGCACGGAAATGAGCGCCGAAGAAAAGAACATACTTGCATATTCCGAGAACATAAAGAATCCCATTCCCAACGAAGAATATTCCGTATGGTGTCCGTTAACTAACTCAGACTCACACTCCGCAAGGTCAAACGGCGTGCGGTTACACTCTGCAAAAGAACATATAAGGAAAATGATAAAAGTCAATGGTTGGTAAATAATATTCCACTCCATTCCGTTCCATCCACCTTGCTGCATAGTTATTTCGCGTAAGCTAAGAGAGCCAGTCATCATCACCAAAGCAATAATAGACAATCCCATCGCTATTTCATACGAGATCATTTGTGCTCCTGCACGAATACTGCCCATCAGCGAGTATTTGTTGTTAGAAGCCCAACCGCCGATAACGACGCCGTAAACACTGGCCGATAATACAGCCACAATGTATAATACAGCTACATTCACATCACCGACCTGAGGAATAAACTCATATCCGGCGATAACGAACTTTTCCGCCCAAGGGATAACGGCCGTTCCCAAAAGGGATAGCGTCATGGCAATAGCAGGGCCACAAATAAAAAGTATTTTATTCGGTGTATCCGGCATAAACTCCTCTTTCGAAAAAAGCTTCGCGCCATCAGCTATTGGTTGTAACAATCCGAAAATACCGGCCCTGTTTGGCCCTAGACGGTCTTGAAGGAAACCGGCTACTTTTCGTTCCGCATATGTAGCATACAATGCAAACAACATTGTAACTGCAAATACCAGAACAATAAAGATCAATTTTTCTATAATTAAGGCTAGTTCCATTATATCTTATTCTTCTCTGGTTTTCTTAATTGCTTCCAGTTCATTTGCATCATACGGCGAACCGGCCATACTTATCTTTTCTCTGTCTGATTCACGTCCTTCCAAAACCAAATCATCAGTTTCTATTTTCACTTTCTTCTGAGGAGTTATATAGTTATTAACATTGATAACAGATGGTTTTTCAAATTTGCGAGGTCCTTCGATTGTCCAGTCTGCAACGTCCTTATGCTCGAAACGACATTCGTTACAAATAAAGTCTTCAACTTCGTGCCATTCATCTTTACGTGCCGTTACCCGTTGAACAGCATCTCCAAACATCCACAAAGTCACTTTGCCCGAACATTTGGTACAATGACGGTGTGCGTTAAACGGTTTATTAAACCACACACGCGATTTGAAACGGAAAGTTTTATCTGTTAATGCTCCAACAGGACAAACATCTATCACATTGCCCGAAAAATCATTATCAATAGCTCTTTCAATGTAAGTAGATATCTGAGCATGATCACCGCGCCCTACAACCCCGTGAACTCGTTCGGGAGTCAGTTGATCGGCCAGTTTCACGCAACGATAGCAAAGAATACAACGATTCATATGCAACTGTATGTAAGGGCCTATATTTTCCGGTTCGAAAGTGCGTTTTTCTTCAATGTAACGAGACTTGAAGTTTCCATTTCCATAAGCCAGATTCTGCAAATCGCATTCTCCTGCCTGATCACAGACCGGACAATCGAGCGGATGGTTAATAAGCAGGAACTCTGTTACAGCTTTACGAGCCTCCAACGCCCGTGGTGACGTGGCACTTTTCACTTCCATACCGTCCTGAACCGCCGTTACACACGATGGCTGGAGTTTTGGCATCGGACGGGGATCTTTCTCACTCCCTTTATTTATCTCCACCAAACAACAACGACATTTGCCTCCGCAGTCTTTAAGCTTAGAGTAATAACACATAGCAGGAGGTACGCTTTCACCACCAATCATACGGGCAGCCTGCAAAACAGTAGTACCTGCTTCAACGTCTATCGTATGTCCATCTATTGTAATTTTCATAGAACCTCCCCAACCCCTCCAGAAGAGGGGCTTATTTCGATTTTGTTTAAATTCTTTCCTTTCATATTTTTATAATAATTAGGTTCTAAAGTCCCCCTTGGGGGATTTAGGGGGCTAATAAATGTCTTACCTTTTCCATTGGTTCGTTCACAAAGTGATTCCGATCTTTTATTTTTTCAGGGAAACGAACATGATATTCGAATTCTTCCCGGAAATGACGAATAGCGGCTGCTACAGGCCATGAGGCCGCATCACCCAACGGGCAGATCGTATTCCCTTCTATCTTACTCTGAATACTCCACAGCAGGTCTATATCTTCTTCGCGTCCATATCCTGTTTCTATACGAAGGAGGATCTTATCCATCCATCCTGTACCTTCACGGCACGGCGAACATTGTCCGCAGCTTTCGTGATGGAAGAAGCGTGAAAAATTCCATGTATTACGCACGATACAAGCCGTATCGTTATATACTATAAATCCACCTGACCCAAGTGAAGATCCCGTAACAAACCCTCCGTCAGCAAGTGACTCGTATGTAATCAGACGATCTTCTCCATTGGCTGTTTTGAACAAATATTGAGGAGGAAGAATAGGCACGGAACATCCGCCCGGAATACATGCTTTGAGAGGACGGTCATCCATCATGCCTCCGCAGTATTCATCCGAATTGAAGAATTCATCAACAGACATTCCCAGCTCTATTTCATATACGCCCGGATTTTTGATATGACCGGATGCAGACATTAGTTTAGTACCTGTCGATTTACCCAATCCTATCTTAGCATATTCTTCGCCGCCGTTATTTATAATCCACGATACGGTAGAAATAGATTCCACGTTGTTTACAACTGTAGGCTCTCCCCATAATCCGCTCACAGCAGGAAACGGTGGTTTTATACGCGGATTGCCACGTTTGCCTTCCAGAGATTCTATCAAAGCTGTCTCTTCTCCGCAGATATACGCCCCTGCACCGCAATGCACATACAAATCGAGATCGTAGCCTGTTCCTAATATATTTTTACCCAGCCATCCGTTGGCATAGGCTTCTTTAATTGCTTTTTCAAGAATTTTGAATATCCACATGTATTCGCCACGAATGTAGATATACGATAGATTCGCTTCCAGTGCATAACTGGAAACAATAGCTCCTTCTATCAGCAAATGCGGGATATGATGCATCAGGTACCTATCCTTGAAGGTTCCCGGTTCCGATTCATCGGCATTTACCACTAAGTGACGGGGCTTGCCCGATTTTTTATCAATGAAACTCCACTTCAAACCCATAGGGAAACCTGCCCCTCCACGTCCACGCACACCTGATGTCTTAACTTCTTCGACAACATCATCGGGTGTCATAGTCTTAAGAGCTTTCTCTACAGAAGCATAGCCTCCGTTTTTGCGATAAACTTCATATTCCTGAATATTCGGAATATCAATTTTCTCTAACAATATCTTCTTACCCATCGCAAAAACTTAATATAGGTTTACTTTACCCTGTTTACAATCTTCTATCAAAGTGTCTATCTTCTCCTCTGTCAGATTTTCATGGTAGTTATCTCCCAGTTGAAGCATAGGTCCATAACCACATGCGCCCAAGCATTCTACACCTACCACACTGAACATACCATCCGAAGTAATTTCGCCGGGCTTTACGCCTAGTTTATCACACGTATAATCCATCAGGTTTTCGCCTCCACGTAAACCACAACAGGCTGTACGGCAAAACTCCAACATATATTTAGCTACCGGTTTTTCGTTGAACATCGAATAAAACGTAACAACCTCATATACTTCGATGGAAGTAATCTCCAGTATTTCGGCAACCTTATCCATCAGTTCAAGGCTCAGCCAATTGTCATGGGCATCTTGTACTGCATGTAAGACAGGCAATAAAGCCGATTTTTTCTTATCTGCCGGATAATGGCTCAACAGCTCGTTGATACGTACCATCAGTTCATCCGACATATTTATTACTTGTTTCATATTTCGAGCCCCCTAATCCCCCAAGGGGGACTTTTGTATAGGGTATTTAATTGTTTTATATCATTCAAATATTCACTCAAACTTAAGCCCCTCCCTTGGAGGGGTTGGGGAGGCCTACGCATCCAGCTCGCCGGCAATAACATTTATACTTGAAAGTGTGGCCACTGCATCCGAAAACAACCCTCCTTTTATCATTTCAGGGAATGCCTGATAGTAAATGAAGCATGGCCTACGGAAATGGACTCTGAAAGGCGCCCGCGATCCGTCAGTAATGAGATACATACCCAATTCTCCGTTTGCTCCTTCCACTGCATGATATACTTCTGCTATCGGCACAGGAACTTCGCCCATCACAATCTTAAAGTGCTGGATAAGTTGCTCCATCTGTGTATAGACTTCTTCTTTAGGCGGAAGATAATAATCCGGAACATCAGCATGAAAATTCCCCTCAGGCATATTATCACGCGCCTGACGAATTATTTTTAGGCTCTCTTTCACTTCCGCCGCACGAACACACCAACGGTCGTAAGTATCGCCGGACTGTCCGACAGGAACTATAAAATCAAAATCTTCATATGAACTATATGGTTGCGCCACACGCACATCGTAATCGACCCCCGTAGCTCTCAGGTTAGGGCCTGTGAATCCATAATTTATAGCCTTTTCAGCCGAGATAGCTCCTACCCCGACAAGACGATCCATAAAAATACGGTTGCGCTTGAAGAGACTTTCAAGCTGATCCCAAGCTTTAGGGAATCCTTCAAGAAATTCATCCAACTTATCCCATGCAGCTTTACTCCAATCACGCTCAAAACCTCCAATACGCCCCATATTGGTAGTCAATCGGGCACCGCAAATCTCTTCGTATATTTCGTAAGCTAATTCACGGTATTTCATTACATATAAGAATGGTGTATAAGCACCAAGGTCTACACCCAATATGCCGTTACATATCAAATGGTCGGTTATACGTGCCAGTTCCATCACAATAACACGCATATACTGAGCTCTTTTCGGCACTTCCACACCAAGAGCTTTTTCCACAGTCATCCACCATGCCATGTTGTTGATAGGCGCAGAACAATAGTTGAGACGGTCTGTTAGAGTTGTAATCTGATAGAAAGTCCTGTGTTCAGCTATTTTTTCAAAGGCACGATGAATATATCCGATAGTGGTATCCGCATCTAAGATACGTTCGCCATCCATCAGCAATATATTTTGAAACACACCATGAGTAGAAGGATGCGTAGGCCCAAAGTTCAACACATTAAGCTCACGACCGTCTTCAAAGGTCTGCTCCCTTACCATTTTCGCAAAGCGATGTTCCGGATTTATAGTTTGCTCTAACATTTCCTTACTTTGCTTTATTTAGGTTCGTAATTATTGGGTGTTCTACCAAAGAAACGGTCATCCTTATCGGTACGCCCCGAATCTTCCAACGGATGATCTTTCCGCATTGGAAAAGACACCATGCCTTCATCATTGAGAATACGCTTCTGGTTGGGATGTCCAATGAAGTTTATACCATAAAAATCGTATGTTTCACGCTCCATCCAGTTAGCAGCGGCAAAAACTCCAACGACAGAATCAACTTCGGGTTTATCTCCGTTCAGAAACGTTTTGACACGCACCCGTATATTATCTATCCAGTTATGCAACAAGTACACAACCACAAATTGAGCATTTTTCTCATTATTGGGATAATGCACGCCGCACAGATCTGTCAAAAAGTTGAAACGCAAAGCTTCATCATCTTTCATAAAACGAATAACATCTTTTATAATAGAAGGAGAAACCTCAAACGTAAAAATATCCTGTTCCATTCTGAAGCTGAATGCATCAGAACCGAACTTTTCTGCAATTTTATTCTGAATTTCTGTCATCTCAAGTGCCATTCCTTATTCAAATTTGTACGAATCGAGTAGCTCCTGATATCTTTCAGAACCCCTGCGGCCTAACGATTCATGTTTTACCAGTTCTTGCAGTTGCATCACACCATCAAGTATTTGTTCGGGGCGTGGAGGACATCCCGGCACATATACATCTACCGGTATCACTTTATCAATACCTTGTAATACCGAATATGTATCGAATATTCCACCCGACGAAGCACAGGCTCCTACAGCTATCACCCATTTAGGTTCTGCCATTTGTTCATATACATGACGAAGAATGGGCGCCATTTTCTTTGAAATAGTACCCATCACCATCAGCATATCCGCCTGACGAGGAGAAAAACTATTCCGTTCAGCACCAAAACGTCCCATATCATAAGTAGATGCCATAGTGGCCATAAACTCTATACCACAACAAGATGTAGCGAACGGTAATGGCCAAAGGGAATTGGCCCGGGCCAATCCTATGGCATAATCGAATTTTGTAGCAAAAAATCCATGCCCTGTATATCCGTCAGGAGCAGGTACTACATTTATATTAGAAGATTTGCTCATAATTTTATATCTTTATTTTTCCCAATCCAGAGCTTTTCGCTTCACTATATATAGATAGCCTACAAGTAGAAGAGCAATAAAGCCTCCCATTTTTAACAAGCCATCCCACCCAATAGTTTTGAAATTAATAGCCCAAGGGTACATAAAGACAATTTCTATATCGAAAAGGACAAACAAAATAGCTATTAAGAAATATTTTACCGGAAAAGGTGACCTGGCGTTCCCTATCGGGTCAAGGCCACATTCAAAGTTTGCTTCTTTTCGCGAGCTTCTGTGTTTCGGACCCAGAGCCTTCGATACAAATACTGTAGCAAAAACAAATATTGCACAAAAAGCAATTTGCATTAATATGGGTAGAAAATCATATAGATTGGAGTTCATAAAAGGCTTTTTAACATACATTATTTTGTTACTTACAAAGGTACTTTTTTATTGATAAAAAAAAGCAATATGGCTCATATATTTTATCGATAACATAGTGAAAAATCCGCATCAATACAAAAAAGTAGCGTTTTGTTCACTCTAGTTTGCAAACTAGCTGAAAAGTGTGTGCATGACGATACACATTTATTTAAAAGCGTTAGTTATAAATTTCATTTATGAGTTAATCATTAAATATTTGAAGCTATTAACATTTAAACATTAATTGGGGGCTGGCTTAAAGAAAAATGTTAATTAATATTGCGGAAGTAAATTTTGACACACCCTCACCCTCTTTATTCTCCCTTATTTAATAAATCGGGGCGTAAACGTTCTGTGCGCTCCATGGCCTGTTGTAATTTCCATTCATCGATTTTGGCCTGATGCCCTGACAGAAGTATTTCAGGTACTTTCCAGCCTTTATATTCCGCCGGACGTGTATAAACCGGTGGCGCCAGCAAGTTATCCTGAAAAGAATCGGAAAGGGCTGATTGTTCATCTCCTATCGCTCCCGGTATCAAGCGAACTACAGCATCAGCCATCACTGCGGCAGCCAGCTCCCCTCCTGTTAAGACATAGTCACCTATCGATATTTCGCGGGTTATCAGATGTTCCCTAACACGATAATCAATACCTTTATAATGTCCGCACAGAATAACAATATTTTCATAAGAGGACATCACATTTGCTATCTTCTGATTGAAAACCTCCCCATCGGGAGATGTATAAATGACTTCATCATAATCCCGTTGTTTCTTTAATGCAGAGATAATATTATCTATTGGTTCAACTTGCAATACCATACCAGCTTCCCCTCCAAAAGGATAATCATCTACACGCCGGTGTTTATTCGTCGTATAATCTCTGAGATTATGGACATATATCTCCACCAGTTTCTTGTCTTGTGCCCGCTTAAGGATGGAACAGTCGATCAATCCGGTAAACATCTCCGGCAAAACACTTATAATATCTATGCGCATAGGATTTTAATTAAGGTTACAAAGGTAACTAAAATAGAGTATTTCCAAATAGCATATTCTCACTTGCATAATAGTATTAAATGATTATTTTCGTAGAATTTTAAAACTAATACAATGAATATTCAACCTTCCTCTAACTTTAGAAAAATGGCAGTTAATGCTATCTTTGCCATTATCACCTTTATTTTCGTTTATCTGATTCTATTAATTTCAGGTGTAGTCCTGACAGCATTATGCATTTATGGAGGAGTTGCTCTGATAATTGCAGTACCTAAATTTATAACAATCGTGATAGGGATAGGATTAGCGAGCTTGGGCATTATGATCTTCATTTTCCTAATCAAGTTCTTATTTAAAGAACATGAAATAGACAAAAGCCATTTAAAAGAAGTCTACAGGGAAGAATATCCGGAGTTATTTAACTTTATAGAAGAAATAGCCCTGGAAGCCAAAACAAGATTTCCAAAAAAAATCTATTTATCCAGAGATGTAAACGCGGCTGTTTTTTACAATTCCAGCTTCTGGAGTATGTTCTTCCCTATTCATAAGAATCTGCAGATAGGACTGGGATTAATAAATACTGTTACAGAACAAGAGCTGAAAGCTATTATAGCCCATGAATTCGGACACTTCTCTCAACGTAGCATGAGCGTAGGCAGCTATGTATATAACGTGAATGAAGTTATTTTCAACATGTTGTACGATAATGACTCTTTCGACCAAAATATACAGGCTTGGGCTAATATTTCCGGCTATTTCTCCATATTTGTCATTATCGCTGTCAAGATAATACAAGGGATTCAGTGGATATTAAAAAAAATGTATGGTCTTGTCAATATCAGATATATGGCATTATCCCGCGAGATGGAGTTTCATGCCGATCAGGTTGCCGCAAATGTAGCAGGCAGTAAACCACTGATAGATTCTCTATTGAGATTGGAATTATCGCAACTGGCATATAGCTCAACTCTGAACTTTTACGAAAACAAATCTGAAAATAATATTATCAGTAAAAATATATATAAGAATCAATTGTTTACATTAAGGCTTCTGGCCAAAGAAAATAAGATCCCATTAAAAGATGGCCTGCCATTAGTCTCTGTTGCGGATATCAATAAACGTAACCGTTCGAAAATAAAGATTGAAGATCAATGGGCTTCTCACCCAAGCACAGAAGAAAGAGTGAATGCTTTAAGTGAACTTAACATTGTAAAAAATGAAAACAAAGAGAATCTTGCAGTTACACTGCTTCCTGACAAAGAAAAACTGGAAGAGGAACTTACAAAATTGGTATTTTACTATTCAGCCTTTCGCAAAGAAACAGTTGCCATAGAAAATGACGCATTCGAAAAAGAGTTTGCAGAAGATATTATCAATAATAAGTTTGCAGAAGAATACAACGACTATTACGACAACAAAAATCCTATTCCTTTCGACCCTGATAGTATAATAATTTCCGACCAAACGAAAACATTAGAAAATCTTTTCAGTAAAGAGAATGTAAATATGGTTTATAATTATATCGCCCTCGAGAGTGATAAGAATACGCTGAATGCCATTAGCAGAAAAGAAATAAAGGTAAAAACCTTTGAATATGACGGGAATAAATATAAAATGAAACAGGCTGATGCTATAATAACAAAAATAGACCGTGAACTAGAAAACTCGAAGAAACAGATAGCAGAAAATGACATAAACATCTATAGATTTTTCTATAACCAAGCCCTAAAAAAAGGATGTGATAACCAATTAAAGAATAAATACCTATCATTCTTTAGTCAGGATAATATCTGTGATAAAAGGATCGGAATATATAATAAGTTTGTAGACCTAGCCAATCAATTGAGTATGGCTACACAACAGAACCAGGTAAGAAGCATTTTTATTGAAATAGCACATTCGGGAGTAGAACTAAAAAGTGAGATAAAAACTATTATTGAAAATCCACTTTTGGAAAAAGAGATAACAAAAGCTATGAAAGATAATCTCAACGAATACCTGTCTAAAGAATGGAGCTATTCTGCCAATGATACATTAAATAATGAATATCTGAATACGCTGTTTAATGCAGTAAATTACTTTCGGTTTATGACTTCGAGAGAATATTTCCTCTTGAAACAGGATTTGCTAAACTATCAGATCAGCTTGTTGTAAAACATAAAAGAGGGTGTGTCAAAAGACCTTTTGACACACCCTCTTTATATCTGAAAATATGTCATTTGATTTCTTTATGAACCAAGCTGCCAGACGCCTGAGCCGTAGGCATTACCAACATATCTTGTATATCGACATGGGCAGGCTGAGATACCACATAAGACACAGCTTCGGCAATATCGTCTGCTACAAGATTTTCAAATCCGGCATACACTTGATCCGCTCTGGCTTGATCTCCTTTAAAGCGAACCAAAGAAAATTCGGTTTCCACAGCTCCGGGACATATTTGTGTAACTTTTATATTGTACGGCAAAAAATCCATTCGCATCCCTTTACTCAAAGCATCTACGGCGTGCTTCGTTGCACAGTATACAACTCCGTTAGGGTATACATCCTTTCCGGCAATAGAACCAATATTGATAATATGACCCGATTTGCGGGCTACCATCGAGGGTGAAATAACCCGTGTAACATATAGCAAACCTTTCACATTCGTGTCGATCATGCGTTCCCAATCTTCCAATACTCCTTTGTGAATAGGATCGAGACCCACAGCTAAGCCTGCATTATTAACTAACACATCAATATCTTTCCACTCCTCAGGAAGGTCATTTATAGCTTTTTCTACTTCATCATATACCCTGACATCAAAGCAAAGAGAGAGCACCTTTACTTCATATTTAATTTCAATTTCTTTTTCAAGCTCTTCCAGGTGCCCACGACGTCGCCCGGTAATTATGACATTGTATCCCTCTTTTGCCAAACGAAGAGCAATTGCTTTTCCCAAACCTGAAGTCGCTCCCGTAATAAGTGCTATCTTTCTCATATTCTTTTTCATTTAATCCACACGTTTATAATTTCACCCAGGCATGATTTAAGATTGGCACCCTCAGCCGGTATTTCTCCAGACTTTTTACACTCTATAATCATCCATGCTTCCGAAAATGCAGGAGAGCCTGAAGGCATTGCTACAGGAGTAAACTCTGCGTCCTTAATCTTTTCTGAACCATTCAGTTTAGCTAATCCATCATCGTATATTTCCGTAAAGAAACATATAGTATACGTTTTCGCATTTTCGATTAACGAATACTGACTTGCACTAACATTCGTTATCGCCTGTAATCTTTCCATCAAAGTAGATGTACCTTTCCATTTAGCAAGGATAGCCGATGGTTCTTTCACATTACCGCTCAATATCAGCACTTCTTTGCCCATCATTGAGGCTGGGATTTTATCAGCTGGGATTTTCTTAAATCCGGATATTGTAGATACTGTATTTTGTAGCGGCTGAGACACTTCTTTTTCAACAGCAGGAGCCGGAACTACCGCTACAGGCTGTTCGACGACAGCCACGACCTGTTGGGCTGCCGCACCTGTCGTACTCACCCCATTAAGATATATATCTATAGAACGGAAAATACTATTAATGCTATCTATGGTTTGCATCCGAAATTTATCATAATACCGATTAAGCTTATCTCCCTTTTTATTAAGGGCTATTTTGTCCGTAATCATCTGCTCTGCCGGCTGCAATTCCTTGCTGTCGGAATAACTATATCTGATATTTCTGACAGTCGCGTTACATTTCCCGCCTCCAACTTCCAAGATCATTTGATAAGTCATTTTTGCCTGATCAAGCACCAGTGCACTCTTTTTAAAGACCAGATATTCTTCACCACCACAAGCTATTGTCCGAGATTGAGGATCAGACAACAAGACTCTACTGTTTAAGTCTCCATCGACCTTATAATTATCTTGTGCCCATTTATCCATAAGACTAAAAAAACGTTCATCATCGATTGGCTGTTTTACAGCTATTGATTTTTCAAAAATCACCTTACCTCCAACCTCAGGTACCGCCCCTGATAAATATTTGCTCTGTTGAGCTGCAGAAAAAAGGCTTACAAAAAAAAGAAAAACCAGTAAAAGATATTTATTCATTTCGACAAGTTATTATGATTATACTATAAAAGTAGTAATTTATAATAGTTTGCCAATATCGATATTAAAAATAAAAGGGTATCCACTAATAGCAGACACCCTTTTTTATATTCATTAACTATCCTGTTTAAAAGTTATAAGCAAGGCCTATTCCTAGCATTTCTTTAAACTGTACTTTTGGTCCTCGTTTTACTTCCGTACCATCATCTTCTATTTTTATAGATTTCACATCATCATCATATTTCAATGTGGTATTAATAGTTGCAGATAAGAATTTATTAATCTTCATACTCAGCAAAACATCCCAATTAACATCTATATTACCAAACGATTTGCTATAAGCAGTAAAAAAATCTGCAGTAGATATTACTTCTACATTCTCCATTATTTTTTTCTGCAAACGACCTTTTAAATACGCTCCGAATTCAGCCTTAAACTTATCACCCGGGTTGACACCAAAAGAGCCCAAATCAGAAAGATAATCATCCTGAACAAAAGTCAGTTTACCTGCTGCAGGAGAAAGATAAATAGAATAAACTGTATTCGGACGATACTCTATACCCAAAGAAATATTCGAGTAACCGGGAGCCATAAACCTGGAGATATACCTGCTTCGTTCACCATCCTTTGAATAATTGTATCCTTTGGCAAATTGCGATTTAAAATCTCCCATTACCGTATAAAACCATTTATCATTTGTAGAATAACCCAATTGCGTAGTAAAGTCGATCTTATCACTCACCTTCCGGGTGCCTTGTGTTTTTGTATTCGTCAAACCATATTCGAGAGCTAACGCATTTGCCCAAAGCCAATTTCCACTTTTACGAGTGAGTGTTCCATTCATATACGCCGTTCCTGCAACAGAACTTTCACCTCCGGCAGACCAGTTACTTAATGCAGTCTGTGACAAATTTAGCCCTGTCACCCCTTTCAAATACCATTTTCCATCTTCCAACTTAGCTTTATCATCCTGTGCATTCACTACGGCGACAAAGAAAATAAAAATAGATATGAACAATAAATGTTTCATCAATAATTTGTTTTAGTTTGTTTAGTTTAGTATTATCTTAACCTTAATACATCTCCTTCCACCGGGACGTATTCAAAGTCTTTTTTGTTCATCTTATACAGATTCTTCACCTTTATTCCGTACAATTGCGAAATACTATGCATTGATTCACCCACCTGAACCACATGTTCATAATAAGGTTTATCGGCTTTCGATTTCTTTTTTTGAAAATATACCAAATCGCCTTTCTTTAACGGGAATCCTTCCGGAACCTCATTATATTTATATAAATCTTTAGGCTTAAAGTTGAATTCTGCAGCAATAGCTTCATAATTATCGCCATCTATAGCGATAACATATATGAGGTTATGTGTTTTATATGGAGTATGACTATATTCCGGCCTGAGTGGACGTATATCATCTTTTACTTTTCCTTTGCCGGAACCTCCTTTGTCATGCTGATACAACTCATAATCTTCAATAAGCTTTATCAGCTTATTAGCATAGGCCTTGTCAGTTGCATACCCCGCTTGTTGCAAACCTCTTGCCCATCCGCGATAATCGGTTATTTCCAAATCAAACAGATTTTTATATCTCACTCTGGTCAAAAATCTCGAATGGTCCTCAAATGAATCTTCGGCTTTTTTATATTTTCTAAAGCAATCGTTCGGACCATCGTCTGCTTTATAGACCTTTTCTCCAGTCCAGTCACTATGGCATTTTATACCAAAGTGATTATTTGAGCTGACAGTAAGAGAACTCTTTCCGGCACCTGACTCCAACAGTCCTTGCGCAAGAGTTATACTGGCCGGTATTTTATACCGTCTCATATGATCTATTGCGATCCCCTTATAGGTGCTAATATATTCATCGTAAATCTTATAACGTTTGGCTTGTGAGAAAGAAGGAATAGAGACAAAGAAAATAAGGGCAGAAAGTATAATTGTTTTATAAGAAGTATCTACTTTTTTCATATATTTAATGTTTATATAAATAACAGCAGCAAATATGGAAAGTTTAAATTTAACAACAAAGATACTCGTTTACAACTACGAAGAAAGTACTGAAGCTATAAAAAAACTTATAAATGAAGCTAAATCCGCCACAAAAAGGGCATACGCCCCTTATTCCAATTTTCATGTAGGAGCAGCTATTCTTCTCTCTAATGGCGAAATCATAAGCGGCAACAACCAAGAAAATGCAGCTTATCCCTCAGGATTATGTGCTGAAAGAGTGACCGTTTTCCATGCCAATGCCCAATATCCAGATGTTGCAGTAGAAACGATAGCCGTAGCTGCATGCAATAGTGAAGGAGAGTTCACTGCCAACCCGTGCAGTCCTTGTGGAGGATGCAGGCAGGTTTTATTGGAAGTTGAAAACAGATACAATCGCCCAATAAAAGTAATTTTATATGGAGAAAATAAAATCTATGAATTAGAATCTGCCAAAGCTTTGCTACCGGTAGGTTTTGGTGCCGATTCTTTATTCGATTGATTTAGAGCCTGTTTAAATTTTAGCGAAAATTTTCATTATAGGCTCCCATAAATAATTCTTAGCAACTTTTTTCTGCTCTTTTTAGCGTATTTTACCCTTTTTCCTCTTGGTTTAGCCCGCTAAACCCGCTAGTAAAAATGATAAAATCCTTCTAAAAATTGCTATAAAAAAGATTTGCTATAAAATTTAAACAGACTCTTATATAAGAGTTTTAAAAGCTTTCAATTCTTTTGTATACTCTTTGGATTTACCTTCTGTGACTTTATCCAGTAACTGCCAAAAACGGTCGCCATGATTCATTTCCACTGTATGGCAAAGTTCGTGTAAGATAACATGATTTATAAGGTGTTCCGGCAAGAGCATACAATAATATGAAAGATTGATACTTTTTTTTGACGAACAACTACCCCACCGGGTCCGGCTTTTATTAATTTTCACATCCGAAACGGTAAAACCACATCTTTGTGCGAAAAGTTTCACCTTTGCCGGCAACAAACGGTTAGCCTCGTATCGTAAGGCTTTTTCTATATGTTTCAGAATTAAATTTTGAACTGATGGTTTTTCAAAATCAGTGCCAGAGGGGCAGGAAACAGATAATACACCATCTTTCAGATTAGTATAGAAGTTAGAGGTCGAATTACTTTCCACAATTCTCAAAGAAAAGCTGTATGTATGGAATTCTGTTTGTGGCGAAAACTTTAATTTATCAGTATTTTTCTCAATTAATGAAATAAGGCGAGGGCGCATTTCCTCTATCGTTTTTTCTATATACGTTATAGTTACAGAAGAAGGATGCGTAAGTTGCAGATAACCATCTTTTTTTCGGACAATTATCTTACGGGCACGGGCATTCTTAACAAGCCTGATCTCCCCCAATTCCTTATCATTAATAATCATACGCTTATATAAAAAAAGCTTAACCTATATCAAGTTAAGCTCCTCGTATTTAATTCGCCGGTTTTTATTTTGACTTATGGTTTTCTTTTATAAAAGCTTCAAGAGCTGCAGTCATTGACGTAACTCCAGGTAAAGGAGCCTCACAATCAAGCCTCAGACCTGCGTCACGCACTGATTTTGCTGTAGATCCGCCAAATGCACCTATAGCTTTTTCTCCTTGTTCAAAATTCGGAGCATTTTTGAATAAAGAAACTATACCCGCCGGACTAAAGAAAATCAACATGTCATAAGACAATACCTCTTCTTCGGTAAACTCGTTACTCACAGTCCGGTACATAATAGATTTTGTATAATCTACTTTCTTTTCATCTAGCACTGATGTCAAATCCTCAGTATGCACATCCGACACCGGAACTAAAAATTTCTCCTTGTTATGTTTAGTCAAAGCAGAAGACAAGCCATCCATTTTGCCAGTTGTACTGAAAAATATTTTACGTTTCCTATATACAATATATTTCTGAAGGTACAGAGCTACAGCTTCAGAAATACAGAAATATTTCATTGTTTCAGGCATTGTGATTCTAAGTTCCTCACACAATGCAAAAAAATGATCGATAGCAACTCTTGCGGTAAATACAACAGCTGTATAATCCTGTATATTAATACGCTGCTGTCTAAATTCCTTAGCATCTAAGCCTTCGACTCTGATAAAAGGGCGAAAATCCAGCTGTAAATGATATTTTTCGGCAATATCATAATACGGCGACTTCTCTGTAGATGGCGCCGGCTGCGATATCATAATCTTCTTTATCTTTAAAGCCATAATGTGTTAAATATGTCTGTTCTATATAAATAAATCAATCCTGTTGATAAAAATATATACGGTAATATTTCGAAAGTGCAAAGGTATGCAATCAAATACAAAAAGTTAAATTTTTGATTAACAAAAAAGATTATTATTTGGTAAAAAAGTGTTATTTGAACTATTAGAAACAATAGAAGCATAAACACTAGAATTTCTAAATGGTAATAATTGGAGTATATAAGCAACAGCGTTGGTATAAAATATAATACCCCCAATATCTCTATGCTGACGACAAAAACTCTCCGCCATGTTCTCATAAGTTTTTGCTGATCGAATATATAGCCAATAATTTTATATATAAAGTCCTTGGCTCCCAGAAAAAGACCTATTGCCAAAATAAAAGTGACAACGGTAAGGAAAGGGGTGTGGGCTACCTCTGAAGAATCATATTCGACAAACACATCATACACGCAAATAGCAATCAAGACTATAGCCTGAAACACAAGAAAATACCCATATAATATATCTTTAACTGTAGTCTGCTTATGTATCCGCTTTTCTTTCTCGGACCGAAACAGGAGAGAGAGATTCTCTTTAAGAAAAGAAATACCTCCATTATATATATGGGTGAAACATAGGAAACAGAACAGAATTAAAACAAAGACACCATCTGTATTCTCCATACTGAATGGTAATTTACTACCATAGTGCCTTGAAGTATCTACCTTACTGTCCTTCTCAGTATAAGCTGTTACAATTTTAGCCATCTCTGCCCCGAAAGGGCTAAAATTCTGTTGAGGTAAAGAGTCTTGCGTCGCAAGGCTATCTACTACAATAGAATTTATATACGGGATGGAGTCTTTCATTATATATACCAAAAGGCATATATCCCCCCCTTCAGGCGAATATATGCCTTCTACGATTATTACAAATTAAATTCTTGCTTTATTACATCTACATAATCCAGTTTTTCCCATGTAAACAATTCCACTTCCCTTGCTATACCATCAGGGTTGTAACGAGATTTAAACTGTTTAACAACTACTTCCGGATTACGCCCCATATGTCCGTACGCCGCAGTTTCTGCATAAATTGGATTTCTTAGTTTTAAACGTTGCTCAATTGCCTTCGGACGCATATCAAATAGAGTCTCTACTTTTTTCGCTATTTCTCCGTCTGTAAGTGCAACATTGCTTTTCCCATATGTATTCACATAAATATTCATGGGTTTGGCTACCCCTATTGCGTAGGAAACCTGAACTAATACTTCAGAGGATATGCCTGCAGCCACCAAATTTTTCGCGATATGGCGAGCTGCATACGCTGCCGAGCGGTCAACCTTGGAGGGGTCTTTTCCCGAAAATGCTCCACCTCCGTGTGCACCTTTACCACCATAAGTATCTACAATAATCTTACGTCCGGTAAGTCCGGTGTCACCATGAGGTCCTCCTATAACAAAACGTCCGGTAGGGTTAACATGGTACGTAATCCGATCCGTAAATAATTTAGCTATATCTTCTCTGAAGCTGTATTTCGCCTTGACACGAGGAATAAGAACATTAATAACATCATCCTTTATCTTTTTTTGCATAGTGTCATCATCCGCAAAATCATCATGTTGAGTAGAAATAACAATAGTATCTATACGCAAAGGTGTTCCATCGTCATCATACTCGATAGTAACCTGAGATTTTGCATCCGGACGAAGATACGGCATTAGAGCAAGTTCGTTCTTACGTATTGCAGCAAGTTCCAGTAACAAAGCGTGAGACAGATCCAAGGCCAATGGCATATAATTATCGGTTTCACCGGTTGCATAACCAAACATCATACCCTGATCTCCGGCTCCTTGATCCATTGGATCGGATTTACCATCGACACCTCTGTTTATATCATCCGATTGTTCGTGTATAGCGGACAAAACTCCACACGATTGGGCTTCGAATTGATATTCACTTTTTGTATATCCTATACGTTCTATTACCCTGCGCGTTGTTTCAGGAATATCTATATATGCTTTCGACTTTACCTCCCCGGCCAGAACAACCTGACCTGTAGTAACCAATGTTTCACATGCTACTTTAGAGTTTTCATCATAAGCTAAAAACTCATCCAGCAAGGAATCTGATATCTGATCGGCAACTTTATCCGGATGTCCTTCCGAAACCGACTCAGATGTAAATAAATAACTCATTGTGCAATTAATTAAACTGTTAATAAAAACAGGAAGAGATGTATGTGCAGTAGAAAATGTTTTAGCATTTTTTCATGTGGTTGCAATCTATACAAATCTATCCACTCAATTGGATGCAAAGATACTATTTTTTCTGTATCTCAGAATCATAATAATTATAAAAAAATAAGCCTGCACTCTTCAGCGCAGGCTCAATATTATTTTATTATCTTATTGTTTGCCACTTGCCCAATCAAATAATTGTTTACCGTTACTGTTTTCAGGATCAAATTCAAGAACTTTTCCTGCATATTCTTTCACTTTAGCCTTATCATCAGCTTTTTTATGTTTATCAAATTGCAAATAATAATAGTAGCTTAAGTAGCTGTATGATTCAATAAGAACATTTTTATTAGGTTCAGCATCAGCAAGAAGTGTTTCGATTGTCTTCTCATAGAACTGCTTTGCCAATCCCTGCTCTGAAGTAGGGTCCATCTGGTAGTTCACACGGGCTCTCATATAATTACCCAAATAGCTATCGGGCTTAAGTTCTACAACCTTAGCGTATGCTTCATCCGCTTTTTTCAACAAAGCAAGACCTTTTTCCTTGATTGCAGGATCTTCATTACTAAATAACGACGCTCCAGCGGAAGTATAATAACTGCCTAACTGGAAATAGTCTTCAGCAGTAGCTGTGACACCTGCCATGTTCAGGTATTGGTTGTAGTATTCTGCAGCAGCTTCAAAGTCTTTTTCGCTCGCACTTGTAGATGCTATAGATTTAAGCAAAGCAACTTTAGAAGGATCTAGTTCAATGGCTTTTTTAAATTGCTCCACAGCTCCTTTCTTATCTCCGTTTTCACTTTTCAGATTACCATAAATCAAATAGTCTTGTACAATATATTTGGCTGTATCGATTCCCGGTCTAAGAGGTAAGCTAAAAAATTTATCACCAACTTCAAGCCCTTTTACATATTCTTTAGAGTCATTCAAACTATACATCAACAAACGATTCAATACAAAATCATTTGGTTCTTTCTGCATTCCTTCTGCTATAACTTTTTTCGCATCTTCGTAGTTTCCTGTAAAGAATTGAGCACCGGCATAACGACGAATATCATCTATCGTATAATCGCCTCCGCTAAAGAATTCTTTATATGCAGAGATCGCTTCAGCATACACACCTTCTCTGTAGTTCAGGTCAGCTAAATCTTTATATGCAATTTTATAATCAGGACGAATTTCTATTGCTTTTCTCAATAATTCAGTGGCTGTTTTACGATTGATAAACTCATAAACCTTTGCTCCTTTCATGTATGCTAATACACTGTTAGGATCGTTATATATAGCCTGATCATACTGAGCGGCAGCTTCTCCCGGTTTATTTTCTTTAGCTAACATATCACCCTCAAGAATATAAGAATAAGGAGATTTCTTATCCGCCTTACGAAGTTCTTGAATAACCTTTGTGGTTTCCGCAGTCATTCCATTATCTAGAAATGCTTTAGCAACAGCTAAACCGATAGATATATCTTTCTTGTTTTTTTTCTGAATATCTGTAAGTGTTTTAGTCGCTTCTTTTGCGTTCGACTTTAGCTCTAGCTTTGCTAATCCAATAGCCCCAAACGGAGACTCCGCATTAGCCGAAGAAGCTTTTTCGTACTGAGATTTAGCTTCAGCCATATTTCCTTCTTTATAAGCTATTTCGCCTAAATAGAAATGATATTCAGCGGGAGACTTTGTCAAATTTTTTGTAAAATAGTCTTTCGCCAATTTGATCTCATCGAGACTCAAATAATCATATCCGGGATTATTCTGAGCTAACGCTGTAATGCTAATAATGAAGCTCAGTAACGAGCCTAAAAAATACTTCATTTTCATCTTATAATTATTTACGATTAATATTCTTCTCTTCTAATCTAATGTTTGATTGATTCGAACCAGCCTTGTAGGAACTATTGCGGGATAAAGTCCAGCCTTAAGTATGATCCTTTGCCCTTTTTCACCGGCTGCAAAACGAACAAAACCTGCTGGTAAACCTTCTCTTACATCCGATATTATTATATAGATATCACGTGTAAGAGGGTATTTTTTCAGAACCAAATAAGCAGCGAAAGGCTTAAAACTATTTGCAGCTGTAGCCATATCTTCTCTACTTACAGACATCACATTTATATTATTGATAAAACTCAGATTTGTAGAGTCGGACGGATTACTGATCCAATTGACTCCTATTATACCCAATGCGTTAGGATTAGATGCAACATAATCTATAACCTGTTGATTCGGAGTCCGATCTTTCAAATCTGCTGTTTTTATACTATCTACTGCCCTAGCTTTGACATGATCGCCCAATTGCTGTCCCGTATGTAATATTGAATCTCGAACAAATCTTACCGTACTCGAATTTGGACTATCAAAAGTCACAGCAATGTCTCCAAGGGACGATTTGGGATTCAGTTCTTTCCACGAACGAATCTCTCCTGTCATTATTTTTTTCAAATTAGATACTGTTATTAAAGTATCTTTATTTTCTTTATTTACAATAAGAGCAAGACCATCTATCGCCAACTTTTGTGAACGAAGGGTCTGTCCCCTGTCTTTTATTATTTGTTTTTCGTTTGGCGTAAGTTCACGAGCTGCAATTATTAGGCGCAGACTATCCTTCATGAACAAATTGAATACCTCATTTTCACTTGTATATTGCGGAACAATAAGTGCTTGCGGATACAAAGCCCCAAAGACATCAACTTGTTCTTGTATAACTGGAGCAAAACACTCATCGACAGCAAATGTAGCTACACCGCTTGTCAGGGTATCGGTCCGTGTTATTCTCTTTTTATCACAAGATGAGAAGAAAACACATATTACACATATAATAAGACTTAGATTTTTCATAACATACTTTTTACAGATAATTCTTGATAATTCAGACGCCTTTCCATACCCGGTAGGCTCTGAAAAAGCCATATGCAAAGAACAATACACCTATTATCACACGAATAACGTCATTAGGCACAAACTCCTTAAAAACCGATGTAAATACAACCAAAATGGACATGCACAAATAAAAGAGCACCATGACTATTCCATATATGGTTTTTGCTGATAGCTTATTTCCTTCTTTCATATATCTTAAAATTGGAAAAAAGAAGAGAAGATGTCTTTCATTCCAGCTTCTCTTCTTTCTAAATCTTATTTGTAATCTCTATAACAAATATTTCACAAAATATTCATCGTTAGTTTTGCAGGCGGAATTGAATTGGAAGGTTAAAGTACACAGGCACATTCAAACCATTCTGTTTTCCGGGTATCCATTTAGGCATAGACTGCACCACCCTGACAGCTTCTTTGTCACATGATGGGTCAATACCACGCACAACTGTTACATTTTCTATTGCTCCTGTTTTGGATACAACGAAACGAAGAGTTACACGACCTTGAATACCTGCTTCCTGAGCAACAACAGGATATCTCAAATTGTCACGGATAAACTTCTGCATTTCAACCTCTCCTCCGGGGAAAGTTGGCATCTGTTCTACTGTTACAAACGGTTTTTCTTCAACCGGTTTTTCTTCGACAATTACCTTATGTTCTCTCAATTCTGCAATATCAACACCTTTGTCGCTAGTTCCTTGTACAGATGCTACCGAAATCTGGATTTTTGATTCCTGTATTTCATCCTGCGATTTCATCACATCTTTATCTGAAACCTCTTCGTCCTTAGCAATTGTAGGCGGAACGAACTGAACGGTTGTTTTCAATGGAGGAGGAGGGGGAGCAGTTTCCTGCATAATCTTATTCTCTTCCGGTATTTCCTGATCTACAGGAATATTTGAAAGTTCAAAAGTTTCGTCGATGTTCTCCTGTTGATTTTGCGTTAATTTCTTGATCTCACTTATCAGACCTGGAAGGGCCGATACGATTCCCGCAAAAAGAAGAATTACTAAAAATGCGACAATGTGTCTCTTAGATGATGACTGACGTAGTCTGTAGGCTCCATATTGCTTATTTTTACCTTCAAAAACCACATCACACCATTCCGAGGAATTTAATTTAATGTCTTTTCCCATAATTTTAGTCCTTTTTTAGAATGTGATTACTGTTTTGGTGGTGCAGCACTAGCCCCATAAGCCCCTTTAGTTTTCAGGTTTTCAAGTAAAAACTGATCACCTTCTGCCATATCCACAATAGCATATTTTGCTATACTACAGATTGCCATTTCATCCAAAGCGTCAACAAGATTTTTGTAAGAAGCTTCCGATGTAGGTTTTATAACCACAACCTGTCCATCTTTATCATCTTTAATCTCTTTAGATTGTTCTTTAAAAGCTTCTTCCGATATTTTTTTATCGGCTCTTTCTTTTCTCAGATCTTTCATCTTTGCAACAACAGATGCATTACGCTCTAATAATACTTTTCTAATACCTTCGGGAGAATAATTAGTCTCCTTCAATGAGGTGTAATCTGCATAATTAGGCATTCCTGTATAATAATACAATTTATCATCTGCCCCTAAGATGAGAGTTATCGCTTTGGATTCTTTCACCTTTACTTGATCCTCTTCTGTCAGTTTCTGATCTGTAGGCATCGCAATATCCATAATTTGTGGTTTGCTCAACGTTGTACAGAACATAAAGAATGTGATCAATAACATATTCATATCTACCATTGGTGTAAAGTCAACCCTCAATACCTGTTTTTTGGGTTTACCTTTTTTCTCTTCGCCACCCGATTGTTGTACTTCTGCCATAATTTTTCTTTCTAATTATAGTTTAAAATCATGATTATACATCCGGCATCGCCTTCAGAGATGTTACCAAACTGTATCTATTCTCCTTGATCTTAACCAGTCTCTTCATCACAACATCCACAAGAGGAAATTGTGTTGTCTGATCTGCTTTAATGGCTATCCCTATATCTTCACTTATCTCACGTGCGTGTTTCACCCAACGTGAAAACTGATCGTTCACACTATCAATAGGTACACCCCATTTTTTTATTTCCGCATCTTGATCACTTAACGGCAAATCCAAAAATGCAGCCATTCTGTTCATCGGAACACCTATATGGGTTTGTTCCATGAAAGATTTTATCTGCTTTGGAGTAAATGTTACGCCATAATCTTTTCCCATTGCTTCCAGTAAATCTTGCTTTCTTTTATCTGCAGGCTCTATGTTTAAGAACACTTTACCGTTAGGATCTACCAAAATATTCAATACATTGTAATCAGGAACTTTTGTTTCAGACACTGATTGCGGCGTTTGCACCTGTACCGGTTCTTTTGGCAAGAAAGTAGCTGTAAGCATGAAGAATGTGAGCAAGAGCACAGTAACATCACTCATCGCTGTCATATCGATGAATGTGCTCTGTTTTTTCACTTTAGTCTTTCCCATCTTCTTGTTTTTACTTATTAGAGTAGAATTTTATATAAATTCCACAAATCTTTCTGAAAAAATTTAATTATTTAGATATACCTCCGTGAAGAGTAGTATAAGTTTGCCCAATAGCAAAACCTACCTCATCAACAGCATTAGTAATATCTTCAACTTTTCCAGAGAAGTAAGAATAAGAAACGATAGCACAAGCACCTGTACCGATACCCATAGCTGTATTCATCAAGGCCTCAGAGATACCAACAGCCAACTGAGTTGCATCAGGAGCACCTTCGTTACCCATCGCGCTAAATGATTTGATCATACCAAGTACGGTTCCAAATAGTCCCATCAATGTACCAAGTGTAGAGATAGTTGCAATAACTGACAGGTTTTGTTGCAAGTATGGAAGCTCCAACGTAGTAGCTTCTTCGATTTCTTTTTGAATCATTGCAGCTTTTTCGTCATTGTGAATGTCAGCTATTTTTTCAACATCAGAATATCTGATCAAACCAGCTTTAAGGATATTAGCCACTGAACCTTTTTGCTCGTCGCAAAGTTTAGAAGCACCGGCGATATCACCAGCTTCCAATTTAGCTTTTGCATTCATCACAAATTTTGCAGTGCTACCTTTACCGCTAGCTCTATTTAATGCAAAAAATCTTTCAACTGAAAGAACCAACACTGTAAGCAACAGAGTGATTACGATAGGAATTACGAACCCACCTTGAAATAACGTACCTAATACATTTCCGTTAATAGGATGTCCTTTCTCATCAAAATTACTCGGGTTTCCGGCAACTAGATAGAAGAAAAGATGTGCTACAATCAGACATCCAATAACTACTAAGAACGCTGAAACGCCTTTCGATCTTGGTTTTTGGGTTGGTTGTTGTTTTTTAGTTTCCATAATGATAATAAATAATTTAAGTTTAGTGAATCAATTTTTTTTTATTTTATTTATATTTATCTCAGTTCAAATCAAAATAATGCCTCAGTGACAATCTTAAAGGGTACAAATATACTATTCTGTTTTTTCTTTCAAAGTATCTTGTCCCAAATATTGCACTCAGACCTACGCTCTTAACTAAATATAACGTCGAAAACAATTTTTAATAGAGAATAATTAAACAAATTCAAAGGTTTTATATTACATATGTGGTTTCTATCAAGTCAAGTGTCCCACAAGGTATTAAAGTAAACTCTTTCTTATATTTCAGCTAACAAAAATAGAATTAAATATTATTCCATGCAATTAAAAAATATAAAAAAAGTCTTATTAAATCTATTTATCAATACATAACTCATCATTAAGAGCTACTACAGCATCTTTGTACGATTCTCTTTTAATAACAAACTGCATATTAACCTGACGCAAGGATTGAGCGAAGCTCTCCACGTTTATACCTCTTTCAAATAAAGCTTTCGATGCCCGATACAAGAAACCGGGCAATGCTATATTAGTACCCATTACACATACCAAAGCAACCCGCTCGACAGTAACCTGATAAAAACTGCTCTCCAGATCCGTTATTAGTTCGCGAGACTTATAATTATCCCAAACAACCATCGTTATCGAGTTGGCATTCGTAGATTTAAGAATGTAACTCACCCCGAACTTAGCGAATATCTGCATAATCCTCAAGTCGAAACCAACCTCGCCTACCATCATCGGATCGTGGATTTCAATGGCCAGAACTTTGTCTGTCCCTGATACGATCTCTATCTTAGGCACCTCTGATACATATTCCCGAGTAATTAATGTTCCGGGATGCTCCGGTTCGAAAGTGTTTTTTATTCGAATATCTATATTCGCCAATTCCAACGGCTTAGATGCTTTAGGATGAATAGCCTCCATTCCTATATCTGCCAACTGGTCGGCTATTATATAGTTAGTCCGGCCTACCGGAACGACCTTGTCAACTCCGACAATGTTAGGATCTGCACTTGACAAATGATATTCTTTATGAATAATTGCCTCTTTTGCATTTACTTCTACCGCAACTTTACTAAATGTAACCTCGGTATATCCCCGGTCGAAAGCTCTCATAATACCTTCTGTACCTTTAGTATAACCGGTAACTACACACATGACTTTACTGAAGTCGATTCCTTTGAAAGCCCTATGTATACGTTCATCTATTGTCAACGGCAGAGAGTCGTTAAATCCACATAGATCTACAAACCGGGCCGATACACCATTATTATTCAATATATTCACGGTATTCCATGCCGAATGCGCCTCTCCTAGCGACGCTAATATTTCGCGCGCGGCCAAACAAATATCTTCTGCATTTACATAGCCTGAGGCCATAACTTTGCTTAAGCTATGAAGCATCGTTTTAGCTTGTTTAATACGAAACGTTATAAATTCCTCCGCTTCCTTCTGATCCAGACCTATTTCCTCAAATCCTTTATTGATCATCAGCAAACGCTGGCACAAACTATCTAAACCGATACTGTAATCACTATTTTCGAGAAATTGTACGTAGACTCCGGGCTCTCCGGTTTTTTTATGCTCCAAAAGCCAGTTAGTCACATTATTATACGCCGAAACCACGAAAATACGATCATACATATCTTCGGATTTCCTTTTTCCGATAATCACATTTGCCAGTACATCTTTAAACTGGGACATGGATGTTCCGCCAATCTTCTCTACTGTAAGCATTTCTATATTTAATATTTGAGAAAAATTCTGCGCAAAAATAATAAAATAATCTTATACCTTCTACTTATATAGAAGATTGTCATTTTTTTATAACAAAAAATAAACATGAAGTTAAGAGCCTGTTTAAATTTTAGCGAAAATTTTCATTATAGGCCCCCATAAATAATTCTTAGCAACTTTTTTCTGCTCTTTTTAGCGGCTTTTACCCTTTTTCCTCTTGGTTTAGCCCGCTAAACCCGCTAGTAAAAATGATAAAATCCATCTAATAATTGCTATAAAAAAGATTTGCTATAAAATTTAAACAGACTCTAAACTATTTTGGTGTAAACAAATAATTACGATACATTTGTACTTACCAACAAACTACGTTAATTAACTAATTTCACTGATGAAATACATTTTACCGTTTGCTTTTTATATTCTTTTCACATCTCAACTTTCCGCACAAAACCTCAAGGGACAAATAGTTGATAGAACAGGAAACCCATTGTATGGAAGCTCGGTGTACATCAAAGAAATAAATCAAGGATTAATTTGTAACGAGGACGGCTATTACCAGACAACACTTACTCAAGGAAGTTATTCTGTAGAATATAAATGTTTAGGCTTCAAAACCGAAGAAAGGATAATAAAGATTCCCTCAACAGGAAGCATCTCAATCGATGTTACTTTAGAAGAAAACCCCTTCATGCTGAATGAAGTTACGGTTTCTAAAGGTGAAGATCCCGCCTACCCTATCATGAGAAAGGCAATAGGTAAAGCTCCCGTTTATGCCAAATCAGCAAAAGCATATATCGCAGATGTATATATAAAAGGAAACGCTGAATTACTCAAAGTAGCTTCACTTGTAGACAGATTTGCAAAGAAGGAGGAAGGTATAAAATTATCGGAATTCAAAAACCGTGTATTTGTGCAGGAATCGTTCAGTGAAATACAATTTACAGCACCGGACAAATACAAACAAACAGTCAAAGCCTTTTCGAGTAGCATTCCCGACAATTTAGACTCAAAAGACGCGATGGGCATAACAAGGGCATCATTATATAATCCGAAAGCAGGTTCCCTTATATCACCCCTAAATCCTAAAGCTTTTTCATATTATAAGTTCAGATATGAAGGTTTTTCGGAAGAAGGCGGACTTGTAATAAATAAAATAAAAGTTGAACCGAAGCTAAAAGATCCGGCTCTTTACGAAGGCTATATTTATATCGCGGAAAACACCTGGCATATCCATTCTGTAAAATTAAGCAGTAATACGTTCGGTGTTAAAGAATTTTACAACATCACCTATCAAGAGGTTGTCCCGGAAGTATATCTGCCGATCACATACCTTACCGAATCAGAAGTCAATTTACTAGGAAATCATATCATTATGAATTATTATGCATCACTTACCTATAGAAATATAGAGGCAAGTGAAGAAATAGATGATAAATCCCCAGAAAACAAAAAAAAGAAAAGAAACTTTGAAATAAAGAGAGACACATTATACAGGGTGACAGCCGACAGCCTCGCTAACAAAAGGGATTCGAGTTATTGGGCCAGCATCAGAATTATCCCTTTGAACAAAAGGGAAATATCCAGTTTTGAGAAGAAAGATTCCGTTCAACAACATCTCGATTCGGTAAGGAAAGAGCACCACAATCCGAAATTCTCTTTTACAGATATCTTTACTGGAGGGCAAATCGGTGGAGATTCCAGCAAAGTAGCTATAGAATACGACGGACTGCTCCGTGCTGCTCCCGAATATAACTTTGTGGATGGGCTATGGCTGGGACAAAAGTTCAGAGTAAAAATCAAATTTAAGAAGCACAATAAACTGGAAGTATCTCCATACGTATATTACGCCTTATCCCGAAAAAGATTAATCGGAGGCGGAGACATAAACCTAAGTTACGCACCTATGCGGCTGGGTAAACTGGAAATATCTACCGGCTCGGTTAGTGTGGATTTTAACCCTAATGGTATCCTCCGGTTCAATAATGCGACTAATTCATTGATAAAAGGGAATAACTACAATCATTATTATCAAAAAGATTTTGTTTCCATTACCAACAATATAGATATTTCGAACGGACTGAAACTGATAACAGGGTTTGAGATAGCCCGGCGGTCGGGATTAAGCAATCATACGGATTATACATGGGGAAAACGCAGCAAAATATCTCCAAATATATATCCGAATGATAGGTTTGACAAAACCGCATATAATATAGGTCTAGATTATACTCCCCATGCTTACTATTCCGTAAGGGACGGAGCTAAGCGATATGAAAAGCTCACATCTCCTACTTTCTATTTGAGGTATAGCGAAGGTTTTTCTTCGTGGCAGACTAATAATTCCAAATACAGGAAGATCGGGTTTACAATTGCACAGAATGTCACAATAAATGAATTTAATCGTTTCAATTATAATATAGGTGGAGGCAGCTTCATAGGTAGTAAAGATAATCTTCATTTTGCCGATTATCAGCATTTCAATACATCTAATGTTATGATTAACCTGAAATCGCCATTTACTTCTTTTATGCTATTAGATAATTATGCTGCTTCAACAAACAAATATTGGATAAGCAGTATGTTGAACTACAATAGTAATCACATACTAATTAAAAGGATTCCGTATTTTCAGGGAAAGATGTTTACAGAAACCCTGCATTTAAAGAATCTATATACACCTGATATGAAGTTATATACAGAAGCAGGATACTCCCTGAACATTACCCCTCTATTAAACATAGGTGCTTTTGTATCTTTCAGCAAAGCAAAATATCAGGATTGGGGCATTCGTTTATTATTGGATTGGGGTACTGTTAAAAGAGTTTTTTAGAATATCATACAACCTCTTCTTTTATGTATCTTTGTATCCCGAAAAAGAAACAATTTATGGCTTCAACAAAATCGTGGATATCAGCACTACGCCCACGCACTTTATTTTTAGCTACAGCTACAGCCCTTTGTGGAAGTGGCATAGCCTATAGCAGTGGCAAATTCAGCATACTTGTACTTATCCTTACGATATTGATTGCCAATATCCTCCAACTCTTGTCAAACATGGCGAATGATCTGGGAGATTATGAACACGGAACAGACACAACCGGAGAGCGAATCGGCCCGCAACGCACAGTACAAAGCGGAGCAATCACTCCAAAACAAATGAAAAAGGCCATATACATTGCTATCGGGTCGGCTGCCATTGTCGGCTGCTTGCTCATCTACGCTGCTTTGCAGTTTATGGAACTAAAGTATATACTCATATTTCTGACACTCGGAGGTGCAAGTATTATAGCCGCTATTAAATATACATCAGGAAAAAATCCATACGGATACAAAGGATTAGGAGATATATTTTCTTTTGTTTTCTTCGGATTAGTTTCTGTTGTAGGTACTTATTTCTTACATATGCATCAACTGGGATTCAAACCCTGGTTACCGGCTATAGGACTGGGCTTCCTTACAGTTTGTGTGCTTAATTTGAATAATATGCGCGACATAGACAATGATCGTAAGTCTGGCAAAATCACTATTCCTGTCCGTATCGGCCTGAAGAACGCGAAACTATATCATGCGGCACTAACGATTGGGGCGATGATCTGTTTTTTTGTATACTCTATTATCTATACGGAACAATGGTACCAGTACCTGTACCTGTTAAGTTTTATTTTCTTCATAAAGATCCTGATCGACATATTTCGCATCTCTGAAAACCGGGAGCTCGATCCTTATTTGAAATACACTTCAATGGGTACATTTATTTTGTCTGTTTGTTTCTGCATTTGCATCAATTTATAAAAATGAAAAAGATAGGACTATTATCAGACACGCATAACTGGTGGGACGACAAGTACGAAAAATATTTTGCCGAATGCGATGAAATCTGGCATGCAGGAGACATCGGATCTCTCGATCTGGCTCTACAATTTGAGGCTCTTAAACCATTTCGTGCTGTGTATGGCAATATTGATGACAGTAAAGTGAGAAGGGCTTACTCCGAAACTTTGCGTTTTACTCTCGAAGATGTAGACGTACTGATGACACATATAGGCGGTTATCCCGGAAAATATGATCCTTTTATCCGCCCAATCCTTTACACTAAACCACCCAAGCTATTCATCACTGGTCATTCTCACATCCTAAAAGTGATGTTTGACAAAAAACTGAACTGCCTGCATATCAATCCCGGAGCTGCCGGAAAATATGGGTTCCATAAAGTCAGGACGCTAGTACGTTTCGTTCTCGACAATGGAAACATCTCAGACTTGGATGTAATCGAATTAAACGATCAATAGCCAACCTTATAAATATACCGTCTATACGCCCGTTCATCCCAGAACAGGTATTGCTTATCTTCATATTTAGTTCCGGACAGAAGGGAATGAATCAATCCGTTACGCTCAACCAACACAGTGTGGTAAATCCTTTTTCCATCATCGTTTTGTTTCAACCGGAATTGTACCCTACCACCCAAAGCATCGTGACGTATCATAGTGGTATCGCTACTCGTTGTAAAATTAAAATCTACGGAAAAATCTCTCTGCATTTTACGGCTCCGGTACCATGTTCCTCCGGTCGGGCTTACCAACGGTTTGCCATTATAGATAACAGTGCTGTCATTATAAGCAATCACATCCAGATAACGGTCATCTGAATCTTTAAGCCAATTTTTCAGCTTATCGTAATGAAGCAAATCCTCATAACCATAGCTGCTATCGAGAAAGGCAATACGCTCTATGTCGTCCGGAATTTTATCCACTCCTGTGATATAATCGAATATAAACCGTCCGCCTCCGCTATGGCCATTCAACATAACAACCGGAGGGTAAGGAGCAAAAAGAGAACGAAGACTATCAACAATTTGTTGAATAACTATTTTCCCATCATCCGGATGATTTTTGCTCCACGTCGTCCAACTACTTTTTTCATAACTCTGCAAATAAGCCACTACCCAGTTATATTCGGGACAAACATCTCTGACAAAACGTATTTGCGCCCCTACATGCTGTATATCATAATGCCAATCGTCACCATTTTCCATCAACTTGCCTGCTGTCCAATCCGTTGTATTCCCGTTAGGTAAAGCATATAAAACAAGAGCCGTTTTTTTATCCTTATCAAATTTGATTGGCGATGGCGCATTAACAACAATAGTTACATCGGAAAAAGCATTTTCAATAATCATCCGTTGTTCATTCAATCCATTCAGCGAAAAACCATCCAGATAACAAGTTTTTTTGCGGCTATTATTTTCAGTAGGATATTTGTAATAATCGCATTCTTCCTCATCACATATAAGTTTTCTGTATACAGGATGCTTCATTACATCGATATAATGCATTGGCTTACCCTCAATGTATATACTATCTTTGACCAGACGGATGCCATGACTATAATCCAAATACCAATCAACATGACCGATATAGATAGGCTGGATGGGTTTACCATCAAGCTTATGCCAACCATACAATGCTACCCTGTCATCTTTTGGGCTTTCGAACAATCGCTGCGTAATAATCACATCTTTTTTATGACCTGCAATCAACCCGGTACGTCCGGCACGCTGCTCTTCGATAATGTTATTATGTTCGATAAAAGTATAAAGAGAATCCCTGTCTTTAGTCAAGGGGTGAGGTTCTAACTTTACAACAGCTGAATTATATACATCATCACTGATTTTGCGGGTGGAAAGAAAACAGCCTAGTTTATCTGCTATGCGTTGTGCAGTAGCAGGTTGTACCGGCATGCGGATAAAATCGTCATCCGTACCGATGCACAAATAATCCGGAGCAACAAAGTAATATCCTTTTACAACTTCTCCTTTATCGTCTGATGTCTGTACATCTACACGTACAAATTTATTCATAAAATCAGGATAGTTCCCGGAACTTATACAGGCTTCAACAAACAGGTCACGGGAGTCGGCAGATAGCTCCGACATTTGATCGACTAATGCTTTGCCAGACATTTTAGTCTGAGCCAAAAAGGTAGTTTGAAGTAGAACAAGGAGGCTTGTAAGCAATACTCTTATCAACTTTGTTTTCATATATTTAGGATTAACAAAACAAAGATTGTAAAAAATATGCAGATATCATTGTTCAAATTCAACTTAATCTATCTATTCGGGGACATTTATATATCAATGCTATAGATTCTTGTCTTCTCCATAAAAACAAAAGTAAAAGATAATGTAATTACTCGCGGTGTAAAAAACGGACATTTATCATTTGTATTGGCGATAGCTTTTAGAAATCTTCACTAAAAAAGACTGACACAAACAGAATAAATATGTAATTTTGTCAGGTTTCGTTAAACATTACCGACTAAACATATGGCAAAACCAGATATTCAACAAGTAAAACAACGCTTCGGCATCATCGGGAACTGTCCCGACCTGAACCGGGCTATAGATATAGCACTTCAAGTAGCTCCAACCGATATGTCGGTGCTCGTAACAGGAGAGAGTGGCGTGGGAAAAGAGAATTTTCCTCAAATTATTCATCAGTTCAGCCATCGCAAACACGGCACTTATATAGCTGTCAATTGCGGTTCTATACCTGAAGGAACTATAGACTCAGAACTTTTCGGACACGAGAAAGGCTCATTTACAGGAGCTACAGGCGAACGCAAAGGATATTTCGAAGTTGCTAACGGAGGTACTCTTTTTTTGGACGAAGTGGGAGAACTCCCTCTCTCTACCCAAGCCCGGTTATTGCGTGTATTGGAAACCGGAGAATTTATCAAAGTAGGCTCGTCGAAAGTAGAAAAAACCGATGTGCGCGTTGTAGCCGCTACTAATCTGGATATGATAATCGCAACCCGCAACGGCCGTTTTAGAGAAGATTTGTATTATCGCCTTAATACAGTTCCGATACGGATACCTGCTCTCAGAGACAGAAAAGATGATATTCCCCTCCTGTTCAGAAAATTTGCGAGCGACTGCGCTGAAAAATACAGCATGCCTCCTATCTCATTAACTGATGAAGCCCGCAGAATGCTGAAAGACTATTATTGGCCGGGAAATATCCGCCAATTGAAAAATATTACCGAACAAATCTCCATTATAGAACAAAGCAGGGAAATAACGGCGGATATACTTAAACTATATCTTCCTGCCAATGAGGTGGGATTAATGCCCATCAGCAATTTAACCAACGACCAGAAAACATTCAGCAATGAACGTGAAATTCTGTATCAAGTGCTTTTTGACATGAAAAAGGACATGAACGAATTAAAGAAGATCGTCCATGACATTGTAGCCGGAAATCTTAAGGCTTCGGATATAGTCGCAACTCCAATAATAAATAACGACACACCTCTGGCGCCTATGGTCGTTAATCAAGGCGAAAGGACAGCTATTCCTATAAAAGAAAATGTACATGTGCCGTCCGACATTACAGAAGTCGATGTTATAGATGATCCCGATTATGAAGAAGAAACTCTTTCGTTGCAGGATGTAGAGAAAGATATGATAATAAAAGCATTGGATCGCCATAACGGTAAACGAAAAAATGCTGCCAAAGACTTAAAAATATCAGAACGTACACTTTACCGGAAAATAAAAGAATATAATCTGGAAAATCTATGAAAAAAACGCTACTGCTTCTTTTTATAACTTTATTGATGACCGCCTGTAAAATGTCTTATTCTTTCTCAGGATCGAATATCGACTATAAAGAAAATCCGACCATTAACATCCGCGATTTTCAGAATCAGGCTCCACTCGTTTATCCTCCACTGACTCAAACGTTCAACGAACGAATGAAGGATGTATTCGTGCGAAGTACCAAACTACAGCTGACCAATGTAAATCCGTCAATGGAAATAGAAGGCGAGATTGTCCGTTACGACCTGACTCCGCTCTCTGTAAAAGAGACGAATCAAGGCGTTAATCTGGCATCGGAAACCCGTCTGACCATGGCTGTAAAATTCCGTTTCAGGAACAACAAAAAACCGGAAGAAGATAAGGAGGAAACAATTTCGGCATACCGAGACTTCCCCAGCAGCAAGATGCTTACCGAAGTACAGGATCAGCTTATAGAAGAATTAAACAAAGATATAGTAGACCAGATATTCAATGCCACAATGGGCAATTGGTAAAAAATGGATATTCAACAGTTTTATCAGTTCATCAAAAAAGATGCTGTTGCGAATAGGCAAGAAGCGGAATCACTAAGGGAACTCATTGAAAAGTACCCTTATTTTCAGGCGGCTATTTTTACCTATTTAAAATCTTTATACGTAAATAACGACGACAATTATAAAAATGAACTGGAACGGCTAAGTATTTCTATCATTGACAGAAGAGCTTTATTCTACTATATATTCAGTGAGGAATATGAAAGTTTCTTCGCCCAAACAGGCAAAAAAGCAATAAAAGAAGATAAGACAAGCATACTGCTAAATGCGTTTTTTGAATCCCGCGACGGAGAAACGTCCGAATTAGAATATAGTATTTCCCACTCCAGTTTGGCTAGCACAGATTACCTCTCATATGCACAAATTGAAGATACTCCAAAGTCGGAGATGGATATTCCGGAACAATCAAAGATAAAAGAATCCGTAAATCTGAAACATCAAAATATTATAGATTCTTTTATCAACAAATCTGAGGAAGGTGAGATTCGTATCCAGATAAAAAAAGAAGAGAAATATGAGGAGAGTGAGGAAATAATTGAGAAAGAAAACGAAGAAGAACTGACTGAGGACATCTTTTTTACAGAAACTCTAGCCAAAATATACGTAAAACAGAAAAAGTACGAGAAGGCTTATAAAATAATTAAACATTTAAGTTTGAATTATCCGAAAAAAAATATTTACTTTGCAGACCAATTGAGTTTTCTCGAAAAATTGATTATAAATACAAAATATAAAGATAAAAAATGATTGCGCTTGTTACTATATTAATTGTTATCGCAGCTATTGCTTTAGTGTTGATAGTTTTGGTACAAAACTCAAAAGGTGGAGGGCTCTCTTCCGGATTCTCTTCATCAAATGCTATTATGGGTGTTCGCAAAACAACTGATTTCCTTGAAAAAACAACTTGGGGACTAGCCGGATTCATTATGGTAATGAGTATAGTATGTGTAATGATGAGGCCTAAAGGCAGCATCAATGCACCTGCCACGCAGATAGAAACACAGCAACCACTTCCTGCCGGAACACCGGATATGTCTACAAACATTCCGGCAAACCAAGGAACTCAACAAACACCGACAACAACCCATGAAAATTAATCAGGATCAAATAATATAGGAAGCCTGCTGATAATCAGCAGGCTTTTTTGTATATAGACCATTAGATTTGTCTTGGCCTTTCATTATTTCGTAAAATATATTAGATTTGCATTAATATAAATAAGATATGGCAAAATACGACAGAATCCTTCTTAAACTGAGCGGTGAATCTTTAATGGGCGAACAACAATATGGCATAGACGAGAAACGCCTCAACGAATATGCTTCACAAATAAAAGCCGTAGCCGATATGGGTGTACAGATAAGCATTGTTATCGGCGGAGGCAATATCTTTAGAGGTTTGAGTGGAGCCTCAAAAGGATATGATCGCGTAAAAGGTGACCAAATGGGAATGTTAGCCACGGTCATAAATAGTCTCGCCTTAAGTTCTGCACTGGTAGCCATCGGACAGAAAGCCCGTGTACTTACAGCTATTCGCATGGAGCCTATAGGAGAAATATACAGTAAATGGAAAGCAATCGAATCTATGCAGAACGGAGAAGTTGTTATCTTGTCGTGTGGGACAGGGAACCCATTCTTCACCACTGACACAGGCTCGTCGTTGCGTGGGATAGAAATAGAAGCCGATGTAATGCTAAAAGGAACACGTGTAGATGGAGTTTATACCGCTGATCCGGAGAAAGACCCTACAGCAACTAAATTCGACTCCATCTCTTACGATGAAGTCTATGAACGCGGCTTGAAAGTGATGGACCTGACAGCGACAGTAATGTGTAAGGAAAATAATTTACCGATCGTTGTTTTTGACATGGATACCCCGGGTAATCTGGAAAAGCTAATGAAAGGCGAAAACATTGGAACTTATGTACATGCGTAAATAATTTTAATAGAAATATAAAAATGGCAGCAGACCTGAAACAAATCGAACAAAAAGCAGAAGCTAAAATGACAGCTTCCGTTGAATTTTTAGATGAAACTTTATCTCGTATCCGTGCCGGAAAAGCAAACCCTCATATTCTTGACGGTATTAAACTGGAATATTACGGAACACTTACACCTCTGAGTGGTGTTGCGGCTATCAATACCCCTGATGCCAGAACAATTATTGTTCAGCCGTGGGAAAAACAAATGTTGAAAGAAGTAGAGAAAGCTATCTTAAACTCGGACGTAGGCATTACCCCAGACAACAACGGTGAAATTATTCGTCTTTCAATACCGCCACTAACAGAAGAACGCCGAAAACAATTGGTAAAGCAAGCCAAACAAGAGGCTGAGGATGCGAAAGTCAGTATCAGAAATGCCCGTCGCGATGCAATCGATTCCATTAAGAAAGCAGTAAAAGAGGGAGTTGCTGAGGATATGGGAAAAGATGCAGAAAATGACATGCAAAAACTTCACGATAAGTACATCAAGAAGATAGATGACGTTTTTGCTATAAAAGAAAAAGAAATATTGACAGTATAAACAATTTGCCAATTTATCGATATGCCAATATGCCAATGTTATATTAATTGGCACATTGGCATATTAGATAATGGACATATCAGTAAATGAAAGGTCTGGTTATAAAAAATACAGGTAGTTGGTATCTTACCCGAACAGACGACGGACGGGATATTGAATGCAAGATAAAAGGCAATTTTCGCTTAAAAGGCATACGCAGCACTAACCCGATAGCTGTTGGCGATAGGGTTGTTATTATAGAAAATGAGGAAGGAACCGCACTTATTACAGAAATAGAAGATCGCAAAAACTATATTATCCGTAAATCCTCAAATCTATCAAAACAGTCTCATATCTTAGCTGCCAATATAGATCTCTGCTTTCTTGTTGTTACCATAAACCACCCTGTTACATCAACCGTTTTTATAGATCGCTTTCTGGCTTCGGCCGAGGCGTATAGAGTTGACGTAAGTCTAATTTTCAACAAAACAGATATCTATACAGAAGAGGAAACCGAATACATGAATGCATTAATAGCCATGTACGAATATATTGGTTATCCAAGTATAAAAATATCCGCTTTGAAGAATAAAGGTATTATCATCCTACAAGAAAAAATAAGAAATAAAATTACACTATTTTCGGGGCATTCCGGCGTAGGGAAATCTACACTAATAAACTCTCTGATACCTAATGCTAACCTAAAGACAGGTGCTATTTCGGGCTATCATGGAAAAGGAATGCATACAACCACATTTTCGGAAATGATAGAACTGTCTCAGGGAGGTTTTATAATCGATACTCCCGGTATCAAAGGCTTTGGGACTGTGGATATGGAAAAGGGGGAGATCTTTCATTTTTTTCCCGATATATTCAAGTTTTCAAAAGATTGCAGATTTCACAACTGCATACATATCAACGAACCGGATTGCGCAGTTCGCAATGCTGTTGAGCAACACTATATCAGTGAAAGCCGATACAAGTCATACTTGAGTATGATGGAAGAAGAGGAAGACGAGAAATACCGCAAATAACCTTAACCCATGAAGTGGAGATTTGAACTTAAGCCTTTTATTATATTTTGCATAATTTTCTTAATTGAAGTCCTGATAGCCAAATTTATAAATGATAATATTATCCGCCCATACGTAGGAGATATATTAGCAGTAATTCTTATATACTATTTCATAAAGGCTTTTATCCAGACTAAATCCATATACATTATATTTGGCACGGTACTATTTGCCTACCTTGTCGAAATCGGTCAATATCTTCATATTGCCGACATATTAGGTGTGAAAAATAAAATTTTACGGATTATGATAGGCTCTTCTTTCAGTTGGGGCGACATCATATGCTATACCATTGGTGGCACTATCTGCTATATTTTTAATAAAGACAAAAGTATTTCTCAATAGCTATCATCGATAATAACACATATACTATTTGAAATTTCTATTGTAATTATATCAAAAAAAACTTGAATTATAAAAAAATTACATTATTTTTGCACCAGACAACAAGTACAATAACTATTTAAGAGACTTTATCAAGCTAAACAAACCTTCTTTAACTCTTTACACTAAGAAATATTCCTTTAGGGTAAGTTATTTTTCGTTGTATATATTAAATTGGCTATGCCATTATGTGAATATAATGACTAAAAATGTAGTGTTCTTATTAATAATAAACTCCAAATATGAAAACAAAACTTGCAATACTACTTCTCAAGACATTGCTTATATTTAATGTCTCATTAAATCTTTGTGCACAGGTAACAGTCGGAGCGGGTGTTGAACCTATTAACGTTTCCGCTCTGGAAATAATCTCACAACAAGAATCCGGTCCAAGAGGGCTTCGATTACCACAACTAACTGCTACAGAGGTGGATATATTAGCCTCCAATATTAATCAATTAGAATCTGCCGATAAATCACGAGCTAATGGATTAATGATATTTAACACTACGATTGCTTGTGTAATGGTCTGGAATGGAAAAGAGTTCAAAAGTCTCTGCGGAGATATCAGCCCGGCAGAAATCACATTTGACTGCGCAAACATGAGAATATATCCAAACAATGGACTCCCTCCTTATACGCCAACCGGCTATCAACAAGGGCTTTCATTAGATGGAGCTTATTCTTACATAACGATTCCGGCTACAGTTACGAAGGCCGGGACCTATTCGGTCACCGCAACAACGGGAAATGGCTATTCCTTCATAACAGAAGGGAAGATGTTAGATGTAGGCAGCTATATATTAAAACTCTCAGGGATGGGAACCCCTATTACTGGTAATGATAACCCTCAATACTACGATCAGATCACACTTTCATCTAATGGCGAAAAGCTTACTACAGGCTGTACGCCTACTGACTTACAAACAATACCTGTAGCCCCGGCAGTAGGAAAAGCAACCTTTACATTCAATTGTGGCTCTTCTGTAGTAAATGGTATATATACTATCAATGCAGATTTGAACTCTACAAATACTATCACAGTACAAGTTAATGTGAGTTCGCCGGGATATTATTCATTCTCAGCAGAAGCTGCCGGTATGCATTTTAGCCGGAGTGGAGAATGGACAACCGGAGGACTACAAAGCGTAACACTCCTTTCCACAGGCAAGCCGACACAAGCCGGGATTGTTCCTATTACAATCATAGGAGAGTCTTCCGGAGGAAACGTAACTTGCGATAAAAATATCACAGTAAGCTATCGAGCTATAAAAATCGCCGGATTCGGCGGTGGAACATATCAACCGGGAACAGCAAGTACAGTACAGAGTTCAAGAGCTATTATACAGTCATCAGCAAACTTTGGAGCAACAGGTACCGTTCCTACACAAGGATTAACTATAATAGACGGAGGATATAACAGAATATCAACCGTAATGTCGCAAAACCCAGATATTATCGTGATTGGCTATAATTACTATACTACAGCCGCTGATAATACAGTCCTAGAAGATTTTGTGAATAACAAAAAAGGGTTTGTTTTAGCAATGACACAAGATAATGGATCTGCCGATGCCGCTCTGATTAATGCAATATGCGGTAGCTCAATCGGGCTAACATACGGCGGAGGCGGAGGTGTTGTTTATCAGATGCCAAACCTTGACAACCCAATTCTGAACGGACCGTTTGGAGATATTCGAAATCTATATTGGGGAGAAGATGCGGGAACAACGTTCAGAGCTAATGCAATACCTGCCGGAGCTACATCTCTAAGTGCCGGAAACGAAATTATTTGGTATAATAACTTCTTGTGGATAGGTGACGGTGGTTTTACATCCGGAGACAGAACCAACTCAGATCCCAACATATGGCCATGTATGAACGATAGCCAAGGACGACCTATATCAAAATCATACAGACTAGGCACAGTGTATAATGCTCAATTTTATGCCAACGTAATAGCATACGCTATAAAATTTGTACAAGCTAACAAATAAGAATATATAGTAATAGATTGAAAAAGCAGATACTTAAAAGTATCTGCTTTTTTTATAAGAACTCATCCGGTAGATTCACGAGATACAGTTTTTCGCTGGCACGTGTAATTGCTGTATAGAGCCATCGATAGAAGTTTACGCCTAAATGTTCCTGAGATACATAGCCAAGATCAAGAAACACATTTGCCCATTCCCCACCCTGCGCTTTATGGCAAGTCACGGCATAAGCAAATTTTACTTGTACGGCATTATAAAACGGATCTATTTTTATTTTCTTCATTCTCTCCGGCTTCGTCGGAATATCTGCATAATCTTCAAGGATGTTTAAGAATAGTTCCTGTGAACGCTCGCGAGTTAACCCGGCAGCATCGGAATAGAGAGTGTCCATCAGTATTTTGATCTCCAATTCCATATCATAATCCATACTTCTTACCAGTACATCGCAAAACTTAAAACCATAGAGTTCCCGTTCACTACGTATACGCAGCACTTCTACAATCTCTCCGTTGGCAAGAAAGTCTATGCCTTCAATTTTCTCTGTCCAATAATAATTATTCTTTGTTATCATCAGCATATCGCCTGCCGACAATTCTTCTTCACGATATAAAATCCGGTTTCGAACACCCTGATTATATATATTCGATCGTTTATTCGACCGTGATATTATCATGGTATTCTCCAGTCCACCCCTATCATAAGACGACGATATTTCATCTATCAGATCTTCGCCCGATATTTTTACAATATCCGGAAACTTACCCAAGGCCAGTTTGGGATAATCTTCGGTTTCACCACTATTCAATATATTGCGTATATTCGTGGCATTAAACAATATACCTGAACTCTCTGCCTGCCGTACAATTTGCGATAGCATGGCATCTCTCACCTCTAAACCATAACCCTCCAATACAGGAACCTGCAACGCAGGACTATCTTCTTCCCCAACTGGAGGCAACTGGGCAGAATCCCCTATCAGTAATAAACGGCAGTTTTCACCGGAATACACATAGTGGATAAGGTCATCAAGCAAACAGCCTGTTCCGAATACAGAATCGCCTCCAATATTACTAATCATGGATGCTTCGTCCACTATAAAGAGCGTATCCTTATGTAGATTATCCATGAGTCCGAAGCTTCCGAAATCACCCGAAAATCGCTGTTGTCTGTATATTTTTTTATGAATTGTAAAGGCAGGATGATTTGCATAAGAAGAAAAAACCTTCGCAGCACGTCCTGTGGGAGCCAACAATACGGTCTTTTGCTTAAATTCAGTCATTGTCTTAACCAATGCCCCTAGTAAGGACGATTTACCGGTACCGGCATACCCTTTTAATAAAAAAAGGGACTCTTCTTTCTGTAAAAACAGAAAATCTACAATCTTGTCAAGAGCTGATTCTTGTTCCGAGGTCAACTCAAACGAGAAGTTAGTTTTTATTTTTTCTTTGAAGAAATTACTGATCATAATTGGTTAAAGGACGAATTGACCATCAAAAGTAGTGGATAAAAATATCTTTTTCTAACTTTGTATGCAGAAAATCAAGAATATGTTCTTACCTGAAAATATAGACCTTGGTCAATCGGAGAAATATATCTTAACCATTCGTATCAAAACGAACGGCTTTATGTTCTCTATATCCAACCCCAACGCAGGAAAAAGTTTTTGCCTCCGAGATACCACGTTTTCAGCCAATGACAACTATCTGGATAATATTCAGCGGACCATCTTCGATCTTAATTTTCTCACTCAACGATTTAAGAAAACAAATGTCATATTTGTATCAAAAGACTACGACCTAATTCCGGCTTCATATTCCGACAATAAGGAAAAGGAGGTTCTGTATGACTTCACCCATGTTGATAAAGTGAATCACTTATCATCCGGTTTAATAGAGAATCAAGACATTGTCACATTATTCAACATCGATCAGAAAGTTTTCGAATTCCTTTCAAGAAATCTATGGACTCCACAATTCTATCATCACGCTAATCTCTTGGTCAATCTTTTTGAGAAAAGAGGTGGAAATGAAAACATACCCAGAATGCATCTGAATTTCCACGACGAATTTATGGATATTATTTGTTTCTCAAGTGGAAAGTTACTTTATTGCCTTTCATACGAAAACGAACCAATTAATAATCAACTCTATTTTATTCTCAAATTATGGGAACAGTATAAGTTCGACCAACTAAAAGACTTTCTTTATATATCTGGAAATGGAGATAAGTTTATTATCAGCCGTTTGCATGATTATATTAAGAACATAGAATTTGCGAATGCCCCAAGTGAAATACATTTCTGGAGCAACGATGCACAGAAAGCTCCCCTCGATTTACTATCTTTGATATTATGAGAATAATAAGTGGAAAGTACAAAGGTCGCAGATTCGACCCTCCCAAAAATTTTAAAGCAAGGCCTACCACCGACATGGCCAAAGAAAGTCTCTTTAATGTACTGAATAATGACATAGACTGGGAAGAAACCACAGCACTAGACTTATTCGGCGGAACTGGAGGAATCAGTTTTGAACTGATATCGAGAGGATGTCCACGTGTTGTCTGTGTAGAAAAAAATTTTAATCATTCAACATTCATTGAAAAGACAAAAGGAGAATTAAAGATACAATCGGAAATGGCTTTACTCAAAATGGATGTATTCAGCTATCTGGAACACTGCAAAGAACAATTTAACCTTATTTTTGCCGATCCGCCTTATGACCTGAAAAATTTTGAAGAAGTACCCCGTTTAGTATTCGAAAAAGACCTCATAAAATCAGAAGGAACTTTTATTCTAGAACATCCCAGAGATTATGATTTTTCGAATCTGCCGCTTTTTGAAAGTAAAAGAGTATACGGCAGCGTAAATTTCAGCATATTCAGGAAGTAAGAATTTGTAAAGGATTTGAGGATAGGCAACCTATATAAAAAAGAAAAGGTTGTCTCACGACAACCAATCTTCATTGTTAACCTTAAATCTAATACCATGAAAAACACAGTACAAAGATATGTGATTTTTTATGTTATAAAACATGTTTTGTTGTTTTTCTTCCGAATTGTAACATTTTTTAACCAAAAACGAAATATCTGAAAATAAAATAGGCATCCTTTTAGGATGCCTATTCTTTATATAATCAGCACGATATTACATCATGCCACCCATACCGCCGCCCATTGGAGGCATTGGAGCCGGATTATCTTCTTTTTTATCAGCGATGATACATTCTGTTGTCAAGAACATACCTGCAATAGAAGCAGCATTCTCAAGAGCCACACGAACCACCTTAGCTGGGTCGATAACACCCGATGCATTCAAGTTTTCATAAACATCAGCTCGTGCATTATATCCGAAATCATCTTTACCTTCACGTACTTTCTGAACCACAACAGCACCTTCTTTTCCGCTGTTAGCAACTATTTGGCGAAGAGGTTCTTCAATTGCACGTTTTACGATTTCAACACCTGTAGTCTCATCCTCGTTCTCACCTTTCAGATTTTCAAGAACGCTGATAGCACGGATATATGCTACACCACCTCCAGGAACCGTACCTTCTTCAATAGCAGCACGAGTAGCAGAAAGAGCATCATCCACACGGTCTTTCTTTTCTTTCATTTCTACTTCCGATGGAGCTCCTACATAAAGAACTGCGACACCACCCGCCAGTTTAGCAAGACGTTCCTGTAGTTTTTCTTTATCGTAGTCAGATGTTGTTTTTTCCATCTGAGTTCTGATCTGACCAACACGGGCAGCGATAGCATCTTTAGCACCGGCACCGTTCACGATAGTTGTGTTGTCTTTATTGATAGTAACTTTATCTGCTGTACCAAGCATGTCGATAGTAGCAGCCTCAAGTTTAAGACCTCTTTCTTCTGAAATCACAGTACCACCTGTAAGGATAGCAATGTCTTCCAACATTTCTTTGCGGCGATCACCAAATCCCGGAGCTTTCACGGCAGCAATTTTAAGACCTGCACGAAGACGGTTAACCACAAGTGTAGTCAATGCTTCCGAATCGATATCTTCAGCTATGATAAGTAACGAACGTCCTGATTTAAGAGCAGATTCGAGGATCGGAAGTATATCTTTCAATACAGATATTTTCTTATCGTGAATCAAGATATATGGATTTTCAAGGTCAGCTTCCATTTTTTCTGTATCTGTCACAAAATACGGAGAGATATAACCTCTGTCAAATTGCATACCTTCTACTACATCTACATAAGTATCAGTACCTTTTGCTTCTTCAACTGTAATTACGCCTTCTTTCTTCACTTTCCCCATAGCCTCTGCAATCAGTTTTCCGATAGTTTCATCGCCGTTTGCAGATATTTTCGCTACGTGTTCTATTTTTTGCAAGTCGTCACCCACAGCTATAGACTGAGATTTGATATTCTCTACAACCTTAGCCACAGCTTTATCGATACCGCGTTTCAAATCCATTGGGTTTGCCCCAGCAGTAACGTTTTTAAGACCTACACTAACAATAGACTGAGCCAATACCGTAGCAGTTGTTGTTCCGTCACCGGCATCGTCATTTGTTTTAGAAGCCACTTCTTTTACAAGTTGTGCACCCATGTTCTGGAATGCTTCTTCCAACTCTATTTCTTTAGCTACAGTTACACCGTCTTTAGTTATGTGAGGAGCGCCGAACTTCTTTTCGATAATCACGTTACGACCTTTTGGGCCTAGTGTTACCTTTACTGCATTAGCCAATGCATCAACTCCTTTTTTTAGCTCGTCGCGAGCATCTATATTAAATTTAATTTCTTTTGCCATAATATTTTATGTCTTACGATTAAATGATTTATACGTATTAAATAATTGCAAGGATATCAGACTGACGCATGATCAGATAAACCTCACCCTCAAGTTCGATTTCTGTTCCGGCGTATTTACCATAAAGAACCTGATCTTTCGGTTTCACTACCATGTCTTCATCTTTTGTTCCATTACCAACTGCAATAACTTCGCCTTTCAAAGGTTTTTCTTTAGCTGTGTCAGGGATAATGATACCTCCTACACTTTTTTCTTCAGCAGCAGCAGGTTTTACAAGCACTCTGTCTGCTAATGGTTTAATACTCATAATTGTCAAATTTTAAATTGTTATATTATTATTTATATATATTCTGTTTAGAAATAAGCGAAATGTGTGCCAAAAACGGTTTCTGCATTTTTGACAGCGTTCGAATTATTTCATGCTGACAAGTAGTCATTTTTCAGATAGAGTCGAAAGCAGTTTATTCCTCTATGATAAAAGAAGTCATGCTCAATGATCCCGCAATGACTTTGTCATTGAATATTTTTATTTTTTCTTCTTTTTGAATCATGCCCAGAGCATACAACATCGGAATGTAATGTTCCGGGGTAGGAATAGCCAAACTAACTTTGTTATGAAGATTATGATAATTAATCAAACCATGAAAATCCGCATCCAATAATTTATTCTTGAAAATATCATTTAACTCGAAAGCCCATTCATAACCAAATTCCGCATTAAAGTCATCATTCCCGAGTTGTACCATCCCCAAATTGTGAACCATATTTCCACTACCAACAACCAACACCCCTTTAGTACGCAAAAATGCCAGTTGCTTAGCTAAATCGTAATGCCATTGAGCATTTTTGTAATGATCGATACTAATCTGAATGACCGGAATATTGGCATCCGGATAAAAGTATTTTAAAACAGACCATGTTCCATGATCGAGTCCCCATTCCAAAGAATTTTCAATCTTAGGGTTTTCTATATTATCTATTATTTCCCTAGCCAATTCGGGCGAGCCTGAAGCTGGATACTCTTGTCGGTATAATGCCTGAGGAAATCCATAAAAATCGTGGATAGTTTTAGGTTTCATATCAGCCGTAACATAAGTCCCCCGTGTTTCCCAGTGGGCAGATACACAAACTATTGCCCGTGGATGAGGCAATGATTTACTTACATTCTCCCATGTCAAGGTAAACTCGTTGTTCTCCAACGCATTCATAGGACTTCCATGTCCAACAAATAAAACAGGCATCAGAGAAGTATCTGATAATGAAGATACCGCTTTATGAAGATTATTCAATGTCATACAAGTATAATTAAGAAATAAAGATAAAAACAAAGATAATGAAGATAGGACAGAAAAAATATTATATAAAAAAGAAAAGGTTGTCCTCACGACAACCAATCTTCATTGTTAACCTTAAATCTAATACCATGAAAAACACAGTACAAAGATATGTGATTTTTTATGTTATAAAACATGTTTTGCTGTTTTTCTTCTGAATTATAACATTTTTTAACCAAAAACATCTACTCAGAAAGTTCCTTTGGCGATTTAACTCCCAATTCTTTAAGCATTTCGGCTTGTCTTATTAAATTCCCATTACCTTCTTTTAACTGAGAAAATGCTTTATCGTAAGAATTTCGGGCTTTTTCTATATTTTTACCTACTTCTTGCAGAGTTTCTACAAACCCGACAAATTTTTCATAAAGAATGGCCCCTCGCCGTGCTATCTCCTGAGCATTCCGGCTCTGATTCTCTCGTTTCCACAAATCGGCGACTACTTTTAACGATGCCACGAGATTTGTTGGATTAATAAGCAATATGCGCTTACGATAAGCATAGTCCCACAGAGTAGAATCAAGCTGCATCGCCAATATATATGCCGGTTCGTTAGGAATGAACATCATTACAAAATCGAGCGACTCAACATAATCCTGATATGATTTATTGTTCAATTCATCAATATGCTGACGAACAGAAATTATATGCTCCTTCTCTGCTGTTTGTTTGCTTTTTTCTTCATCTGCCTCAACATATTTTACATAAGCAGTCAAAGAAACCTTTGAATCTATTATAATCTTACGCCCTCCGGGATATACAATAATTACATCAGGCTGCATATACTTACCTTGATGATTCTGTACTCGTTCACCTTTATCATTGGTAATGAATTCCTGTGTAAAATACTCTGTCCCTTTTTTCAACCCGGACTTTTCCAAGATAGATTCCAAGATCATTTCTCCCCAATTACCTTGTATCTTACTACTACCTTTCAGAGCCTTTGTCAGATTGTTAGCATCCTCGCTAATCTGATTATTTAACGCAACCAGTTCCTTAATCCGTTCCTCTAAAGAGAAGCGTTGTTTAGATTCTTTGTCATACGTCTCCTCCACTTTAGACTTAAATTCAGTTAGCTTCTCATTTAACGGCTTAAGTATTGCCTCCATATTCAGTCTATTGGCATCTGTAAACCGCGATGTTTTTTCTTCAAGAATCCGGTTTGCCAATACCTGGAAGTCTTTGTTCAACTGATCACGCGTATTTGTCAACTCCATCTGTTGAATTCGCAGTTGGTCCTCCTTCGATTGCAACATTCCTTTTAATTCAGTAATTTCCCGAACATAATCGAGCTGCTCGCTCCTCAACCGATCTTTATCCTCCGATAAGCGAGTAATTTCATTCTTTAAGTCAACTTCCCGCAATTTGCTGCTTCTTTGCAAAAAGAACATGAGAATTATTGACAATACAAGTATTATCGATGCATAAACTAATTCCATATCTAAGGTGTTATTTTAAAAGGCGGAAAGTTATTTAAAATATAACCTTTAACAAAATTTGCCTGAAAAAACTTGTGAACATTAGTATGCAGAGATATTTTTGTTTCTTATTTTAAGAATGAAAATAATATACAATAAACATTTTCCACCAAAAGGATTCGGAGCTATCAACTTGTTCGGTCTGATTGTTGCACGCAAAGGATACGGAGAGTTAAACGATACAGAGAAAAACCATGAAAAAATACATACCCGACAAATGTTGGAGCTGCTTATTGTATTTTTTTATATAGCATACATAATAGAATGGACTATAAGACTCATTCAATATAGAGACAGAAGAAAGGCGTATTACAATATTTCATTCGAAAGAGAGGCATATGCTCACATGTACGATCCAGATTATCACAAAAAAAGGAAATTATTTACGTTTATAAAATATTACAGAATAGTATGAACCGACTTTTATACATATTTTTTATTGCTATAATAGGAACATCATGTATTCAAGGCCAAAATAAAACAGAAGAAAAAAATATGCAATACAACAAACTAACTCCCGAGGAAGAACGGGTTATTGTACATAAAGGAACTGAAGCTCCATATACAGGAGAATATGTAAACAACAAGAAAAAAGGCATATACGTATGTCGAAGATGCAACACTCCGTTATATAACTCATCCGATAAATTCGACTCTCACTGTGGCTGGCCTTCTTTCGACGATGAAATAGAAGGAGCAGTAACAAGAGTACCTGACCCCGATGGTATGCGAACAGAAATTATCTGTAGTAACTGCAAAGCTCATTTAGGGCATGTTTTCCTTAATGAAGGATTTACAGCGAAAAACACCAGACATTGTGTTAATTCAATATCATTAAAATTTATAGCAGAAGAAAATAAAATGATAAAGAGAGCTTATTTTGCCTCAGGATGTTTCTGGGGAACAGAATATTATTTTATGAAAGCCAAAGGAGTATCTCATACTGTCGTCGGATTTATGGGGGGACATGTAGAAAATCCAAGCTATGAGCAAGTTTGCCAGAAGAATACCGGGCATCTGGAAACGACAGAAGTAGAATATGACACAGCCAGAACTTCTTATGAGGAGTTAATCAGGCTATTTTTTGAAACACATGATTTTACTCAAACGAACGGTCAAGGACCAGACATAGGTCCCCAATATTTGTCATGTATTTTTTATACAACCAATGAAGAAAAAGAAATAGCTGAAAAGTATATCAAGATATTAGAAGGTAAAGGTTATAAAGTTGCAACCATGTTAAAGCCAGCATCTACATTCTGGAAAGCAGAAGATTACCATCAGCAGTATTATGAGCACAAAGGTACAAAACCATACTGTCATGTCTACAAGCAAATATTCTGACATTAAAAATCTATTGCTTTATTCTATATATTCAAATGATTCGCATTATTTTTGTCGATTAACTAGATCTAACTTAACTGAATTATAAAAATAACAATTATGCTTAAAACGATTTTATCTGTTTCTGGGAAACCAGGACTTTACAAATTACTATCTAACAGTAAAAATATGATCATTGTGGAGTCACTAGTAGATAAGAAAAAAATCCCGGTACATCCTCGAGATAAGGTTGTGTCTCTCGGCGATATATCAATCTATACAGAAACAGACGATGTACCTCTCAAAAATATACTTCTTTCAATGAAACAAAAAGAAAATGGAGTGAGGGCTTCTATAGCGCCAAGTTCAAAGCCTGAAGAACTAAAAAAATACTTTGAGGAAGTATTACCCGAATTTGACAGAGATAGAGTATATCCTACTGACATCAAAAAAATGATAAGTTGGTATAATATTTTAATTGAATCGGGTATTGATTTCGAGACCGAAGATAAGACAGCAGAGGGGGAAATAAAGGAATAAGATAAGCTTTAAACGGGAGTAAAAGGTCTCGGATTTCTGAGACCTTTCTTTTTAGAAAAGACAGAAAAAAAGAGCGGAATAAATATTCCGCTCTTTTTTATATTGTTCCTTATTCTTTACAGAATTACTCAGCAAAGAAAATTGCAACACGATTCCATGCATTTTCTGCATATGGTTGCTCTGTATCGCCTTTCCACTCAACTGTTACACGGTTGCTTGCAATGTTGTATTTGTTGATCAACGCATTAGCAACATTTTTAGCACGTTTTTCAGAAAGTTTCAAGTTAAATGGAGCAGTACCGGTTTTCTTATCAGCATAACCTACAATTTTCACTTTTTTGCTAGAGTTATCTTGTAGATATTTAGCAGTGTTAAATATGCTAACTTCTTGGTTTTTGTCAATAACAGCGCTACCAAGACGGAAGAATACTACGTTAGAAATAAATGTACCTTCTTTTTTGTCAGAGTCTCTGTAAACAATTTTTTCAACTTCTTTAACAACTTCTCTCGCTGGTTTATTTTTTTCAGCTTGAAGTTCTTGACGAAGTCTGTTGATCTGGTTATTCAAATCATCGATTTGTCCTTGATCTCTAAGCAATGCTTCAGAGAAGTCACCTTTACCAAGTTTGAATACCAAACTAGCAGAAGCACCTACAAGTCCATCATATGTGTTACTACCTGCACCATTGAATGATTCTTTAAGTAACATAGCAGATAGATCGATATCCAATGCTACTCTGTTAGACAATCTGAATTTGTTGATAATACCACCATTGATAGTAAAGTTTCTTTGCTTACCTTGATATTTTTTATCATGCAATTTATAATCCCAACCGTAGCCAAAACCTACACCCAAATAAGGGATAAAGCTATAAAAACGGTTCTCATTATAATTACCCAAATAGTTAGATACATTCCACAAGAAGTCAAGTTCTCCTGCAACATATTTACTATGAATCATAGAGTTTGCATTATTGATAAAATTATGCAAAGATCCGCCTTGAAATTTCAAGCGCCCTCCGATAAACGGATTATACCATTTTCCAATCTGAATAGTCGGAGCAACAGTAAGACGATTCAAGAAATCTGCATCACCATTATTATCACCTAATACAAAATTTGCACCGGCACCAACACCGATAAACCAGTTATCCCAAAAGCCATTATCAGCAAAAGTCGACATACGGCCAGGCTTAGTACTAAATCCACTTTCTTGAGCAGACATAGTAATAGCCGCAAAAACTAAAACCAAAAGTAAACTTACTTTTTTCATAATCAATCTTTTTAATTATAATTAAACACTCTCTTTTTCTCTTAATTGTCTTTTGTATACCATGTATACATCATATTCAGCCCCGTTTCAATGTCAACTTTATGCTGCCATCCTAACGATTTGAGCTTTGACACATCTGACAATTTTCTCATTGTTCCATCGGGTTTTTCAGTATTAAACCATAAATCTCCTGAGAAACCAACTATATTTTTTATAAGTCCTGCAACATCTTTTATAGATATTTCAACTCCAGTTCCTATGTTAATATGAGTATTTTTAACTTCTTTATCCTTTATAACGTTGTTTAAGTCTAAAAAGTTTACGGACTCCATTACAAAAACCGTTGCGTCACCCATTTCTTCGCTCCACAAAAATTCTCTCATTGGAGTTCCTGAACCCCATAATTCGACCTGAACTTTATTTTCAAGTTTTCGAACACCATATTTTTCGAGAACTCTCAATATATCTTTTTCTTGCGAACTTCCATCTACACCTTCAATCGGACGCATATCCAAATCTTTCCGAATGAGACTCCACGCATCATTTTCAAGACACTTTCCTAAATGTATCTTCCGTAAAATAGCCGGCAATACATGAGACGTCTCCAGATTAAAATTATCATTCGGCCCATACAAATTAGTTGGCATTACAGCTATAAAATTAGTACCGTATTGAATATTATAACTTTCGCACATTTTTAGACCGGCAATTTTAGCTATGGCATATGGCTCATTCGTATATTCCAGAGGACCAGTCAAAAGATATTCTTCTTTTATTGGCTGGCCAGCCTCTTTAGGATATATACAAGAACTACCCAGAAAAACCAATTTCTTTACACCATTTACATACGACTGATGAATAACATTGCTTTGTATCATCAAGTTTTCATATATAAATTGTCCCCGATAAGTGTTGTTTGCAATAATACCTCCAACCTTCGCGGCAGCCAAGAACACATACTCAGGTTTTTCTTTTGCAAAAAAACCAGCAACTGCCTTTTGATCTGTAAGATCTAATTCCGCATGGGTTCTTAAGACAAAATTTGAATACCCTTTATCTTTAAGACTTTTTAGAATTGCAGATCCAACCAAGCCTCTATGACCAGCTATGTATATTTTAGCGCCTTTATCAATCATCGAAATTATCCTTACTCAAAATAATTGAGAATTTTGTACCCTCCGTTTTTGAGATATTCTTCTTTCTTCATCAATTCTACATCATGGATAACCATATCCTGACACAAAGCCTGAAGGGTATATGTTGGTTCCCAACCTAATTTTGTTCGCGACTTTGTATTATCACCTATAAGTATATCAACTTCTGTCGGCCTGAAATAGGCAGGATCAACTCCTACTACCATTTTGCCTATCCTTTCCTTAATACGTTCAAGATATTCTTCACCTACTACTTCAGAGAATTTTTGTTCATCTATCTCAGTAATGTAACCTTGTTCATTTTCATTTTCGCCACGAAAAGCGACTGTCACACCAACTTCTGCAAAAGACATTTTAATAAAATCTCTAATTGTAGTTGTTATTCCTGTTGATATAACATAATCGTCCGGTGTATCTTGTTGCAAAATCAGGTACATAGCCTTGATATAATCTTTAGCGTGCCCCCAATCTCTCTTACTGGACAAGTTACCCATATAAACCATATCTTGGAGTCCTAATGCTATACGAGCAACTGCTCGTGTAACTTTTCTAGTGACAAACGTCTCTCCTCTTAACGGCGATTCATGATTAAAAAGAATGCCATTACTGGCATGCATCCCGTAAGCCTCTCTATAATTAACAGTTATCCAGTAAGCATATAATTTTGCTACTGCATAAGGGCTTCTGGGGTAAAACGGCGTAGTTTCCTTTTGTGGAATTTCCTGTACCAATCCATAAAGCTCTGACGTCGAAGCCTGATATATCCTAGTTTTAGACGTTAAATTTAACAAACGGACAGCTTCAAGCACACGAAGAGTTCCTATTCCGTCAGCATTTGCTGTATATTCAGGTACATCAAAACTAACCTTTACATGACTCATTGCTGCAAGGTTATATATTTCATCAGGCTGAACATCTCCTATTATACGTGTCAAATTCATGCTATCAGTCATATCTCCATAATGAAGAATCATATTACGATTCTCATGATGCGGATCTTGGTATAGATGATCGATTCTATCAGTATTAAACATAGAAGATCTTCTTTTAAGACCATGAACTGTATATCCTTTTTTTATCAAATATTCTGATAGATAAGCTCCGTCTTGACCTGTAACGCCTGTGATAAGTGCTACTTTACTCATATATAACCACTTAAATTATTGTCTAATAAAAATTCATTAAGGTACGCCCCTAATCAGAGCAATTATCAAAAACTTCTCCCTGATACTCTAAACCCAGTAAAAAGGATCAACTCAAGACACAAAGATAGTTTTTTTTAACTAAAACAAATAAAAAAGTCTTTAATTTTAGCTTTTCAATTTGCATTTACCCTTACACATTGCTTAATAAAGACTAATTATAGAATTCATAATAAGACATTTCATTGTGATATCACACTTATTAAAACAATTATTCTGTTAGAACAATCTATACTTTCCCTACTTCCCTAAAAGGGAATATGACTATAATAAAGGGGAAAATAAACGCATCACAGATTCTTTAAACTTCGAGAAACGGGGTCTTTTATCCCATTCTTCGACCAGCAATAGAGTAGACCGTTCCATATCTTCAAAGAAGGTTTCTTGTGCCTTACGGCATGTCTCTTCATTATAAATAAACGCATCGATCTCAAAATTGTGTTCAAAACTGCGAATATCCATATTTGCAGAACCGGTTATAGTCAATGAACTATCTATAGTCATCAATTTCGAATGCAGGAAGCCTGCCTCAAAAAAATAAACATTAACCTTGGCATCCAACACCTCCTTAAGGAAAGACATAGTAGCTATATGTACAAATGTTGTATCCGAATGGCGAGGAAGCATAAGTCTTACATCTACTCCACGCATAGCAGCCATTTGTATCGCTTGCAAGAGAGAATCAGTAGGTATAAAATAAGGGGTTTGTATATACACGCTTTCTTTGGCGTTTGATATCGCCTGCAAAATACCCAGGTGAATATCTTTATATCTGCCAACTGGCCCACTGGTAACCAGCTGTATCATATTTTCGCCCTTGCTTTCCAATATTGGGTAATACGTATCAGAAGCAAGAAATTCCTTCCGGGAAGAATACCAGTCTATAAGAAAAGAAGTTTGCAATCCCGCCACTGCTTTGCCTTCTATTTTGATATGGCTGTCGCGCCATATTCCGAATTTAACACCTTGTATATATCTGTCGGCGATATTCATTCCCCCTACAAAGCCTACCTTTCCATCTATAACGACTATTTTGCGATGATTTCGATAGTTAACTCTGCTTGTCAATATTTTAAAGGCGACTTTCAGGAATGGCTGAACTTCTACTCCTCGAGCTTGCATATTTTTAAAAAAGTCCCGCTTAGCTTTCCATGAACCAACATCATCATATATTAAACGCACCTCAACACCCTCCGATACCTTTCGCACCAAAATATCTCGTGTTTTACGCCCGACCTCATCATCCAAAAAGATATAATATTGAATATGAATATGTTTCTCCGCCTTTTCGAGATGAGCAAATAAATCTTCAAATTTAGATACGCCATCAGAATAAAACTTCACGCTGCTTCCTCCATATAAAGGAGAACTCTTCAACCTGTTCAATAGATTCACCAAACCTTTATATTCATTTGGCGGGTTAAGAGTTTCCAGCAATTCTTTACGACCAATGGAACGGCGATTCAGTTTCTTATACATCTTGTTGGAGATAAGTCGTTGTTTTCGACTATCCTCCCCGAAAAAGTAATATATAATAAGCCCGACAAGAGGCAGCAACAGCAAAATCAATACCCACGAAATAGTTTTCAGGGGATTCCTGTTTTCCGAGATAACAACAATCATGGTACCTAATGCAGTGGCAACATAAAGTATCTGGAATATCAGAATTAAATGATTTGCTGCTTCCACTATCTGATAATTGATTTATCCAAAGGTAAAATATATTTCATGATATTCATAAAAACAAGACCAGCTTATTCAGATTCTTCCGTATCAATGGAAGACGGATGTCCTGCCGGATAACACCGGAATCTGCACAATCCAGCATAAATTAATATCTCAGTGTGTTATCTTATACAGTAGCTCTTTTAGCAATTCCCCATCAGAAGCAGAAATATTCCCTACCCCTTTCGATTTGGCATCATACGTACGGAGCAGACTTATTATCTCCATGCTCTTAAAAGCATTATAATTCTTCAATGCTTGCACGTAATCCTTTGCCTGATAAGGATTTCTGAAACCCAGTTCAGCAGCAATACCTTGCTCTGTTTTATTTTTAGCCCAATAACAAACCATTAGATTACTAAAGAAATTAAACAAAACAGACATAGTCATTACCAAAGGGTTGTTTTTCGGGTTTTTAGCAAAATAATCCGCAATCTGATTAATTTTGAAAATATCCTTTTCAACAATGGCTTTCAACAACTCAAAATTATTAAAATCCTTACTGATTCCGATATTCTCTTCTATCAATTCGGCCGTTATTCGCTTTTGATCAGACGGTATCGCGATCAACAGCTTAGCTATTTCATTCGTCAGTTTACTTAAGTCATTGCCTAAATAATCAGACAGCATTTGTGCTGATTTCTGGTCTATACCGAGCCCTTTGGTTTGTACATACGAAGAAATAAATCCGGGAATCTTATATTCAGGTATTTTCTTCGACTCGAAAACAACACCATGTTTTTCAATTTCCGCATATAGCTTTTTACGCTTATCGAGAGTCCCGTTTTTATAGTTTAATATAAGAATTGTCGTATGCAAAGGATTTTTAGCATATACCTCCAATTCTTCTATCTTACTCAGGTTTTGAGCTTCCTTAACCACAACCAACTGATAATCCGACATCATAGGAAAACTACGGGCAAGAGTTATTACCGATTTCACGTCGGTTTCCATCCCATAAAGAATGGTTTGGTTAAAATCCCGTTCCTCTTCGGGCAATACCGTATTGATAAAAAGACTTGTCAATTCATCTATATAGTATGGCTCATCCCCCATCAATAAATAAACAGGTTTGAAGTCTCGTGATTTTATATTAGTTATGATCTGCTCAAAAGTCATATCTTAGAAACGCAAATGACGCACAGTTTGTCCGTTATTGATTAATGTAGTCAAGGCTTTAATACCGATCATCACATGTTCCTCTACAAAGTTTTGAGTCACAATATTATCACTTTTCTCTGTTTTTACCCCATCAGAAATCATTGGTTGATCCGAGACAAGCAACAATGCTCCTGTCGGAATCTGGTTAGCAAAGCCGCAAGTAAACAATGTAGCAGTTTCCATATCTACCGCCATTGTGCGTATCCTGCGAAGATATTCTTTAAATGTTTCGTCATACTCCCATACCCGACGGTTAGTTGTATAAACCGTACCTGTCCAATAATCTTTTTTAAAGTCGCGGATATTAGAGGAAACTGCTCTCAACAAGCTAAACGCTGGCAAAGACGGCACCTCCGGTGGAAAATAGTCGTTCGATGTTCCCTCACCCCTGATAGCGGCTATAGGAAGTATATAATCACCCAAATTATTTTGTTTCTTAATCCCTCCGCATTTGCCAAGAAATAATACAGCCTCAGGGTCTACTGCACTAAGGAGATCCATTACTGTAGCTGCATTCGCACTCCCCATACCGAAATTGATGATGGTGATACCTCCGGCTGAAGCATTTGGCATGTTTCCATCCAATCCTACGATAGGCACATCAAAATGTTTAGCAAAAACTTCTACGTATTTGGCAAAGTTAGTTAGCAATATATGTTTGGTAAACTCATTTAAAGGCCTCTTAGTATAGCGTGGCAGCCAATTATCCACAATCTCTTGTTTCGTTTTCATATTAATTTTACATTTGTTTGAGTTAAAACAAGTATCTTTTATTTTTGTTGAGAATTAACAAAGATAGCAAATGTTGAAGTTAAATTTACCGCCGTTCGATATAAATGTAAAAAAAGTTAACGGAAGAGCATCCGTTTTCGATCCTATTCGCCGGAAGTTCGTTGCTGTTACCCCCGAAGAATGGGTTCGTCAACATTTTGTGAATTTTTTGTTAACCGAAAAAGGATATCCACAAACTTTAATAGCCAACGAAATACAAATCAACCTGAACGGACAAAAAAAGCGGTGTGATTCGGTTATATTTGACCGTAAACTGACTCCGGCGATGATAATAGAATACAAGTCTCCAGACGTAAATATAACCCAGGCCGTTTTTGACCAGATAGTAAGATATAACATTGTACTCAAGGTTAAATACCTGATTGTCTCAAACGGGCTAAGTCATTATTGCTGCCGGATGAATTATCAAGATCAGACATACGAGTATCTCCAGGACATTCCATTATACAACGATTTATAAAATCTTCTTCAAACATTTCAAGCATCTTTTTATTATATAAAAAAAGAGTCACATTTCTGCGACTCTTTTGCTCTTCCTCTTGGACTTGAACCAAGGACCCTCTGATTAACAGTCAGATGCTCTAACCGACTGAGCTAAGGAAGAATTTACTTTTGAGAACCTTTTTTTCTTTTGCTCTTCCTCTTGGACTTGAACCAAGGACCCTCTGATTAACAGTCAGATGCTCTAACCGACTGAGCTAAGGAAGAATTATTTCTCTCAAAAGTGACGCAAAAATAGACCTTATTTCTGAAATATGCAATATCTTTGCGCAAAAAAATAAGAACGAATGACGAAAGTATTAGGAATGGGTAATGCATTGGTAGATGTATTAGCCATCATTGAGAACGATAAAATGCTTGAATTGCTGGAACTTCCGAAGGGCAGCATGCAACTTATCGATGATAAAAAATTTGAAATATTAACGAAAGAAATAAATAAACTCGAAACGAATATTGTTTCGGGAGGATCGGCAGCCAACACAATTATCGGATTAGGCCAACTAGGCATAGAAACCGGTTTTTTGGGACGGATTGGAAAAGATTCTTACGGCAAAGTCTTCAGAAGTGATCTTTCTAAATATCATGTAAACTCTCATCTCACAGAGGCAGACGAAGCTTCCGGCGTAGCTTCTACCTTTATTTCAAAAGATGGCGAACGGACTTTTGGTACCTATCTGGGGACTGCTGCTAAACTAAGTGCAAACGATCTGCAAGCTGATGACTTTAAGGGGTACAAATACTTTTACATAGAAGGTTATCTGGTACAAAGCCATGATCTGATACGCAAAGCTATCATTCTGGCAAAAGAAGCAGGAGCTAAAGTTATACTTGATTTGGCGAGTTATAATGTGGTAGAAGAAAACCGGGACTTTCTACTAGAGATTATTCCTAAATACGCAGACATAGTTTTTGCGAACGAAGAAGAGGCAAGATCGTTACTCGGAGTAGACCCGGAAGAGGCTGTTTCCATTTTAGCCAAGAGTGCAGAGATTGCAATTGTAAAAATGGGATCTAAAGGTTCATGGATACAGCAAGGAGAGGAAAAAGTACTTGTACCTGCCTATTCTGTAAACTGTGTAGACACTACCGGTGCCGGCGATTTATACGCTTCAGGATTCATATACGGACTAATTCGTGGCCGTTCGCTTGCTGCCAGCGGACAAATAGGCACAACTTTGGCTGCCCGCGTTATACAGTATATAGGAGCTAAAGTTCACGACGACGATTGGGTTGAAATATTCGATACGATAAAAAAAATGAAATAAAACAAAAAGCTGTCTTTCCAGACAGCTTTTTTATATCTAACATATGACTTTATACTATTTAAGCAATTCGCCAAGCTTTTCTATTACTTCGTAGCCACTCAATCCCCGGGCTATAATTTTACCTTCTTTATCCAACAGAACCAAGTGCGGAATTGAAGAAACGCCATAATCGGCAACCGGCTTACTATCCCAATATTTGATCTCAGATATCTGGGGCCATGTAATATTCAGGTCTTTTATACCTTTTACCCAATCTTCATTAGTTCTATCCAGGGAGAACCCTACAATCTCAAAGCCTTTGTCCTTATACAGCCCATAAGCTTCTACCAATGTTGGCATCTCCGCACGGCAAGGAGGACACCATGAAGCCCAAAAGTCAACAAGCACATATTTACCCTTCCCTGCGTATTCGGACAATGAAATATCCTTTCCTTCAGGCGTTTTTCCTTTTATATCAGTAAAAGTTTTACCTATAGCAGTATTTTCCAGCGGGATTAGGCGTGATTCTATTTTCACGAGCTTATCTTTATACTCAGGTTTCACGGCAGCTAATAGTTCTTTAGTCTGTTCCACATTAAATCTGTAAGAATTTCGAACAAAGAAATATGCTCCGACCTGATTTTGAATGTTAGCCTTTACAAAATCGTATACAGCCTGATTTTGTTGATTTTCCTTTTCCCTCAACAGCTTATCCAATGCTGCTTTATCATGATTTGTCGTATCGTTCTCTAACTTATCGGCTTCATCAGAAATTGCTATCAAATTAGACACAAAGGATTGATAACTATTATTCAGAGATGTTCCGCCTACTGTAGAAACAGAGTCCAGGGTAACGTTGATTTGACCCGGTTCAACTATTACAGTAACAGGAGCTTTCATTTTGTCAGGAGCATTATCAAGTACGATAAAATGTACTACAGGCCCCTCTTTCGCAATTCCGTTAAAAACAAATTCACCATTTACTACACTGGCTGTATCAATAGTTACATATGCTTTAGGGCTTCTTGACCATGCAGAATCCAGAGTCTGTAGATATACAGTTTGACCATCATATTCACCACTAGGTAATTTACCCTTTATGGAGAACGCATCTTTTTCGCCACACGATGTCACCAATAAGGCTATGGCTGCAAGAAATAAAATAATCTTCTTCATTTAAATTGAATTTTAATAAAAATATAGCACCTCAAATGTTTATCAAATGACAAATTTACTAATTCTATGTTTATTTTACATCAAATATCTCACCCATTTTACTCTCAAGAGCACTTCCCCTCAAATCTTTAGCCACAATTATACCATCTTGATCAATCAGAATAGTATACGGCAGCTTTTCTATACCATATCTATCTATTGCAAAAGTTGTAGTATCTGCCAATTGCGGCCAATTCATCTTATATTTAGCAACGCTTCCCGTCCATTCGTTCTTATTCAGATCCTGAGGGATACCAATTATTTCAAGTCCTTTTTGTTTATATTTATTATATATCTTTATCAAAGTTGGAACATCATCAAAGCTCGATTTTTCAGAACCCCAGAAATCTAAAAGTACATATTTATTTTTACCGACATAATCCGACAAAGGGACCGGCTTATCATCTTTATCATAAAGCTCAACATTTGCATAAGCCATACCGACATTGGGTATAACACGAGTAAGTTCCTCTATAAATGTTTTTAATTGAGGACGGCGGCGAAACGATTCTGATGTCATATTATACAGTTCAAGAATCTGATCGCGGCTCAACATTTCAAGAGATTCTCTTAGGTAGAACTCCCCTGCCCTGTTTGTTATATTGTTACGTATAAAGGCATATATGGTACTCCGCAAATCCGCATTGACAGAAGTTGTTCTTTGCTGATACTCGTTATTGGCAAGCCACCCGGTCTTTCCAGAATCGATTATCTCATTCCTTACTGCCAATATCCGGCTTATCTGCTCATACATTTTGTTCAGCTCATCATTTTTCTCCGTACCTCCGATTGATATTGCAGACCTGGAATAAGAAAACTTAATAGTACCCGGTTGTAAAACAAAATTAACGGGATTAAAAGCTGTATCATTATATCCGTCTGTTATGCGAAATTCCCCTATTGTTATAATCCCCATTCCCATATCGTCAACAAGATTTCCTTTTATAGAAAATCTACTATTTTTGATCACATCCGACCCTATAATTGTACGGGTCACCTGCCCCAAGCTATCTTCTGTTTCGGAGTACACATGGGCTGTTTGGCCGTCATAGGCATTGGTGTCAAAACATCCTTCAACTGTATAGGATTTTTTGTCCTGACAAGATGAAAAAATCACCATCAGAACAAACAGAAATAAGATTGCTTTTCTCATTAAAATAATCGATTAAGTAATACGCAAAGATAAATAAATCATTCGATTGTTGATTTTCGGATTTTGTTTTGTCGCCGTATTTAACATAATGTAATAATAATTTCTATTTTTGTTTCCAGTTAATTTACAAACAACAATATAGATGAGAAATATCATACTGCTATTTATCGTTATCGTGTCTATTGCTTGTTCAAAAAAAGAGGAGGCAGAACCTGCTCCTGCCCGAACAGCTCCTATCGCTAAAGCAGCACCACCGAAAACGGTATCTGCAGAAGATATCAAAATAAAGAAAGAACTACTTTACGACCAATATACATTAGAGGACTCATACCCATACAAAGACACGACGCGTGTATTTCAATGGGATAAAATAAAGATATTGTTAGCTCGTATGGAAAATATGCAGTGTACTCCAAAAGTGTGGGCGATCCTTCAAAATTACCGCAATAATAACGGAGAAGCTCCTCTAGTGAAGACATACAGAAGAAATGAGTATAAACGCATTGCCGACACTTTGGGCGTAGAAAGATATCAGTCCGTACCGTTATTTCATCCGGAAGATACAGTTACAGCTGTACGCTACGGACGAGACGGATCTTTGGTTAATATATTACAAGACAGCACATCTAACTTCGTAAAGGTAGCCACAACTGATTTTAACGGAGAATGGTATATACCGAGACATTATGTAAAGCTGATACACGATACAATAGTATTTAAGAACGTAATAGTCGTTGATCGTAATAACGAGAATATTGTTACAATGGAAAAAGCGGATTCCGTATGGCTCGTAAGGAGTATGAATCCGGCAACCACAGGACTGCACAAACCACCCCATCAGCAAGAAACACCATTAGGCATGTTTGTTATTCAAGAGAAAAAAGTAAAAATGTTTTTTCTTGTGGATGGAACTACCAGAACTGGAGGTTTTGCACCTTATGCCAGCCGTTTTACAAATGGAGGGTACATTCACGGGATTCCGGTAAACGAACCGAGAAAAACACTTATAGAGTATAGCCCCTCTTTGGGAACTACCCCCCGTTCGCATATGTGTGTAAGAAATGCTACATCGCATGCTAAATTTGTATTCGATTGGGCTCCGACCGAACAGACTATCGTTTTTGTAATCGAATAAAATGTTACCTGGTATAACGAAGGATTTGAAACCTGAAAAGATTCTGAAATCAAAAAATAAGAACGATTTTCACCTTAAAATAATTACCTTTGTTCTATTCCTAAAACGGTTAAATTATGAAGCCTATATATTTTTCAATTCTAATTTTATTTTCTGTAACAATGTGCAGTAGCAAACCCAAAGAACCGATTGTATTGATTCAAACTACCTATGGTAATATAAAAGTGAAGTTATACAATGAGACACCTATTCATAGAGATAATTTTCTTAAACTGGCAAAAGAAGGATTCTATAAAAATCTGATTTTTCATAGAATAATAGATGGATTCATGATACAAGGGGGTGACCCCAAAACCAGAAATATGGCAGAGAAAGATACCATCGCCGAAGACAAAACAATGGGAAGCACAATTCCTGCTGAGATAAAATTTCCCACATATTTCCATAAGAAAGGAGCCTTAGCTGCTGCACGATGGGGAAACGAAGAAAATCCGGAAAAAGCATCCGACCCCTCACAATTCTATATTGTAACGGGAGTAGTGCGCTCTGACAATAAATTGGATGAAATAGAAAAACAACGTTTCGAACGGCTGAAACAAAAAATATACTCGGACTTGCAATCCCGGAATATGGACTCCATAAAGAGTATGTATAAGGAAGGCAGAAAAGAGGCTATTGCTGAATTAAGAGCAAAACTTCTAGAACAAGCAAACAAAGAAGCCGAATCCAGAAGGCCGGAAATCACATACACGGAAGAACAACGCGAATTCTATAAAGTGAGAGGAGGAACACCCCATCTGGATAATGAATACACCGTTTTTGGAGAAGTAATAGAAGGGATGGATGTGGTTGACAAAATTCAGAAAGTAAGAACAAACGAGAAAGACAAACCATTTAAAAATATTTTCATGAACGTTATTGTTCTGGAAGAGTAAAAAAATAATGGACAATACTGATGATAAAAAATGGACAATACTAAGCAGCGAATATTTATCACGTGAGCCATGGTTTACTGTCCGCCGCGACCATGTCAAATTACCCAATGGAAACGAAATACCCAACTATTACGTTTATGAATATCCAAATTGGGTTTGCACATTAGCCATTACAAAGGAAAACAAATTCTTACTGATACGCCAATACAGACACGGACTAGGAAAAACATCAATGGAGTTGTGCGCCGGAGTCTGCGACAAAGACGATGCTTCTCCACTTATTTCCGCACAACGTGAATTATTGGAAGAAACAGGTTACGGAAACGGCAATTGGAAAGAAATAATGACAACATCTGCAAATCCGGGTACACACACCAATACAACTTACTGTTATCTGGCAACGGACGTAGAAAAAATATCGGAACAACATTTGGAGCCGTCCGAAGACATTACCGTATTTTTATTATCTTTAGACGAATTAAAAGAAGTATTATTGAAGGATGAGATAAGGCAATCGATGCATGTAGCTGTTATTTGGAAATATTTAGCAACAAACCATTTGATGTAATCGCTTGTTTATATAGTTCAATAATCTGTAAAAACTACAACAATGGAAAAAATGAAAATCGCGATATGGTCTGACATAGCTTGTCCATATTGCTATATAGGAAAACGAAAACTGGAAATAGCACTCGATAAGTTTCCACACAAGGATAATATAGATTTAGAATGGCACAGCTATGAGCTAGACCCTGAACTACCTAAAAAGGCTACAGATCAAACAATTTACAGTTATTTCGCACAAAAGTTTGATATGAGCGAGGAAGAAGCCCGTGTCTCAGAAGGAAAAGTTGCAGAACTAGCAAAAGAAGTCGGACTAAATTATGATTTTGACAAATTAATTGTAGCCAACACATCGGATGCTCTTCGACTGGTTAAGCTGGCTAATGAATCAGGCCTGGCTACCGAAGCAGAAGAAATACTATTCGATGCCTATTTTGTAAAAGGATTGGACATCAGCAGTCAGAATGTTTTGGTACAGCTTGGCACTCAAATAGGACTGAAAGAAGCTGATATATTGTCCTTACTGTCAAGTGATAAATATATTGCAGACATTAAAAAGGATATTGAATACAGCGAAAACGAATATGATCTGGAGTATATTCCTTTTTACATATTCAATAACAGGCAAATTGTACAAGGCTCTATCGCATCCGAAAAATATCTCGAAGTATTAAATGAAGCATACAAGGAATGGGAAAGCGGAATATCCTCCGGAAACGGCGAGATAATAAGCGGACAATCTTGCTCGATAGATGGAGTTTGCAGCTAAATCAGATTTGCAGGTGAAAAAATATATCAGCCTTATCATAATCTTTTTGTTCATTCTGTTCTACGCCTGTAAAGATGGAGACGATTTTTCTACGGATAAAAATCTAACATTGGCTTTTTCGGAAAATACGATCAGTTTCGATACTGTTTTTTCGACTATTGGTTCTACCACAAAGCAATTCAAGATTTACAACAGAAATAAAAATTCTTTAAGAATCGAATCCATCGAATTGGTAAATGCCTCGAAAAGCGGATTCAGGATGAATATAGATGGCGAAAAAGGTACACGGCTGACTAATATAGAAATACTAAAAAAAGACAGCCTTTACGGTTTTGTAGAAGTGACGATTGATCCTACAAACACAAAAAATCCGCTTCTAATAAGAGATTCCATCCGCTTCGTTGTAAATGGAAATACTCAATATGTTCAATTGGAGGCAGTGGGGCAAGACGTATATATATGGAAAAATAAAGTAATAAAAGAAGATACTACCCTGACCGACAAAAAGCCGTTCCTTATATATGACTCGTTAGTTGTGAATAAGAATGCGGCTTTGAGTATAAAAGAAGGTGCTGTTTTCTTTATGAAGAACAACGCTTCTATAAAGATAAATGGAATCCTCAATGCTCAGGGGACAATGCAAGCGCCAATTATTTTCAGGGGAAGCCGCTTCGATAATATCGAAGCTGATATCCCATACAATAATGTACCCGGACAATGGGAAGGTATAGTTTTTCATTCTGACAGCTATAACAATTCACTAAAAAATATAGTTGTAAAAAATGTGACAAGAGGCATTACCTTTTCGGAGTCGGATGCCAGTAACAAAAAAGCGATACTAAAAAATATTATTGTTCAAAACTCATCAGAATATGGTCTGCAAGCTGTAAACTGTAATATAGATGTAGAAAACGGACTGTTTGCAAATTCCGGAAAGTATGTCGTATCTCTGTCAGGTGGAGAATATTCATTCTTGCACTGCACATTAGCTAACTACTACAGATGGTCTGCACGTCAGGCCGAAAGCCTCTTACTGAACAATACGTACGGAAACGAATTATATCCTCTCTCGAAATGTGATTTCACCAATTCGATTATATTCGGATCAGTATCAAACGAAATATTACTGAAAGGGATAAGTAATATTCCTTTTGTATATGGTTTCCGTAACTGCCTGATCAAAGGGACTCAGACACCGGGCAGCCACTACATTGATGTTATATGGAATTCCGATCCTCAATTCAAAGACCTGAATAGTGCCGGTATTTATTCTTATAATTTTGAATTACAATCTTCATCTCCGGCAATAGGCAAAGCGGACAAAGCTTATTCTTCTCTTGCGCCTCTTGACTTAAAAGGGAAATCTCGTCTCAGCGACTCCGGACCGGATATCGGGTGCTATGAAAATTAGAACAATACTGCTCATTATTTTATTTCTCTTTTCTTCAAGAACTTTCATCATAGCTCAGGAGAAGTTTCGCGTCATGTTTTATAATCCGGAAAACCTTTATGATACTCAAAACAACCCGAATACAAATGACGACGATCTTACTCCCGAAGGAAATCTCCACTGGTCGGGGCAACGCTATTGGGATAAACTGAAAAATGTAAGTAAAGTCATCTATGCTGTGGGAGAGAATTATCCTCCTGCCCTGATTGGCATTTGTGAAGTGGAAAATAAATCGGTGCTACATCATCTGACCACACAGACATCGTTACGGAAAGATAGGTATGAATATGTCATCACAGACTCGAAAGACCATCGAGGTTCAAATATCGCTTTATTATATCAACGCGACCAGATGAGATTAATAAGCAAAAAATCATACAGACCTTTTATTGATTCGGTAAAAACCACACGCGATATACTGCATGTAACAGGACGAATAGTAAATGGTGACCTGCTTGATATTTTCGTTTGCCATTTCCCTTCCCGAAGTGAAGGTATAAAAAAGACCACCCGATACAGAATCACTTGTGCACAATTACTTAAACAAAAAACAGACAGTCTTTTCCTGATTCGGAAAAAAGCAAATATCATCATTATGGGAGACTTTAACGATTATCCCGATAATGCAAGTTTATATGAAGCCCTGAAAGCGAAGGGTATCGAAGATAACATTTCGGCTAAAGGTCTGTACAATATGTTTTATCACCGGCTAAAGGAGAAAGATGCCGGATCGTACAAATACAGAGGAATATGGAATTTTATCGATCAGTTTATAGTCAGCGGTAATTTACTGAGCAAAGTGAACAGAACTTCAATAAAAGATAAAGCCGCTTATATTTTCAAGGATGATTTTCTGATGGAAGAAGACACAAAATACGGAGGTAAAAAACCTTTCAGAACTTATTCGGGATGGAAATACTTAGGTGGATACAGCGACCATCTTCCTATTTATTTAGATTTGATAATAAAATAACAACTTACCCTTCCAATGCCTCTCTTATATTTCCAAAGACAGCCATCAGTAAGGTACGCACTTGTTTTAGTCCTTCCAAGTCGATACCGGCAAGAGCCGAGTCCATCGTGAGTTGTACTGCTTTATGAGCTTTATCTTTTATTGATTTTCCAAAATCGGTCAGATAAATATAATTGGAACGCCTGTCCGTTGCAGATGTATTACGATAAACCAGATTTTGCTTCACCAGATTATCTATAAGGCGAGTCATACTGGGCTTATCTTTGAAGGTGGAATTACATAACGTTTGCTGAGTAACGCCATCTTCGCGCCACAGAAAGGCAAGAACAGTCCACTGTTCAGGTGTTATTTCCAAGCCCTCTTTCCTAAGGTTACGATACATCATTCGGTTGATCGCCATCGACACTTTTCCATTAATAACAGGAAAGATAAGATCCAAATCCTGATCTAAATCCAACATTTCTTTATTTTCCATGTGTCAAGCTTTATTTTATACTACAAATGTAACATAAGAAGTCTGTATCTCAAATATTTTTTACAGCTTTAGCATTTGTAGTATAAAGAAAAAAAGCTATCTTTGCGGCTCATTTGCAAAAAATGACATGTTTAATTTATAATTATTTAATTTATGAACAATTACGAAACCGTTTTCATTTTGACTCCCGTTTTGTCTGATGTACAGATGAAGGAAGCGGTAGAAAAATTCAAAACT
>JAISUS010000009.1 GCA_031271965.1 Prevotella sp. | reverse complement strand
CGCTTCGGTGATTGCTTCGCAATTCTTCATTTTTAATTTTTAGTTTTTCATTTTTTTTACTGGATTGCTTCGAACTATCGCCCTCGCGATGACGCGTAAAAGACCTTTTGACACACCCTTACTCTTTATAAAAATACCGTCCGTTGTTTTTATTGTGGAATTTCACCAATTTTACCGATGAACAAGATGACTCCCGTGCTGTTTTCTTTGATGGCAAACAAAAAAGGCTGATTAACTAAAAAGTCCATGGATTGAGGCTTTCCGGTTGATGTGAAAACTACCTCTACAGATGTTACTGCTGCAGCCTCTGTTCCCTCTTCGTTTACTTCCACGAAAGTTTTATGTTTTACTTTTGAAATCGAAAGGCCTCCTCCTTTATTTATTCCTGTAAAATCGGCTAGGCTAGGGCTAAAAGCCAGTTTCATTCCCATGTCGGGTAAAATGCTTTTTTCCATCTCATAATCACATTTTAACTTGAATTGTGGTAATTGTAGATTGACTGATCTTACCTGCATGTTTTTTGTTGCGTTATTCCACGAATCGCTGCTTATATTCTGAATTACGTTTTTTAGATCTTTTTCAGGTTGAGGTAGCGCAATGATCATGCTAAAGGCTTTGTTGCCATAAGGCATTTCCAGATAACGGGCATTTTCATCTGCCGAATAAGCCAGATTTTCTATCTGACTCATCATTTTGGCATTCTGAGTGGTCCCGTTTTCTTTTGTAAATGGTAAATCCTGTGTATTCTTTTTGTCAAACCGATATTTCCAGATACCCTTAAAGTAGATTGCATTAACGAGGTACATTACTGCATCAGACGGTATTACATCTATTATTTCGGGGATTTTATTATTCGTGTTTTTTGCACACCAATTGTTTATCTCTTTGATAGCATCCGGAGATGAAAAATCCAAGCCTTTTACTTCTGCATTATAGTTTGCCTTATTCACATCAATGAAAGATTGTTCTACATTGAAGCCCGATCTGTACCAAATTGAATTGGCAATAGCTAATTGGGTTGACGGGTCTATACTGATTAGTGCTTCACGTAATGATTTTGCATATTCATTGATGTCTTCTGCCGTATAACCCTGGTTGCGTAATGCAGCCTGCATCTCTGTTTTTGTGTCTCCTGTGGCACCGTTCCACGTCATCGCCAAAGCCATGTCTACACTTAATGGCGAAATGAAAAGATTCGTTTTATCTTCATTTTTGTAAGTGGCCTTAAATAGATCGATAGCGAATGCGTTATTATTTTTTAATTTATTCTCGAATTGAGCTTTCATAACTATGGGCTTTGCATCCGGCAATTCAGGAATAGATGTGTTGTCAGAAGAGCATGATAATAAGACAAAAAAGAATAAAGGAATAAATTTGAATGTTTTCATAATCTTTGATATTGAAGGTTATAATATATAGATGAAAAACATAAACAAAAAGCTGCAAACTCTATTCTTATAATTTGTATATTTGCGATTCATTTATATACCATAATTATAATTATGCCGAAAATTTCGCAACGAGGATTGGATATGCCGAGTTCTCCTATCAGGAAATTGGCTCCTTTGTCCGATTCAGCTAAAGCACGAGGATTGAAAGTCTATCATCTGAATATAGGTCAACCGGATTTGCCAACTCCACATGAAGCCATAGATGCAATACGTAATATCGACAGAACTGTTTTAGAATACAGCCCGAGTGATGGAAATCGTTCTTATAGGGAAAAACTGGTTGGTTATTATGCAAAGTATAATATAAATGTATCGGCAGATGATATAATTATAACTACAGGAGGGTCTGAGGCTGTATTATTTGCATTTTTGGCATGCCTTAATCCCGGTGATGAAATCATTGTTCCCGAGCCTGCATATGCTAATTATATGGCTTTTGCCGCATCGGCGGGAGCTGTAATTCGTACTGTTTCTTCTTCTATAGATGAAGGCTTTGCTTTGCCTCCGGTCGAAAAATTTGAGGCTCTGATTAATAAACGCACAAAGGGGATTCTTATTTGTAATCCGAATAATCCGACAGGATATCTGTATTCGCGTACAGAGATGAACCAAATAAAGCACATTGTACAGAAACATGATCTGTACTTGTTTTCTGATGAAGTATACCGGGATTTTATTTATACTAACTCACCCTACATTTCAGCCTGTCACTTGGTGGGGATAGAAGAAAATGTAGTCTTGATAGATTCTGTATCAAAACGTTATAGCGAGTGTGGCATACGTATCGGTGCTTTGATAACAAAGAATAAAGAACTTCGGAAAACAGTCATGAAACTATGTCAGGCTCGGTTGAGTCCGCCTTTGATAGGACAGATAGCTGCAGAAGCTTCACTGGATGCCAGTCTCGAATATATACGGAATACATATGACGAATATGTGGAAAGACGAAAATTTTTAATAGATACATTGAATCGTATTCCGGGTGTATATTCGCCAATCCCTATGGGGGCATTTTATACCGTTGCCCGTTTACCTATCGATGATGCGGATAAATTCTGTGCTTGGTGTCTTTCTGATTTTGAATATGAAGGCCAAACTATATTTATGGCTCCGGCTTCGGGTTTTTATACGACCCCCGGGCTAGGAAAGGATGAGGTTCGTATTGCCTATGTACTGAATAAGGAGGATCTGGGTAATGCCCTTATAGTATTGGAAAAAGCTTTGGAAGCGTATAATCAATTGAGAAAATGAAAAGAAAGCTGGTTTTTGCAACTAATAATGCCCATAAATTGGAAGAGGTGAGAGAAGTAGTCAAAGATAAATTTGACATACTTAGCCTTAAAGATATTGGTTGCAACGAAGATATAGCGGAAACAGGTACTACTTTGATTGAGAATGCATTGATTAAAGTAAGGCATGTGAAAAATAAATATGGCTACGATTGTTTTGGGGATGATACCGGATTAGAAGTTGGGGCCTTGAACGGTGCGCCGGGTGTGTTTTCTGCTCGTTATGCAGGTGATGGCCATGATGCGAAAGCCAATATGAAAAAGCTGTTGAAAGAACTAGATGGAGAAACGGATCGCAAAGCTTGTTTTCGTAGTGTAATAGCATTGATATTAAATGGTGAAGAGCACTTGTTTGAAGGGCGGATAGATGGTGATATATTGGCAGAAGAACATGGTACGGCAGGTTTTGGATACGATCCCGTTTTTCGTCCTGACGGATACGTTCAGACTTTTGCCGAACTTGGTATGGATATTAAAAATGAAATAAGCCACCGCGCTTTGGCTGTAAAGAAATTGTGTGACTTCTTATCAAAATTATAAATGTCATAATATGAAAAGATTATTAATTATAGCAACTCTTATTATTGGGATTGCATTGCCGCATGAATTATTGGCATGGGGTACAACCGGACATCGCGTTATAGCTCAGATAGCAGAAAAGAATATAAAATCGAAAACTAAAAAGAAAATAGACAAGTTATTGGATGGATATCCAATGGCGTATTGGGCTAATTGGGCTGACTTTATTAAATCAGACACTACCGGCCAATGGAAGCATACACACATATGGCACTTTGTAAATGCCCCGGGAGGCTTGTCTAAACAGGATTATATAAATCATATCAAAAATATATCGCAGGAAAACGCTTATAGCGAGATACCCAAGCTGGAGGCTATTCTGAAAAATAAAAACTCTTCGGATGATGATAAGAGGGTCGCTCTCTATTTTTTGGTGCATTTGGTAGGGGATGCCCATCAGCCCATGCATGCAGGACGAGAGGAAGATTTGGGAGGAAATAAGATTTCGGTAACATGGTTTAGAAGTCCGGCTAATATACATTCGGTATGGGATTCAAAAATTGTGGATAACGAAGGGTATAGTTATACCGAATATGCCGATATACTAAATTCCATAAAGAAAGAAACGAAGCAGGAACTGCAAGCAGGATCTTTGGATGATTGGATGTTCGACACTTATGTGCTGGCAAACGATATATATGCCAATATAAAAAATGGCGATGAGTTGTCTTACGGTTACAGTTATAAATATAAATATATAATGGAGTTGCAATTGCAAAGGGCAGGACTCCGGCTTGCTAAAATTTTGGACGAAGTTTTTAACTAATTGATAGAATGGTAGCTGGAAAAATAGTTGCCATTTATTTTATATTCGTGGGGAAAAATAAAAAATGTTTTATTCTGATAAAAGAATTAAATTTAGTAATTTTGCCCGCTGAATTTTAATCGCTTATAAACCATTAAATATTTAAAATGAAAGCATTTGTATTTCCGGGACAGGGAGCTCAATTTGTAGGAATGGGTAAAGATTTGTACGAAACGTCTCCTGTTGCCAAAGAAATGTTTGAAAAGGCAAATGAAATTCTTGGATTTCGTATTACAGATTTAATGTTTGCCGGTACCGACGAAGACCTTCGTCAGACAAAAGTTACTCAACCTGCAATTTTTCTTCATTCAGTGATATTAGCAAAAACTATGGGTGCCGACTTTAAACCGGATATGGTCGCTGGTCACTCCTTGGGTGAATTCTCTGCATTGGTAGCAGCAGAAGCTCTGTCATTCGAAGACGGATTGAAACTTGTATATAAAAGAGCTTTAGCGATGCAGAAAGCCTGCGAACTAAATCCTTCTACTATGGCTGCGGTACTTAATCTGCCGGATGCTAAAGTAGAAGAAATTTGTGCCTCTATTGCAGATGAAGTGGTTGTTCCTGCAAATTATAACTGTCCTGGACAAATCGTAATCTCCGGCTCAAATGCCGGGATAGATAAGGCTTGTGAATTATTGCTTGCGGCGGGGGCAAAACGTGCTCTTAAGCTGAAAGTTGGTGGAGCGTTTCATTCTCCTTTGATGGAGCCTGCGAAAGTGGAATTGTCAGAAGCTATAAATACTACTGAAATAACTGCTCCGATATGTCCTGTTTATCAAAATGTGTCAACTACAGGTGAAACAGACCCTGCTACTATCAAAGCTAATTTGATTGCTCAGTTAACTGCTCCTGTAAAATGGACTCAATCTGTTGAGCACATGGTGGCCGATGGTGCTGTTGAATTTGTGGAACTAGGCCCGGGCAATGTTCTTCAAGGGTTAATCAAAAAAATATCTACTGAAGCTGTTACAGGCGGAAAGCAATAAGATAAATAAATACAAGTTGCGAATATTTATTTCGCAGCTTGTATTCTTAACGAATATAACTACAATGGCTTTTTTCTCAGGAAATAAACAGGCTGATGATCAGGACGAAACTGCGAAGAATATTTTTCAGTTCGAACTTGTTCAAAAAAATATACTCATAACCGGATCTAACGGCCAGTTGGGTAGTGAAATCAAAAGAATTTCTGTAAACCACGAAGACAATTTCAAATTTTTCTTTACCGATGTAAATGAACTTGATATTACAAATCGTGAAGCTGTAGAATATTATTTAAAAGAGAATAACATAAAGTATATCGTCAATTGTGCTGCTTATACTGCGGTAGATAAAGCGGAAGATGATATGGATCTCTGTTATAAGATCAATCGTGATGCTGTAGCTAATTTAGGCATTGCAGCTGCTAATAATGGAGCCGAAGTTATACATGTTTCTACAGATTATGTATTCGACGGAATGGCTTCAAGCCCATATAAAGAAACAGATACTACAAATCCTCAGTCTGTTTATGGACAATCGAAGCGAGAAGGAGAGAAAATCTTATTGGAGACTTGCCCACAAAGCGTTATTATTCGTACAGCCTGGCTATATTCCATCTTCGGTAATAACTTTGTGAAAACGATGATGAAATATGGAAAAGAGCGAAACGAACTGAATGTCGTAGCCGATCAAATCGGAACTCCGACTAATGCGGCCGATTTGGCTCATACTATAATCAAGATACTGGACTTTAGTGAGGCTCATAGATTTGAGGCCGGCATTTATCATTATTCAAATGAAGGTGTTACTTCATGGTATGATTTCACAATTGCCATACATAAGTATGCCGGTATTTCCTGCAAAGTAAATCCTATTACGACGAATCAATATCCGACTAAAGCAAAAAGACCACAATATAGCGTCCTTGATAAAGCAAAGATTAAGTCGGTGTTTAATTTATCTATTCCAAATTGGGAAGATAGTTTAAACATTTGTATAACAGAATTGTTATCTTAATAGAAATATTATTGAGCGGTATATCAGCTACATAAATGAAAAATATTTGTTTTTTCAGCTTTATATTTATTACTATATTTATTTCATGTCAGTCTAAAATGGAAAATAATATAGTGAAAAGTACCATTCCTGTCCATTTAAATGATTTGGATGTCGTAATTATAGATACAGCTTTGGGAAATGATTTTCAAAATATAGATTTTGAAAATCTGCCAAGAATGACTAAAGCCTTATACGATAGTCTGCAAATATCGAAAATAGCTTATCTTCAAGATTATGATACTACTTATTTATCTATGGGCAGAATTTTGTTGTCTAATGATAATGGCCGGATCATTACGATACAAGTTATTTCGGATGGGGAAATCATGGAATATCTTATAAGTTATAATAGCAGTGGCCAGTTGGTGGATAATATGTTGGTTGCTTATGAAGACATGGTAGAATATTACAGTGAGATATCATCAAAGATTCAGTCGAATAATATAATTGTACAAACTGTAAATTTCATATACGAAGATGAACAAGGTAATCCAATAGAAACCTCGGATACATTATTAACAAAGTATCAAATATCTTCCGAGTTTAAATTCATACCATTGTAAATATCCTCTCTTTCTGTCTGATTCTAATATATGTTAAATATATTGATGGGCAAATAATATACAAAAAAAGTTAATTCAGTATTCTGTTTTTTCTCGTTTTTTGTATATTGTAAAATCTAATTCCCGATTTATTGCCAAATAATCGTATTTAATAATATTTAGAGTTATGAACAGACGAATGAAGTCATATACTCTTCACAACTTTCGAGATATATCTCAAATGACCTTCGTGTTTGAAGATATAAAGAATGAGATAGAAGTTGTAGGGAGAGTTTTACCCTTTAAAACTAATAGTTATGTTGTCGATGAACTAATCGACTGGACAAACGTAGAGGCTGATCCTATTTTTACATTGAATTTTCCCCGGCGAGGAATGTTGGAGAAAAAACATTACATGTCTATCGAAAGACTATTGGCTGAAAATGTAAGCGGAGAGATTTTAAATGACAAAATAGAGCAAATCCGTTTATCGTTGAACCCTAATCCTGCCGGACAAGAGCATAATGTTCCTTATTTAGGAAACATAAAATTGAAAGGAATCCAACATAAATATCCTGAAACAGTCTTGTTTTTTCCCAGTCAGGGGCAGACATGTCATGCATATTGCACTTTTTGTTTTCGTTGGCCACAATTTTCAGGCATGAATGGTTTGAAGTTTGCGATGAAGGAATCGGATCTACTATTTAAGTATTTGAGAGTGCATAAAGAAGTGACAGATGTCCTGTTTACTGGTGGAGATCCTATGGTAATGAATGCTTCTGTTTTGGAGGCATATATTAAACCATTGTTAGAACCGGAGTTTAGACATATTCATTCTATCCGTATCGGAACAAAGTCGTTGGCATATTGGCCATATAGATATTTGACAGATAAAGATAGTGATGATGTAATCAGATTGTTCGAATCTGTTGTAAAAGCGGGAAAGAATCTTTCTGTTCAAGCACATTTCAATCACCCGAGAGAATTATCAACAGATGCAGTAAAACGGGCTATAAAACGAATAAAGTCTGTTGGTGCTCAGATACGGACACAGTCTCCTTTATTACGTCATATAAATGATAGGCCAGAGCTTTGGAGTGAGATGTGGAGAAAGCAAGTCGATCTGGGCTGTATTCCTTACTATATGTTTATTGCCCGCGATACGGGGGCGAAACATTATTTTGAACTGCCGTTAGATAAGTGTTGGCAAATATTCCGGCGTGCATATAGAAGTGTTAGTGGATTGTGCCGTACGGTGAGAGGGCCGAGTATGAGTGACCATGCAGGAAAAATACAGGTTTTGGGAGTTCAGGAGATAAAAGGGGAAAAAATATTCGTATTACGTTTTATTCAGGGACGTAATCCCAAATGGGTGGATGTTCCCTTTTTTGCTGAATATGATTCGGCGGCAACGTGGTTTAATCAATTGAAACCGGCATTTGGAGATGAAAAATTCTTTTTTGAGGAAGGACGTAATAACCATGAAACAACAAGGCCATTTTTATTCGAATAGGAAAAGTAATTCTAATATATATGTTTTAAGATAACTTATTTCTATCTTTGCCTAACTTTGCTCCGTAAGGATGAAAAGGGAATCAGGTGTAAGTCCTGTACAGACCCGCTGCTGTAAGCTCGAGTAAGGCTTGTATGAGAAACCACTGTTGAAAACGGGAAGGTATACAAGTTTAGAGTAAGTCAGAAGACCTGCAAAGTAAATATTCGGACAGCTTTCGAGGAATAAAGCTTAAGAAACACTGCAAAGATATTTCTTTTCTCTGTTCTTCTCGAAAGCAATTGTTTAATTGAATTGCTTTGCGCGGATGAGGTTTTCAATTCTTCTCTTCATTTTCTTTTCATTGGTTTGCACTGTTGTACAAGCGCAGAATAATGATACTATTAAAACTCAGAATCTATCTGAAGTAGAAATTTCTGCTAACACGAAGCCGTCCGTATCTCGTTCAACAAATCTATTACAGGTTATTACTAATGATGATCTCCTGCAGCAAGGAGTACAATCAGTTTCAGATGCAGTCAAAAGGTTCAATGGTGTTGTTCTGAAAGATTATGGTGGAATAGGGGGGCTTAAAACGGTTTCTATTCGTGGTATGGGGGCTGAGTATACCGCAGTGAGTTATGATGGCGTCCTTGTATCTAACATTCAATCCGGACAAGTTGATATCGGACGTTTTGCATTAGATAATGTATCAATGATTTCCCTCGATATAGGCCAATCGGACGATATTTTTCAAACAGCCCGGGCTTTTTCTTCAGCAGGTGTTTTGAACATGGAAACGGTTGTGCCTGATTTCTCAAATAAGAGATATGCCGGTTATGCAAAGGTGACAGGAGGCTCTTTCGGCTTGTTCAATCCGGTCATAGACTACAAATATAAACTAAGTAAAACGTTTGCTCTGACTGCTAATGGTAGCTGGCAGCGGGCAGATGGTAACTACCCTTTTAGTGCGGATTATGATAAAATGATACCTGATAGAAAACGAAAAAATAGTGATGTAGATATATACCGGACAGAGTTAAATTTGTTTAGCGATTTTGGAAAATCGGGACAATTGAGAACCAAAATTTATTATTTCGATTCCGAACGTGGCTTGCCGGGGAGTGTTGTTATTGGTGAAGATTATGCAACTGAGCGTTTGTGGGATAAAAACTTCTTTGCTCAAATGTCATATAGAAAAGATTTTGGTCAAAAAATAAAACTAAAGACACAAGCTAAATATGATCATAATAATACTCGTTATGAGGAAGTTCATGAAAAATATGATGGTGGGAGATTAACGAATAGGTATAAAGAACAGGAAGTTTATTTATCGAATGCTTTATTGTTTCAGTTGAGTGATATAATAAATTTTTCTGCCGCTGAAGATTTATCATACAATAATCTGGACAAAGAAGCTGACCGATTCGGTAACAATCTGGCAAATCCTAAGCGTTACAATTCTCATACAGCATTGGCATTTAGATATAAATCCGATAGGCTGACCATTACTTCCAGTCTATTGGCAACTTATATTTCCGAGAGGGTGAAGAATAATAGTGGTAACAGTACTTATAAAAAATTATCACCATCAACAGGCATTTCTTACCAGCCTGTCGAATCTGCAAATTTACGCGTGAGAGCATCGTTTAAGCACGTATATAGGGTGCCGACATTTACTGAGTTATATTATCCGTCTGTGGAAAAGAAACTGAAAGCAGAATCGGCAAAACAGTTTAATGTTGGGCTTACATGGGTAGGCGGATTTGGAGGTAACTCGGAGAATTATGTGAACGCTTCCATAGATGGTTATTATAACAAGGTCGATGATAAAATTGTAATTACTCCAAAAACATTTCTGGCCACCACGTCTAATGTCGGGAATGTGGACATAAAGGGTGTTAATCTTCGATTAGCAGCAAACTCTCAAATAAATAAGAGCATGGGCTTAAATTTGGTTGTCACATATAACTATATGCAGGCGCAGGATGTCACAAGTAAGTCTGAGGAAACTTATAAAAATCAACTTCCTTATACACCTGAACATTCAGGTGCAGTAACCTTGTCTTTTAATAATCCGTGGGTGAATTTCTCATACACAATGATAGCTGCAAGTGACAGGTACTCGAAATTGACAAATTATAGAGATAATGAGGTGAAAGGTTATACTGATCACAGTATTTCCCTCTTCCGAAAATTGAGATTGAAAGATAATGAATTAATCATACAAGGCAATGTATTAAACCTATGGAATGAGAATTATGATGTCATCGCATATTATCCTATGCCAAGACGGTCATTCTCTTTTTCCGTATTGTACAAATTTTAATTAAATAACAATTATAAGATGAGAAAATTATTATTACAGGGAGTTTTATTCTCTCTCTTAGCACTTGGCTTTGCTTCATGCGAATCGGATGATGAAAAAATTACTGGATGGGAAGCGCCGGAAATCACTAAAACCGGAGTTTATATATTAAACAATGGAGACTGGGGGAAGAATGATGCTAGTTTGTCCTATTATAATGTTGACAAACAAAAGCTAACTTCCGAAGTCTTTTATAATATGAATGGAGAGCAGAAATTAGGGGATTTAGGACAAGATATGACTATTTATGGTTCTAAGATGTATATAACCGTAACGGGTTCAAACAAGATTTTTATAACAAACCGCTCAGCAAAGATACTGCAAACAATAGATCCGAAGAGTGGAGATCAGCCGATGGAGCCTCGTTATACACAGGCTTATGGAAAGAAAGTGTATGTAACCACACAAAGTGGCTATGTATTACAGATAGATACAACTTCGATGGCGGTTGACAAACAAATAAAGGTAGGCTCATATCCAGAGCAAATGACGATAGTTAATGGAAATCTGTATGTGGCAAATTCCGGACAAGGAACAGATAATACAGTTTCAGTCATTAATCTGTCGACATTTGCCGAAACAAAAATCCCCGTTATAATTAATCCGGAAAAAATAACAAGCGATAAATACGGAAATATTTATGTGATCTCAACAGGTAATTATGGAGATATAAGGCCTACATTACAAAAGATTAATCCGGAAACAAAGGTCGTGTCTGTTATTGGTGTAGATATTGCTACCCGTATGGCTGCAAGCGGAGATAAACTCTTCCTTATATATATGGACCCAACGGATTATTCTGCTGCGGCTGCCGCAAAGCTGTATTATTATGATATCGCTAAAGGGGAAGTAGTAAAACAAAGTTTTGTAACACCTCCATCGGCAACTGACTTAAATAAGGCAAGTGTAATATCTGTCAATCCAAGTAATTCAGATATTTACATATCTATTACCGATTATGTAACGAAAGGGTCTGTATATAAATTCTCTTCAAGTGGAGTTTATCAAACAAAATTCAGTAGCGAGGGGCTTAATCCGATGGGAGTCTTTTTCTTAGCAGACGCGAAGTAAGATGAATCTATTAAAACTATATACCTCAATTGTTCTTGTCCTGATATTGGTAGGCTGCAATAGTAAGCCTGCCAATCAGGATAGTAAGAATGTAAAAGATAGCTACGAGATACATTATGCCAAGGGTTTTCAGGTGAAAAAGTTTGCCGACTATACGGAAGTCTCGGTTGTAAATCCTTGGGATACGACTAAGCTTCTTCAAAAGTATATTTTGGTAAAGAAAAACAGGAAATTGCCTGCTGATTTACCCAAAGGTACGATAGTGAGAGTTCCCTTGAATAAAGTAATTACTTACAATGCTATTCATTGCTCAACATTGAAAGAGCTTGCTTCTATCGGTATTGTAAAAGGGGTGTGTGAACCTCAATATATTAAAACGAAAGAGGTGATCGAAGGTGTTAAAACCGGGTCGATAACGGACTTAGGATTAGCTAGTAATCCGGATGTTGAAAAGATTATCATGTTGTCCCCGGATGCAATTCTTACATCGCCAATCAGTGGACAAGCGTATGGAAGCGTGACTAATACGAATATCCCGATGATAGAGACACCCGATTATACTGAGCCTCATCCGTTGGGACGGGCCGAGTGGATACGTTTTTATTCTCTTTTTATAGACAAGGAACAATTGGCAGACTCTCTGTTTAATATTACCGTAACTAACTATAATAATATTAAAAAGATTGCATCTGAAGTTTCAAAGCGTCCGACGGTATTCACAGATATGCGTTATATGGGGAGCTGGAATATGCCCGGAGGGAAAAGCTATATGGCTAATATGCTTGCTGATGGAGGTGGCTCCTATTTGTGGGCTGACGACAATACAACTACATTTCTGCCACTATCTTTCGAATCTGTTTTGGATAAGGCGGGCGATGCCGATGTTTGGCTGATTCGGTATTATGCATCTGATGATATTACCTACAAAAGTTTAGAGAAGGAGTATAAACCGTATTCTTACTTCAGGGCTTTTAAAGAAAAGAATGTATATGGATGCAATACATCATATTCGTCTTATTATGACGATCTGCCGATTCATCCCGATTATATTTTGAAGGATTTTGTAAAAGTGTTCCATCCCGCTCTTTTTCCGGATTATCAGTTGAAATATTATAAGAAACTGGAATAAAAGGATATTACTAAAAACAAAAAAGCAACTAATAAAAATTAGTTGCTTTTTTGTTGGGTGAAAGACGGGGCTCGAACCCGCGACCTTCGGAACCACAATCCGACGCTCTAACCAACTGAGCTACGATCACCATTTCGCAATTGCGGTGCAAATATAGGCAAAATTCTTATATTGGCAAGGTGTAAGCTAAAAAAACTTTTACTTTCTTACTTCTCATCGAATTTTTGAGAATTAATTGCTTTTATTCATAATTCATAACTATTTTTGTCTCTTCAAATTAAACTAATCAATGAGTATTTTAAAGAACTATGCTTTCACGCTAATTCTCCTTTGTAGCATTCTTATTGGAGGACTATGCGGAATTTTCTTTGGAGAGGCTACTGCTGTTGTGAAACCTATAGGGGATGTTTTTCTTAATCTAATGTTTGTCCTCATAGTGCCGCTCGTCCTGTTAAGTGTTTCTTCATCGATATATAACATGCGGAAATCCAATATGGTAAGCAAAGTAATAGGTAATATTATCTTTGTTTTTTTGCTTACTGCCATAATTGGAGCCATTGTAGCATACGTCTTTACTTTAATATATAATCCGTTAGGAGGAATAAATCAGTCCGATCTGATGGCATCTTTGCCCGATCAGTCCATTAAGCAATTATCGTCGGCCGAGGTTTTTGTCAATTTGTTTACAGTATCCGATTTTCATTTGCTTTTCACGAAGTCTAATCTGTTGCCTTTAATCATATTCTCTACATTTCTGGGCCTGGCTACTTCTTATTCTAAAGAAAAAGGTAAAGTTATAGCTGACTTTTTGAATTCGGGGGCTTCTGTTATTATGAAAATGATGGGAATAATAATGAAGGCTGCGCCACTTGGATTAGGATGTTATTTTGCCGATACTGTGGGACGATTAGGCGGGCAAATATTGAATGGGTACATGCATGTTTTTATTCTATATCTGATTCTTACCGCTATTGCATTCTTCGGATTAAATTCCATATACATCCTATTAGCCGGAGGGAAGAAAGGATTCTTCGCCTTTTGGAAAAATATATTGACACCCTCCCTTACCGCTATTGCAACATCGTCCAGTGCTGCATGTATTCCCGTAAATATAGAGGCTTCTAAAAAGATGGGGATACCAGAAAGTATTGCTGAAACGGTTATACCCTTAGGTACTAATATCCATAAAGATGGCTCTGTAATGGCAGGTGTTTTGAAAATAATATTCCTGCTTACCATTTTTGGACAAGAACTTACTACTTCCTCAAATATATTTATGATTATAGGTGTAGCTTTATTGGTTGGTGCAGTGATGGGGGCAATTCCCAGTGGAGGAATGACAGGCGAGCTATTGATTTGTTCTGTTTTCGGTTTTTCTCCTCAACTGGCAGGGGCATTGCTTATAATCAGCGCTATTGTAGATATTCCGGCAACGTTGCTCAATTCAACAGGAAATGTTGTATGCGCAATGCTTGTAACACGATTTACAGAAGGAAAGGATTGGATTAAGAATCAACCGGTATCTGTAGAACCGGACTAAATAATACTAAGAGCCTGTTTAAATTTTAGCGAAAATTTTCATTACAGACTCCCATAAAATAATTCTTAGCAACTTTTTTCTGCTCTTTTTAGCGTCTTTTATCCTTTTTCCTCTTGGTTTAGCCCGCTAAACCCGCAAGTAAAAATGATAAAATCCATCTAAAAATTGCTATAAAAAAGATTTGCTATAAAATTTAAACAGACTCTAAAAGATGAAAAAAATTGTATCCTTTGTACTCATTCTGTTGATGAGTGTCTGTTTTGTCAAAGCCCAGAATTTATCAAAGCTTTATCAGACAACAGATTCTGAAAATGTGAGTGTTAAAACAAAATATTCACCTCTTATAGGTATTTCTGCCAGTAGGAGTAAGAGTGGGGGAGCGAATGTTCCCGGAACGTATATTCAGGCAATACTTAAAGCAGGGGGAAATCCGGTAATTATTCCCGCTATAACGGATAGTAAAGTATTAAGGGATATAATTAGAAATCTTGATGGGCTTGTTATGACAGGTGGTGAAGATTTTAACCCATTGTATTATAAAGAAGAGGTTATTCCCGATATAAATGATATTGATTCTATCCGTGATATATACGACCTTGTTTTGTTGAAATTGGCTACCGATCGAAATCTTCCGGTTTTGGGAATTTGCCGTGGCGAACAGGCTATCAATGTAGCTTTTGGAGGTACGCTTTATCAGGATATACCATCGCAGCATAAAGACAGTACCATCAAGCATCGGCAAACAGAACCAAAGGAACAAGGAACACATCCTGTGTCTATTGCAAAGGGTTCGAAATTATTCAAAATATTAAATACCACTGATGTTTCAGTAAACTCATTTCATCATCAGGGAGTTAAAGATGTTGCTCCTGGTTTTAGGGCTGTGGCATACGCTCCCGATGGAATAGTAGAAGCTATAGAAGCATATCCTAACCGTAATATACTTGGTGTACAGTGGCATCCGGAAGGACATATTGCAGGAGGAGATACTACAATGTTGAAAATATTTGATCATATCGTTAAACAGTCCGGATTATATCATCGGGCAAAAGAATTGCATCGGCAGATATTGTCGGTGGATACCCATTGCGACACGCCTCTGGAATTTAAAAAAGAAGGATTTGATATAGGTAAAAGGGAGAGCAATCAGGTTAACATCCCTAAGATGGAAGAGGGCATGCTCGACGCTATATTCTTCGCAGCTTATACAGCACAAGGCCCACGAGATGATGCTTCTTCACAAAAGATTGTTCAAAAAATAGATGGCTTGATAGATGGTATATATGCTCAGGTAGAAAAAAATAAGGATATTTGTGGTATTGCATACACAGCAGATGATCTTGTAAAATTGAAAGCAGAAGGTAAGAAAGCTATATTTATAGGTATTGAAAATGGATACGGGATAGGTAAGGATATTGCAAATATTGCCCGGTTTAAAAGCAGAGGGGTAAATTATATCACCCTGTGTCACACTAAACCTAATGATATATGCGATTCATCAAGCGATCAACCTGAATGGAACGGTCTAAGCAGTTTTGGTAAGAAGGTGGTGAAGGAAATGAATCGTTGGGGTATTCTTGTTGACATTTCGCATGTGAGTGAGAAAACATTTTATGATGTGATTGCATTATCCTCTCAGCCTGTCATTGCATCACACTCTTCTGTAAAGGCGCTGTGTGATCATGATCGCAATCTAACCGACAAACAATTACAGGCTTTAGCTAAAAATGGAGGAGTAGTACAGATCTGCCTTGTCGATTTATTTATGAATAAGGATAAAAGTAAAGCCAGCCTGATGGATGCCATCGAACATATCGATTATGCAGTCAAAGTGGCAGGTATCGACCATGTAGGTATTGCGTCTGATTTTGATGGTGGCGGCGGAATTATCGGTTGCAATGGCAGCAACGATATGATCAATATAACAGTCAAATTGCTGGAAAGAGGGTATTCTGATGAAGATATAGCGAAGATATGGGGTAAGAACTTTCTTCGCGTTTTATCCACTGTACAGGCTGCTAAAAAGTAGGAAGTATTCAAAAATATAAGTTAAGAGGGAGAAGCACAAGCTTCTCCCTCTTTTTTATGTGTAAATAAACTGAACAAAACCGGAATTAAGGTGTTAATAATTATAGCGAAGAACTAACATTTTACAAAATAAAAAACCTTAAACAATGGAAGAAAAAAGAAAAAGAATGACTACCAATCAGGGTATCCCTGTGGACAACGATCAAGCGTCTATTACGACGCAAAATCCTCATTTGACACTCTTGTCTGACACTCATTTGGTGGAGAAGTTGGCGCATTTCGATCGTGAACGGATTCCGGAACGTGTTGTCCACGCCAAGGGAGCGGGAGCTCATGGATATTTTGAAGTGACAAATGACCTGACACAATACACCCGTGCTGCGTTTTTGTCTCAGGTGGGAAAGAAAACGGATGTGTTTGTACGCTTCTCTACCGTAGGCGGAGGGCGGGGTTCGGCCGATACAGCTCGTGACCCTCGCGGATTTGCAGTTAAGTTTTATACTGAAGATGGCAATTATGATATGGTGGGGAATAATACACCTGTATTCTTCATTCGTGATGCAATCAAGTTTCCGGATTTTATTCATACACAGAAGAAAAATCCGGCCTCTAATCTGGATGATGCTGATGCTTTCTGGGATTTTATGTCTCTGACACCCGAAAGTGTCCATCAGGCAACGATTCTATTTACCGATAGAGGTACTCCATACTCTTATCGTCATATGCATGGATTTACAAGCCATACTTATATGTGGTATAACGAAAAAGGAGAACATTACTGGATTAAGTTACATTTCAAAACTGATCAGGGCGTAAAAAATCTGACACGGCAAGAAGCAACCGAATTGGCAGGAACTGATCCCGATCATGCTACACGTGACTTGTTCGATAGTATCGAAAATAAAGATTTTCCATCGTGGAGTGTATATGTACAGATTATGAAACCCGAGGAAGCCCCGCAATATAAATTCGATGCATTTGATGTGACTAAGGTCTGGTCTCAAAAGGATTATCCGTTAATTCCTGTGGGTAAAATGGTGTTGGACCGTAATCCGGAAAACTATTTTACTGAAGTGGAACAAGCTGCATTTTCTCCGGGGAATTTGGTGCCGGGAATTGCTGTTTCTCCGGATAAAATGCTTCAAGGGCGGGTATTCAGTTATCCTGATACACACCGCCATCGGTTAGGTGCTAATTTTGATATGATTCCGGTGAATGCTCCGAAGGCTCAGGTGAATACATATCAGCGGGATGGCGCTATGAATATGCATAGCTATACCGGGCCAAATTACTATCCTAATAGTTTCGATGGCCCAGCGCCGGATAAAAAATATGCCGCACCTCCGGTGGATGTTGCCGGAATGGCTGCGCGCCACGAGTATGTAGTGTCTGATGCCGATTATGCCCAAGCCGGAGACTTGTACGGAAGGGTTTTATCTGATTATGATAAAACGAACCTGGTAGGTAATATTGTTGCTCATATCAGGAATGCTCAGAAACGTATTCAGTTTCGTCAGGCAGCTATATTCTACAAGGCTCATCCCGAATACGGTACAAGAGTAGCAGAAGGATTGGGGCTTGATATTAATGAAGTGAAAAGGTTAGCTGCCATGTCTCATGAAGAAAGAGTGAAAGCAACGGCTCGATAATTAATTTTTGGATATTAGTAGAAAAACCTTTCGATTTTCATTCGAAAGGTTTTTCTTTGCATTTTATTTTAAGAATAATGACTGTTTTATACGAAGATAATCATATCATTATAATCAATAAGACTGTATCTGAAATTGTACAGGGCGACAAGACGGGAGATAAGCCTCTTTCGGAGATTGTAAAGGAATATCTGAAAGAGAAGTATAACAAGCCGGGGAATGTTTTCTGCGGTGTTACGCACAGGCTCGATCGTCCAACAAGTGGTATAGTTGTCTTTGCCAAAACAAGCAAGGCGCTTGCCCGGTTGAATGATATGTTCAAAAGTAAGGAAATAAGCAAGACTTATTGGGCTGTTGTAAAAGAAATGCCAAAACCGATAGAGGGAACGTTGCAACATTATTTGGTGCGGAATGAGAAGCAAAATAAGTCGTATGCTTATGATTCGGAAAAGCCGGATTCGAAACTTGCTATTTTACATTATAAATTGATAGCCCGTTCAGATAAATACAATATGCTTGAAATAGATCTTCAGACAGGTCGACATCACCAAATACGTTGTCAATTGGCAAAAATAGGTTGCCCGATTAAGGGGGATTTGAAATACGGAGCAGACCGTTCCAATCCTGACGGAGGAATAAGCCTGCATGCCCGTAAAATATCCTTTGTCCATCCGGTATCAAAAGAACCGGTGGAAGTTATAGCTCCTATACCTGACGATAATTTGTGGAGGGCTTTGGAGAAGAATGTTATTTAAAACTTATCGCGGTCAATTTATTTGTTACTATATCTGAAATAAATGCCTTGAGCGAAGTATATTTCGGATTTGGCCCAGATACTTCATCTGCATAAGTATATTCTATTCCATTTCTTGTCATGGTAAAAGTATAATTGTTTTTGGAAATGTTTTTTTGGAGAATGGTTGCGTTTACATTTCCATAGCTGTCCACAACATAGAATATTCGTTTTACTATCGGTTTAGAAGTAAACTCCTCATATCGTTCATAAGCAACAATATCTTTATCTCCGATTTTGAATTGATCGAAGCAAAACTGATCGGAAATACTTGTCGATTCAAGCAAACCATTTTTATGAGCAGTATAAAGATTTACTTTTTGCAGGTTGGCTTTGCTTATTTGATTCAATCCATAATAACATTGTATCAGTTTTTCGTAAGAATAATAATCGTCAGGAAGATAAGATATCAAATCATTATAGGCATTAATCGCTTTTTGGTACGATCCTTTGTCATATTCCATTTTGCCTATGTTGTAAAGTACTGTGACATATAGCTCTTTGTCATCTACAATACTGGCTTTTGCTTTATGGAAAGCATTCAGGGATTCGTCTTCTTTGTTCTGAGAAGCATATATTGTTGCGATCATGAAGAATGCTTTCTCCGAGACTGGTTTTAAAGAAGTTGCTTTCTTATAATAGAGTAAAGCTTCTTCATATTTTTCCAGTCCATAGTAAGAGTCTCCCAAAGCTGTGTAATAATTGGTTTCTTTGGGTGCAAGTTCAATGGCTTTTTCAAGAGCTTTTATTGCATTATTATAGTCTCCATTAGCATTGTAAAGTACGCCTGTGACGAAATAAGTTCTTGCATTGTTACTTTCTTTTTGTGTAGCCATGTTTGCATAGGTCAACCCGTTTTGTATATCTCCCATATTCATATATGATTGAGCTACATACATTAAATCTTCAGAAGATAATATTCCCGGGTTATTTGTATACAAATCTATAATGCTCTGATATTGCTCCTCTTCAAACATGTTTTTTATGTTTTGAGCTGATATGAACTGAATGCTAAACAAAGTAGCGGCAATAATAAAAATTATCTTTTTCATGTGTTTAAAGTTTTTTTTAGAACCATTTTTGTCTTTTCATCCAAATGAATGTAAATACAGCGATCAATGCAAGGATACCCCATGCAAAAATATATCCGTGAGGCCAGTCTGTCTCAGGCATGAATTTGAAATTCATCCCCCATACACCTACCATGAAGGTTAATGGGATAAACATGGTAGATACAATAGTAAGACGTTTAATTATTTCGTTTAGTTTTAAGTTATTGTTATTATAATATAGATCAAGCAATGAGCTTAACGATTCGTAGAATGAAGCCAGATCTCCAAGTGTAACACGCATACGGTCATCAAAATCGTTGAAGTATACCATGTTATCGTCTTTGATAAGTTTGTTCGTGTTGTGTAGGAGGTTAACATATTCTTCACGCAATGATATCACGGCTCTTTTTATACGAGTGTAATGAACTCTGCTATTGTGGAGAAATTGGAGTATGTCTACTGATTCCTTCCTTTGAATAAGATCCTCTTCTGTGTCGGCTAATTGATCTTCTAATGACATTACAGTGTTGATGTTGATGGTATTAATAGCTCCCATCATAATATAAAGAAGAAAGTCTGCACTTTTTTGTCTGATGAAGATATTATTATCTTCTATACTCTTTTCTATCTCGCTGAAGACCGGCATGATTTCTTCCTGTATGCTTATTACAAAGTTTTTGCCTAAGATGAATGCTATTTGCATATCGTCTATGTCTTCTTTTTCGTTGATATAGAAGACAGGGGTTAGAACATATGAGATATTATCGTATGTAACGGCTTTTACAACTTGTTGGTCTGCCAGCAAATCTTTGACATCGAAGCCGTGTAATCCAACTTCCCGGCAGATACGGTTTATTTGAACAACATCCGATATCCCTTTTATTTTGAACCAGTTTACTTTTGTCTTATCTATCTCATCATTTATAGAAAAATCAATAGGTAACGTTTTTTTTTCAAAATGTGTTTCGTCAAATTGAATAAGTTCAACTGACAGAGGAATATTCTTGTCTCCAAAATACGCAGGCTTTGAAAGATAACTCCTGTGAGCAGATTTACTTTTTCTTTTTGATATTCTTTTACTCATTCCCTATATTAAATTTATATCAAAAATAAGAATAAAATAGTATATTTGCTCACTTCATAAATAAAGTTTTGTGATATAACCTATGAATGAAGTTTTAACGATACTCAAAAAGAAGAAAATACAGTTTTTCTTTCTTTTCTATATATTGATGCTGTTGCCAATGTTTAGTCCTGTGGCTCAGAATCTTACTCTCTTAGATAAATTGGCTGTATTTTTAGTTTGCGGTTTGCTTTTCGCTGCTATATCCACCTTATCTCTGTTTATTAGTTCTAAAGCTGAGAAAATTATCTACTCTATCCTTTTGGCAATTTCCATAATACCGGGTGCAATTTATTTAGCTTACTTGTTGTTTGCTCATGTCCTGTTGGAACAAAATAGTGTTACCAGTCTGTTCGAGACAAATCCGGAGGAGAGTAAAGAATTTGTGGCATATTATCTTAGTCTGTGGGTTATAGCAGGTGTAATCTTATATGCAGCTATTCCCATTGTGATGATTTGTACAATGAAGTCATTCAAGTCATTGAGTGTAAAGAAATATAAATTTATTTTTGTCTTAAGTATTCTTGTTATTATATCGATTGTTGGCATAAATAGAGTGTCCCGGTCTGTCTATTTTGTCAATTTCTACAAAACGTTTATTAGTTATAAATTAAGAACCACTTACGAAAAGAAGACAATAAAAGCACGTCAAAGTGAAAATTATGAGGTTTCTGTAATAAGACAGGATACAATACCTCATGTGATTGTCGTAGTTGTTGGGGAATCTCTAAACAAGCACCATATGTCCTTATATGGTTATCCCAGAGAGACCAATCCTTTGTTGTCACAATATGGGGATAGCTTGATGGTCTATCAGGATGTGGTTGCCCCTCAGGTACATACAATTCCGGTAATACGCTCTATACTGTCTATGTCCGATATAGAACACCCTGAAAACTTTACGCATAAACCATCGCTTTATGAATTGTTTAATAGGGCAGGATACGGTACATACTTGATTACGAATCAAGAGTACAGTGAAGATTGTAAGTCCAGTTATGATATTCTTCTTACTTTGGCAAAGAAGAAATATAATCTGGCTCCATATAAACAACACGACGATATTGTATTGCCTGTATTGGATACAATTCTGAAAGAACCGCAAAAGAATAAGCTCATTCTCATTCATCTGATAGGTAACCATATGGCTTACGAATTCAGGTATCCGAAGGAGTATATTGTTTTTAATAATAAGAAAGACGGTTTGATCGGAGATGCTCCATATAGAGATGATAAAGCCAAGAAAGCAATAGATAAGTACGATAATTCAGTGCTGTATAATGATTTTATCATTAGTAGTATAATACAAACGTTAAAAGATCTTCCTTGCCATGATGCGGCGATGGTCTATTTTTCCGATCATGGGGAAGAACTCTATGATTACAGGGAGTTTGCGGGGCATGCATACGAGAAAGTGTCTCCTCCTATGTGTGAAATACCTTTTATGGTGTGGATGTCTCCTATGTATCGTAAATTCCGATCCGATTTGGTATTCGATAAAAGCCGGAAGTATTCAACTGAAGATTTTATCTATTCAATTTCCGATTTGGCAGGTATTAGTTACAGGGATTATGATGATACCCGCAGCCTGTTTTCCTCTGGTTTTGAGCCGAGACAGCGCTATGTGGGGGAAAAGAAATATGAGGCTATAAAAGGGCGATTCGAAAGTCAATAAATCATCTTATATCCGATTCCTCTGATATTTATTATTTGAACTTTTGGGTCTAGCGATAATTTCTTTCTAAGCTTAACGATGAATACGTGCAGGCTACGGATGTTGAAAAAGTTGTCGTCTCCCCACAATTCCATTAAGACCGCTTTGTTTTCTACAATATTATTCTGATTGGAACAAAGACGTTCCAATATTGCGGTTTCACGATGAGATAAGAGCTCTGTGTTTAACGAATGAGCTAGGGTTTGATGCAGAGGGTCGAAGGTGAAGCTCCCTATCTGGTATGTTTTACTTTCGGGTACTTGGTTTTGTACCCGGTTTAGCAGAGCTTTGATGCGTATTATCAGTTCTTCCATGCCGAATGGTTTTTTCAGATAGTCACTACCGCCGATTTCGAAACCTTGTACAACGTCTTCTGTCTTCGATTTGGCACTTAAGAAAAGGATTGGAGTCTGTTTATTGCTTTGACGGATCAACTGAGTCATGGTAAAGCCATCCAGCTTAGGCATCATAATGTCTGCCACTACAATGTCTGGATTCAGTCTGTAAAACATCTCTAAGCCTTCGTTTCCGTTTGCCGCACAATTTACTTCGAATTCTCTCTTTTCCATCGCATCCTTTATTATCATGGATAATGAAGGTTCGTCTTCAACCAATAAAACTTTTATCTTCATGGTATAATGATTTTAAAACAAGAGCCTTTGCCCAAAGAACTTTCTACTTTTATATTCCACTCATGTTTATCCACTATTGTTTTTACATAAGACAGTCCTAACCCGTAGCCTTTTACATCGTGGATATTTCCGGTCGATACTCTGTAAAACTTATCAAATATTTTATCCAAGGAGTTATTCGGTATGCCTATTCCGTTATCGGAAACAGCTATTATAGTCTTGCTTCCTGACCGATATGCGGCCAATTCTATTTTTACGCTTTCACCGGAATATTTGATCGCATTTTCTACCAGATTGCTAATCATATTGACAAAATGGAGTTTGTCAGCTTTTATTCCCCGATTATCAGTCTCAACATTTATGATGAATTCTATTTGTTTATGGGCATTTAGTAAGAATTTACTTTTCTGATTCTCAAAAACATCTTTAAGGTTGATGTTTTCTAATGTAAGTTTCATGTTTTTTCTTTCTTCTACCGACATGGTCAAAATCTGTTCCACAAGACTATTGAGATATAGGAGTTGCTCTTTTGAGATTGAAAGGTATTCTTCTCGTTTTTCAGGGTCTTGCCCTAACCCGAAGTTTTGCATAGCATCTACAGCTGCATAAGTCACAGAAATAGGGGTTTTCAGTTCGTGGGTCATATTGTTGATGAAATCACTTTTTATTTCATCTATGGATTTTTGCCTCAATATGACTTTTAATAGATAAATATAGGATATCATTAGCAAAATTACCATCAATACAGAAACACTCACCAAACCCCACATACCTTTAAAGATATACCACTTAGGGTTTTCCATAAACAAGATGTAAGTGTATTTGTTGTCTTGCCAGTCTTTTAGCGGGTATTTTTGACTGTTTTTGTAAGTGAACTCTTTTTTCGGAATCCGCTCTATCAGGCTGTCATTTACTGTTTTTCTTATTTCAATTACATGCGGAATATTCAGTTCTTGAGAAAGCAGATCCGCAGTCAATATGCTGTCAAATCTGTGGATATCAGGTTTTTTTATGCTGTTTATAGACATCGACAGTCCTTTTTTGACAGCAACATTTACATAATTAAGTGTTTGGAATACAGAGTCCTTATTTTGTTTAGATGTTTCATTGTATGTGTCTTCCTTAAAAGACATGGAAAAAGATGCACTGTTTTGATCGTTATTGATAATCTGATTTTTTCCGACAGTATCAACCATCGTTTGAATGTACTTTCCCTGATCTTTTTCTGAAGATATAATGGTTAGCCTGATCGCCATTTCTTTAAGAAAACCGTCGTCTATCGTTTTTTGTATTACTCTTTCCAGTTTGTTGTATTGCTCTTTATGAAAATTGATAAGCCAATATGTCTGATACCCACATACCAATACAAGTAAGGAGAGAATGGTTAAAGCAATTAGTTTCAGACGGAATTTCATGTGCGATATTTTATGTTGATAGCAAAAGTAAGTAATCGATGTAAAACATAAAATAGCGATAACACTAAATAACACTAGATTTTAGAGTAATTCTTTTTTTAATTATTAATATTCTTATGAATATAATAGGGATATACCTTAAGGATTTTTCATTATCTTTGTCCACAATTTTTTATAAGTATGTTTTAGCACACTATGAGCAAGCAATTTTCAGAATATAATCGGTTTAATTTGTCCGATATCAACAAAGAGGTATTGGCAAAATGGGATAAGCAAAATATATTCCAACAGAGTCTGGATATGCGCGCGGGGGCACCATCTTTTGTATTCTACGAAGGACCGCCGTCTGCAAACGGTATGCCGGGTATTCACCATGTGATGGCACGTGCCGTGAAGGATATTTTCTGCCGGTATAAAACAATGAAAGGCTTTCTTGTAAACCGTAAAGCAGGGTGGGATACACACGGCTTGCCGGTTGAACTTGCCGTGGAAAAAAGCCTGGGCATAACCAAAGAAGATATAGGTAAAAAAATATCGGTAGAGGAGTATAACAATGCTTGCCGTAAGGAGGTGATGAAATATACGGGCGAGTGGGAAAACCTGACTCGCATCATGGGATATTGGGTCGATATGAACGATCCATACATAACTTATGATAATCGCTATATAGAAACTCTTTGGTATCTGTTGAAAGAGCTTTATAAGAAAGGATATCTATACAAAGGATATACAATACAACCATATTCACCGGCGGCGGGTACAGGACTGAGTACACACGAGTTGAATATGCCGGGTGCATACCGTGATGTAAAAGATACTACCTGTGTTGCCCAGTTTAAAATAAAATCGCCTAAGGCAGAAATGGCTCAGTTTGGAGAAGCTTTCTTCCTTGCTTGGACAACAACTCCTTGGACATTGCCGTCTAATACAGCATTGGCTGTTGGCCCGGATATTACATATGTGGCTGTACAATCTTATAATCCATACACAGGAGACAAAATAACCGCCGTAATAGCGCAATCCCTCGTTTTTAGTATGTTCAACGAGAAAGCAAAGGATATTGCTCTCGAAGATTATAAAGCCGGAGATAAGCTTATTCCTTTCAAAATCGTAGGAGAGTGGAAAGGTAAGGATTTGGTCGGGATGGAATACGAACAACTGATACCTTGGGTAAATCCCGGTGAGGGAGCTTTTAAGGTTCTTGCCGGAGATTTTGTAACCACCGAAGACGGTACAGGTATCGTGCATATAGCTCCTACTTTTGGAGCGGATGATGCCAGAGTGGCTAAAGCAAATAATGTCCCGGCATTGTTGTTATTGGATAAAGATGAGAATCAACGTCCGATGGTCGATCTCACCGGTAAGTATTTCAGATTGGAAGATTTGGATGCTGAATTTGTAAAGAATAGTGTAAATACTGATTTATATAAGGAATATGCAGGTCGTTATGTGAAAGACGAATACGCCCCCTCCGACTCCCCCAAAGGGGGAGCTAGCCCCTCCTCCGGAGGGGTTGGGGAGGCTACTTCTTCATTGGATATCGACTTGTGCGTTATGCTGAAACAGCAGAACAGAGCGTTTAAAATAGAGCGTCATGTGCACAACTATCCTCACTGTTGGCGTACCGATAAACCAGTATTGTACTATCCGTTAGACAGTTGGTTTATCCGTACGACAGCCAGTCGAGACCGTATGATAGAGTTGAATAAGACTATCAATTGGAAGCCTGAATCAACAGGTACCGGGCGTTTCGGCAAATGGCTCGAAAACCTCCAGGATTGGAATCTCAGCCGTAGCCGTTACTGGGGTACTCCATTGCCAATATGGAGAACAGAAGACGGAAAAGAGGAAAAATGTATCGGTTCTGTAAAAGAGTTGTATGCAGAAATGCAGAAAGCTGTTGATGCAGGGCTGATGAAAGAAATACCTTGGAAAGGATTTGAAGTGGAAAATCTGGATAAGGCAAATTATGAAAAAATAGACCTTCACCGTCCGTATGTGGATGATATAGTCCTTGTTTCCGATTCGGGACAACCTATGATGCGTGAAAAAGACCTCATAGATGTTTGGTTCGATTCTGGAGCAATGCCTTTTGCACAGGTGTTTTATCCAAATATAAGCGAAGAAGAATTTACTAAAATATACCCTGCCGACTTCATCGCCGAAGGGGTAGACCAAACTCGTGGATGGTTCTTTACGTTACATGCCATATCTACAATGATAAAAGACAGTGTGTCTTTCAAAAATGTAGTGTCGAACGGTCTTGTCTTGGATAAGAACGGCAATAAAATGTCGAAACGTTTGGGGAATGCGGTGAATCCATTCGATACGATAGAAAAATATGGTTCCGATCCGTTGCGTTGGTATATGATAACCAATGCCTCGCCGTGGGATAACCTGAAATTCGATATAGAAGGAATTGAAGAGGTGCGTCGTAAGTTTTTCGGAACATTATACAACACTTATTCGTTCTTTGCTTTGTATGCGAACGTAGATAAGTTTGTGTTTACAGAAGCTTTAATCCCTGTGTCGGAAAGACCGGAAATTGACCGTTGGATTATATCTCTTCTCAATACCCTTGTAAAAGATGTAGACGAGTTCTATAATACATATGAACCTACAAAAGCCGGACGTGCTATATCCGACTTTGTAAATGATAATTTGAGTAACTGGTATGTCCGTCTCAACAGAAAACGTTTCTGGGGTGGGGAAATGACTAAGGATAAATTGTCTGCTTATCAGACTCTATATACTTGTCTCGAAACTGTGGCTAAGTTGATGGCTCCAATTTCTCCGTTTTATGCTGATAAGTTGTTCTGCGACTTGATTGCTGTAACAGGACGAGAAAAAGTAGTCTCGGTGCATTTATCTGATTATCCGGCATACGATACTGCCATAGTAGATAAAACTCTGGAAGAACGTATGCAGATAGCACAGGATATATCGTCTGCTGTATTGGCCTTGCGTCGTAAGGAGAGTATCAAAGTGCGTCAACCGTTAATGCAGATTATGATACCTGTTCTCACCGAACAGCAACATGATGATGTGGACGCTGTGCGTGACCTGGTGCTGAACGAAGTTAACGTGAAAGAACTTAAGTATGTGGATAATGCGGCAGGAGTCTTGGTAAAAAGAGTAAAACCTGACTTTAAGAAGCTGGGACCGCGTTATGGTAAAATAATGAAACAGTTGGCAACTGAAGTCCAGAATATGAGTCAGGACGCGATTGTTTCGTTTGAAAGAGATGGAAATTATTCTTTTGATATTGAAGGGCAGGTAGCGACAATCGAACTTGCTGATGTGGAGATAATTTCTGAGGATATACCGGGGTGGTTGGTTGCCAATGCAGGTAAATTGACTGTCGCATTGGATATAACTATAACAGACGATCTTAGGAAAGAAGGTATAGCCCGCGAACTGGTAAATCGTATACAAAATATACGCAAATCGAGCGGGTTTGAAATAACAGATAGAATTAGTATAAAGATATCTGAAAATGAACAGGTAAGAGATGCAATTTCTGATTATAAAGAGTATATTGCTTCTCAGGTATTGGCTGATAATATAGAATTATCTGAAGTTGCCGATGGACAAGACGTAGATATGGATGGCTATATTTTACGTATGTCTGTAGAGAAAGTCTGATAAAAAGTATTATCTTTAGAAATAAGAATAAAAACAGGATTGTTTAACTTTTAATAAAAATGAAGTTATGGCAGAAAAAACAAGATATTCGGATGAGGAATTAAACGAATTCCGTGATATTATCCTTGAAAAATTGAACAAGGCTAAAAAAACATATGACGATCTGAGGGCTATTATAACCAACTCGGATGGTAATGACGTGACAGATACATCTCCTACATTCAAAGTGTTGGAAGAGGGTGCATCTACTCTATCGAAAGAAGAGGCTGGACGATTGGCTCAAAATCAGATGAAGTTTATTCAGAACTTGCAGTCGGCGCTTATCCGTATCGAAAACAAGACGTATGGTATTTGTCGTGAAACAGGAAAACTGATCCCGAAAGAACGCTTACGTGCTGTTCCTCATGCTACGTTGAGTATAGAAGCTAAGAATAGCGGAGTAAAATAAAAACTATCAGAATAATGATGGAGATGAAGAGAAAATAGATGTACTGATACTTCTGTTTTTTCTTCGTTTTCTTTCCGGTATAAATTCAGTATATGGATAAGAGGAAATTAGGGTTAATTGCAATATTAGTTGTAGCATTAGTATTGATTATTGATCAGGCATCTAAGGTATGGGTCAAAACGCATATGTCTTTGGGCGAAACGATTGAAATCGCCAATTGGTTTAAAATATATTTTGTCGAAAACCCGGGTATGGCTTTCGGATGGGAGTTTGGGGGTAAATTGTTCCTTTCTCTGTTTCGTATTGTTGCCATCGGTTTTATCGGATATTATCTGTATTCTCTTGTGAAAAACGGATATAAAAAAGGTTATATTATTTGCGTCTCACTAATTATGGCCGGGGCCTTCGGAAATATTATAGACAGCATATTTTATGGTGAAATATTTTCGGCAAGTTATCCCGGACATGTGGCTTCCCTCGTTTCTCTAGGAGAAGGATATTCCAGCTGGTTGCATGGAAACGTAGTAGATATGTTATACTTCCCTTTGATTGAAGGTACATTCCCTTCTTGGTTTCCTAAATGGGGTGGGGAACACTTCATTTTCTTCAGCCCTATTTTTAATATTGCCGACTCTGCTATAACTGTAGGTATTTTTATATTACTTATTTTCTATCGTAAGACATTAGCCCTATCTTTGGAAAAGAAAGAAAAGAACAAAGCCTGATTCTATGTGGCGTCCTGTCATTTATATTATTATAGTATTATCAGCTATCGTTGCTTTTTGCTCATGTGGCAAAAGGCCAAGATATGTGATATCGGAAAGTAAAATGATGGAGATATTGTATGATATACGATTGGCACAGGCTATATATAGTAATAATTCTCAATTTTATGCCGACTCGCTAAAAGATGCCCTTGTGGCCGGAGTCCTTGAGAAATATGATATCACGCAGGCTCAGCTAGATACTTCTTTAGTTTGGTATGCCGATAATATAGATCAGTACAGAATAATTAATGACTCGGTTAGATCACGGTTAAGAGCCAGAAGTAATCTTTTAGCAGAGCAGAAGTCTAAAATGGATATGAAGTTCTCTCAACAGAATTATTTAATACCCCCATTTTATTATTTGAATGAGTTTACACCTACTCTCAGGTTTGAAATAGATTCGTTTAAAATTAAAACGATCGATTTGCCATCTTTTGTATTGTCATTTGATGTTCAGGGGTTAAGTCCATTGCAGGAAGCCGATGCTACTGTGTACTTTACGTATAAGGATACATTGATAAGAAGTTCTTATAATATTGACAGGAATACAAATTATACGATTGTAAAACCTCAATTGGCAGACAGTTTATTGAAGAGCATTTCCGGATATATCCACGTTGATAAAAAAATAGGAATACCTGCCCAAGTGATGTTGTATAATATCAGCTATTCTGATTCTACGTTGGTGAAAAAAGGCTTAACCCGTCCTACTGGTAAACCGGGTCATCCTATAGATGATGAACCTATCAAGCCTGAGGTGAGGGAGCATATGGGAAATGAGCCTTTAAAAGCCGATACACTAAAGAGAATTGAGCGACCGGCGATTAAAGAACATGCTACTCGTTAATTTTTTTATGAAACGTTATTATTCTCATTATACATTTATCTATCCTGATATCTATATAAAGAACCACATTGTGGAAATGGATGGTAATAGGCGGATAATCAGGATTTTTCCTTATGGTAAGGAGGTTGAGAAAACGGAGTTTTACTCCGGACTTCTGATGTTTTTGCCAGATAACGTTCCTTTCGGTAAAGAAATGCAAGAGAATATAAGGAAGTCAGACTTCTCTGAACACGGGTATTTGCAGTGGGAGGATTCTCCTTATAGAATATTCAAAGAAGATTAAGAGATATATGGCGATTCGCTCGGATGTCTTTTTGTAAAAGCATTCCAAAATTCTTTTCTGTATTTAAATACCTTTTCAATACATACTTTTTTGTTAAGATTGCGTATTTCCGCATATACCTCGACCATATAACGTATCATATCGTCGCTTCCCCACAAGCGTCTAAAGTTAGAACAGGCCGTGTCCAAATCTATAGGCTTGTTAAAGCTCATACGATTGAGATCTACCAAATAGAATGTGTATACACCATCCTTTAATTTATACAGAATATTTCCGGGCGAAAAATCTAAATGTAAGATTTGCTTTTCATGCAAGTCTGCTATAAATAAGGCGAATTGGCGGATAAGTTCTTTATGTGATTCAATTGTTCCGGTTTGAATCTCACGCAGCATACCGTCAAATTCTTCATGAACACATATATAATAGCTGTTTGTCAGTATTTTATGACTCTTCTCCTCTATATATGCAATGGGGTTGGGAGTGTTAAAGCCCATTTCTATGAGCTTTTGAGCATTCAGGTAGGAACGTTTAGCTTTTGAACTACGAACAGTTACATATGCGATCTGATTGATGAAAATAGGCTTTTTGAAGGATTTTACATTGATTGTATATTCACCTACATCGAAAATTTTGATTGTATTACGCGCAAAATAAGTAACATCTCCCGATTCATTGAAAATAAGAGGAAGTTCTTTTATAAACTCCTCCAACGGCTGATACTTAGGATTTATTACTATTTTTGTCATTAAAATTCAGATGTAAAATGGAATTTTATATCTTTAAAATCCTGTTGAGCCATCATGAGAACATAGCTCGAGTCTGCCATAAATACGTCTCTGCCATCTTTATCCTGAGCCATATATTGGGTTTTACGTTTTTTGAAGTCCAAAAGTTGTTCTTTATTTTCGCTCTCTATCCAACAGGCTTTATATAGGTTTATCGGCTCCCATTTACATTGGGCACCATATTCATGGAGTAGCCGGTATTGAATAACTTCGAACTGAAGTTGTCCGACTGTGCCAATAATCTTCCGCCCGTTGAATTGATTGGTAAATAGCTGTGCTACCCCTTCGTCCATCAACTGATCTATTCCTTTCTGTAGTTGCTTGGTTTTCATTGGGTCGGCATTTTCGATGTATTTAAACATTTCAGGCGAGAAGCTTGGTAGTCCTTTGAAATGTAAGTCTTCTCCAGATGTGAGTGTGTCACCGATTTTAAAGTTTCCGGTATCAGGTAAACCAACAATATCTCCGGCATATGCTTCATCTACAGTTTCTTTCTTCTGTGCCATAAAAGCAGTAGGAGAGGAAAACTTCAACATCCTGTTCAAGCGTATGTGCTTGTAATTTACATTACGTTCAAATTTGCCTGAACATATTTTTACGAAAGCAATACATGACCGGTGATTTGGGTCCATATTCGCATGTATTTTAAATATGAATCCGGTAAAATTAGGTTCTGAGGGTTTTACTTCTCGCTCAATAGCCTCTACAGGACGTGGAGATGGTGCTATCTGTACGAAGCAGTCGAGAAGTTCTTTTACCCCGAAATTATTCAAAGCTGAACCGAAAAATACAGGAGCAATCTCTCCTTTCAGGTACATATTTACATCTAATTCAGGATATACTCCATTTATAAGCTCTATATCATCTCTTAATTTAGCAGCCAGATTGTTACCAATATGTTTTTCCAGCTCGGGGCTGTTTATATCCTTAAAGTTTATAGATTCTGTAACAGATTGTTTGCTTGGTGTATACAGATCCAGTTTTTCCTGATAGATATTGTACACACCTTTAAATCGTTGTCCGCTGTCGATAGGCCAACTCAAAGGGCGTACACTTATTTTAAGTTCTTCTTCCAGTTCATCCAGTAGCTCAAAAGGGTCTTTTCCTTCACGGTCCATCTTGTTGACAAATATCATAACCGGAGTATGACGCATACGGCAAACTTCCATCAACTTTCGGGTTTGGGTTTCAACCCCTTTGGCTGAATCTACAGCTATGATTACACTGTCAACAGCGGTTAAAGTCCGGTATGTGTCTTCGGCAAAATCCTGGTGACCGGGAGTGTCAAGTATGTTTATCTTGTAATTATTATATTCAAAGCCCATAACGGAAGTGGCGACAGAGATACCGCGTTGTTTCTCTATCTCCATCCAGTCGGATGTTGCTGTTTTCTTAATCTTATTCGATTTAACAGCACCGGCTACGTGAATAGCTCCACCAAATAATAACAGCTTTTCAGTTAGGGTGGTTTTCCCCGCATCGGGGTGGCTTATAATGGCAAAAGTTCGCCTCTTGAGAATTTCTTTATTTAGTTCGCTCATTGCTTTTTTACTAATGAGTTGCAAAAGTAATAAAAAAAATGCGAAGCATACTTATTAAAATATTATGCAAGGAAATAGGCAGTCAGAATCTTTAACATTATAATATATCGAACATTTCTCTAAAATGTTCCTCTCTTCATTGAAAAGATTTACCTTTGCGCTGTTTATAGATTAACAGATATATGAGGAATTCATCGAAAAGAGATACAATTTTACAAGAAATAAAAGCTGATAAGACAATTCAGTTGCTGGACTTTCTTATTGAAAAACAAGTAAGAAAAAGTCGGAACGCTATAAAATCTTTATTAGCTCACAAGCAAATTAAGGTGAATGGCAAACTGATAACTCAGTTTGATTTTGAACTGAATAAAGGTGACAAGGTTGCTGTTATGAAGTTCGATCAGTCTCGTAAGGAGAAAAAAATGAAGGGACTGAAGATTGTATTCGAAGACGAAGATTTGATAATAGTAGACAAAGAAGCCGGGTTCTTATCGGTATCTACTGATAAGGAAAAGATGCGTACTGTATATGGTCTGCTTAATGAGTATGTGAAAAAGCAAAATAGAAATGCCCGTGTTTTTGTTTTACATCGTCTTGACAGAGAAGTATCCGGCTTGTTAATCTTCGCACGTAGTGCTGAATTACAAGATATATTTCAAAAGAACTGGGATAATCTTGTCAAAAAATATTTATATACAGGTGTTGTGGAAGGAATACCGGCTAAGAAAGAAGATACATTGGTGTCTTGGTTGACCGAGAATAAAAATTTTGTGATGATGTCTTCGTCTTATGATAATGGTGGTTTAAAGTCAGTGTCTCATTATAAGGTGTTTAAATCGGTAGGACATTATTCTCTACTGCAATTTGACCTTGAAACCAGACGTAAAAATCAAATACGTGTGCAGATGCAACAAATCGGCTGCCCTATAGTGGGAGACAAAAAATATGGAGCATCAAAGAATCCTATAAAACGTATTGCCTTGCATGCGGGAGAACTTCAACTGAAACATCCAACAACAGGAGAGTTGCTGGAATTTAAGAGTTCATTCCCAAAAGTTATGCAGCAATTGCTGATGGTTAAGAAAAAAGAAGAATCGGATAAATTAGATAAATAATGAGTGAAGATGTAAAGCAGATTGGTCAACGGCTCAAGGGTTTGCGTGAAGCTTTGGATATGACGCCCGAAGATTTTGCAAACTCATGTAATATTTCTCCTGTGGAATATCTTAAGTATGAGTCTGGAGATAAGGATTTGACCATAAGTGTATTGAAAGGGATAGCATCAGTGCATAATGTGGATGTTTCGGTACTAATGTTTGACGATGAGCCTCGTATGAGTAGCTATTTTCTAACTCGTAAAGGTAAAGGATTGGCAGTTAATCGCGTTGCCGATTATAGCTATCAGACACTTGCAGGAGGCTTCAATAATCGTAAAGCAGAGATATTTGAAGTGACAGTAGAGCCTAAGGGCGAAGATGTGGAAATTCATCATAGTACCCATACCGGACAAGAGTTTAATTTAATTCTTGAAGGTCGTATGTTGTTACAAATAAACGGTAAAGACCTGATATTGGAAGAGGGGGATAGTATATATTTCGATTCCGGTCTTCCTCACGGTATGAAAGCCTTAGATGAGAAAAAGGTCAGATTTTTAGTAGTTGTATTGTAACATATGGAGTTCCATGTGTTTTTTTATGACTTATAATTTTTTATAACTAAAACCATGTTAGAAAAATTTCTGAAACAAACAAGTTTCACTTCGACTCGGGACTTCGCGGAAAATTATCATGTACATATCCCTGAGAATTTTAATTTCGGTTATGATATTGTCGATCAGTGGGCGAAAACTAATCCTGAAAAAAGAGCTATTTGCTGGGGTAACGATCAGGGTGAACACATAGATTTTACATTTGCAGATATAAAGGAGCAGAGTGATCGGGCAGCGTCTTATTTCCAATCGTTGGGTATTGGCAAAGGCGATATGGTGATGCTTATTCTAAAACGTCGTTACGAGTTCTGGTTTGCTGTGATAGGATTACATAAAATAGGAGCCATCGCTATACCGGCTACTCACTTGTTGACAAAGAAGGATATTGTATATCGCAATAATGCTGCGGATATAAAAGCCATTATGTGTGTGGATGATGAGGTTGTAATAGAACATATAAACGCTGCGATGTCTGAATCCCCGTCTGTTAAATTCAGAATCTCCTGTGGTGGAGAAACACCATCAGGTTGGGAGAATTTTATCGAAGGATTGGAGTCTGCAAAGCCTTTTAGCCGGCCACAACAAGTGAATACTAACAACGATATATCACTTCTTTACTTTACTTCGGGAACAACGGGAGAGCCTAAAATGGTGATTCATGACTTTACATATCCTTTGGGGCATATTGTTACAGCTAAGTATTGGCACAATCTGGATGAAGATAGTTTGCATCTGACTGTTGCAGACACAGGATGGGCAAAAGCCGTTTGGGGAAAACTCTATGGCCAGTGGATTGCAGGAGCCGCGGTAATGGTTTATGATCATGAGAAATTTACTCCTCAGATAGTCCTTAATCTTATACAGAAATTTAAAATAACTTCATTTTGTGCTCCGCCTACAGTGTATCGTTTCATGATACGGGAAAATCTGTCTGAATACGATCTTTCGTCTCTGAAGTATTGTACAACGGCAGGAGAAGCTCTAAATCCTTCTGTCTTTGAGGCATTTTATAAATCTACAGGGATAAAAATGATGGAGGCTTTCGGGCAGACGGAGACTACACCTACGATTATAACTTTCCCTTGGATGGAGCCCAAACCGGGATCGATGGGAGTTCCTAACCCTGCATATGATATGGATCTTATATCTCCTGACGGACGTTCAGTCGAAGATGGTGAAGTAGGGGAGGTAGTTATAAAAACAGATAAATACAAGCCTCTAGGTCTTTTTATGGGATATTATCGTGATGAAGCGTTGACAAAACAGGTGTATCACAATGATATATACCATACAGGAGATATGGCTTGGCGCGATGAGGATGGTTATTACTGGTTTGTAGGGCGTACAGACGATGTTATCAAGAGTTCCGGTTACCGGATTGGACCTTTCGAAGTAGAAAGTGCTTTGATGACGCACCCGGCTGTGGTTGAATGTGCTGTTACCGGGGTACCCGACGAAATAAGAGGGCAGGTAGTAAAAGCTACAATTGTTTTAGCTAAAGACTACAAAGATAAAGCGAACGACCATTTGAAACATGAGATTCAAAATCATGTGAAGAATGTAACTGCTCCATATAAATATCCACGTATTATTGAGTTCGTGGAAGAGTTACCCAAAACGATAAGTGGAAAAATAAAACGTGCAGAAATAAGAAAGCAAGAAAAATAAAATTTCTCTACGGATATACTGGAACAAAAAGGGAGATTATTTAAATAATCTCCCTTCTTTATTATCTTATTAATTGAAGCTTTAAGCTTTCTTTTCTTTACGCCATTTTGCATTCTTCATATCGCCTGTTTCCATAAATGCTTCATGGAAAGAGAACGCATCATACAAATCAACCGGAGTATGTCCGTTTTCGCAACGCGCAAGATATTCTCTCAACAATGGACGATAATCAGGGTGAACACAATTTTCTATAATTGCCTCAGCTCTTTCTTTCGGACATTTGCCACGAAGGTCTGCAATACCATATTCTGATATAATTACTTTTACTGAATGTTCACTGTGATCCATGTGAGAGACCATCGGTACAAAGGCACTGATTTTACCATCTTTTGCAACAGATGGGGTAACAAATATGGATACGTAGGAACTGCGGGTAAAGTCTCCTGAGCCTCCGATGCCGTTCATCATTTTAGTTCCGGTAACGTGGGTAGAGTTGATGTTTCCATAAATATCAGCTTCCAGAGCTGTATTGATGGCAATAACGCCCAAGCGGCGTACAATACCCGGATTGTTGGAAAATTCCGAAGGGCGAAGAATGAGTTTTTCTTTGAAGAAGGCAAGATTTTTGTATATTTTCTCGATAACCGGATTACTTACAGTAAGAGAACAGCCACTGGCAAAGCGAACACGGCCTCTTTCCATTAGCTCAATAACAGCATCTTGTATAACTTCTGTATATATTTCAAAGTTAGGGATCGCTTTACTGTCACCCATAGCGGCAAGTACAGCATTGGCTATGTTTCCTACACCGGATTGTACAGGTAGAAATTCTTTAGGCATACGCCCTTCAGCCATTTCTTTTTCAAGAAAATAAGCTACATTTTCTCCGATCTTGGCTGTGATTTCATCTACAGGCGCAAAACCGGAACCCTCGTTAGGGGTATTGGTTTCTACTACAACTATTTTATTCGGATTAATTTTTACGCTATTAACTCCAACGCGGTCGCTTGCGTGATATATAGGAATCGGAATACGGAAAGGAGGGTCGATAAATTCGGCAATGTCATGCATTCCTTTTAGTTCTTTAGGATGCCAGCGATTCAATTCAACAATTACAAGTTTAGCCATTTTTGCGATAGTCGGCATAATACCTACACCACATGTAGGAATAATTTCTCCTTCTTCGGTTACGTCGCAAGCTTCGATAATAGCCACATCTACTCCACCCAGAAAGCCATAGCGAATTTCTTGAGCAAGTTGAGATAAGTGCATATCGAAGTATTTAACTTCTCCACTATTGATCGCATTACGCATGTCTTTACTCGATTGATAAGGGGTGCGGAATTTTACGGCATGTGCGCGAGCTAAATTTCCATCGATAGAGTCTCCGGTTGAGGCACCTGTAAACATTCCGACTTTGAATGGATTGCCTTTAGCATGTTCTTCTTCTGCACGTTTTGCCAGTGCTGCTGGCACTACCTTCGGACATCCGGCAGCCGTAAAGCCGCTAAATCCTACATTGTCATTGTGGTTGATAAGCGCTGCTGCCTCTTCAGCAGTCATAAATTTTAAAGCCATTGTTCTTTTTTATCTAAAGTTTTTATTGATTCCAAATGCCTTTGTTTTGCGCTGCAAAAGTACAAAATTATTATATGAGGAACTATTTTTATCAACTAAAAAATAATTAGTTCTACAGTATTGATACAAAAGTGTTTTTGATAAACTGGGATTATGATTTGCATAGGCTTTTTTATATTTGCATATTCATCTGAAGTTATGAAATTATTCTGTTTTGTGGTAAAGTATGGAAAGTATTAGCACCATTATGACAAATAGGACGACCTGGTAGTCAAAATATCGTGAAAATAGTCTTTCTTTCAATGTAAAGATTTTACCTTTGTTAAATTCAATTTAAACAATAATCATTTATGAGGAAGTCAGTTTTATTCTTATTTTTTGCTTTATTCTTACTGACGGCAAAAGGACAAGAAGCGCGCTTGCTTCGTTTTCCTTCTACCAATGGGAGTGAAGTAGTATTTTCTTATGCCGGCGATCTTTACAAAGCCCCCATCAATGGAGGAGAGGCAAAACGCCTTACATCTCACATCGGGTATGAAATGTTTTCTAAATTTTCCCCTGATGGAAAAGTGATTGCGTTTACCGGACAGTACGATGGAAATACCGAGGTTTATACGGTACCTTCTACAGGTGGGGAACCGTTGCGTCTGACATACACGGCGACCAATGCCCGTGATGATATTGGTGACCGCATGGGACCTAACAATATTGTAATGGGGTGGACTCCTGATGGTAAAGATATTATCTACCGCAATCGTATCGGTAGTGGTTTTACAGGACGCCTTTATCTTGTAAATAATGAAGGAGGACTATCTAATGGCCTACCTTTGCCCGAAGGTGGCTTTTGCAGCTATTCTCCTGATGGTAAAAAGCTAGCATACAATCGTGTAATGCGAGAGTTCCGTACGTGGAAATACTATAAAGGAGGAATGGCCGATGATATTTGGATTTATGACCCGAGTGCCAAATCGGTACAAAATATTACAAATAACGATGCTCAGGATATTATGCCGATGTGGATAGGGGATGATATTTATTTTATATCCGATCGCGATCGCATAATGAATATATTTGTCTATAGTACGAAGACCAAGCAAACATCTAAGGTTACTGATTTTACAGAATATGATGTAAAATTCCCAAGTTATCATGGCAATATTATAGTGTTTGAAAATGGCGGATATATCTACAAGTTGGATGTGACTAATAAACAGCCGGCAAAGATCAATATTACTCTTGCTTCGGATAATATTTATGCGCGTAGTGAAATTAAGGACGGTGGTAAATACGTAACTGGCGCAAGCTTATCTTCGGACGGAGAGCGTCTGGTTGTAACCACTCGTGGAGAAGTATTTAATATACCTGCCGACAAGGGAGTAACAAAAAATATTACCCGTTCGCCGGGTGCCCATGACCGGGATGCAGAATGGTCTCCTGATGGAAAATCGATCGTCTATATTTCTGATGCAACGGGAGAAACGGAACTTTATTTGCAAGATGCTGTAGGTTCGGAACCTGTACAATTAACGAAAAATAATGATACTTACATTCGTTCATTTGTGTGGAGCCCCGATTCAAAGTCAATTGTTTATACCGATCGTAAAAATCGAATAAATCTATTGGATGTAGTTTCAAAGCAAAAGACAGTATTGCTGCAAGATCCCGCAGGTGAACCTCGCGGAGTAACTTTCTCTCCCGACAGTAAATGGTTGACATATTCTCGTATGGAATCGAACGACTTCAATGTTGTTTATGTATTTAACATAGCAGCAAAGAAGGAATATGCAATCACTGACAAGTGGTACGAATCGTATAGCTCAACATTCAGTAAGGATGGTAAATACTTGGTATTCTCCTCTGCTCGTGATTTTAATCCGGTGTATGGATCTAAAGAATGGAATCACATATATCAAAATTCGAATGGTATCTATCTTGCTCTTTTGTCTAATGATACTCCTTCTCCATTTCTCGAAAAAGATGCAGTAGTAAATGAGAAGAAACCGTCAGAGAAAAAGGATTCGGTAGTTACCGTTAAAATCGATTTTGACGGAATAGCCGATCGTATAGTGAAGCTTCCCGTTCCGGCTGGTTCATACTGGAATTTCTATATGGATGGAAACAAGGTATATTATTCTAAACAGGGAGCGGTTACAGTCTTTGATTTGAAGACTCAGAAAGAAGAAACTTTGGTTGAAGGTGCTTCTATGAGTGTGGATTATAATAGTAAAAAAGCGTTGTTTTATAAAAACAGGCAACTTTATGTTGCTAATATTCCTGCCGGAAAAACTGAACTGAAAGATCCTGTAAATCTATCGAACATGAAGATATATACAGACTATCCTCAAGAATGGGCCCAAATATTTGATGAGGCATGGCGGGTATATCGTGATGGATTCTATGTAGAGAATATGCATGGGGTAGACTGGAAAGCAATCAAGAAAAAATACGAGGTGTTGTTGCCTTACGTGAAAAATCGTTTAGACCTGAACTATATAATAGGTGAAATGATTGCCGAGTTGAATTGTGGGCACGCGTATGTAAATCCGGGAGAAGCTGATCGTCCGGATAAGATTAGCACTGGTCTGCTCGGTGCTGAAATTTCACGTGATAAGAGTGGATTTTTCCGTATAGAGAAAATATTACAGGGAGCGACATGGGATAAAGGGCTTCGTTCACCGCTGACCGAGCCGGGAATAGACGCTAAAACCGGAGAGTTCATTGTGGCCATAGATGGTATTGCCACAAATTCTGTAAAAGATATGTTTTCGTTACTTGTCGGCAAAGCCGGAGTTTCAACAGAAATATCGTTGAATAGTAGACCTCAGTTGGCAGGAGCTCGCAAAATTGTAATCAGTCCGATTGGTGACGAAAGTCCTTTATATCAATATGAGTGGGTACAGAATAATCTTAAGAAAGTAGAGAAAGCTTCGAATGGTAAAGTCGGATATATCTACATCCCTGATATGGGACCTGAAGGCTTGAATGAATTTGCCCGTTATTTCTATCCGCAACTGGATAAAGAAGGTTTGATAATAGATGACCGCGCAAATGGTGGGGGAAATGTGTCGCCTATGATATTGGAACGTCTTTCGCGCGAGCCTTACCGTTTGACTATGCGTCGCGGATCGAACCGTATAGGAACAGTTCCTGATGCTGTGCAAGTAGGGCCAAAGGTTTGTTTAATAAATAAATATTCTGCTTCTGACGGCGACTTATTTCCTTGGGGATTCCGTGCTTTGAGGCTTGGTAAACTTATAGGAACGCGCACTTGGGGTGGCATTGTCGGTATATCGGGTTCGATGCCGTTTATCGATGGAACAGATATTAGGGTGCCATTCTTTACCAGTTATGATGCTAAAACAGGACAATGGATTATAGAAAACCATGGGGTTGATCCGGATATAGTTGTGGATAACGATCCTGTTAAAGAATGGAACGGGGAAGATCAGCAGCTTGATCGTGCTATAGAAGAGGTAATGAAAGAACTCAAAAACAGAGAACCATTAAAACCGGTTCCGGCACCTAGAGTATGGAATAAATAAGAAAATATATTTTGGCTAAAAGCCGATAGGTTAAAAATCTATCGGCTTTTTAGTTATACTTCTCTTGTGATGAAATCGGGAATATCAATGGACTGTGATGTTAACTATAGAACACATGTTTAATGGAGTTATACGAGCATTTAAAATGTTACGCTTTTCTGTATTGCCATTTGAATTTCTAAATTCCAAAATTAAGGTTCTTCGATTTACAACAAAATATTCCTCATAAATATTAAATAAGCTTTGTTTTCTGTTTTTGCTGCGTTTAAACGTATCTCTTTGTGTGCTGAATTTTTTAACTTGTATTTTTATAGTGGTAATTAGTGTACCCGATAAGTAAAGAAAAGCTACTAAATATTATGATTTGTAAAGAATAAAAGATTATATTTGCACGCCTTAAAGTGTGTATATGCCTCGGTTTAACCGTTTTTATACAAAGGTTTTACGGGATATATACGTATTTCGTTAATTTTGAGTGAAATAGAAATAAAAATAATTATAGTAACAAAAAGTAAAATTTAAAATGCAAAACAAAGGCTTTGTAATAACATTTTCCATTCTTTTGACATTGGTATGTTTATTCTATTTGTCCTTTACGTTTGTTACCAGAAATCAAGAAGGCAAAGCTGAAAAATATGCAGCCGCTTATGCTTCTGAACATTCGAAAGGCGATCAGCTGTTGTATGAGGAGCTGTATAATAAGCAATATAGCCACTATCTGGACTCAATGTCAACAGAAAGAGTTTGGCCTGGCATCCCTTTTCTAGGCGATAGCATTGGTTATACTCTGAAAGAATGCCGTGAAAAAGAAATCGGTTTAGGTCTCGACCTTAAGGGAGGGATGAGTGTAATCGTCGAAGTAGATGCATCAGCAGTTCTTAGCTCTCTGGGTGACCCTGATAATGATGCTTTTAATAAGGCTCTTCAAGAAGCATCGGACGAAAACCGCAAAGGAAGTAACCGGGATTATATCTCAATATTCTTAGATAAATTTAAGAATGCAAACGGAACTGGAAAGCTAGCCGGGATATTTAGTACAAAGCTTAGAGATCAGATAGACCCTCAAGACAACGATGCAAAAGTAGAGAGTGTTTTGAGAAAAGAATTGCAAGCTATTGCCGATAACTCTTTCAGCGTATTACGTACTCGTATCGACCGTTTTGGTGTGGTTGCTCCGAATGTTCAAAAATTGGACAATCGCGCTGAGCGTATAATGATAGAACTACCGGGTATTAAAGAACCGGAACGCGTGAGAAAACTACTTCAGGGTAGCGCAAATCTTGAGTTTTGGAAAACTTATAACTATTCAGAAATACAGGGATATTTAGCTACGGTAAGTGAATTATCCAGACAAGCATTGAGTTCGACAGCATCTGATTCTTCTGCAATCGTGAAAGATTCTCTAGTGGTAGATTCTTCATCTGTCGTCGCACCTGCTTCTCAACTGACATTTGCGAAGTCTCTTGATCAATATTTACAAAGAATTCCTTATGATGGCGCTATGGTTGCTTTTGTTCACAAGAACGATACAGCCGCAGTAAATGCTATCTTGCATAAATATAAAGATTTACCGGAACGTCCGAGCGGACTAGAGTTTGCCTGGGGTTTTAAAGCGGAAGACCAAAAAGAAACGCAATTTGCACTTTATTCCCTTCGTGGTGACGGTGTTAAGAAAGGTCCGGCATTGGATGGTGAAGTAGTTATTTCTGCTAAAGCCGATCAAAGCCAACACGGTTCAGCATGGGAGGTGGATATGCAAATGAACACTGTCGGTTCTCAGCGTTGGGCCACAATCACTGGTGCGGAAGTAGGTAGAAGTATTGCTATTGTATTGGATGGTTCTGTTTATTCAGCTCCAAATGTGAACGGTAAAATAGAAGGCGGACGATCGCAAATTACAGGGCGATTCTCTGTGGAAGATGCGAAAGACTTGGAGAATGTGTTGAAGTCCGGTAAAATGAAAGCCGGTGTGCACATCGTACAGGAAGACGTTGTTGGACCATCATTAGGACAGGAAGCGATTAATGCAGGTATCATATCATTTATATTGGCTCTGTTCCTGCTTATGTTATATATCTGTCTTGTTTACGGTCTTATTCCGGGTATGATAGCCAATGTGGCTCTATTGGTAAACTTATTCTTTACAATAGGTATATTAGCTGCTTTTGGAGCGGTAATGACATTGCCGGGTATAACCGGGCTCGTGTTGGCCTTAGCTTTGGCGGTGGATGCTAACGTGCTTGTTTATGAACGTACAAAAGAAGAGCTTAAAGCAGGAAAGAATACTAAAGTTGCCGTCGTTGATGGATATAAGCATGCATTCTCTGCTATTTTCGACGGACATGTGTCTCAGGTAATCACAGCGATAATACTTGCATATTTCGGTACAGGTCCTATACAAGGTTTTGCGACAACATTGATTATCGGTATCATCGCATCGTTTATCACCAACGTGTTCCTTACTCGTATATTCTATGAATATATGTTGGATAAGGGTAAATTAAGACACCTTACATTTACAACAGTTATATCTAAGAAAATATTCAAGGAAACTCATATTAATTTCCTCGGTATGACTAGACATATCGTGATTATCTCTGTTGTATTAATCGTTGCGGGTATAGCTTCTTTGTTCATCAATGGCTTGAATGGAGGTATCGACTTTACCGGAGGACGTAATTACTTGGTTCGTTTCGATACAAAAGTTAACGCTGACGATGTAGAAAAGATTTTGATATCTGAATTTCCAAACTCGACAGTTCTTGTTCTTACAAGCGGTTCGGCTAGTCAGTCTGCTTCTACCAGTCAGGTTCGTATTACAACTAACTATAAGATTGAAGAAGCAACAGACAGTGTTGAAAATGAAATAAGAGCTAAGATGGCTTTGTCTTTAGCTGCAAATAATATTACTCCGAAAGGAGCTACAGATAAAGAAACCATAGATACATTCAATTCCAAATATGTGCAGAGTTCTCAGCGTGTAGGCCCTAGTGTTGCCGATGACCTGAAAACAGCTGCTACTATTGCTGTATTAATTGCGATAGCGTTCATGGCACTGTATATCTTGTTGCGTTTCCGCGATATTGCGTTCTCTGTGGGAACACTTATTGCTGTGGCACATGATGCCGTGATGGTTATTATTTTATATTCGTTATTGTATAAGATCATGCCATTCTCAATGGAGGTTGACCAATCCTTTATTGCTGCGGTACTGACTGTTGTCGGGTACTCTATTAACGATAAGGTTGTTATCTTTGACCGTATCCGTGAAATTAGAAATATGTATCCGAAACGTGATATAACAGATACAATCAATGAAGCTTTGAACTCGACTTTGGGCCGTACGTTGAATACAGCTCTGAGCTCTATGTTGGTGGTGTTCTGTATCTTCCTGTTAGGAGGTGACACTATCAGAAGCTTTACATTCGCTATCTTTATCGGTATCTTTATTGGTACATACTCTTCAGTATTTGTAGCAACGCCGATAGCTTGGACGATCTTTAAGAAAGAGCATTCAAAGAAGGCAATAGAAGTAAAATAAGTAAAACTAAATAGTTTCTCTTTTCGGAAAAAAGCCTGCTAATTTATTAGCGGGCTTTTTTCTTATATGGCAAAACAAAAAGAGGCTATCTGAGATAAGATCTTTATTATTGTAGTCTAATATTAAAATGGGACAAAATTGTCTCCGCCTTGTGTGGGTTGGAAACCATTATCCGGGACAGAGTTGTTAATTTTTGAAGAGAATTGCTGTCCTGCTCCAAAGTTATAATCATCATCAATATTTTGAAAACGTGCAAACTCACTTTTGAAGCGTAGTAAAACATCTCCTGTCGCTCCGTTACGATGTTTGGCAATAATGATTTCGGCTAGCCCTATCAGGGAGTTTCCTTTATCATCTTCAAGTATCTTGTAATACTCAGGACGGTGTATAAAGCAAACCATATCGGCATCTTGTTCTATTGCTCCCGATTCGCGAAGGTCGGATAACTGAGGGCGCTTACCTTCCGCACCGGCACGACCTTCTACTCCACGGTTAAGCTGCGATAGTGCGATAATAGGTATATTAAGTTCTTTGGCCAATCCTTTCAATGACCTGGATATCATACTTACCTCCTGCTCGCGGCTACCGTAATTCATACCACTGGCATTCATTAATTGCAGGTAGTCTATTATTATCATTTTGATTCCATGCTCGCGAACAAGTCGCCTGGCCTTTGTTCTCAATTCAAATACTGATAAGCTGGGAGTATCATCAATGAATAATGGGGCGTCGTATAGTTCTTTTATTTTGAAGTCAAGTTGTTCCCATTCATAAGGTAGTAACTGTCCATTTTTGATTTTCTCACCCGGTATTTCACATGTGTTTACTATCAAACGGTTTACCAACTGTACATTTGACATCTCGAGAGAGAATAATGCGACAGGGTAGTTGTAGGATACAGCCATATTTTTAGCCATCGAAAGAACGAATGCCGTTTTTCCCATTGCCGGACGTGCCGCTATAATAACTAAATCTGAGTTTTGCCACCCTGAAGTGATTTTATCCAGAGGTGTGAATCCTGTTTGCAGTCCACTTAGCCCTTCAGGACGGTTTGCGGCTATTTCCAGCAATTGCAAGGCCTCCTTGATTACCGGATTGATCTGGGTTACATCTTTTTTTACATTTCCTTGAGATATCTCAAATAATTTACTTTCCGCTTCCTGCATGAGATCATCAACATCTGTTGTTTCATCGAATGCCTTATTGGTTACGTTGGATGAAAAAGAGATTAATTCCCGGGCCAGATATTTTTGGGCTATAATACGAGCATGAAATTCTATATGGGCAGCGGAAGCAACCTTTTCTGTCAGTTGTGCAATGTACACGGGCCCACCGACCATTTCTAATTCACCATCTTTCTTGAGTTGTTCTACTACAGTAAGCATATCAACGGGTGCTTGCCTGGCAGCCAAGTTCACAATTGCACGATAAATCGTTTGATGAATAGTATCGTAGAAACTATCCGGTTTCAGTATATCGCTGACCAGTGAATATGCATCTTTCTCAAGCATCAAGGCACCGAGTATAGCCTCTTCAAGTTCTTTCGCTTGCGGTTGTATTTTTCCTATATCAGGTATTAAAGTCGTTTCTTTAGGTTTTTTCCTTCCCTGATTTCTATTAGTTTCTGCCATTTTTTGATTATTGAATATCAAAGATAACAGAAATAATGTTTAAAGAATATTTTAGTTTTGAACAGGCTTGTTAATAAGTAAATATTCTTTTTAGTTTATGGATTATATTTAGCCTCTTTTAGTATTGTTTGAGCATCGGTAGTAATTATTTCTTCGAGTGATGCATTTTTCCTTTTAGCATATTTATTAACTATCTGCCAACCTGTCCATACTCCAATACGTCCGGGCGATTCCTGCGATATGAGACCTGTGTATGGCGCATCGTTGATAAACCGTGTGATAACCATATGGTCGGTAGAGAAAAGATAATTGTCTTTCACTAATTTTTGCCATACATTTTTCTCATTATTAGTGCACCAAGCCGATTGCTGAGGAGTATAACCAATTATATCATTTGCATCCCGGTCGGGAAGAAGCTGTGATAGGGCATATAGTATTTTACCTTCATATATCATAGATGACAGCAGAGACTGTTCGTGTACTTCTCCTTTTATAATATCACTCATCAACCATGCTTTGATATAATCCCTCGCTATGTATTTAGATTGCATTTGTTGGCGCTCGAAGGGTTGAAAAAAATCTAAATACGCCTGATAATTATCTCCCAAATATTTATCCGTAGAAATAGATATTAAGTTGCTTAAAATAATAACATTTTCGCGGAAGCCGGAAACGTGCATCGCTAGTTCGGGTAACGATTTTCCTGAAAAATATTCTGAAACAAGAGCATTTGCAGACGATAGTTCTTTTTCATATTCTGACACATCTGAGAATGTAGTTAAAGCATCCTGATATATTTTATTCAACGTACTATGCGAAAAATATTCACGTAGTGATGTGAAAAATGTAGATGGATCACTATTATCCATTGCTATACGCCCAAAAGCGGGAAGCAATACCGGATATTTTTCTTTTAATGCCGTTTCTTTCGAAGCTTCGGGTTGTTTCAGATAATCATAAATGTCTTTGTCAAAACGTTTTATGGATATTGTTTTTCCCGGATCATACTCCTTTTTTACGGTTGTTCCCGAACATCCGATAAAAGATATAATGATGAGTCCCAATGCATATACTATATTTCTCATTTGAGTTCTTTTTTATATTTCTATTTTTGCGAAGGTAGTTTATATTCTTTAATTTTGCTCTGCTTTTTTCAAGCATAAATTAAAAACGTATAAAGGAATACGATTATTTTAAACAATATCAGTAGTTACCCGTTATAACTTGGTTAAATTCCGATTTTTATGATAACAATATTAGGTATAGAATCTTCTTGTGATGATACTGCTGCTGCGGTCATTCAGGATGGGGTTCTTCTTTCAAATATAATTTCAAGCCAAAAGGTGCATGAGAGCTATGGAGGCGTAGTTCCGGAATTGGCATCGCGGGCTCATCAGCAGAATATAATTCCGGTTGTAGATCAAGCTTTGAAAAAGGCAGGAGTAAATAAGGAAGACCTGACAGCTATAGCTTTTACAAGAGGGCCCGGCCTTATGGGCTCATTACTTGTCGGTACGTCCTTTGCCAAGGGTTTGTCTTCGGCTTTGGATATTCCAATGATAGATGTAAACCATTTGCATGCTCATGTATTGGCGCACTTTATTAAAGAGAGCAAAAACGATAATAATCAGCCTCAATTTCCATTCTTGTGCCTACTCGTATCAGGGGGTAATTCTCAGATAATATTGGTTAAATCATATGCCGATATGGAGATAATAGGCCAAACGATCGATGATGCGGCGGGGGAAGCTTTTGATAAATGTGCTAAAGTAATGGGATTGGGTTATCCCGGAGGACCGGTTGTAGACAGATTGGCAAAAGAGGGCGATGCTGATAAATTTAAATTAAACAAACCTCATATGCCGGGTTATGATTATAGTTTCAGTGGTTTGAAAACCTCTTTCCTATATCTTCTGCGTGATGAGTTAAAGAAAGATTCTAAATTTATAGATAAAAATAAAGCACACTTGTGTGCATCTTTGCAAGCAACCATTATCGATGTATTGATGGAACAATTGCGAAAGGCTGCAAAAGATCTGGCAATAAAAGAAGTCGCGGTGGCAGGAGGTGTTTCGGCTAATTCGGGACTTCGTAGTGCATTTGAAGACCACGCCAAACGTTATGGTTGGAAAATACATATTCCGCCGTTTGGGTATACTACTGATAATGCTGCTATGATAGCAATGACTGGTTATTTTAAATATCAGGATAAAGAGTTTTGTGCGATGGATGCAGCTCCTTTTTCGAGGGTAATCATATAATATTACTATATAATAAAGGTTGTAATAATTATTACAACCTTTGCTTCACTAACCTAAACCTAGATTTAACCTTTCGCTTTTTTAAGCTTATCTAATACCTTTTCCTCTACTTCATTAACTATTTCGCTAATTTGCTGCTTTTTTTCATCTATTCCATCTTTGATTCTTTGTTTTGCTTTACCTGTTTTTTCACTAAGGTCTTCGCAAATGCAATCAAGTTTACCACTTTCCGCCAGTTTATAAAGGACTATGGCAACTCCGATTCCTGCAGCAACGCTGATAAGTACTTTCTTCATAATCTTTTCTTTTTTGTCTGTGCTTATTATTATTTAAAACATTATTTGATCGTATTTTGTTCATTCTGAAAATTAATGAATCTGTGTTTTAGAACATATCCTCTACTATATGAGACTTTTCAGAATTAAAAATATTTCAGAACTTTATAAAACTTTATGCAAAATGTTAGTTTTATGAAAATAGCTCTGTTTTTAAAAGAAGATAAGATTGACGATGTCGAGAAAGACTCGATTCCTATAATCGTGCTGCATACGAACGAAAATTCTGTTGTAGAGGTAGAGAAGGATATGCTTGTTAAGAAGGATATCAATTATATAGCTTTGTGGCTTTTAACTAAGCGTATCAAAGAAATATATGTAATGGATATCAATTTAATGGTAAAAAGGCTGTTTGAAAATCTGGGAGTAATAGTAAAAAAATATGAGGACATAGAGAAAGATTCTCTATTAAAACGGTTTATGTCCTGACCCCCTATTTACTTTCCCTGTATTCTACCGGAGTCATACCTGTATGTTTCTTGAAAAATCGTCCAAAAAATGATGCATTTGGAAAATTTAAATCCTCAGATATTTGCAATATAGTTTTGTCTGTTGTTTTCAGCATATGTTTTATGGACGATATTATGATTTCATTAATCCAGGTAAAGGCTGTACGTCCTGTTTGTTCTTTAATTAAAGTGGAAAGGTACTTAGGTGTCAAACACATTTTGTCTGCATAAAACAGCATTGACCGTTCCTGTCTGTGAAATTTGAGTAGTAATTCAAAAAAACGATATAATAATTCTTCCTGATGGCTTGTGGTTGAATTGTTTTCTCTCCCATCTATCTCTGGCTTTATTTGATTGTAATATATACCTCCCATTTCAGTAAGCATTGCATACAGAAGGCTTTTAGCCATTTCTTTTCTGTAAGGATGATCTCTTCTTTTGTATTGCTTTACTATAAATGAATGGAATTCTAAATATTTACTCGCTTCCTCTTCAGAAATTTGCAAACAAGATGTTTGTATAATGCTGCGGGATATGTCAAAGTTTGAAACGGACGGCATTTCCGTTAAAAAGTCTACCGAAAAAATAAGAAATTCTAGCATGAGATCATCACTTTTTTCTATAAATTCTGTAACAAAATGTGGCATAATAGTGATGATCGTATTCTTTTTAATCTCATATTCTCTAAAGTTTATTCTGATTTGCGCTGTTCCATTTATGCAAATAGCAAAAGCAACCCCATCTAATATAAAGGGGAACCTAGATGAGAGTGGAGGGAAAATAACAGTTTGATCTGATATTATAAAGTTCTTAATAGCGTAAGGATCAATTTGTTCGGATATGTCTTCAATTTGTATTTTAGCGAGTTTCATTGGTCTATGTTTGTTTTATGTTTGCAAATCTAACACTTTTATTGTAATTTTTTTTCTTAATCATATTTTGTGTTTTAGATTGTAAAATTCATTGTAACTATAGTTGATAAGAACAATAGAACATTTTTATGGAGAATTAGGGCTTTCTATATATGTTAAATTACGCCATCTTTGTCGTGAGTTAATAAATAAAGGTATTCACAAACTAACTAAAAAGAACATTATGAAAAAATTATTTTTTACTTTTGCTATTATGTTGGGTTTAGCAACAACAGTTTCAGCTCAGGAAGTTGGTCAAATCTGGGTAGGTGGTGCTGTCGGTTTCAATAGTACCAAAATTGGAGATGGGGACAGAGTTTCATCTTACAGAATTATTCCTGAATTCGGATATGTGTTTTCAGAAAATTTGGGAATCGGTATTAAATTGGGATATGCCCACAATAAAACAGTTTTAGGCAATGTCAACGGCAAGCTTGTTGCGAAAGATGCCTTCACTGTGAATCCATTTTTACGTTATTCATTCCTTAAAGGTGATATAGGAGGACTATTCATCGATGCTGGTGCTGGTTACACATATGGTAAAGCAGATGGAAATGATGCAGATAAACTAAATGCATGGGAAGTTGGTATCAGACCAGGAGTTGCAGTTAAAGTATCTGATAAAATTTCCTTAACTGGTAAATTTGGTTTCTTGGGTTACCAAAACCAAAAACTTGGAGGTGTTAAATCAAATGATTTCGGTTTTGATTTTGATCTTAGCCAAACAGAGCTAGGTGTAAATATTGTATTCTAATAAATATCATATCGTATGGAAAGTTAGATAACTATTTTGTTATCTAGCTTTTTTTGATTGGTTTTTGTTAAAAAAGTATTAATCAATAAATCAAAATATATGAAAAAAATTATCTATTTATCTTTAATATTGGGTATAGTTTTTGCAAGTTGTCAAAAAGAGTTGGATTTTACTGAAGGAGATAAGGCTACTTTGGATGTCTCAAAAATACCTATTGAGCACCAGCAAATCATTAATCAATTAGGATTAGATATTGCAACATTAGTTGATAAGGGAGATGATTACCAGCTTGAAGGTGATATTATGTTATCGAAAGAAGAAATGGGTAATTATGTTTATCGGTCAGATAGTACTGGTCTGAAACAAGCGTATGTTGGAGGGAAACTAATAAATTTTACTAAAGCACAAAATATCACAATAAGAATAGATGATGCTTCGGTGCCTAAGTCCGGAATAGGTTCAGATTGGCGACAAGCAGTGCAAAGGGCTATAAATGAATGGAACAATATAAATGGTACTTGCTTGAACTTTATATATACTACAGCCTCAACTGCTGATATTACAGTGAAGCGTACTGCTAGTAATGATAATGCAGTTGCTTGGACATGGTTACCTTCAAGTACTGTTCCTGCAAAAGAAATATTTGTGAATTCTAATTATGATAATTATCAGTTTAAAGCAAATACTTTGATTCACGAAATGGGGCATTCTATCGGTTTATTGCATGCGCACGAGGGTGCCGCTTCACAAGGAGGTGTAATTGTACCGGGAACTCCAGAAATAGATAATGCATCCATTATGTCATATAATAGGGATCGTTCTCTTTTGCCTGGGTTTACTAATAATGACTTAGTGGCTGTTACAATATTATATCCAGCAAATCCTCCATATTTGAAAGTAGAAAAACCATCTCTTTGGAAACCAAATTACAAGGTAACACTTGTTAATTATCAGGCTGGTGGATTTTCTGCAAATGCAACATGGTCTGTCACAGGTGGAGGCTTTGCTTCAGGAGATCCAAATTCATTAATTAATAAATTACCTAAAAATTCGATTGAAGTAGTAAAGTCTACTGGACTGGGGGCTGTTCTTCCATTTACAGTTACTGCATACCAAAACGGTAGGGCTATTTGTCTGATTACGATTAATTAGATGGTTGTTAAAAGTTCCTCCTTATCTAAAAAACTTAAGCAAATAATTAAGATACGGAGAATATTAACAAAGCCGTTTCGTAAATAGGGAAACGGCTTTGTCGATTTAATAGTTTAATTATATTCTATCTTATCTTATCTGTCAAGTTTTAGCCTATCGGCCATCGCTTTGCCTAACGAAATACACGCTTCGTAAGTATCGAGGCGCATAGTTTGCTTCATCTCTACAGGAGAACCTACCACTTCAAATTTTGTGTCTTCGGCAAATTGAGCCAATCTTTTTACTGCGGCGCCAGCCCAAGTAAATGAGCCCAAATATCCGAAATACCTGTGCTTCATATCCCGTCCTTCTATTTTTGATAATAGATATTCCACATCGGGAAATAACTTATTATTGTATGTCGGTGATCCTATAATAAGACCTTTATATTTGAAAATATCTCGTATGATATACGAATGGGAGCGTTTTGATACATTATGCAGAATGACTTCCCGTATGCCCTGCTGAGCTAATTCGTACGCTACAGTTTCTGCCATTTGCTCTGTGTTGCCGTACATACTTCCATATGCAATAACGACACCTTCATCTCCTTGGTATCGGCTGAGCTTGTCATAAATCCCAATAACTTTCTGTATCTGGTCTTTCATCGTCCATACAGGGCCATGAGTAGAACATATATAATTTATCTCAAGAGTCTTAAGCTTTTCTAATGCTTTTTGTACAGGTGAACCGAATTTTCCCACGACATTGGAATAATAACGTATCATCTCGTCATAATAACGCTCGGGATGTAATTGGGCATCAGTAATACCTCCATCAAGAGTTCCAAAAGTACCAAAGGCATCACCTGAGAAAATGATTTTGTGTACAGTATCATAAGTCATCATTGTTTCCGGCCAGTGAACCATTGGTGTGAGATAGAATATAAGTTTATGTTTTCCCAATGACAGCTCTTCGCCATCTTGAATAACCTTTACTCCATCTGTAATACCAAAAAATCCTTGTACCATTTCGGCTGTTCGTTTGTTACCGACTATCTGTACATTTGGATATTTGTTTCTTAATAGTCCCAAAGATCCGGAGTGATCTGGTTCCATATGGTTTATTATTAGATAATCTAATGTTTTACCATTTAGTGCCGTATCTAGTTTTTGTAAAAAAATATCAGAATAACAAACATCTACAGTATCAAATAATGCTGTCTTTTCGTCAGAAATTAAGTAAGAATTGTATGAAACCCCTTTTGGTAAGGGCCACAAGTTCTCGAATAGATGTTTTGTACGGTCATTAACGCCGATATAATACAGATCTTCTTTTATGGGAATTGGTTTTAACATGCTATCTAATGAATTTACTTCTTTTTATATGTTGCTATAGTCGAATTTACTTATTTGTTTTGTCGGGAATAATATCTTTATTTGTAAGTGCATTCCATATTAGCCATATACCCCAGATAATAAATGGTAAACTAAGTAGTTGACCCATGTTTACACCATAGTTGGCTATCATGTCGGTCTCGAATGCTTCTTGATTGTATTTGATAAATTCTATCAGGAATCTCGACAGAAATATACCTATCAGTGATATACCGAGAATAAGGCCTCTCTTAGCTTTGGCATTTGTTTTATAAAACAGGTACATACCTAGCCCGAATACAGCCAGATAGATAAGTGCTTCATATATTTGTGTCGGATGGCAAGGGAGCTCTCCCGATCCACCCATTTCGAGAGGTTGATGCCAATGAGGATCTTTAATAAATTTAAAACCCCACGGCAATGTTGTTGGGCCACCGTATATTTCAGAATTCATTAGATTTCCCAAACGTATGGATGCCGCACCTAGGCCAACACCAATGACAAGGCGGTCAAGTGTCGGGATGGTTGTTTTACGGGTTGTATATATCATCGCTATACAGAGACCTATGAGCAGACCCATAAACCCGGCTTCTTTCCATCCCAAAGTCAGCCCGGGGGCAATGTAACTAACTATGATACCTAAAACTAATCCTATAGCGGAGAAGATACCTATATATTTCCAGTTTATTTTTTCATTTGTTATTTTCAGCGAATAGAGGCATACTCCTATTGTCATTCCTATGGCTCCGCCGTGACTGGCTAGTCCCCCTTCCCATATTTTCAGTATTTCTAATGGGCGTGACAAGTAACCAACTGGATCATAAAATAAACAATGTCCCAATCGTGCTCCTATAATAAGGCTTACCACTACGTATAGAAAAAGAGAATCGAACCATTTTTCAGGTAATTTTTCCGACTTGTACATTTTTTGGACAATAATGGATGTTAGCAATACCGCCGACGCCCAAAGAATACCGTACCATCGTATTTCACGCCCGAAGAAAGAGAATGCTTCGGGGTCCACATTCCATGTAATAAATGAGAGCATATATATCTATTTCAAGTTTTCATAAGACCTTTTCGGGATACAAAGATATAAAAATCCGAATAGATAGGTGTAGTAATAGAAAAAAGTTATAAAGAATTAATTTGTTTGTGTTTGGGTTAATTTTTTGTTTATTAGGATGTTAGTTTGGTTGATGCTCGTTGTTTGTTATGTGAAATAATTCTAAATAAGAAAAATAGCATAAACAATGTGTTGTTATAAAACCCAATGAAGATAATATTTCTGGCTTGTTATTCGGACTATTTGCTTATCTTTAAGAACGAATATAAGTGAAGAGCACTTTTATTTGTTTAATTTTTGTGTTGTATACCCTATTTCTAGCACTAATATGAGTTATCAAAAAACGAATACATATCTTAAATTCGATAAGTCGCGTATGCTTAATCTCGAATACTCTCTTAACAGGGAAATTCTGAGGACTAATCGCCGTGGTGCTTATCATTGTACTACATTGGTAGAATGTAACACTCGCAAACAACATGGTATCCTGGTTGTTCCGGTTCCTAAATTGGGAAATTCGAACCATGTTCTTCTATCATCATTCGATGAAACAGTAATACAGCATGGTGCAGACTTTAATTTGGGCATTCACAAGTATGATGGGAATAATTTTAGTCCTATGGGACATAAATATATTCGTGAATTCAGTTGTGATGTAATGCCTCGTACAATATACAGAGTTGGAGGAGTTGTCTTATCTAAAGAGAAAATGTTTTCACTCAAGGATAATACTATTTATATACGCTATACTTTACTGGATGCCCATTCGCCAACGACTATGAAGTTCAGGCCTTTTCTTGCGTTTCGTGAGATTAATCAGCTTACTGCAGAAAATACTGTTGCAGAGCATGGGTATAAAGAGGTTGAAAATGGCATAAGCATGTGTATGTATAGTGGATATCCGGATCTTTTTATGCAATTCAGTAAAAAAGTGAACTTTGTTTTTGAGCCTAATTGGTATAAAGGCATAGAGTACCAAAAAGATATGGAAGATGGCATGCCTTACAAAGAAGATTTATATGTGCCCGGATACTTTGAACTTCCTATAGTTAAAGGAGAATCTATTATATTTTCGGCTAGTGATGTTTTAAGTGAAAATACAATTGATTTGCCAGCTTTATTCGAAGAGGGGATAAAAGAACGCACACCTCGTTCGTCGTTTTATAACTGTCTCAAAAATTCAGGTCATCAGTTCTACTACCGTCCGTCTAAGGGTGAACTGTATTTATTGAATAGCTATCCTTGGGGAGAAGTTAGGGCCAGGGATCAGTTCATGTCTTTAAATGGACTAACACTACAAATCGATAAAGAGGGTGCTTTTGAAGAAGTCGTGGATACTGCGGTTCCGGCTGTAGAGCAGTTGATGGATGCTAAGCCAATAACAAGAAGATTTCTTAAAGATATAGGTGAAGCAGATGTACTGCTTTGGTTGGTTCGGGCATTGAAGAAATACTCTGTTAGCCACAACGAACGTTTTTATGCTAAATATGCATCGTTGGTTAGCAAGATCGTTGAATTTATTCAAGAGGGTAAACATCCGAATCTGAAACCTTTGGCGAATGGCCTTTTAAGTGTAGATAGCAGAGTGGATTACCCTAGCTGGATGCACCAGCCGTCTGCCGATAATATTTATAAAGTACCACGTACAGGATGTTTGGTAGAGGTTAATGCTTTTTGGTACAATGCGTTGATGTTTAATCAGGAAATAGCTAAAACAACGAATAATTTTGAACTCGAAAAAGAAATGTCTTCGTTGGCAAATTCAACAAAAGAATCTTTTTTAGAAACATTCCTTAACGATGGAGGTTATTTATATGATTATGTAGTTGGTAACTATGTGGACTGGAGTGTCAGGCCCAATATGTTATTGGCAATAGCTGTCGATTATCCTCTTTTAGACAGGCGCCAGAGCAAATCGATATTGGATATAGTAACAAAAGAATTACTTACACCAAAAGGAATACGTTCGTTGAGTCCCAAAAGTATTGGCTTTAGTCCTCGTTACGAAGGATCTCAATATGATAAGATCTATAGTAGTTATAATGGCGGGGTTTGGCCATGGCTGTTGAGTCCGTATATGCAAGCATATGTAAAGGTGTTTCAGAGGAGCGGGTATTCTTTATTAGACAGGTTGCTTATTGATGTAGAGGATGAAATGGCAAACGATTGTGTGGGTTCATTATCTGCTGTTTATGATGGTAGTATACCATATTTAGGGCATGGGGCTATTTCGCATGCGACGAATGTTGGCGAAGTAATATCTGCATTAAATATGCAAAAAGCTTTTGTCGACGAATATTAATTATTAGAAATTGAGGTAATCAATATATGAAAGCATTAATGTTTGGATGGGAATTTCCCCCACATATTTTAGGAGGATTAGGAACTGCCAGCTACGGACTGACAAGGGGAATGGCTATGCAACCTGATATGGATATAACATTTGTGATACCTAAACCATGGGGGGATGAGGATCAGAGTTTTTTAAAAATAATAGGAGCTTCTAATACACCTGTCGCTTGGCGTGATGTCCATTGGGATTTTGTTAGCGAAAGGTTGTCTAAATATATGGATACTCAGGAATATTATAATTTGCGGGATCATATTTATGCCGATTTTAATTATTTACATACAAATGATCTGGGTTGCATTGAATTTTCCGGCAGGTATCCCGATAATCTTTTGGAGGAGATCAATAACTACTCTATTGTTGCCGGAGTTATAGCACGTACCTACAATTTCGATATTATTCATTCGCACGACTGGCTTACATATCCGGCAGGTATTCACGCAAAGAATATATTGGGTAAACCTTTGGTGATACACGTACATGCTACCGACTTTGACCGTAGCCGTGGCAATGTAAATCCTCAGGTATACCAGATGGAAAAAAACGGTATGGACTATGCAGATCATATTATATGTGTGAGTGATCTTACCCGGCATACTGTTATCGAAAAATATCATCAGGATCCGGCAAAAGTTACCACTGTCCATAATGCCGTTGAGCCGTTGAGCGCTGAAATATTGGCTATAAATCCCGAAAAGGGGACAAAAGATAAAGTTGTTACTTTTCTGGGGCGTATAACAATGCAAAAAGGGCCGGAATATTTTGTAGAAGCTGCCGCGCGTGTATTAGATAAAGCTAAACATATTCGTTTTGTGATGGCCGGAAGCGGCGATATGATGGAACGGATGATTTATCTTGCTGCCGAGAAGGGAATATCGGATCGGTTCCATTTTACGGGATTCTTGAAAGGAAAGCAGGTTTATGAAATGCTTAAACGGAGTGATGTGTATGTAATGCCATCTGTGTCAGAGCCTTTCGGTATATCTCCTCTCGAGGCAATGCAATGCAATATCCCGACGATCATATCTAGACAATCCGGTTGTGCCGAAATATTAGACAAAGCAGTCAAAGTCGATTATTGGGATGTTGAGGCAATGGCCGATGCCATTTATTCCATCTGTACCTATGATGCTATGTCCGAGTTTTTAAGTGTGGAAGGCAAAAAAGAAGTTGATGAGATAAAATGGGAATATGCCGGACAGAAGGTGAGAAATATATACGATAATCTATGTTAATAATAAAATAACCATATATGAAAAATATTTGTTTCTATTTTCAAATACATCAGCCTCATAGGCTCAAAAGATATAGATTTTTCAACATCGGAGGCGATCATTATTATTATGATGATTTTGCCAATGAGGATTTTATGCAGCAGATAGCCCAAGTTTCTTTTATCCCTGCCAATAGGCTTTTGCTTGAAATGATAAAGGAAACTAATGGAGCTTTTAAAGTTGCATTTTCCATATCAGGTGTTGCTTTGGATCAGATGGAGATATATGCTCCTGAAGTAATTGATGGCTTCAAGGAATTGGCTGATACCGGTTGTGTTGAGTTTTTGTCCGAAACACAAGGCCATTCTCTTGCATCTCTGATTAATCCCGAAGAATTTAAAAAACAGGTGAAAGAGCATGATGATAAGATTGAAAGCTTATTCGGACAACGGCCAAAAGTATTCAGAAATACAGAACTTATATTTTCTGACGAAATAGCAAATCTGGTATACGATATGGGATTTACGGGTATTTTAATGCCCGGGGCCAAAAGAACGTTGGGATGGAAAAGTCCTAACTACGTTTATCAATCGGCAGAACAGCCTAAACTGAAATTATTGTTGAGAAATCCTAAGTTCAGTGATGATATAGCAACACGTTTTTCAAACTATGAGTGGAGTGAATATCCTCTTACTGCTGATAAATTTATAAATTGGATTGCTTCCACACCTAAAGAGGAACAAGTTATAAACCTGTTTATGAATTATGAAGCATTAGGTAATTTCCAGAAAAAGAGTTCTGGTATTTTCGATTTTATGAGGGCATTGCCTCGTTTTGCGGCAGAAAAGAATATAGGATTTGCCACACCGTCGGGAGTCTTAGCTAAAATGAAACCTGTGGATAAAATATCATCTATGCATCCTGTATCTTGGGTAGGAGAGGAGAGGGATATCTTCCCTTGGCTTGGGAATACATTGCAACAAGAAGCTTTCAATAAATTATACGAAGTTGCAGAACGGGTTAGCATGAGCCAATCGAGACGCTTGTTGCAAGATTGGACATATTTGCAATCCAGCGATCATTTCTATTATATGGGTACAAAAAATGCATTGCCATTCAGTCCATACTCTTCGCCTTATGAGGCTTTTAATACATATATGAACGTACTGAGTGATTTTAAAGAAAGAGTGGCGTCTGAATTTCCTAGTTCTATAGAAAATGAAGAGCTGAATGCTTTACTCACGACTATACATAATCAAGCTGATGAAATAGATCGTCTGGAAGGTCAGGTTGAGGAGTTAGAATCTAAATTGACGAAAACGGCTAAGACCCTATTGGATAAGCCAAAAGCCGAATCAACACCTAAAACACCGGTGAAACCTAAAGCACCAAAAGCAGCTACTAAAGCGACGATAGAAAAAGATAAGCAAATCGAGAGAAAAACGAAGTAGCCTGTGCAGCTTTTTAAGTAAAGCTAATATTATAGATATGAAGTCGTCTTGACTTTTAGAGTCTGTTTAAATTTTATTCGTTTAAATTTTTAGAGCTCTTTTTGGCTATTTTTTTCATTCCCTCAGTTCAAATAGCCCGCTATTATCACTTCGGGGAAGAAAAAACTATCCAAAAAGAGACTAAAAATGAACGAAAAAGAATCTATAATAAAATATTTTGGTAAAATTTAAACAGGCTCTTAGCAACCGGAAAAAATAAGGAAGCGTTACTTTTGTGATAGCCCAACAACAAATTATTAACGCTTCCTATAATACTTTTGGTATACCTTGCTCGCTGTATATCTCAAATTCCAAATAATTTCACGGAGAATAGTTGTAAAAAACAGTTATAATTAACTGTTGTAACGTCGTATTTTTTTTTGCGATATTTACCACTATAATAGTAGTAATGTATGGATACGTAAATATAATGAAAATAAAAAGTCAAGATGGCTTCGATATAAACTCTAATAAATAGCTATGAAAAACAGAGTTATATCTTTTTATTCAAAAGTTATCAAAAAATACTCAATAATATAATCTATTTAATGATTAGTACTCATAACCTATAAACTTACACAATATGGCGTACAAGTTTCCTCAAGAACTAGGCCGAGTCAGGTCAAATCTATGTTTTTCTTTAATTTTTATATTCAGTTTTTTTGTATCAAACGTTCAGCCACAAGTTACTATTGGTTGCGGGAATCCTCCGGCTAGCGGAGCTCTTCTGGATTTGAAAGAGAAAGATTCCGACGGGATAGAAACCGGTACCAAAGGTATTATCTTTCCACGTGTCCGGCTGACCAGTCTGACTTCGCTAGAGCCTTTGTTAACTTCCACAGATGCAACAGACCCGACACAACAAAAAATTCACAGGGGCATTATGGTTTATAATCTGAATGCGTCCCTTCCATTATCGGAAGGCCTTTACTGTTGGGACGGAGACCGATGGATTAAAATAGTCGGCACATCAGGTGTAGCAGGTGCCCGGGATGGAAATATCGGTATAGGAACCGTCTCGCCCGATCCGTCAGCCGTATTGGATTTAGGAGCGACAAACAAAGGATTTCTTCCTCCGCGGGTGTCGCTTACAGGGCTTAACGATGGTATTACCATATCCAGTCCTGCATCCGGATTGTTGGTTTTTAATACAAGTTCGGCCAGCGGATTGGCAGCTAACGCTTATTACTACAATTCGGGTACTGCTGCCAGTCCTATCTGGACAATGATGCAACCCTTCACTCCAACCGCAGGGGTACAAGTGAAGAAAATTTTGTATACAGGCAGTACTGCCGACGGGGCAAAAGAAGTCGTATTCGGCCGGTTTAAATTCCGATTAAATCCGGATTCCGGTACGACATCGTGGCCGCAATTTGCACTGGCTGAAGATCCGGGATCGAATGTCACAATAGCTTTTCATATGGGAGAATTTTGGAATTCTAAAGGTTATGATTATACATCAAACTCGTCAAAGACGTTCACGAACTCCAACTGGTCAACCTATCAGAGCATCACAACGACAATGAATAATTCGGAACGGAACGAGTTCTGGGTTGCATATCCGGGAGACGCCAATATATGGCAAGTGCAGTATGTTATATTGGGAACCGCAAGCCCGTATACATATGCTATTGTTGCATCGATGTACTAAATTTCATCTCTATAGAATTTTGTGAACGGATATGAGTCACAAAATTCTGTTTTATCAGGAATGATTCACATTTTGTGTATGAAAGCTTAACTATGTATATCTGTTTTTGCTGTTTGCTCTTTATTTTCAGCTGGATTTACAAGTTTTCTACTGGATTTCTAAAGCATCAAAAGCAGCCACTAAAGTGACGATAGAAAAAGATGAAAAAATCAGGAGAAAAACGAAGTAGCCTGTGCAGCTTTTTAGGTCAAGCTAACATCATAGATATATAAACTCTAATAATATGGCTATGAAAAACAGAGTTATATCTTTTTATTCAAAAATTATTTCGTTCTTACTTGTTCTGCTGGGCTTTTCATCATGTAGTTTTATCGATCCCAAAGATGAGTATGGTGTTCCAAGTGCAAAATTTAAAGTGAAAGGGCAAGTGGTTGATGCTGAAACCGAAAATTCGATAGGGAATATAAAAGCTGCTTTGGGGCTACCATCCGAACAAGACGGTGTTAAGGGTGTCTATTATATAGATAGTGTTTATACTGGTAAAGATGGAAAGTTTGAAGTCGATATCAGAGATTATCCAGACATTCGTAAACTTGTATTAAAGATTGAAGATTCTGAAAAAGAGATATTTGAAACGAGGGTGGATACCATTGATTTTACAGGCTCTAATTTTTCTGGTGGAAGTGGCAATTGGTACGAAGGCAAGGCTGTCAAAGATTTAGGCAAGGTGACGATCAGCCGGAAAGAGGATAAGAAATAACATCTAATTTAGGTAGCTATGAAATTTAAAGCATATTCTTTATATTCCAAGATAATCTCTTTTTTGCTACTTCTGTTAGGCTTTACTTCATGTGACCCGGAAGGCGGCGGTAGTAGTATTGCTGAATATGGAGTTCCAAGCGCAAAATTTAAAGTAAAAGGGACACTTGTAGATAAAACCAATGAATCTAAACTTGTTAGTGGTGTTAAGGTTGCAATTGGTCATCCATACGTGGACGGTGCAGGAATAAAGAAGACATATTACGTTGATAGTATTGTGACCAATAATACAGGGGGATTCGATCTGAGTATCACAGATTTTCCTATGTCTCAAAAATTTGTCATTAAGTATGAAGATACCGATGCTGCGCAAAATGGAAATTATGGGTTGACTATTGACACAGTACGGTTCGAAAATCCAAGCTTCACTGGCGAAAAAGAAGGGTGGTATGCCGGAGAGACCACCAAAGACTTAGGTAAAGTGAAACTTTCTCCAGTGACGGATAAAAAATGAAAGGTGTAGAGGATATATCTCTGAAAAAGAGGCTTGGGCTGGAACTGTTTCGTCGTTATAAGAAAAACGAGGCTATTGCTCATAAGCTGAATTACTTGTTTTGGGAGTGTACCTTGCGGTGTAACTTGGCGTGTAAGCATTGTGGGAGCGATTGCCACAAAAATATGCGTCAGGCAGATATGCCGTTGAAGGATTTTCTTGAAGCAGTAGATAAAAGTATCACTCCTCATGTAAATACGCATGAAACAATGATTGTGATAACCGGCGGTGAGCCTTTGATGCGCAACGATCTTGAACAGTGTGGACAGGAGCTTTACAATCGTGAATATCCTTGGGGTTTTGTGTCAAATGGACTAGCGCTATCAGAAAAAAGGTTGGTAAATCTGTTAAAGTCAGGCCTTAGCGCTGTAACTATAAGTCTTGATGGATTGGAAGAGGCTCATAATACGATGCGGGGCAATAGAAATAGTTTTAAGCAGGCTTTTAATGCAATTTCGATGTTGACCAAAACCGATATTGTATTTGATGTCGTTACATGCGTCACATCCAATACATTTTCTCAATTGAATTTTCTCAAAGACCTATTGATAAAAACAGGTGTGAAAAAGTGGCGGATATTTACTGTATTTCCTATCGGGCGTGCAGCCCGCCATAAAGATTTGCAGCTATCTCCGCAACAATTCAAACAGTTATTTGACTTTATTAAAAATACCAGAAAAGAGAAAGCCATAGACCTAAGCTATGGTTGTGAAGGTTTTCTAGGCGAATATGAAACGGAGGTTCGCGATCATTTTTATTTTTGTCATGCAGGGATTAATATTGGTTCCATTCTTGTTGACGGTTCTATTTCTGCATGCCCTAACCTTCGTTCGAACTTTACACAGGGAAATATATATAAAGATGATTTCTGGGAAGTGTGGTCAAATCGCTATCAACCTTTTAGGAATAGAGAATGGATGAAGCAAGGCGAGTGTAAAGATTGTAAGCATTTTCGTTATTGCGAGGGCAACGGAATGCATCTGCGGGACGAAGAAGGGAAGCTCCTGTTTTGCCATCTCAAGCGAATAAAAGAAGGTGAATCAATATAATAAACATTACACTTCCTGTAAAGCTAGAAAATTGTAATCGCTGACTATTTTTCGAAGAAATATTCTATCCGGTCCGTCATAGGCGTAGCCTGTAATTGATTTTATTCTGTCTGCTAAACGTTGATTGAAGTATTCGTTATACTGCATCTTTTCGTCGTCAATAATTGTACGAATGGTTTGTATGTCTTTGTCTGATAAAAGATTTAGTATGTCAGAGTATGAGACTTTATAATCTTCATGAAAATCTAAATCCGCAAGATTCAGTTGTTTGTTTTTAGCATCCAGTCTCAAATCTATAACTGTTGTTCCCGCCAGATAATCACCCAAACGTTGGGATTTTTTTGTGACAGCTATCATTATCACAGCAAGCAGCCAATATGTAAGAGGAAAGTCTACCAATCTGAATAACCATCTAAGCAGGTATGAAGTGCCTGAAGGTGCAGTACCATCTACATTTACTACCCGTATTTTGACAATCATCTTACCTATGCTTTGTCCATGATTGTACGTTTCCATTAATAAATCATAGAATAGAATGGGAAAAGTGATAACTATGACGAAGAAGATCATAAGCTCATTTTCTGAAAAAGCGCTGAACAAACTTTCTCCTGCTAATGAGACCATACCAGCCCAACCCAAATACCATATGATAATAACAACCCAGTCAATTATATAGGCTAGGATACGATAGCCTACTCCCGCTGTTTCGTAGTCGATAGTGACATTTTGTGTCGTTTGAACTTCAATATTCATGCTAGTAATAAGGATAAATGACAAATTTAATTTATTTGAATGATTTTTAGTTTAATTTTTCATTCTTTTTGTTCAAAGAACTATATTTGTGTAACAAACTAAAATATTGGGTCATTGTTTGATGAGAGAAGCCGCATTTGTAAAACAGAATAAAGAGAAATGGCAAAAGATTGATAGCCAGACTCAACATAAAAATATTTCGGCTGAAGCATTAGCAGATAATTTTATCGAACTTACGGACGACCTTTCGTATGCAAGGACTTTTTATCCTAAATCTCAGACGGTTAGATACCTGAATCAGCTTACCGCAAGATATTTCATTAATATATATCAATATCGTAAAAAGGAGAAGAACCGTTTTTTGCGTTTTTGGATAGAAGAGTTACCTCTTATCATGTACAAGTATCGGAAATACATGCTTTACTCTTTTATTTTTATGTTGGCAGGTGTTATGCTTGGCGTTTTTTCTCAACAACAGGATTCTACCTTTGCCAGTCTCATACTTGGTCCGGGTTATGTAAACCAGACGCTGGAGAATATAGAAAGTGGTGATCCCATGGCCATCTATAAAAGTACAGATCAGGCTCCCATGTTTTTCTTTATATCTACCAATAATATCAAAGTGGCATTTATAGCCTTTATCTTTGGTATAATTTGTTCTGTCGGTACAGTCTGGGTATTATTTTCGAATGGTATAATGCTGGGGGTTTTTCAATATTTCTTTTATAAAAAGGGGCTGTTGCTGACTTCTGCAATGTCTATATGGTTGCATGGGACATTAGAGATCTCAGCTATAATAATTGCAGGAGGGGCTGGAATGATACTTGGAAACAGTATTTTATTTCCTGGAACCTATAAACGGATTTATTCGATACAGAAGGCAGCAAAGGACGCTGTAAAAGTTGTGATCGGACTTATTCCGGTATTTCTTGTTGCCGCTTTTATTGAGAGTTATCTGACTCGTCTGACCGAAATGCCGGTCTATTTCAATCTGATAATAATCTGGCTTTCAGCCTTGTTCATTATATGGTATTTCTTTTATTATCCTTATTATTTAAATAAAAAACGCAATGGAAAAGATCAAATTGTATGAGACCCGGGATTTCAGCGGTAATTTTGATACTACGCTAAACTTCATTAAGCAAAATTATGGAGCAATCTTAAAACCTCTCCTTTTAGTTATACCTGTTATATTGCTTGCTGTTTATCTTCAGCCTAATACAAGTGATATTCAGATCGACTATGGCAACCCTTGGGTGACTTATGCTGAATTATTTACATTCAAATTTTTCCTGTCCAGCTTTTTAGTTTGGCTGTCATTATTTATTGTCATGCTTTACACGACATGCTATATGGCAGAATATGCTAAGTCAGCAGATGGAAAAGTAAATACAGCTAATGTTTGGCCTAAAGTGTTTGCCTCCATTCTACCTGTTTTTGCGGCTTCTATAATTTACTCTGTTTTGATGATTATAGGTTTTGTCCTTTGTATTATTCCGGGTATTATTATAGCTGTCTATCTGTACTTCTATATGTACGTATATATTGTGGAAGATAGAGGCGTAGTGGACAGCCTGCAACGTAGTTACGAATTGGTTAAAGGAAACTGGTGGGTAACACTTGGATATCTTATTGTATTTGGTATCATATCTTTTCTTTTAAGCCTTATATTTGCCATCCCTACACTATTGGTTACTATGGGATCGTTCATGCAGATAGACTTTTTTACTAGCGATGTGTTTGTATATATAACGTCCTTTATCGCCAGAATTGGTGATGTATTGGTGTATCCGATTGTGTACATTGCCGGAGGTGTTATGTATTTCAGCTACAGAAATCAACTGGAAGGTCTTGATATGGAGTCTGATATAGATAATATCGGAGGGCCTCAATATTAATATCTATAAATTGCGCCATAAATCAATAAATATAAAACTAACAGTTAAGAGCATTATTCTGATGCTCTTGCTGTGTTTTTGTGCTTCGTTAGCAGGCCAGAATGATTCGATAAATAGCGTATCCAAGTCTATTGTTGAGTCTCGGCCTGTTGATATTCGTATTCCGGATAAGGATAAAATAGAAGAATTTAAGAAAGATTCACGTTTCGATTATGCAAAAAACAAACAACAGGGAATCCAAATATCTTGGTGGGATAAGTTGTGGTATGATATCAGTGAGTTTATAGGGAATGTATTTAGTACAGTTGCATCCTCAGGAGCTTTGAGTTTTGTAGTCATCATGGTATGTATTCTCTTGGTATGCTTGCTGTTGATGAAACTCATAGGTGTTGATTACCGAACGGTTTTAGGTAAGACAAAAATAGATACGCCCGCAATTGATATCTATACCGAAAATGTGCATGAAATGAACTTCGATGTGCTTATATCGAATGCTTTACAAAATAAAAATTACCGGTTAGCTATACGTTTCTTATATCTCAAGAATTTGAAGTTACTTTCGGATAAGGAAGTAATAACATGGAATGCCAATAAGACTAACTATAGTTATCAGTATGAGATAAGTAATGATAATCTGCGTACTAAGTTCTTAGAAACTACCCTTATATTCGACTATGTATGGTATGGTGAATTCCCTGTGGAGGAAACTCGTTTTTCTGAGATATCATCGCGTTTGAACGATTTTAGCAATATGATAGCCAATGAAAGATAAGAAATACATAATACTGATTGTGGTGATTATCTTGATGATGATTGGGATGTCTATAGCCGAGTCGAACAAGCCGAAACCGTTGGATTGGTCTCCTACGTTTATCAATTCAAAGACAGATCCCTATGGTACGTATATCGCATATCAGCTTTTGGGCGACATATTTGATAAGAATAATATACGTTCTACTCGCAGGCCTATTTATAATAATCTGAAGAAAAATGTAGATGATTATTTCGGATATGATGAATCGTATGCCTATAATGATGGTGACGGCGATGACTCAAGCTCTGTGGAAGATCAGGAACTAAGAGACTCTATAATTGTGTTGGTCGAAGCGGGAGATACATTGTCGGCTGTTGATTTGTACAAAAAACATACCGGCACCGGGCTATATGAAGCAAAACGATATGTTGATAACCTGGCTAAATGGTTGGATGCAGCAAAAGCTGATCCCTCAGCATGGTATAGGGATTTAGAATCTTTGAATGACACGACATCATATATTTTTATAAATAGAACATTCTCGGTTGATAAGTTGGATTTAGAATATTTACTGGATTTTGTCGGGTTGGGTAACGATGTGTTTATCTCAGCAGAATCTTTTTCAAAAAATCTGTTGGACACACTGAAAATCAAGGTAGATAGAATAAAGCAGCCGTCAGATACTATATTTTCTTTGGTAGATTCCCCTGGAAAAAAATACAGATTTGAGAGTGTCTATGCTCAGATGAAACTGACATCAGAAAAAGACAGCCGTTTTGCGGTACGGGCTTTAGGCTTTAATGCTAAATGGGATACAGTCTTTGTAGAAGTGAACTATGGTAAAGGGCATTTCTATTTGCATACGTTACCATCCGCTTTTGCCAATATAAGTCAGCTCCAAATTGACAAGTACGATTTTGCTTTCCGAAGTTTGTCTTATTTACCCAAAAACAGTAAAATCGTCTGGGATGAATATCAGAAGCAAGGTGCGATAGGAGAGAATAGTGAGTTCAGGGTAATATTTGACAGCATTCCTTTGCGTATAGCTTTTTATATAGTGATTATAGGTTTGCTATTGTTTATGATATTCAGGGCGAAGCGTACACAGCGTGCTATTCCGGTGATAAATCCGCCTGTCAATTCGTCTTTGGAATTTTTAAGCACTATAAGTAATCTATATTACCGAAAAAAGGACTTTAAGGATATTGCAGAGAAACGTCATGCGTATTTTCTCGATTTCATCAGGAAAAATTACTATTTGTCTACCGAAAATATTAATGATGAATTTGTTACTGTTCTCAGTTCAAAATCGGGGCTTGAGGTGGAAAAGTTAAATAACTTGTTTCTTTTGTATGAAGATATAGCTACTTTAGTGTATATTTCAAATGACACCTTTTTGAAATATAATAGTTTACTGGAAGAATTTTATAAAAAAGCTAAAAACAAATAATTAAGATATGTCAGATTTAGAATTCCAGTCGAGAATAGATTTCTCCGAATTGAGCCGAAGTGTTCAGAGCGTAAAAGATGAGATAGGACGCGTTGTTGTCGGGCAACATCAGTTGATCGAGCAGATGATAGTCGCTATACTGGCCAATGGCCATGTCTTGGTAGAGGGAGTGCCGGGGGTTGCTAAGACATTATCGGCAAAATTGTTAGCTAAGACTATAGATGTAGGCTTTAGCCGTATCCAGTTTACTCCCGACCTGATGCCTTCGGATGTATTAGGAACCAGTGTATTCCTTCCCGGATCGGGTAAGTTTGAATTTAAAAAAGGGCCCGTTTTTTCTAATATTGTGCTTATCGACGAGATCAATCGTTCACCGGCTAAAACACAAGCCGCTTTGTTTGAAGTGATGGAAGAACGTCAGGTTACAAATGACGGAACAACATACAAAATGGGTTACCCGTTTCTTGTGATGGCTACACAGAATCCGATAGAGCAGGAGGGAACATATCGTTTGCCGGAGGCGCAACTCGACAGGTTTCTGTTCAAAATAGTGGTAGATTATCCGAATATTGTCGATGAAATCAATATTTTAGACAGACAAAACAAGGGCCAATTATCTGCCGATATTGGTATCAATGCCGTTCTTACATCTGAAAAATTGATGTCTTTGCGTTCATCTGTGGAGAAAGTCCTGGTAGAGCAACATTTGCTAGAGTATATTGCCCAGATTGTGGCAGCAACGCGCCAAAGCCCGTGGATAACGCTCGGTGCGTCGCCTCGTGCTTCCTTGGCTATATTGAATGCGTCGAAAGCATTGGCAGCAATACGCGGACGAGATTTTATCACACCGGATGATATTAAGGAAGTAGCCGTTCCTGTGCTCAGACACAGGATATTATTAACACCTGAAAAAGAAATGGACGGTACATCTACCGATACGATCATATGCCAACTGATAGACAAAGCGGAAGTTCCCCGATAATACCTTTTTTTAAGAGCTTGTATCTTTCAAATCGTTTATTCATAGGTCTGGCACTATGTGTGCTGGCGCTTTTCGTATGCTTTGTTTTCGAGCATTATCTGTTTGTTGTGCTTGTCGGTATAGGTGTGGGCAGTGTGTTTTTGCTTATGGATATTATCACTTTATATATGCAGTCCAGAGGTATACAGGCATCCCGAAGCTGTCCGGACAGACTTTCAAATGGTGATGTAAATACAGTATTGTTGTCTGTTACCAACAGGTATCCTTTCAGAATAGGTATAGATATTGTAGAGGAAGTTCCCTTTCAGTTTCAGAAACGAAATTTAACGTTTAAAACACATTTGGGAGTAGACCGATCGGAAGTGCTTTATTACGACTTACGACCTACCGAAAGAGGCGTTTACCGGTTTGGGGCTGTAAATGTATATGTAAGTGGCTTGCTTGGGCTTGTTTCCAGACGTTATATATTCGATGTGGGGAAAGAAGTCGCTGTTTATCCGTCTTTCATTGAGATGCGTAAATATGAATTACTGGCGGCTTCGCACCGTTTGACAGATTACGGAATTAAGAAAATACGACGGATAGGGCACGCCACAGAGTTTGACCAGATCAAACATTATGTGGCGGGAGATGATCCCCGTACGATTAATTATAAGGCTACTGCGCGCATTAATCAGCTCATGGTAAATACTTATCAGGAAGAGAAGTCGCAACCTGTATATTGTGTGATAGATAAAGGGCGAACAATGAAAATGCCGTTCAATGGGATGACATTGCTCGACCATGCTATAAATTCGACATTGATGGTATGCAGCACAGCCCTGAATAAAGGCGATAAAGCCGGACTGATTACATTTTCGAAAGATATAGATGAAATACTTCCGGCAGACAAGCAACGTCGTCAGAGGAATAAAATATTGGAGACCCTTTATGCTCAGAAAACAGATTTTAAAGAGGCTGATTATGAGCGATTGTATGTTACTGTTCGCCGTAAATTGTCCCAGCGCAGCCTGATTATTCTATATACTAACTTTGAGACTGTAAAAGGTATGCGCCGCCAATTGAAGTATCTGGGCCATATGGCTAAAGATCATCTGGTGCTAGTTGCTTTTTTCCTTAATTCGGAGTTCAACGAGGTACTTGATACTACTCCTGCAAACATGGAAGAAATGTTTAGGAAAGGAATGGCTGAAAAGTTGTCGAATGATAAATTCCTTATTGTAAAGGAACTGAACAGATACGGAATTCATACAATTTTATCAAAGCCGGAGAACCTGACAATAGATTCAATGAATAAATATCTGGAATTCAAGTCCAGAGGGCTGATTTAAAGCCTGTTTCTTGACCTATATTGTAAAATATTTGTGTAAAATTTAAACAGGCTCTTAATCCACCCACATCAGATCGCTCATAATACCGTCTGAAATGAATATTCCTTTTCGGGTTAGCTTTAGTTTATCATCCGATTGGATTACGAATTCTTGATTCATATACTTCCGGACATTTTTCAGACAATATTCTTTTTTCTGATTACCGAAAAGTTTTTCCAGTTTTTTAAGGTCTACACCCCACATTGTCCGCATCCCGGTTAATATAAAATCATTATAGCGGGTGTTTTCATCGAGATATTCTATTTCCAATGGAAGTTTCCCTGAACTGATGCCTTCTGTATATTTCGATATAGAAGGAATATTCCATGCACGATTTTGTCCGTCGAATGAATGTGCAGCCGGGCCTAGTCCGAGATACTTTACTCCCAGCCAGTATGAACTATTGTGCCTCGAATATAATTTATCTTTTGCAAAGTTGGATATTTCGTAATGCTCGAATCCCGAAGATGATAACCTGTCTATCATAGTAGAAAACATCTCCACGCTCAAATCTTCATCCACAGGTTTTACATCTCCCAACCTGAAAAGGCGATATAACCGTGTACCTTGTTCGTAGATCAAATGGTAAGATGATATATGTTGAATATCGAGAGCTAAAGCCTCGTCAAGATTTCTATTCCATATATCCAATGTCTGTTTGGGAAGCCCATACATAAGGTCGATGCTGATATTATCAAATCCACCGGATTTAGCCGATTTCACCGCATCTTTTGCTTTTTGTGATGAGTGTCTGCGCTTAAGGAACAGAAGTTCATTGTCGTTAAAACTTTGTATACCAATACTAAGCCGGTTGAATGGGAACTCTCTTATCATTTGCTGATACCTGTCACTCAAATCATCAGGATTGGCTTCCATCGTTATTTCGGCATCTTCCGACACTTTGAAGTTCCTGCATATAGATGCGAATATCTGCTCGAAATCGTCTTTAGCTAATTGGGATGGCGTTCCCCCTCCGAAATAGATAGTTTCGATGTTTTCATCGCCGATATATTCCTTCCGCAATTCTATTTCCCGGCATATAGCTGATACATAATTATGCTTCGAAGACATATCTGTACGAGTATAGAAATCGCAATAGATACATCTGGTCTTGCAAAAGGGAACATGTATGTATATACCGGCCATAAAGTAGATTTCAAAATTTTAAGATCTCAAAATTCAAAGATTCTAAATTTTCAAATTGGCTACTCCTTATACATTTTATCTATAATGTCCTTATATTTTTCGGCAACGCATCTACGCTTAATCTTCAGAGTATTGGTCAACTCTCCACCTCCCATTGTAAATGGTTCGGCCAACAACCTGTATTTCTTGATTTTTTCGTATGGTGCGAAATTTGCTTGTAAAAGCTCTATTCTGGCATCCAGCATACGCAATATATCTACATTGGAGAAGAGATCTTCTACTTTGTTATATTGTATATTATGTGCTTCGGCATATTCCATCAAGGCTTTGTAATCGGGGACGATGAGAGCGCTCACAAATTTACGTTCATCGGCTATGACTGCGATCATGTCCACAAATTTATCCTCCATCACTCGCGTTTCGATGGCTTGAGGAGCAATATATTTCCCATTAGCTGTTTTAGCTAAGTCTTTGATACGTTCGGTGAGATATAATACACCGTTTTCTATTCGTCCTGCATCTCCCGTTCTGAAAAATCCATCTTCGGTGAAGGTCTTTGCTGTTTCTTCGGGTTTATTATAATATTCTCGCATTACGGTTTTACCTTTTACGAGAATTTCGTTGTTACTTTCATCTATCCTGACCTCGACTTCCGGCATAAGAGTTCCAACGGAATCTATAACAAACTCTTTTTCCGGATAGAAACTTACGGTTGCAGTTGTTTCTGTCAATCCGTAACCTATGATGATCGGGATATTTACCGATTGCAGAAATTCGATGATGGCATCTGATAAAGGGGCTCCTGCACATGGGAATATATTTCCTTTTTCGATACCTACTACCATTTTTAATACACGGAATATAGTATTATCATATAAAAAGAACTTCACTCGGGTACCTAAAGGTGCTCGCAGATTTTTATTCTTATAGTCCAGATTATATTTTTTCCCGGTCTTGATTGCATCCGTGAATAGCCACTTCATAATACCCTTTGAACTGGATACCTTGTCATGCACTCCGGCGTATACCTTTTCCCAAAAGCGAGGAACACTGCACATGATTGTCGGTTTAACCTGCTTGATGGATTTCTGTATTTCCTTAGCGTCTTGGTTTATTGCAATGGTCATCCCTTTATGTATGGCGTAGCATGTCCATGCCCTTTCGAAAATATGGGCCAAAGGAAGGAAGTTCATCGATAAGTCTTTATCCGAAGTCATCGTCAATCTCATATCATGTATGCGGAATACCTGCAAGAAGCATGAATGCGGAAGGACAACACCTTTAGGCTCCCCTGTGGTTCCGGATGTGTACATGATACAAGCAACGTCATCATCTTTGCGTGCCTTCATGCGTACACGTACCATTACTTCAGCATTTGAGTTTTCTCCTGTAGCTATGAAATCATCGAAATATATGGAAGTTGTATCCTCCGGATGAAATTTTACTTTCTTATCGAAGACAATGATTTTTTCCAATACCGAAGATTTTTGTTGAACCTTGAACGCATTGTTATATTGAAACTGTTCTCCTGCAAATAGCGTATGTACGTTAGCATCGTTTACTATATATTCAATCTGTGTGGGCGACGATGTTGCATAAATAGGTACAGAAACACACCTGTTAGCATAAGATGCAAAATCAGCAAACAAATATTGCGGAGTATTTTGTGAATATACAGCAATTTTATCTCCTTCTTTTATGCCCATCTCAGCCATTGCCCAGGCTGTTTTCATTATATAATCAGAAAACTTTTTCCAGGAAATATTTTTCCATTTTTTTTCTTCCGGGCTTCTGTATTTAATTGCTGTCTTTCTTCCATATTTAATTGCTTGGCGGTGTACCAATATGGACAAATGATAATAGTTCATGGGCTAGTTGATTTCGTTTATTTTTTATGCAAAGTTAGATTTTAATATGATAAAAATACCATTTAGTTCTGTTTTTTATAGTTGTCTGAACATCCGTTGTTTGGCAAATCAAGAGGAATAATGGACAAAAGGAAACCTCTTTTCTATGAATTGTATTACTTTTGTTACCAAAATATTTTTTATGGCTGGAAGTGGAATGAAAAGTTTGGCAAAGGATACTGCGATCTATGGATTGAGTAGTATTGTCGGACGGTTTCTTAATTGGTGTTTAGTTCCTTTGCATACATATATTTTTATTGATGTAGCAGAGTATGGTAAAATAAGTCGTATATATGCTATCACGGCTTTACTGGGGGTGTTGTTGACGTATGGAATGGAAACCGGGTTCTTTCGTTTTATGAACAAGAAAGATGAAAATCCGGATAAAGTATATTCCACATCTCTTGTTTCATTGGGTGTCAGTTCTCTTATATTTATCCTCTTTTGTTTCAGTTTTATTGTTCCTATTTCGGAATGGCTGAAATATACAGAGCAGCGGGAGCATATTATGATGATGGCTATTGTCGTGGCCGCGGATGCCTTTATGACGGTTCCCTTTGCTTATCTGAGATATCAGAAGCGCCCTATCCGTTTTGCTTCCCTGAAAATAGCATTTATATTCTTCAACATATTTTTCAATCTTCTGTTTCTTCTTGTATGTCCTTGGTTGTATAAAGAATATCCCGGCTTTATCCTGAATAAATTCTATCATCCGGAGATTGGTATAGGTTATGTCTTTTTAGCAAACCTGATTTCTACGCTGGCTGTTTTGGTATTACTTATTCCTACAACAATGAAGGGATTGAAGCTCAGTTTCGATAATTCATTGTTGAAACGTATGCTGAAATATTCTTTTCCACTGATGATATTGGCTATTGCAGGAGTCATAAGTCAAGGAGTAGTCGCTTATATATACCCTTATATATTCGATGATTTGGCAGAAGCAAACCGGCAAATCGGTATTTATGGCGCGTGCATTAAGATCACTGTTATTATCAGTATGTTTACGCAAGCATTCCGTTTTGCTTATGAACCATTCTTTTTTGGGAGAAATAAAGATGGAGGGAGTACAAAGCCTTATGCTGATGCAATGAAGTATTTCATCATTTTTGCATTGTTAGTCTTTTTAGGCGTTGTATTTTATCTGGATATACTTAAATATATAATTAGCGAGAATTACACAGTCGGCATTGTCATTGTGCCTATTGCTATGATAGGGGAAATACTTTTTGGTGTTTATTTTAATCTTTCCGTATGGTATAAGTTAACAGACAAAACAAAATACGGCGCATACTTTTCTGTTTTGGGGTGTATTTTACAAGTGGCGATAAATATTATATTCGTTCCTGTATATGGTTATATTGCCAGTGCTTGGGCAACCCTTATCGCTAATCTTATAATTGTATGCATATCTTACCTGATGGGACAAAAATATTTCCCGATAAAGTATGATTTAAAAAATATCTTGTTTTATTTTGCAATAGCTATTGCGTTTTACTTCGCAGCCATGTTGCCTGATATTGATAATGAAATATTGCGACTGGCATATCGTACCATATATCTGTTACTGTTTACATTTATCATAATAAAGAAAGATTTACCTTTATCGGAGATTCCTATTATCAATAAATATTTAAAAAAGGGCTAGTTATTATTTAAAAATCAGAATTGAATGAGAAAGCTATTACTATCACTTATTGCCTTTCTGTTGGTCTTTAGTGCTAAAGCTGACGAAGGAATGTGGCTGCTAAAAGAATTAAACAGGCAGAGTGCTGCTCGCATGAAAGAGCTGGGATTTACATTCCCCATAGATAAGATATACAGTGAAACAAATCCATCTTTGAAAGATGCCGTCGTCATTTTTGGTGGAGGTTGTACGGGAGTTGCTGTGTCCGATCAGGGTTTGATATTTACAAATCACCACTGCGGATATGGTAGTATCCAGAAACTTAGTTCGGTGGAACATGATTACCTGAAGGATGGTTTTGTAAGCCAATCATTCAGTGAAGAACTACCTTCTGAAGGGCTTATGGTTGCCTTTTTGCAAAAAACGGAGGATATAACTGATTTTGTTACAGCTACAATCCAATCAGGAGACAGTGAAGAAGTTCGTGATCAGAAAATAGATTCATTATCAAGTGTATATCTTGAAAAATATAAAGGTAATAAGTTTTTAAGAGCTCAGATTGTTCCATTTTATGCGCATAATAAGTATTATGCTGTAATATATGAAGTATTCAGGGATGTGCGTCTTGTATTCACTCCTCCTTCCTCAGTGGGCAAGTTTGGCGGTGAGACGGATAACTGGATGTGGCCACGCCATACCGGAGACTTTTCTGTATTCCGTGTGTATGCAAATAAAGATAATAAAGCAGCCGATTATAGTGCCGATAATGTTCCTTACAGGCCAAAATATTCAGTTCCTGTTTCATTAAAAGGATATAAGGAAAATGATTATGCCATGACTATTGGATATCCGGGTAGCACTGAGCGTTATATTCCATCATGGGGTATCAAACAAATGGTGGAGTCTGAGCACAAACCACGTATCGAAGTGCGAGGAGCTAAGCAAGAAATATGGAGCAAAGCAATGAATGCAAGCGATGCAATACGCATCAAATATGCATCTAAATATGCGGGAAGTTCTAACTATTGGAAAAACGCGATTGGGATGAATGAGGCTATTGCCAAGTTGGGTGTAATCAAAGATAAAGAAGATCTGGAAAGCCGTTTTACTCAATGGGCTGCGTCTAACTCAGAATATAAAGACGCATTGCCGCTGTTGAAAGAAGGCTATACTGAGACCATGGAAGAAATAAGAATACAGACATATTTGGTTGAAACATTCTATAGAGGTATTGAAATTACAGGAATAGCAAATACGACTCTTTTTGTAAATCGTTCGAATAAAGATGCTGCTGCAAAAAGTGAAGACCTGCGTGCCCGCATGGCTGCGACGTATAAAGATTATGAGCCTTCGTTGGATCATAAAGTCATGCCTGTCTTACTGAAAATATATAGGGATAATGTTCCTGCGAAATATGTTCCTGCAATCTATGACACAATAGATGTTAAGTTTGGTGGAGACTACCAGAAATATGCAGACTGGGTATATAAAAACTCTAAATTAACCAATCTGGAAGATGCTGTGGCTCTTATGGCTAGTGGAAATATCGATACAGATCCGGCTATTGAACTGGCTAATTCACTTAGTCCGGTATTAAAGCTTCTTAGAGATTCGTTATTGCCTTATCAAGACCAGATAAGTAAAGGAAACCGCCTTTATATGTCAGGACTGATGGCAATGGAGCCGAACAAGACATTCTATCCGGATGCTAATTTTACGCAGCGACTGAGTTATGGTTCTGTGGGGGGGTACAAACCTGCCGATGCTGTTACATACGATTATTATTCAACATCGCAGGGTGTTCTTAATAAACAAGTTCCGGGTGATCCTGAATTTAATGTACAAGAGTATATTTTAGATGATCTGAAATCAGGTAATTTCGGTCAATATGCCGATAAAGATGGAAAGATGCATGTAAATTTCTTGTCGAACAACGATATTACAGGAGGCAACTCAGGAAGTCCCGTATTCGATGGAAAGGCTCAACTTATTGGTTTGGCATTTGATGGAAACTGGGAATCGCTGAGTGGAGATATCTTATTCGAACCGGCTGTTCAGCGTACGATCAGCGTTGATATACGTTACGTGCTTTACACTATTGATAAAGTGATGAAGTGTCCTCGTATTATTCAGGAGCTGAAAATAATTAAGTAGGATAAACAAATGAATAAAAAAACGACCGCGAAACTGTGGTCGTTTTTTTGTAGGTTATAAGGGGGTAAAATTTAAACAGATTCTTATATTTTCGTGCACATTTAGTTTTTATAATACGTACTTTTTGATTTTGCAATTATACACGTTATTTTTTGAGTGCAGGATGATCGGTACGGACGCACCTGACAGACATGGCTCCATCGCGGTAATACTGGTATGTGCTATTGAACTGGAACACACTTCCGCTCCAGTTCAATGATAAATATAGGATACGTCCATCAGAGCCATCATTATATTGGGACGCGGAACGGTAGTACGCCGATTCGCCTGTCCGGCCTCCGCCGCCGGGGAGTGTAGCTCCGCTGTATGAGCGCGACCCCGAAGAAGGAAGATTAATCTCTTCGGCTGGATTTCCTTTGAGGTCTGTAAACTTACGCAACGATGCGTTCAACGAGGTTGTTCCGTTCTCGTTCACGGAAGCTGCCGATATCGTTTCCCTCTGATTGATCGTTTCATCCCACTTATAATTAAACATCACACCGGACGGCATCGCCCAATTCCGGGTAAGTTTGCTTTTGGCCTTGCCCACGGTCGATAGGAACCGGCATATATCGCCCTTATATTCCCTGCCGGCAGGTATAGGCGCGCCTACGGCATCGGCCGTATATCTGTACAGCACATTATAATCCTGGTGACCTCTATCACTGTTGCCAAACTCTGTCAGCAGATCCTGTTGCAGGATGATTTTCTCATCGTAAGGAATGTCGGCATAGGTCGATCCCGTGAATATGCCGGCGGTTTTTGCATCTGCCGGGGATTTTTTCAGCCAGTTGCCCGTATACGCCCCGTTGATAATCTCCGGAATAAAAACCCTTACCGCACTGGCACTATAAGTGGAAAGAGTCGATGTAGGCCCAGGAGATATGCCCACCAGGCTGCCGTACTTGAAGTAAACGCCCTGTAAACTTTCTTTTGAGGCGTCCGTTTCCGAGAAGGTCAGGCTTTGCGCCGAATCGTCCCAATAGATATTGCTCTTGGCCCAATATTCCTTGACGCAGGGTTCGGCCGGGCTCGCCCCGATAGGCGTCCACTGGTTCTTTTCCCAGACATAAACTCCCGTACCTGTGCACTGGTTTATGTTATACACCACCAATCCCGTATGCGCACCTTTATTGACCGAGGTTACGCCGGTAATGTCCCCGACAGTAATATCGTTTAGTTCGGTGAGTTCTACACGCGGCAACAACAATCCTTTCACGGCTGTGTCACCACCATTATTATTGTCATATTCTTTCAGGTCCAGCAGGGCGCCTTCGGCAGCCTCAAGGCCTGAGCCGATCGTTACTTGGGCGTAAGCTGCTGTGCATAAGGTGGTAAGCAGCGTTAGAATAATTGTAAGTCTGATCTTGTTCATAAAATTTTAGTTTTAAATCCTAAATAATTTGTTGTTGTATCTCCTGATTCTTCATTCTTAGTTCTTCATTTTTTTTCTGGATTGCTTCACTTTGTTCGCAATGACGGGCAACGCACCATTCGTCAGGCATGGCATGGAACAGTAAATAAAAAAAGGCCGCACGGCAAAGTAGATGTCGCACAGCCGAAGCAAAGCCTGTGTAAAATCGAAAGCCTGTCTTTTGGACAGGGTAACGCTTGTTTTTTAGTAAATTATTGTTATATGCATATGCACGTGTACGCGCGCGTAAAGGGTTTGGGCTTAAAGGGTTAGTCTCTCTCTCTCTCTCTCTCTCTCTCTCTCTCTCTCTCTCTCTCTCTAGTAAAATAAGGCTAACCGCCAAATTTTCAGGGGAAAAAGTGACAGAAAAAAATGAGTTTTTTCTAAAAAAAATTCTGTATTCCGATTGAGTTAGTGCCATATATTTTACCAGTAAAAAATCTTATTTATCCCGCAAAGAAAGCAGACGATTTTGAAGTTTTTTTGAATTTTAGCAAACTCATTAATTTTAACACAAAAGTCATTATCATTCCCGATAAAAAATAAAGACTTATTACATGCAAGGACAAAGCATTGAGACTCCCCATCCTATCAATATATAAGCGTCCCCGGCTCATCACAAACCAGGGACACCCTACGGAAATCTACCGCTAACACTACACTATGAACTATCTTAGTACAATGGTTAGAAGGCCTCACCACATTCACATGCGATTATCTGGCAATTAAGACTATAAAAAACACACTCACTTTCTTTAACTAAACTTTCATATTCTCCATACCACCGATTTTACTTAAGACTTCCAGTATAATTAATATACAAAAGTATTAACCAATTCTGAAGAATTTTAGAATTTCCCTGTTATTAGGTAACGAAAGGATACAGAAGTCAAGGTATGAGCTGCTTTCTCTAAATCAGAACAGGTGTATAGATTTTAAACATAGTTTAATTTTATCAAGAAATTGTCGTATGCTTTTTTAAAGGTCTATCCGTTGATACACATAGCCGATCAGAAAGGGTAACCTATGCCGAAATGCCAGGCCATACGGTTTAAACGTGGTTTAAAGAGTACAAAACGATTCGACTGGTCTTCCACAGGATCATAAGCTCTTATCCCGAAATCGGTACGAAACAAGAGGAATCCGAGGTCGAGACGCAGCCCAACACCATAAGCAACGGCAATTTCTTTATAAAACTTGTTGAACCGGAACCTGCTAGCCTCTCCTTCATAATCCTGCGTCGTCCATACATTCCCGGCATCGATAAACTGGGCAAATTCAAATAAGTCGCTTATTTTGAGCCTGTTTTCGACACTGAATTCCAGCTTGATATTTCCGGTATGTTCGAGAAGATCGATCTTCTCATCGCCGAAAAAAAACGGATTATACGACCCCGGCCCCAATGTGGAGGTGCTCCATCCCCTGACGCTATTGGCACCCCCCGCAAAGAAACGCTTCATGTAAGGCACTGTCGGCGAATTGCCATAAGGAAACACCACGCCTAACATGGTATGGAATGCTAACACATGTTTCTTTGAGAAGCGGAACGTCATCGCGTAATCGGCACTAGCCTTTACATACTCGGCATAGTCTACACCCAGTATTGTTTTTGCCCATTGCTCGTTTTTAGCCCAACCTAAAGCTGTAGCCAATCGTGGGAGCAGCCCTGCCACTTCGACCGATCCTTTGAGAACATATGCCGGCGCCAGATGGGAAAAACGGCGGCGGCCTGTAAATGTAAACGAATAAGCCGTGCATGAGATCAATTCATCCCGGAAGCTTGCCCTTATCATCGAATTGCCGGAATTGAGGTAAATACTGTCGAACCGTTGTTTTGATGTCCATGGCATCCGGACGTAGGTTATATCGTTAAGTTCCAGTTTACTACGAAGCCTGTCCTTATATGCCGACCAATCATAAGCGAGTTTCATATTAAAGAACTGCCGTATATATTCATGCCTGTGCTGATACTTCAGTCCGATAGAAATACTGCTACTCGCCGAGGGATGTTCGCGCCAACTCTTTTTCAGCCATGGAAACAAGAACAACGGAAAAGAAAGGCCGGACTCAATCCCATACTCGAAATAACTCCGTCTAAGAAGGTCACGATGTCTGCCGCGAGCAATAATCTCATAAGCTCCTTTGAGTTTTATATTTAATTGTTCTCCCCCGTTAAAAAGATTCAGGTGCTGGTATGTTAAATCGGGGGCAATCCCCCAATCACCGGCGGCATTCGTTCCGGCAAGCCCTGCTTTAAGCTTATGTATACCTGCCGGCAGTAATGTAATAGTAGCATCGAGTACGGTAGTATCTTCGCGGGATGATACAAACTCAATTCTAGTCTGCTTTACAGCATTCATTTTATTATAAGCATCATACGTATTACTCAGCATATTATCAGAAAAATAAGCGCCTTTTTTTATATAAGTGCTACGGATAATAGCAGAATTTCGTAAGAAATTGTCTTTTCCCCGTATAATCCCTATACCATTTATGCCAGTAGCATCGGCCTCTGTATCCGAAGGGCTCCAACCGGAAACCACGGTCACACTATCGATCTTGTAACGCCGGTGAGGTTGACCGTTTTTTAGTGGGTAAACGTCTATATACAAATCCACTTCATGCGAGTTAAGTGTTGTATCGGCTTTGAAAAACAAATATTCTTTCGAAAAGTCAAAATATCCTGCATTACGCATTGTGTTACTCATTTGTAACCGTTCCCGTTCCATCATATCCAGATTGAACATATCATCTTTTCCCAATAAAGGTTCTACCGGAAGCCGGTTTATAATTCCGGTCATAGCCGTATCACTAAGTGTATAGGTATAGTTGCGTATGCGATAGGGAATGCCACCCTTCAGATTATAGGTGACGGATATTTTTTTCCCTTTTATTTTAAGAGTCGTATCTATTTCTGCATTCAGATACCCCTGATTTTTCAGTTGTCTTTTAAGCTGATCCATAGAAAGAGCCGTTTGTCTATTGCTGAATATTACAGGAGGATGCCCGATTTTCCTGATAGTCCTGTTCAACCATTTGGCCGTATCCTGCCCGGCTATGTTATATATACCAAGACGAAGTTTTCCCAGTAATAAAAAACCGGAATTAGGTTGCTGCCTGACAAAATCTTCCAGATAGGAAGTTGAGTTCTCCGTATCATGCCTGATAGAAAAATTATCTAACAGGTAACTGCCTTCCGGAATATTTTTAGTCGTATTACATGCAGAAAGCACAAGCAATAGTATTGTCTGTACAATTTTCCGCTGTAAGCTCTTCCATCTTCTACTTTTCATGGACGATAAAACGGTAGTGCTAATCTGACTCCACAATTATTTATTACCTGCTATTGGGAAGCTTATCGCCTCAACTTTGGTATCATCCATCATAGGAATTAAAAAAAAGACACGATCTTAAGCCCCGCAGATAAAGAGCTTATAGGCAAGTGTCCTTTATCCAGAAGCCTGTCGTATATATCTTCGTAGTATTTTGAGACAGATGTTTCGACCTTCGGATTAGCGTATTTGTAATCCACATACAAGGACAAGCCGAAAGTAGGCGCAACCATCCCCGTAATAGAAACTCCGCCACCTATCATCCATGAACTGCCTACCTTATATTCCATAAAAGGAATATCAACTTCCGATATTACGCCATCTGTATTCTGGTCAGCCTTGATATTGATATCCCCCCCGATACCCGTTCCGAAGCCGGTAAGTATTTTGCCTTGCAATATAAACTTGGTTCCTAACGTTTTTGAGTAATACGTTCCGACCATCAGAGACGCAAAACCCAGTGACTGAACATCCATGCGCGTGTTGGTTATGTCTGCCGGTAATTCGTCGTCCTTATCAAAAATATCGATAAAATCCTGTTTAAAAGGCATATCCATAAATCCTAATTCTCCACCGACCCCCCATTTTTTATTAAGAAAATAACCAACTTCCATAGCTCCTTCCAACCCTAATCCTTCAAACGACCTCAATCCGTCCAGATAAAATGCGTTTCCTAATTTTATTGATAAGAAAGAAGGTTTTTCCAATTCTTTATTCACATCAAAAGGAGTGAAGAAATCTCCTTTGTTTTTATAGAAATTGTCGATTATCAAATAGCTCAATTCCGAGGACAAAATACCAATCCCGGCTCCTGCCAGAATATCAGAAAGCCAGTGACGGTTATTCAAACTTCTGCTTATACCAGTATAAGCTGCCATCGAATACCCCAAAACGCTATACAACGGATTTTCCTGTCCATACTCTTTGTGCATGAACGTCGCATTCATAAAAGCTGTCGCCGTGTGCCCGGAGGGAAAAGAATTCCTCGTCGTACCATAGGGACGCATCACTCTGGCTGAGTACTTTAACCCATTAACCAGCCCGCCCATAATAGCCATTCCTCCACCCCAGTTTAGAGCGGACCGCCCCAGTGTATTCCTGCCCTTCACTCCGGATAACTTTAATGCAAAAACCGTTGCGGCGGGCGCATATTGCGTATAATTGTCAAGGGCGCTCCGGAAACCGGGAGTGTAACGGTTTCTGATCGCCCTTACATTTTCATCCGATTTCCCGGAGACAACGGCCAGCCCCAGAAGAACAGAGGGAGCAATGGTGTGTTTCCAAAACACATCCTTATATTTCAGACCCAGATAAACAGAATCTTTTACATCCGTAATCCCGATCTGATCGTTTTGTTGTAATACAGAAAAAATTATTCCTCTACTGGTATTGGCCGCACTATCTCTATATTCCTGTTTTAAGGTGGGTATAGCAACATTTACACACGAGCGCTCCGAGACGATAATTACCCGGGCGCATATTCCCGTTGTAAACAGAAAAAAGACGATAGTGGCGGCCAATAGCCGCCACTTCGCCTTCTGAAGTTTTGATAGTTGTGTCATTGTTGGTCCATCCTGTTTTTATTATAAGAGAAAGGAAATACACCCTGCAACCATCTATACTTTTTGCAAATAGATGGTTTAGGCATCATTCCGTAGCGGTTTCGGCTTTTTTGCAGATATATCAGAAGCGGTATCCGATACCCAGTGACAGTTCATGGTTCCGGAATTTTGTGTCACCTCCGCCTTTAATCAGGTTGGTGAGTCCCATCCGGTATCCCGCGCTGAGCTGCATCTTGTTACTGAATTCATAGCCAGCCAGAATTCCAGCCCCAAAATCGAAGCGTTTCATCATTCCGCCTTCGTACAGGTCATCTTTTTTATCTCCTTCTTTAAATTTGGCGCTAAAACCGCAACCGATGTACGGTCCGGCGCCCGCGTAAAATTTACCGTCTCCCATCTGAAATTGTCCCAAAGCATAGACAGGAATTTCCACGCCAAGATATTGATAGTCGTTTTTTACATTTTCCGAGGTGGATTCCAGTTTCGAATGCCTAGATTTAAGCAATAGTTCCGGACGGAGGGCGAAACTGCCGGATAATCCTATTTCCATAAATCCGCCCAGAGAAGCTCCGAATCTCAATTTGCTTTTGGCCCCGGGGAACTTCGTTAACAAAAAACCCGACATATCCGCATCGACTTTAATACCTCCGCTGATTGTCTGTGCATTTACTTGAGTTATCCCTATACTAAAGAGAATAAGAACTCCTGCGATTACTTTTTTCATAACTTTTAAAAATTAAAGATTAAAGATCACTGATCTCCGTATTTTTTTCTGCGATTTTTTTTGCTGTCAAAGACAGGATGAATACGTGGAATAGTGCTACAAGGGAAAGGAAACAAAGAGATATAAAAACACATGTTTTCAATATCCGGGCTCTATTGAGGCTCTTTTGCCAGTACATACATATCGGCCAGCTCGCCTTCAATCGGCTTACCTTCTATATCAAGCTGTACAAGGCTGTGTTCCCCGACTTTATAGTAAGGAGGAATATCTTTACTATCCAGCGTGATTACACTTCCATTGTTGTTCCAGCTAAACTTTCCGGTATAAATAGCGGGCGCGCCTTTCCTGTCTATATATGTATATTTTACCTTATAGGTCTCATCCCGGTTCAGTGTAATCAGAACTTTGATACCCGGACAATCGGCGCAAGGAATCTCTCCGGTATAGTCGCCCTCCCAGTTCAGGCTGTTTTTGGAATTATGTTCTCCATCGAGGTCCATTTTGTTAAGAATGTACTTGCCCGCAAATTCTCCCTCTATCGGCTTGCCTTCCATATCCAGTTGTGTCAGTGTATTTTCACCCACTTTAAAGTAGTGGGGCATGGTTTTGTCGCTGAATATTACAGTGCTTCCGTCTTCGTCCCACGTGAACGTACCTTTAAATGGTTCTACGTTGTTTTCCTTACCTATATAATAATAATGCATTATATAGGTATCGTCTTCGTTCAGGGCCACTGAAACTTCGATACCTTCACAGTCGGCACATGGAATAACCCCGGTATAGAAACCTACCCACCCCAAACTGTTTTTGACGTTTTGTGTATCGACAACATTGTTTTGTCCAGGCTTTTGTTTGCATGCCTGAAATATAACAAATAACGACGCCACTACAGCTGCAATAAAAACAAACCTTTTCATACTTGAAATCTTTTAATTAATATGTTATTATATCCAAAGTTAAACAGACAATTTAGACTTTTTTTTGAATTTATATATGGGCATGGTATTTTAACACAGCACATCTTGCCTTATTGAGTTATTATTAACAAGTAATGATTCTCGTCATGGCAACTATTCGTATTTGTTCTTTTTTATTTATAGACAATGGCCTGTTCTACTATCTTATTTAACCCCTGCCTCAGGTTGGCCACATAGATTGGGAAAAAGCTTTTTCCATTTGGCAATGGTATTTCTACTAAGTCCGTATTTATTGGCTACCTCATTATTATTCAACATATTGTTGCATTGGTACATAAGTATCTGTTTTATACTTTCCTGATCATAAGAACGATGCTTTTTATCGATAGACTGATCCGCCCTCTTCTTTGAACCGAAAAGCAATTCATTGACTTTGATAACATCGAGCGCTGTCCAGTTCTCTTTTTGCAGATAAAAAAAACATTCCTGTTCTTTTCCCGGACATTTTTCCCGGATGAGATCGGCATATAATTTGTGGTAAAATGGTCTGTTATCCATATTATTCATTTTCTCTAATTTCCTGCTTCCTGTATTTATCTCTCCACCGCAAAATGGTGGTAGAAGGGATATTATATTCGTTCTGTATTTGTTTATATGTTTTTCTTCCGCTTTCTACCAGTTCGATTAAATAGTCGATTACTTCCTGTGTATAGATATTCTTCTTGAAGATTGGCAGTTCGGTATTTATTTTCTTCTTGTATTCGCTTTTATTGGCGTCCTGAGGCGAATACAATATCAGATGCTGGGAATAGATACGGAATAAATCGTATTTGAGCAGCTTACTCCAACGAAGTAAAACATCACAATCCAATGACTTTAGTGTATACATTTGTTCCACTTCCTCTTCGCTGACTTTAAGGAAAGCGGAGGCACGTTCAATAGCTATGCCACGCTCCTGCATATATCGGCCGATTAGCTTGCCAATATGGATATTTTTGAAATTGTCATGCATAATATAATTATTTTTAATCTGTTATTGCCAAAGGTCGTTTCAATCATTATTTATCCCCGGTTTTGACAAATGTTGAATCAACATCTGAATATATTCCATGTCCTCCGGTTTATATTGTGTCATTTGCTGGAGCGCAGCCAATTCATTGTTGGATATGGAGTGATTCAGAATTATTTCATCGGTCGGGTAAACACATATACCGTCAATTTTACGAATTGGCCTATTCCGGTCCATCACTCCTATCAACACGCGGCGGCCACCTGTAAGCGTCAGGGTAAAGAGGTAATCTGCCAGAGAGGAGGAAATCATCATTTGTGCTGTTTCTTCAAACCCGAACCAACACTTACCTACCCGCATCATGTAATATTCGTTTTTGTTAATGCCTTCCCGTCCCAATAATCTACGAAATCTACTTTCCCACGTTGTTTCTGCATTTGTTTCATAACGAATCTCTGTCATCACATTTTATTTTTGTTGTTAACCAGCATAGGCTTCTCTTTCAAACCAACCCAGTTATTCTATACAATAGTTGTTAAAGTTCCTAGTCTCTTCCTGCACCCGACAGGTAAGAAACCAAATTTTCACGGGCGAAGAGATATAACTGGAAAAATCAAAGACAATAAATAAAACAGAGCTACATTTATATTCACCGGATCACCTCTCACTATCTTTATCTCTTTTCTTACAGAGATATCGGTAAATTACAACCAAGATAACCGGAGTGATACTAAGACTATATCCTAATAACAGAATTTGGAATTCTGACAAGCTTAAGCCTCCTATAAATAAGAATAACTCCATGACCATATTAATATTTATTAAAAAATATGAGCATAATACAAACTCATAAATAAAATTATGGTGTCAATTTTGATTTTTTTTGAATAATCTTGAATTTTAAATAAACCTTTAATCAACACAGAATTAATAAACTGAATATTAACATATTGCTATTTTTTAAAATTATTATAAGTCATATTAAAAACAGCTACTTTATGAAGCGTAAAATGTAAGGGAAGATTGGAGCATAACATTAAGCTGGAATTTAATCTTACCTGAATGTAACTATAAATGAATGCATACCCTTTTGAAACTGATATGTCAATTCCCATCTATGAAATCGGCATATCTGATGTACAATGGAAAGGCCTAGCCCATTTCCCTTTTTTTCTTCTGTTGTGCGATTAAATCGCTTAAATATCTTATCGGGGTCAAGTGCCTTGTCTTCGCCTGTGTTGGATATAGTAAATGCCTTGTCTTTTACTTCAACTATAATTGCTCCACCTTTACTTATATTATGCAGTATGGCGTTTGCCATCAGATTATTGACCAGACTTTCCAAGAGAGACTTATTCGCTCTAATGGTTAATTCATTATATATTTTTTGATATTTCTGTATTCCTTGTGTTTCAGCCTGATCTCCAAAATAAGATAAATACGTACAAAGGAGGAAGTCGACAAAATCAACGTCCTGCATTTCCTTGAACTGATTGTTATCTATCTTGGCTAACAATAACAAATTTTTGCTCAAGCGTGTCAACCGTGAAGAAGTTGAATATAAAGACCGTAAAATAACTAACTGCTTTTCATCCAGATTTGATATATGTATGACCGTATCCAGTGAAGACTGAAAGACAGCTAACGGTGTCTGCAACTCGTGTGAGGCATTTTCTATAAATTCTTTTTGTTGTTTATATATTAGCTGATTTTTCGAAATAAGATTTATAAGAATTTCATTTAAGCGGGAGAATTCCATGACATCAGTTTGCTCAAATACCGGAATATCACCATGCACCAAATTGTAGTTTTCTATCTTTCTCAGGCTGCTGTAGAAAGGTGCCCATGATTTTTTAGAAACAAACCACTGGATAAAGATTAATGACACCATTAATATGGTAAATATCAATATATATTGAAAACCCTCTATCATAAAAAATTCAAGGTTACCCATCATCGGTATGCGGCACATCAGGATATATGGTTTATTCTGAATCTTTATTTCCCTGTAAAGAATACGAAACTTATGATGGCGATCCACATCGCTCTTATATAGATAGGCGCCGAACATTGCATCCTGTTTATATGTTGGGCTATAGGTCAGAATCTGTAGATTTTTATCGAATTGGTCCCATGTATCGGCTTCCCTGATGGTGAGAATGGGAACCATTTTGGCGACAAATTCGTCACAGCGAACTATGACCAGCTCATCCAGATATTTCTGATAAATATATCTCATAATAAAAAAGTAGACTGGGGAGCAACACAGCATAATAATCGCTGTGTAGGTAAGAAACGGCCTTAAATACTTGTTTTGGAGACTTCGCATTCTACCCATTTATATCCGATTTTATATACTGTCTTTATATATTTTGCTCCGCCAACATTATTTAATTTTGATTTCAGGTTTTTGATATGGGCGTATACATAATTATGGTTATCAAACATATCTGCCATATCACCTGATAAATGTTCGGCTATCGCATTTTTCGAGACCACCCTGTTTTTATTTCCTACCAGGAATAATAATAGGTCGTACTCTGTCTTGGTAAGATTAACAGGCTGGTTATTGTTTACAGTGACTGTTTTTAATAAAAGATCAATCTCAATATTATTAGATTCCAACATGTTTTGATGCTGGAATCGCTGTCTTCTTAACAAAGCATAGATACGGACGCTCAATTCGGAAAGCGAAAACGGCTTTGCCAAATAGTCATCTGCACCAACTTTGAGTCCGGTAACTTTGTCCTCTAACGAATTTCGGGCAGAGATAATAATTACCCCACTATCACTATTACACTGTTTCAGCGCTTTCAGAATTTCAAGCCCGTCTCCTCCGGGTAAACTCAAATCCAAAAGAATGCAATCATAGTGATACAGAGAAATCTTTTCCATAGCACTTTCTAGATCAAAAGCCTGTTCACATAAATAATCGTCTAAGGACAGATATTTTTTATATTCTGGGAAAGTTCCCGTTCGTCTTCAATAATCAGTATTTTCATTGCTTACTATCTTATGCAAATTTTTACTTATAGTTAATACATAGTTATGCATAGCATAAACTATATTAACTGTACAAATATAAATAGCAAATTTTGTAGAATTTTCGAAGATATTTTTTCTGAATGAACGAAATACAGATTTTAATAACCTATATACATCGTTATTACAGAAATAATTAATCCGTAGTGCGAATTTGGCCGATTTTTAAGAAAGATTTTTATTTCTTACCTGGAAATAATCTGTTTGTCTAAGCTGTTTGGGAAACATACCACCCCCGTTACTATCGCACCCTATACACTAAGAGCAATTTCACGAATGAAAATCAAAATAAATATAAAATTCCACTATTTCTCATAAAAAAATATAAATAATTTTGTAATTAGTAATTATTATTTGTTCTAAAAAAATATTTGCCGTTATAATTTGATTTTGAACTTTACGTATAATACATCATTTGTTGTGGCAAAAGTAGAATAAGTAACATGGTTCGTCAATAGTTAATTATCACCGTTTTTTATATATGGATGATTTCAAATCAGAAAGTGTGGAAGATATTCTGGAAAAGAATCGAACTTATATTGAGCTTCTTTCACAAGTGAATAACAGTCTGGTCTGGATATTAGAACGGACTACGGGTACTTATTTGTATTTGTCGCCGAATTTCAGTGACTATATAGACTGTGATCTTTCGGAACTAAAGAAAAGACAACCATTGGAATTTATTACCAGATATATACATCCTGACGACCTGCCGGTACTGATCGATATGCAAAACCATTTTTTCGGCTTCGTGTCTGATCTGTCGTATAAAGAGCAGCTGAATTATAAACATATCTTTGAGTTCAGGGCGTTACATAAGGGTAACTGGATCAGGGTAACTGACCAGCGCCAGCTATTAGGTATCAGTTCCGACAACAAACCGGTCATACTCGGGATCGTGGATATTTCCCCAAATCAGGAGCTGGATCAAGCGGTCAATTACAGACTTGTCAATTTCAAAACAGGTAAGATTGTATCCTTCGAGCCGAACCAAAATACCGGTGTCACCGTAACCGAGCTTAAGCCTCATATAGATAATTATAATACGGTGGATGTAGAGACTATTTTTGCAAAAAACAAGCCGTTTATCGAATCCATGGTCAGGATGAATAATCGCAATGTTTATGTAGTGGAAAAGAAGAACAACACCCTTTTGTACTTGTCTCCGGACTTTTACAAATTTTGGGAATATGATCCCTCATCCCCAATAGTAAAAGAGTCGAGGGAGTATCTCCTCCGGCGTCTCCATCCGGATGATATAGCTGTCTTCACTGAAGCTCAGGACAAGATTATAGAGTATCTCAGTACCTTATCAGGTAATGACCGGCTGAATTATAAATATATCAGTGAATTTAGAGCGCTGCATAAGGGAGTGTGGAGACGTATAATCAGCCAGCATTGGTTGTTGGGGATCAGTTCCGACGGCACGGCCGTGGTTATAGGTATTGTGGATATTTCTCCCAACCAGAAATCGAATCAAACCTTTAGTCTCCAACTGATAAATAATAATACAGGAGAGATTGCCCCATTTGCGATCCGTGAAAATACAATTAATAATCCATTATCGAAACGTGAGCTGGAAATCCTGAAAATGGCAAGTGAAGGGATGCTCAGCAAGGAAATATCGGAAAAGCTATCTATTAGTATTCACACCGTAAACGGACACAGGCAGAATATTTTACAGAAAATGAATGTACAAAACCTACAGGAAGCGATTTACCTGGCCCGCATGCAAGGATTACTCGCTTAACATTCCGAACCGGAATAAGATCGAATCATATTATAACAGACTCCACTACTGATTCGCATGAATATATGAAATCGGGTTACAGTAAACACAAGCATAATTGCAAAAAAAATCTGCGGATCATCCCGACCCACAGATATCCAAAAGACAACTAAAGAATGATATGACTAACTATTGTTAGTCGCTCAATCTAACTAACATTATGTAATACATCACCGTTATTAAGAAACGACTCATTTTAATAACATACAAAAAAAATCACCTACATTCTAATTATCTCATTTTATACTAACATTTTAGCTAAAAGAATAAACAGCATACAGCACAACAATCCGTTTCATTTTCCATTCACTTTATTTGAAACTAGACAAAATTATACACCAATTTAGAAGCTTTTTTGAATTTCCAGAGGTAGGTGGTTCGTCCGGCATTTTTTTTACGCCCGGAGATAAAATTTAACGTTCGTGTCTTTACTTTCTATTGTAAAGAACAAATTTATAACATCAAAAAAGCCTATCTCACGACAGGCTTTTCCCTTTACCCATAAAAATCATATTACTAAATCAAGTGCCCAAAAAATTACTCATAATAAGATTTTTATAATTAGTAATACTTAACTTCGTCTTAAAAGGCGAAACAAACTTACAACTGAATATTGAATTATTTTTGAAGAAATGAATTATATTTCTTACTGAAATAAACCATATCAGCTAACCGAACTCCTTCTTCGATTATCGGATGGTCATAATTATCAGTAAAAAAGTCTTTTACCCGATGGGAGTATTCAAATCCGCAATTCTTGTAAAACCGCAATATTGAAGGTGTTTCTCCTGTACCGACAAGCATCGTTTCGTATCTATTCTTATTTTAAGCTCTTTTTAAAACGAACTATTGTCAATAAATCATCTAATTGTTCGTCTTTATTTATATCAATTACCATCGGGATTAGCTTACCGACAGGTTTGGCTTTGCAGAAACCTTCTTTAATCATATCGGAAATATTCAATTCGGCAATCGCTTCGAGATGCTTTTCGGTAAAATAGAAGCTCGTTTTGAAAAAGCCTTCCCAAACAGAAAGCCAAAGAACAGTCTTTTTCTTATATACAATCTTACCCAGCCATGCTTTGCCGTCGTTATAGTATCTCCACTCGATAGTTAAACCATATTCTTCGTTTGTTACGGAGGTGATAAAGGACTCTAATACGCTGTAAACGGTTTTGCCCAATGCATCTTTCAATATCTCTTCTGATGGGAATATTTCCGCATCTCTTAATAACATTTGCGCTTCCATAGAGGTTATAATTATATTAACAAAGATATGTTATTCATGTGAATAAACATGCATAGATATAATCGGAGGGTGTGTCAGAAGATCTTTTGACACACCCTCATGTATTATTTATTAGATATATAAATCTTATTTCACTGGAATACACAGATCTACTATCCAAGGTGCATCGGGATCTTGAGTATCACCTGCACAACTCACATACAACTCATAGTGGTCGCATGTATTGCATTCATAGCCTTTTTCATTAACGACAGTATACACCTGTGTCCAAGCCTCGTTATATTCTGCCATTGTTACCTCTACCTGCATCACAAAATATTTGCCTCCGCTTATGGTGTAATGCTTCATTCCCTCTCCGGGTTCGATGCCGGAAAGGTCTTCCAAACAAGCTTCCGAACGTAATTCATCGACCGGAGTATGCCTCGGATCATTGTGGTAAACCCCAGCCATTTTAGGTGAGGCTGCCCAAAGGTTATTTTCTCCTGCCCATACGGCTAATTTCTCAAAAGCTTCGCAAATACCTGAGTAATCACCGATATGTGAAATTGCAATTGTCTTTACCGGTTCAAGATTCTTTATTTCTGTACTGTTAATTTTCATAAGTCTAATTTTTGAATGATTTGTTTAATAATATCTTTTACTTCAACGGGCTTAACCACTGTTGTTGTATCGGCATTTGCCAATACCCATCTAGCTAAGGCTTCAAGGGAATAGGCCATATAGGTTTGTTCTATTCTTCCGTCTGCAAGCTCCTTCTCTCCGGTCAGCCCCATAAAATAGCATCGGTCGGCATAATGCCTGGCGACTTCTTTACTCGTATGTAAAACAACTTCTGTCAAGCATCGAGGATCGTCACATCCAAGAAGTGACTCCAGAGGCGGATGTACTTTTGTATGTTCGTTTCCCGTTGTCTTTATATTGCTGATGCGGTCGAGCCTGAACATGCGGTATTCTTCCCGCAAGTGACACCAAGCCGAAAGATACCAGCGAGGATGTGAATAGGTAATACCGACAGCTTCCAATGCCCGCTTACTTGTATTTTCATCGGCATTGGTATAGTCGATTTCGACAATCAGCTTATCGTTTATACTGCTTAATATTACCTGCATCAGATTAGGTAAGCTTTCGCCTGCATTCCTACTCTTATACACAGCAATGGTATTATCCATATCATGGAGGTATTTCTTATCCACAGCACGCAATGCAGCACGGATTTTGTCCATCCCCTGACGAAAGTAATTGCTGTTCTGGCTATCAGTGAGCTGCTCGATAATTTTTTCAGCAGTGAGGAAAGCGATTGCTTCTTCTTTGGTGAACATAAGCGAAGGCAGCCTGTAACCTTCAACCAAAGAATAACCGACCCCTGAATTACCGCATATGGGTACTCCTGCTTCCGAAAGGGTACGCATATCCCGATAGATGGTGCGCTGGCTCACACCAAAGCGTTCTGCCATCTCGGAAGATTTTACAATCGGACGGGATTGTAGCTGTACCAGCAGTGCCGATATGCGGTCGAGCCGGTTTAAGTCTTTGTTCACGTTGTCAATATTATTCTATAATCAATGCCCAAAGTACGCCAAATTTATCGATAATCTCAGCATATAGTTTGGCATAAGGCGGCTGACAAAGTTCACATTTTATTTGTCCGCCCGCAGATAGTTTTGCATAAATATCTTTAAGTTGTTGCTCCGAGTCACAAAATACAGTAATTGTATGACCTAAAGAGCCAAAATCAGTTTTTGTTCCGGGTATTGCATCAGCCATACTGATAGTACAACCATTAAAGTCGAGGTCACTGTGGATTATCTTGTCTTTGTATTCGGCAGGACTTTCCATTTCCTTGTATTCTCCATAGCGACAGATTTCCCCGACAGTTCCGTTAAATACTCCGGCATAAAAGTTCAGCGCTTCTTCTGCATTGCCATTAAATGACAGGTAAGGTTTGATTTTCATAATTCTAATGTTTTAAAATTTAACTACAATGCAAATATATCATCCCGGTTTGACAACAGTATGTCAGCATGTTTTTCTTATTATACAGAAAAATGAAAAAAAACCTGCTTATATACATGGAAATAAATTTACTTAACTTGTTCCGGTCTAGTCAATTCCGACACTCCATTCTCATTAAATACCTCTATGGCGAAATAATACTCCTGATCGGTATTCAATGCCTTTAAAAGTAAGCTGTTATTTCCATATACCATCCACGAGCTATACAGTTTATCGGGAGCTATTCCCCAGCGGATATTATATCCCTGCGCATTGTCCTGCTTATCCCAAGAAATGGTAATATCACGCCTGTCTTTATGTCTGTTAAGTGTGAAGCCCTTTGCTTTCAAAGGAAGTTTTCCTTTACCCAAACCAAATATCCGTATTTCCGACATGGCCAGATGAGGGGTAGGTACTTCTATATTATTATATCTGATATAACGTGTGAAGACAGGTGATTCCAATTCAATATAATCATTCGGGGTATCCTTGAAACTATTACTTTTGTCTATTATGGCAAACCAGCTTTTTCCGTCCAGTGAGCCTTCTACCGTATAGCGATGCCTCAGACCTGCAATCCTGCCATACATATCCGACTGGTAATCTGCATAGTTTATCTGTATAGCATACATGTCGGCGGGTTTCTCCAAGTCTACCATAACCCACTGCCGATCATCATTTTTAGCCGCCAGCCACGATGTCTTTGCTATTTCATCGGTCAGGGCTGATTTATCGAATTCTCCCTGAGATGACGAAACTGTAACAGGCTTATTATATGAAAGGAGCATCCATCCTCTGAACTGTCCATGTTTGTTAGCAACCGACGGCGCATAACGCGGATAGTCGCCAAAACGGGTATCAGTGTACATAATGCCATCCTTATCGAAAAATGTAGGGAACATACAAAGGCGTCTTTCCCATGTCATATTCACCGAATAATCCATCGTTGCAAAGTGCCAGTAGTTACCTCCCGGGCCAATCACAGTGCTGCCATGCCCTGCACCGTTCATATATCCGCCGGGTTTGTAAGACACCGGATTATGCTTCTGATAAGTATAAGGCCCTAACGGATGGTCGGCAATATACACACCATCGCCATACACATTGAACTGAGTGCCCGGAGCTGCATATTGCATATAATATTTGCCATTGTGCTTTGTCAGCCAAGGGCCTTCGATATATCCGCCCAATACGGTGTCGGAATGATTCTCCCCGAAACGCTCCCATCCGTGTTTTCCGGCATCGAGATTGAATAATTCGACAATTTCGGTATCAGCAATAAAACGCTTATTCTTATCGAGTTTGCGCCCTCTTATCGGAAATTTATTGGACGAACCCCAGAACATATAAGCCTGTCCGTCATCATCTATAAAGAGATCAGGATCTTGCAGGTTATTGATAATAGACGGAACTGCTTTCCAATCTCCTTTTTGGGGATTATCAGTATACAATACACTCATATGCCCCGACGGATTACCTGTCACATATAATACAGAATCTTTGTAATTATGTGCAGCCGGAGCATTCGAACCTTCGAAATACCATGTTTCAGGCTTTATAAAATCCCAGTTCTGAAGGTCGGTAGAATGCCAATAACCGTGCGAGCGGGTAACAAACATGTAATATTCTCCCCTGAACTCTACAACAGCAGGATCAGCTCCCGAACGGTACGAAATATCCTTGTGGGAGTTATATATCATATAAGTATAATCTACATTAAGCGGATTACAATAGGTATCCATCCTCATATCCTGAGCGTATCCGGATATAATAAAGAATATTAAAAGAAGGAATGTCAATGCTTTTCTCATTATTTGTTTCCGTTTAGTTTATTTACGATACTCCTCGTTTACTTTATATTCATCTTGTAAACGTAGTAGTTCTTGTTTCAATTCTTTTGTTATCTTTTCAGTTCCTTTCTGACCGTATATATTATGCATTTCCGCAGGGTCTTTTTTCAGGTCGTAAAGCTCCCATATGTCTTCTTTATAAAAATACATCAGTTTATACCGTTCCTTTTTCACCCCATAATGAGCTCTTACACTATGAAACCCGGGAAATTCATAATAATGATAATACAACGACTTTCGCCAGTCCTTCGGGGTTTTACCGTTTTCTAGAAGCCTCTTGAAAGATATACCTTGCATATCTTTTGGTATCTCTATGCTACACATATCCAAAAAGGTAGGGGCAAAGTCAATATTCTGTGTCAAACCCTGCACCTTCGTTCCGGCTTTTATATGTCCCGGATACGACATTACCATAGGCATACAGAACGACTCTTCGTACATGAAACGTTTGTCGAACCATCCGTGTTCACCCAGATAAAACCCCTGATCGGAAGTGTATATTACAATCGTATTTTCGTCAAGTCCGTTTTCTTTCAGATAATCGAGTATATCCCCCACACTCTCGTCCAACGATTTGACAGTAGCCATATAGTCCTGCATATAGCGCTGATATTTCCATTCGGCGACTTCTTTTTCTGTGCGTTTGGTGGTATAGAAATCATTATTACGCTCCCGGTAAGCTTCAATAAAACATTTGCGTTCGGCATCCGTCATTGTATCCAGGAACGCATGAGGCCACGGATCATAAAGTAAAGAATCGCTGTTTATGCCGGCCACCATCTTCAGATCGTGCCCTTCGTACATATCCCTGTAAATATTCATTTTTTGTTGCGATGCGGCAGAACGCCCCTCATAATCGTCGAAATAATTACCGGGCATCGGAAACGTTGTATGTTCATATAATCTATAATGACGTTCGGCAGGAACCCAATTACGATGCACCGCTTTGTGATGCATCATCAGGAAGAAAGACTTTTCCTTATTCCTGTTATCCAGCCAGCTTTTTGTAAAGTCTGTTATCAGATCAGTCACATAGCCCATATAACGGGTCGTATCCTGTTCGGTAATGAAATACGGATTACAATAATCTCCCTGATCGTTGAGTATCATCCAATGATCGAACCCTGTTGGCTTGGAAACAAGATGCCACTTGCCGATAATTGCAGTCTGATAACCATTTGCCTGTAATATTTTCGGCAGAGTTTGTTGTGAGCCGTCAAAACCTTTATTGCTGTTTTTCATAAAACCATTCTCGTGGCTGTGCTTACCTGTGAGTATGGCAGCACGGCTGGGACCGGAAATGGAGTTGCAACAGTAGTTATTCATAAAAATAGCTCCGTTCTCGGCTATCTTATCGATATTGGGTGTAGGAGCCATTTTTGAAACGGGATGACCATAAGCGCTGATCGCTTGTCCGGCATGGTCATCGCTCATAATAAAGATGATATTGGGTTGTTGTTTTGCCTTTTGCCCGTAGGCGTAAAAAGCCGACAACAGAGCCAAACCTGTGATAACGGTTCTTTTCATTTCTTTTTATTTAGTATATTGCCCGATATTGATATTATGAAATATAAAATTATGAGCAGGTGAAGGATGATACTTATTTTCCCATGTAGAATAGGTTTTAACATCCATTTCTCCTTTTTTCTTGTCGAAAGTGATAATCCGCAAATAGCCATTGCCCCCGTTTTCAGAACCTTCTACCCCTCTCTGAAAGTTCGCTAACATCTGATAGACATTATTCCCGGCCTCACCTTTACTTACGAGAGTCCCTACCCCGCTTTTGAGTATATGCCCGCAAAATACAGCCAGTATATTAGAATGCTTCGATACCAGCTTTTCCCATATCTGTCCGCCGTCATTAACAGTGCGGGCAGAATCCTTACCTATGCCGTAAACCTGCGGACGCCACCAGTCGCTATTGTCGAGCCATGTGCTGTCACTATACAGGTATGCATGGGTATTGATAATCACTGCCTTATTCCTGTTTCTGCTTATTACTTTATCTGCCCATTCCAATACATCGTCGGAAGGACCGAATTCGAGGCTCATTATCAGCCAGTCTATACCTCCCGAACGGATGTTTATATAATGATTGTCAACAGAATCTTTATCAAAACTGCCTCCCCAGTATTTCTTATCAGCAAAACGTCTTGCGGGGAAATATTTATTCGCCACAGATGTGTTATGAACATCCGAGAATTTTCCGGGTTTACTGCCTAAGTCGTGGTTACCCAAAGAGAATGTGTATGGCAAACCGGTTTTCTCTATTTTGGAAAAGTATTCCGACATCAGCATCCATTCCACAGGATGGTTGTCTTGTGTCAGGTCACCGACATGAATCACAGCGTCTATTTTTTTCCGGTTGTCAAAAATCCAGCTTATTTGCGAGCCGAATACTTCGGGACAGGATTCTAGATATGTCTGGGTATCGGGCAGAACAACAAATACAGTTTTCTGCGATGAACTGCACGAACAGAAAACCGCAGAAAACTGTATTACTACCAATAAATAATTTAATATGTGCTTCAAACCTTAATATTTTTTTATCTATTCCAGTTCAAAATCAGCTTCATTTGTCTCGTCGGCAGAAGAAGAAGCGACCCAAAGTTTAAAGGCTCCCGGTTCTGCTGTATAATTCATATTCAGATCATAAAACATCAGGTTTTTTTCTGAAACCTCGAACTTCACCTGCTTGGTTTCGCCGGCTTTCAGACTGACTTTCTCAAATCCTTTAAGTTCTTTCACCGGACGGGTTACACTTGCCGTAATATCGTGTATATACAACTGGACAACTTCCGCTCCATCATACTTTCCGGTATTGGTAACGTCGGCTGTTACAACAATAGAACCACCTTTGGTCATCGATGTCTTATCTAATTTCAGATTATTGATACTGAACGAAGTATAACTCAGCCCGTATCCGAAAGAATATAAAGGAGAATTATCCACATCGAGATAAAAAGACCTGTAATCCACTTTCGGATTAGCCGGATCTACCGGACGGCCTGTATTCTTGTGGTTATAATAAATCGGAACCTGACCCACATTTCGCGGAAAACTTATAGTAAGCTTTGCCGAAGGGTTATAATCCCCAGCAATAACATCGGCAACGCCATGCCCCGCCATTGTACCCGGATACCATGCCTCCAATATGGCATCTATATTTTCGTGTTCCCAGCTAAGGTCGAGTGGCCGCCCGTTAAATAATACCAGACCTACTTTTTTATTTAGTTTCTTTAGTTCTTTCAACAATTCCTGCTGTGCTCCGGGCAATCTGATATCGGTACGGCATGCTGCCTCGCCCGACCAATTGAAATCTTCACCCATAGCCACCAGAATAATATCTGCCTGACGCGCGACAGAAAGAGCCTGCATAAATTTCGACCTATCGTTTGTAATAAGGTCGCACCCTTCTGCATAGACAAATCTTATTTTCGAATCTTTATATTTTTCCATAAGTCCATCGAATAGCGAAACACTTTCGTTCCTATTTCCACGTCCGGCCCATTCCCCGTTCAGGCTTCTCTGGTTTTTCACCATAGGGCCGATAAGGGCGACAGTCTGCCCCTTATTTTTATCCAGCGGGAAATAACTATTATCATTTTTCAATAATACAACTGATTTTCTTACAGCATCGCGGGCTGTTTCCAGAAATTCAGGTTTCAGCAATGTAGATTTTTCTCTTTCCTCGCTCAAATATCTGTAGGGATCATCGAAAAGTCCTAATATAAATTTCATTTCAAGAATACGGCGAACCGAATTGTCGATAACCGACTCACTTACCAAACCTTCTTCGACTGCTTTTTTCAGGTTTTCTATATAAACGCCATCGGCCATATCCATATCTACTCCGGCATTTACAGCCAGAGCAGCAGCCTCTTTTTCATCTTTAGCCACTCCGTGGGCAATAAGCTCTTTCACTGCCGTATGGTCAGATACGGCAAACCCTCCGAATCCCCAATCCTTGCGCAGGAGGTCGGTAAAAAGATATTTGCTTCCTGTACACGGCACTCCGCCTATTTCGTTAAATGCTGTCATATAAGTTGCTACCCCGGCTTCATTCGCCGCCTTGTAAGGAGGCAGATAGATTTCGTGTAGTGTCCTTTCGGATAACTCAGCGACATTGTAATCCCTTCCGGCTTCAGCAGCTCCGTATGCCGCAAAATGTTTGGCACAGGCGAGTATTGTATTTGTCTCTTTCAGACTTTCCCAGCTTTCTCCCTGAAAACCTTTTACCCGAGCCTGCGCAATGAGGCTTCCCAGATAAGGGTCTTCTCCGGCACCTTCCATCACCCTGCCCCAACGTGCATCGCGTGCAATATCCACCATAGGGGCAAATGTCCAGTGAATGCCAACAGAAGATGCTTCCTGCGCAGCAATATTTGCCGTTTTACGCATCAGATCGAGATCCCATGAACAAGATTCGGCTAACGGCATGGGAAAAATAGTCCTGAAACCATGTATTACGTCAAACCCTATAAGCACGGGTATTTTCAGGCGGGAGTTCTGCATTGCCGCATCCTGTACCGTTCTGTTGTTTTCTACTGTTACCGTATTAAACACACTTCCTATCGTACCTTCGCGCAGGTATCTGGCAACATCCGATTCGGATGCCGGCCCCGTGATAATTTCCCCATTACTGGCGAATTGTGTCATCTGGGCTATTTTTTCATCTAAAGTCATCAGGGCAAGTACAGAATCGACTTTTTGTTCTATCGTTTTGTCTTTACTGAAACTTTGCCAAGACGAATTCTTATTACATCCACAAAAAAGTATGGATAGAAAAGATACGGCTATGAATAGTTTTTTCATATTTCTTCTATATTAGTGTTCATATATTATTTCAAATGAGGACTTGTGAAACCAAGCCTTTTCAACCCATTCTGAATATCGGGATGGCTCATAAAAAGGTTCCAGATCAACTGGGTACGGTAATTCTCGATCATCACGATAATTGGTCCCTGATCGATCGCCAGATATGACCCGGCAAACCAATCCTCTCCCAGATTAAATGCGTCTTTGAACCCATACTCTCCCCAAAGCCTGTCGCCCAGTTCTTCGTAAAAATAGCGTAATGCCTGCATCGAATATTCGGGTGTATAAGGAAATGATGATAATGCGGCAGTAGGCGTTATTACACCCCTGTCGTTTCGCGGGCTGTGAGCAGAATATCCCTTGTTGCCATCACTGGCAGTCAATCCCCAGCATTTTTCGCTATATCCTTTATAATTATTCGGATTTACGATACAATGCCGGCGGTTGATTAATGTATGATTCACCATCTGCTCCCAGTAATCGGCATAGTTATCTTTCAGCCCTCTGGGATCTAATCCCATATAAGAATAATGGGTAAAGAACAACGGCCCGCCAAAATCAGTTCCTAACGGAAGTCTAATTCCGTAATATTCTCTGCCGTTCTTAAATGTATTGGCATTAGCCCAGCCTCTGTGATAAACGCTCTCTTTGACCGGGTATGTAGGTGAAGATGCAGCCAGAATGTAGACGATATGGCATTCATTATGTCCTTTTATCTGATGAGCCATAGACCAGCCGTGATTGGGAGACCAATGCCAGAAAAGGATATCTTCATCGTTTCGTGTAAAAAAGTTCCATTCAGCCTCTCTCCATAACTTATTTATAAGACTTCTTATCTGTCTTTCTTCCCGGTTATCTTTTGTAAAATACTGATGAGCAGCCAGTAATCCCTCGAACATAAATGCGGATTCTACCAAATCAGCCCCATCATCCTTACGACTGAACGGTATGGTTTCACCCGTTGCACCATTCATCCAGTGAGGCCATATGCCCCGATAGTGTTGCGCATCTTTATTGAGAAAATTCAATATCCTGAGCATGCGCTCCACTCCTTGTTCGCGTGTAATGAAATTACGTTCGACACCGACAATAATCGCCATTACACCGAAACCCGAGCCTCCGAAAGTAACAACCCCATGATCGGGCAACCTTGTACTGTTTGTCCGTTCACGAGCTAATCCGCTAACGGGATGCCCGAAATCCCAGAAGTAACGGAATGTCTGTTTTTGTACTAATGTGAGCAGTTCGTCATCGGCCAGTCGCTTCTTATCCTTCGTTTGGGAGAAGATACTTACAGCCCCCAAAAGAAAGGCAAAAAAGAGCAGCCAATTTATTTTATTCATTTGCATTTTTAAAGTATATTTTAATAATTAAAATTGAAATCCCAGTTTTATAAGCCCTGCCTGTATCTCAGTATCACTCATAAGCAGATTCCACAGTAACCGAGTGCGATAATTTTCAATCATGATGACGACAGGTCCCTGATCGATAGCAATATGCTGATCGTCGAACCAATTGGCAGAAAGATTGAATGCATCTACAAAGCCATAATCAGACCATAGCTTATCCCCCATTTTATAATAGAAGAAGTGTAAAGCCTTCATAGATTCTTCAGGCGTGTAAGGGATAGAAGATATAGCAGCCGTAGGAGCTATTACCCCTCTATCGTTAGATGGAGAATGCGCACTATATCCTGTATTGCCGTCACTGGCGGTCAAACCCCAACAATCACCGCTATATCCGTAATAATTTTTAGGATTTTCCATACAATACTTATAATTGATAAGGCTATGATTACGATTTTGCTCCCAATAGTCAGCATAACGATCTTTCAGGTTTCGGGGGTCTATCCCTAAAAACGAATAGTGGCTGAAGAACAACGGGCCACCATAATCTCTGCCCAATGGAAGTTTATGTCCATAGAACAAACTTCCGTTTGCAAGGTCTCCGTTTCTTGCCCACCCCTCGTGATAAACCGTTTCCGGAATAGAATATGTAGGCGATGAAGCAGCTAATATGTAGACAATGAGACATTCGTTCCAACCTGTAATCTTCAGATTCTTGATCCAGCCTTTATCAGCACTCCAGTGCCAATAGAGTACATTTTCATTGTCTTTCCGGTACCACGACCATTCTATCGCTTCCCACAGCCGGGTTATATCGTCCCTCAATTTTATCTCCTCTGCCGTATTTGCTCTAAAATAGTTTCTTGCCGTTAACAAACCCTGAAATAGAAGGGCCGTTTCTACCAGATCTCCCCCGTTATCGTCGACGCTGAAAGGTATAGTCGCACCTGTTTCTCCATTGATCCAGTGAGCATACGCACCATGATATCTGGTGCATTTTGTGTCCAAAAAACTTACAATCTTCTGAATGCGGTTTAAAGCATCTGTATGTGATACAAATCCTCTTTCGGCAGCTACTATAATGGTCATCACACCAAAGCCTGTACCTCCAGTGGTTACTGTACCCGTAGAGGTAGTACGTTCGCGCGCCATTCCCGATACAGGATGTGCAAAATCCCAGAAATAACGGAATGTCTGTTTTTGCACCAAAGTCAACAGTTCTTCATCGGGAATGCGGAGAAATTTATCGGACATATCCATTCCTGTGGTAAGGGAATACGTTTTTCCCGTAAGGATGGGAGTGCCTTTATCTGATTTTAATGCTGTATTTATGATGAGTTCATATCCGGCAAATTGTTGTACACCGGCAGCGATAGTGATAACAGGATTGTTATTGGAATTTATATTCAAGGATTGAAGTTTACCCTCCTTATTTTTCAGGGTAATATTATCGGATAAGCTGTTAACCGCCACTTTATCAGAGAAAGTCAGTACAATGGTCAAATCAGGTTCCAGATCAACATAACTATCCTGATTCTTTATATTATTGATACTGATTCCCTCTAATTTAAATCTAGCATCATCTACTTCCCGGTCATCATTTCCACCGCATGAGAGAGTAAAAAAGGCTATGGTCAGCAGGAAACAGATATGTAGGGTTGTGAAAACCGAAGATATTTTTCCTTTAATAAGAAAAAACAGCCTTTTTTTTGATTTTCTATTTATCATTCTGACATCCATCTTTTTAGGTATTATTATTACTGAGCACAATCATTAAATCAGGTAAAAATAAAGAAGTTTGGTTATAGGTTCCAGCCGGAAGAGTTCCGGCTGAAACCTATTCTGATAACCTAATTGCTATGAAAATCACCTATAACCTGTTTCCCCCTATTGCCTTCAGGGTATGCAAGCCTTATTCTTTATTTGTATATAATGCTTTTATTTGGTTATCGCTTAAAGCCTGGTTATAGAAACGAATCTGGTCATATTGCCCCGACATTGTTTTGCTGTTAACCACCCAAGCATCCTGTTTTCCGGTACTTTGGCCTGCAATCGCAGCAAATGCGCCGAGTATAATTTTTCCATCGCAAAATTTCGGGTCGAATACCAAAGGCCCAAACGTACCTCCACCCAATACTCTGTTAAGCAATACTGCCTCACCGTCTCTGAATATTGAGAAAGTGGAAGTAACCCCATTGTAACGAAAAGCGAGGTGTGTCCATTTATTCCATACATTCTCCACTCTGGAGCTTCCTTCCGGCTGCACGCTTCCTACATCGATCCAAGTTTCTTTTACGGTGCCATTTTCTGCCAAAGTCCGTAAAAATCCTTTGATGTACGCCTGATTTCCATTATTGTTATTTTCGAAATACAATTCGAGATAACCTCTTGAATGGTCTTTTTTGGCTATGGATAATATACCCTGTACGGCTTCATTTCTAGGAGAATTTATCCAGAAAGAATAGGTAAAACTTTTAAGGTTGATTATCGTATCGGTGAGCGATGCCGGAGGAGTAGCTATTATATAAGCTCCATCCGAACCCTGAAAGGTTTTACCTATATACCCGTCGGCATAGCTTTCATTAATCGAAGTCATTGAATAACGGTAGTTACTCATATTTTTATCGTTATTGTCGAAAGGGAGGAAAATTTTCAACGGACTGTATTCTGGAACGTACTCCGGCGGATAGTCGAATGCCGGGTCCTGATCCAAATCTTGGAAACAAGAAGTCATTCCAGACAACACGATACATGTTGTGATAAATAAAATATATCTTTTCAGTTTCATAATAATTAGATTTAATAGTTTGGATTCTGAACTAAAACACCATTAGATTTGTCGACTTCCGACTGAGGAAGAGGTAAATACTGATGCTTCGGCAAATAAGTTTTACCTGCCGCTCCCAGTACGGACTGTGCGTCTCCCCACCTAACCAGATCATAGAAACGGTCCCATTCCATAGCCAGTTCTATACGGCGTTCGTGTTTAATTTTATTACGTAATTCAACCTTGTCCCTTGTGGTCACTTTTGGCAAAACCGTAGGATCTGACGAGCTTTTTCTTGCGCGTGCCCTTACCTGTTCCAGATAATCCAAAGCAAGGTCGGCCTGTCCTAATTCATTAGCAGCTTCGGCTCCTATCAATAATACTTCCGAAAGGCGGATCATACGCACATTCACCCAATAACCTCCAGTAGTGTATTTAGCCCTTAAAGCCGGATTTGTATAAGACTTCTTATTATAATACTTATTGATGACCGCCGCATTTGCAACGGGCTTCTCGCCCCAAGGTTTGTTTGGCGGACAAGAAGCAGGATCTTCTCCCGTTTTATAAAAATACAGTAAGGTTTCGTCCTTGCGCGGATCACCCGGTTCAAAGGCATTGCCAAGATTTTCGGTAGGAGTGCATTGCCCCCATCCCAGGTTCCATTCTCCTGCACCGCGTACACCTTGTACCGACGCATATTGGCTACCTATCTCATTCGATCCTTTCAGCTCGTCTGTTGCCGTACATTGCAATTCCCATATAGATTCGCTGCAATTCTCACCGGTTTCCCTGAATATCTCTTCGAATGGCGTGTTCAAGTTGTATATGCCGGAATGAATCACTTCATTTGCTAATGTCAGCATATTCGTCCAATCGTTGCGTTGCATATAAGTTTTGGCATGCAGAGATTTCGCTGCTCCCCAAGTAAGGCGTCCCGGATACTGTGTTCCCCAGGTAACAGGTAAATATTTCGCTGCTTCTTCCAAATCTGAGTCAATTAATTCATATATTTTATCTACAGAAGATTTGGGTACATTAGTCTGAGCTGCATCCGTAATGGCAAAGTCGATCAAGGGAACTTCACCAAAAGCACGGACCAAGTTAAAATAAATGAAAGCACGGAAAAAATGAGCTTCCGATTTATTGATAAGGTCTCCGTCATTAAGGGTTCCTTGTTCTTCCGCTTTTTTTATCGCATCCAAGATATTGTTTGCGATATGTACAATCGCATAATTTTCTGTCCAATAAGTTTGTAGCATGCTTTGAGAGGCATTGTAAATGAAGTTGTCGAACATAGGCTCCCAAGCGGCGCCATCAGAAGCCGTACTTCCTTTTTCTATATCTTCGCACCTGACATTGTGTATGGCTAGAGGCACGTTTCCGGTTGTAACATGAAATCCGCGGGCTTTAGCATACATGCTGAATACATCCGATGCAAAAGAACCGCCTGTATTGTCTTTTGCAATCCATTGGCCCTGAGGCTCCTGATTTAGCAAATCACTACACGACACAAATATTGTCGATGCGGCGAGGAGTATACATCCGCAAACGATTTTTGACATATATTTTTTCATAATAACTGAATGTTTAAAATTAGAATTAAAACGAAAGATTAACACCAAATGTATAAATAGCCGGCATAGGATATCCTCCGCCATCTATACCAAAGGCTAAAGCACTACCTCCGATCTCCGGAGTATATCCCGAATTTTTATGCCATGTTTTCAGGTTTTGTATATTAGTATATACGCGTAATGATTTCAGGTGCATTTTATTCAGCAATGATCTGTTGAACGAATAACCCAACTGTACATTGCGTATGCGAAAGAAACTACCGTCCTCGATGAAATAGGAAGAGGCCAGATTATTAATTGCCCTTGAAGGATCGAGTATCGGCTCCCAATTGGACGTTTCCTCTCCATGCCATCTGTTCATGTGATCTTTTCTGTAATTCAGTTGGGCATAAGTCGATACATTTCCCCAATCGCGGTAAACTTCATTTCCATACACACCCATCATATCTACACTGAAATCTATACCCTTATATGAAAGGTTAAGGTTAAATCCGTAAGTAAAATCGGGAGTCGGGTTACCTATCATTGTACGGTCTTTAGTGGTGATTTTACCGTCACCGTCTACATCTTTAAATTTAAGATCACCAGGAGCAACAGCGGCCACAGTATTTACCGGCGACTGGAAAATATCCTCTTCATTCTGATAAATTCCGATAACTTCATATCCGAAGAAGTGGGCGATAGGATAATTAGCCAAAGTTCTGGATGCTCCACTATATTTTGCATCGCCTTCGTCACGTCCCAAAGTTTCTACATTGTTCTTGATGGTTGTAAGATTGGCTCCGATAGAATAACGAAAATCTCCATTTGCAAACTTGTCATTCCATGTTGCAGAAAGTTCCACTCCCTTATTTGTGATTTCACCCAGATTTTCCAACGAATTTTGAGCTCCGGTGCGGGAGGACAATGACACTATAATGTCCTTGGTCCGTTTATTATAATATACTGATTCAATATTCAATCTTTGGTTCAGCAGACTCGCTTCAAATCCGGCTTCCCATGAGTAGGTTTTCTCCCATCCCAGATTCTGCACCAAATACTGGTAAGTATAGCCGGGAATAATTTCATCCCCGAATACAGCGCTTCCTGCACTTGTGAGTGTAGGGTAAGACGGATAATTATTTCCGCCTGTATTTTCAGAACCCAATACTCCCCATGATCCTTTTATTTTCAGATAATTTATTATATTCTGATTAGCCATAAATTTTTCTTCCGACACGATCCATCCTGAACCTACAGAATAGAAATTATCCCATGTATTGCCTACTCCGCTGAATACAGAAGATCCGTCCCTGCGATATGATGCATTCAATAAATAGCGATTATTATAGTTGTACAGAGCTCTTGCCAAATATGACATTGAAAAACGCTTCCACTGACTTCCGTTGTTTGTAGCTGCGGCTGTGCTACTGAGCGAAGTAACCCACCATTTGTCGGTGTTATCGCCCGGAGAGAAATAGATATCTTCGAGTTTTTGCGAGCGGTTTCCTCCAAACGAAGATGATTCTATATAATTGGAAGTGAAACCAAGCATGGCTGTTAATCCATGATTACCGAATTTATTTTCATAAGTAAGAATATGATCCTGCTGACCTGTCCAATAGGTAGATTTGCTTTGGCTTACTGTTTCTGTTTTATTTCCAATAGCTTCTTTTTTAGATCCATTTATAATATCCGGGTTATATTCAAAAATGATAGGAGAAAAACTTCTGGATTCATTTATACTGTAATTGAGCGAGAATGTAGATTTGAACGTGAAATCCTTCAAAAATTTAACTTCTCCGAATATATTACCCGCTATCCTGTGATTTTTTCCTAAAGTATGTTGCCCCTGCAATTCAACCGCCCTGTAAGGATTGGCTGCTTGCGCCCTTTGGAAATCGGGCAGTGAATGTACCAGTTTTTCCGTCACGCCTGTGACAGGATCTGTATAATCGAAATGTGTAGGAGCGATAGGAGCGGCCTTAATAACAGACTCTACGCCTTTTGCATCGGGAGGAAGTGTGCGGGAGCCATTAACCTGATAGCCGAATCTCAAATAATTATTCACCTGATATTCGCTATTCAGATTAATTGTTGCCTTACTGAGTTTCTCAGATTTTATAGAGCCTTCTTCTGTTGTATATCCCACTCCCAGATAAAATTTGTTCTTTCCGGAAGATCCGTTTATACTGACGTTATTGTTACTAAGGAATCCTGTCTGAAAAATCTCATCCTGCCAGTTGGTGTCGGCTTGCCAATCGGTATAATCAAATGGTTTAGCCTTCTGATTGATTAACTGCTCATTGTATAATTCTTTGAATTCAGCAGCATTAGTCAATGGTAGCCTGTCGGATATATGTTTCCATCCGATAGAAGAATTTATATTAACTACAGTTTGCCCTTCTTTCGCTCGTTTTGTAGTTAAGATGATAACACCATTTGCTCCTCTTATCCCAAAAATAGCTAATGATGAAGGATCTTTCAGTATTTCTATGGATTCTATATCAGCCGGATTCAGATAATTAATATTATCTGTGAATAATCCGTCCACTACATACAATGGAGTATAGCCGTTAATAGAGTTCGTTCCGCGTATACGGATTTCGGGGTCTTGTCCGGCTCTACCGGTATTGACTACCTGAACTCCGGCAACTTTCCCCTGCAAAGAGGTCAAAGGGTTGGTTGAAGGCCTGTTAGCAATTTCCGAACTGGCAATACTTGCAATTGATCCGGTCAAATCTCTTTTTTTTACGGTTCCGTAGCCTACGACCACAACTTCATCTAACATCTGGTTATCGTCTTCCATAGTTACATTAATCACAGACTTATTATTAACAGGAACCTCCACTGTCTTCATCCCTACAATCTTAAATATAAGGGTTGCGTTTGCCGGAATGTTTTCCAAAGAATAATCTCCGTCTAACGAAGTTATTGTCCCGATTGCCTTTCCCTGTATACTGACTGTTACACCAATAACAGGATCGCCTGTTTTGGCCTCGGTAACCTTACCCTTTACTGTCCGGTTGCTTTGGGCGAATGCCAAACAACCTGTAAGTAACATACATAATAAAATTAAGTGTTTTTTCATATTATAAAAATTTAAAAATAGGTTCGTACTAGCTTTTCATATCTCTTTAAAGTTTTCTTATTTTCAGTGCATTTATAAAAGAATTCCCTTTTAGCTTTTCGAAGCGGATTGTTATACTGCCGCCTGTTACCTCTACCATATACGTTTTGCTGATTGCCGAATTATTACCGCATTCGGCAAAGGGGCTAAAAGCTTTATTTACAATCTTATCATTTATATAAATATTAAACTGATTGTGGACTTGTTTCTCTTCGGTCTGTCCGGCAAGGTCGTATGCTTCTCTAGACGGGGCATTATACAAATCGGCAAAAGACAATGTCAGCTCATATATTCCATTCGGCAAATCGAAACGATAGGCTTCCGGATTTTCGCGTTTGGTCTGGAATAACGGAGTATTATATGTACCCTTAATATCACTTGTTGTCCCTATGCGTGAAGGATTCTTTCTGAAAATATCCCCTCCTATATATCCCCAGCTTCCGGCGGCAGTATATTCCTTATCGGGTAGCCAGCAGAATCCACTCTTATCGTCTGTAAAGAAGCAGTTGCTTCCGGCATTTATTCCCAAATTGAGATCCTCTGTGTTTTTTGGGGTTAATTGTCCGGGTTGAAATACAATTTCTACATCGGCATAGTCCTCTACTATCTTACCATCGTATGTACCTGTTACCCTCAGCAGGTTTTTTCCTTCTACCAAAGAAACTTGCCAGACGGCATTACAGTTATTTATATCTTTCGCCCCAAGCTCCTGCCCGTTAAGGAAGAGCGTGGCTTTATTGAGATTAGTATATACTTTTATAGGCTGGACCACAGCTTCCGAATCAGAAATAAGCACCCGCTTTTTCCAGTCATTCGCGGCTATATGCAAAACCGAAATATCTTTCCGCAGAAAGGATTGAAAATAATAATAAACGTCTTTAGGTGTTTTGTCGGCATAAACCAGCCCTTTGTTATTAATATGCGGCATAGATTCTTGCCGGGAAGCTGAACTGAAATCGATAAAATTCCATTCGGATGCGCCTATTATAAACGGACGTTTCATTATTGCGGGCAAATAATGTTCGAGGTAAAGCTGTTGCCACTGCATAGAGAAATCAAAAACCTGCGGATTCAGCGATTGTATCCTTTTATCCGATCCTGCACCAAATTCACTGATGATCAAAGGCCTTTCCGGATATTTCCGGTTCTCTTCGTCCACAAACCTGTCGAAAGCTTTGAAATCATTTTCATACCAGCCCTGATAGAGGTTCCATCCGGATATATCGGTTATTCCGGCCAATCCGATTTCATTATATATCTGGTTGCCGTGGTATGCCATTACACTCAGACGCGAAGGATCTTCTTCCTTCAATATCTTCTCCAAGTCTCTAGCTAAAGCCACTGTTTTTTGATAAACATCATCCCGGCCCTCTTTTTTAACCCTGTACTGAACCTGTATAACAGCCTCGTTCATATATCCCCACATCACAACGGACGGGTGATTGTAATGCTGGCGTATCATTTCTCTTAAAGCAGATTTCGCATTATCTGAAAAGTCAACCGATGTGGATATAATGTCTACTACGGGAATCTCCTCCCATACAAGCAAGCCCAGTCTGTCGCAAGCTTCGAGCACCGCATCATCATGCTGATAATGAGCTAACCGGACAAAGTTAGCACCCATATCTTTGATCAGCTGCATATCGCGCCTGTGTATATCGTTCGATACGGCTATACCTAATGGAGACTGATCCTGATGACGGCATACTCCCATTAATTTCAATGACTGGCCGTTCAGCCTGAACCCTTCCCTCGCATCTACACTAAACCAGCGCAGACCAAAAGGAACGACGAGTTTATCTTTCAATAATCCCGTCTTACTATCCTCCAGCATAACCTCCATTGTATACAGGTAAGGATCACCGGGAGACCACAGATGAGGATTTGTTATTGTTGACTCTTTCAGCAGGAAGGGGATGATGTTTCCTTCTGCTTTTTTTATAGTTTGTAGGTTTTCGGATATAATAGTTTCCTCCTTGTCTAATATTCTCGAACGGATATTTATTTTTCCTCCACCCGAGAGTGACGTTATTGTTCCATTTACTTGTATTATGGCCTTTTCGGCGGAAACATCCGTGTTTATATATATACCCTTCGACCCATAATCATCGGGAGAGAAATGTTGATTTCCGGCAGTAATGAGCCATACATCACGATAGATTCCGCCGAAAATGGTAAAATCGCCCGAAAGCGGCGGAATATCTTCATTACTGTTGTCTACTTTTACGGTAATAGTATTTTGTGAACCATATGTAACTTTGCCGGTAATATCTACTACAAAAGCACCGTATCCTCCTTTATGCGTTTTAACGGGAACATCATTTATATATACATCTGCCAAGGAATTTACAGCTTCGAACCGAAGGTACAGTGCTTTACCTTCTTTTTCTTTCGGGATGAACAATTGTTTTTTGTACCAATGAGCCCCTCTTTTATAATTACGGGTACTATATGCATCCTTGTTCCATGTATGCGGTATATTCACATTCTCCCAATTATTGTCAATGCCGGAATTTGATTCCGAAAATTTCCAATTATCGTTAATGGAGACTATTTCTCTTTGAGAATATATTATCTGATAAGGAAAAATGATAGATATGATGAATAAGAAAATGGAATATTTCTTCATGGTATGCGGTTTAGATTTTGCATACGAAGTAAATGACCATCTTATTCATTTCACAAAATAACGCCCTCACAAAAATACAATAGACCGAAGATTAGAAAAAACCTCAGTACGTCAATACTACTTCATCACTAGCTATACTATTGTAAATAAGAATATTATTAAATAATATTAACAATTATCTGAAACGGATCATAAAATCTGTAAGGTCTTGCTCGGATGGAATATTTAACCTTTTACGTAGCCTGTAACGGGCAGCTTCAATTCCTCTGACGGATATATTCATCATATTACTGATATCCTTTGTACTCAGATTTAGCCTCAGGAGAGCACATAAACGTAAATCGTTCGGAGTAAGATCGGGATAACGCTCCTTCAGATTTCTGAAAAAGTTCTCATGAATCCTGTCAAAGTTTGACTGGAATAATGCCCAATCATCATCTGAAGTAATATTCTCATCAATAATGCGGATCATGTTATTAAAGAATTGCTTCGGAGTATGCCCTTTTTCCTGCTGTTTCTGCAATTCTTCTTTAATATGTATAAGGAATTCTTTATTCTTTATACTCATCATTGTAAAATTGGCCAGTTCTTTACTTTTAAACCGAAGTTCTGATGCTAATTGTTCTTTCTCTAGCTCTATAATTTGTTTCTGCTGATGCTCCAGTTCTATTTCATGCTGTCTTTTTTGCTCCTGAATTTGCCTGTTCTTTTTCTTGCTCGTGTAATTATAAACCGAATAAACTATAAATATTATACCGGCAACTCCTAATATAGTATAGATCACTATTGCCAGATATGACAAGTAATAAGGCCTTTCGATAATGAAAGAATAATTTATTTCCGACAGGCTATCCTGACTGTCATACAATTTAGCCCGGAATGTGTATTCTCCATAAGGGAGCCTTGAATACTCTTTTTGAAGGTTTTCCATATTTTCGTACCAAAGCCCGGCTTCATCCAGTCCATCAAGCCTGTATCTTACATTTAGAGATTTTTCCCTGAAGGCAGGACAATACAATGAAATACGAATATTGTTATTTTCGTAGCTGATCTCACTCTTCCTGTTCACAGGCAAGTAAAAACTGTTTGCTCCGCTATTGTCCGATACGGATATTTCCCTGATATCTAATTTAAAAACCTGAGAATCATTTATTAAACGACCCTCATCGATATATTTAATCAATGCGCCGTTTAAAGCGAGATAGACCTCTTTCTCTTTGGTAATAAAGACATTGCCTCTCCCGTCTATCGGCGGATTGTCGAATACAGAGAGTGAGATCTGGTATATAACATTATACCCGTTTTGAGAAAATTTTACCAGCGAATAGTTTTTATCGTCAATAAACCAATACTCCGAACTGTTTCTCTGTACCACATTGTAGCAGTTTTTCAAAGAAGGCAGATATTCATTCAGTTTTTCATACGAGACAATTTTTTTACCGATATCATCATAGGTATAGAACCCATTCCCACCCGTGAATATAATGCGGCCACCTATCTTGAATACATTTATTTTCAGGTTTTTCTTTTCGTGTAATGTATCGAAAAATTCAATTTCTTCGGCTTCTGTCAGGTTTTCATTCAGTTTAAGACGGAAAATCCCGCGATGCATGTGCCCTGCCCATATATTGCCTAAATGGTCGATCTCCACGTGTTCTATCAGATTCAGAAATTTTTCCACCTTGTTTGAATAATACCATTTTCCATTTTGGTCTTTACGGTATATATTAAGGAAAGTATAGGTGTTTTGCAGCAGGATTTCCTGATTGTTTATAGTACACTTTATGATATTCCTTGCTCCCCTTACCGAAGAAAGTGGAATAACTTTCTCTCCTTCGATAAGGAAAGAACCTGTATTGTGCCCACAAATGATTTGTCCGTCTATATTCGAAATACTCCATGTCTGACCTTCGCTTCCCGGCACCATTTTTAGAGTACCTGTTTTCTTCTGATAATAGTAAAGACCCTGATTAGATGCAATATACGACTCTTTATCTCCGATCAGCACATCATAGACCATACCGATATGATGGGGTGTAGGATCGAATGTATACAGGTTAGAGTTGGAATATATTTTTGCTAATCCGTTGTCGAGACCAACCCAGACATTGTTCTCACTATCACAATATAATCCTAATACGGTATTATTCATTAAGCCGTTTCCCGAATTCAGTTTCCATAATAGTTTACCATCATTATCTAAGGCATATACCCCGTTAGATAAGGTACCTATTACATAAACAGAATCTTTCATTGAGATAACTTTATTTATAGAAGACGATTTTAAATCTTCATTTATTTCATTTCTCCAGACATTTGTTGTGGAATCTACATGATTAAAGACGAATATTCCCTGATTGCGGGTAAACAGTAAACTTTTATCCTTTATCGGCAAAACCCTGATAATATCGTCATTACCATATTTCTCTCTATTTAATATCGGCTTAAAGTCCCCATTTTTATATACCGACAGATTCCCATTAATTCTTTGAGAAAATATCTTATTATCATATATAAACATATTTAAAGGAGGAAATCCTTTATAAACTTTCACTTCTTGCCCATCATATTCAAAATATGTAGAGAAATACTGAAAATATACTTTCCCGGAATATTCCAGAATATTCCATATTTCTTCATTTTTAAAAGAAAAATCGCTCAGTAGGCCTTTTAACGATATATATTGTAACTGATTAAAGTCGTCTCTTATAAAGTAGCCGAATTCTTCGTATGAACCTACATACAAACGATTGTCGCTTGAGTAATAGACACAACGCACAATATCATTGCTGGGCAATGGATATAGACGCCAGTTTATACCGTCATACTCAAGTACCCCTTTATTATTTCCGAAATAAATCCTGCCCTGTTTATCTTGTGTTATCGACCAGTTTTGATTTCCTCCCCGATATTCATGAACAGAATAATTTGTAACTCTCGGAGTTAACGGAAAACTATATATATCAGTAAAAGTTACAGAAAAGCAAAGAATACAACACAGTATCAATATTGTTTTTCGCATCAGGTCAATTTATATAGCTTATTCATTACACAACAAATTTATCACTTTTTTTAAGAATTTGTGTTAATGTCCGATTTAAAAAGTCTAATTGACTGTTGAGTTGAGTTTGATTATCTAGAAAGTAAATAAATTACTACAGCAATAATACTTCCTATTACGATCATGCCAATAATAGTGTTAAATATTGAATATGACTCATAGGATATTATGCATCATATCAAATTTGAGATTAGGACGATAAATAAACCCCGCCAGCTTTGCTGCGAGGGCATTTGTCTGAACATTTATAAAATATAAAAGTAAAACGTAAAGGTTGCTTTTCATATCGAACTAAATATGAATGTATTTCAATTGACTGTCCTAACTTATCATAAAATATAGGTCTACTCCATAGGTTGTGTGCTTGTCCCGAATGCGTCAGCAAACGATGACCCGAACGGATAATACTGCGTACTCTGAACTACCAATGCCGCCGCGTCGGTCACAACCCTGTTGTTGCCCAGATGGTCGTTGATGTAAAAGTAATAATTTCCTGATTCATAATACCCGCCATCAACCAATATTCTTTTCAATGTGTTATTTTCATAGATAACATTCCCGACATAGTCTGTGGTTTGGGATTGGGTTAAAGCTGCCGTGTTGATGGTAGAGCCTATCACCGGGGTAGTTGAATAGTTCGGGTTCCAGCGTTGCACGGC
>JAISUS010000002.1 GCA_031271965.1 Prevotella sp. | reverse complement strand
TGCTTCACTGTGAACGTCATTGCGAACAGAGTGAAGCAATCCAGAAAATGAAATAAATTTTGATGGGGTTGCCCTATGTCGGACAGGGTAACGCTTGTTTTTTAGTAAATTATTGTTATATGCATATGCACGGGTATGCGCGCGTAAAAAATTTGTACTTAAGGGGTTAGTCTCTCTCTCTCTCTCTCTCTCTCTCTCTCTCTCTCTCTCTCTCTCTCTCTCTCTCTCTCTCTAGTAAAATACGGCTAACTGCCAAATTTCCAGGCGAAAAAAAGACAGAAAAAAATGAGTTTTTTCCAAAAAAAATTCCGTATTCCGATTGAGTTAATGACATATATTTTACCAACAAAAAATCTTATTTCTCCTGCAAAGAAAGCAGACGATTTTGAAGTTTTTTTGAAGATTTGGCATGACCTGTGTTAAATCGAATGAGTACCGGCTCTATGAATAGCTTAATTTCAGATGTATCAGGGCAAACTCTTAGAAATTTATTCCATCTGGATCGCTTCAAGCAAAGCTCTCACAATGACGCATAAAACCAATACTTTACGTCATTGCGAGGAGGCATTAGCCAACGAAGCAATCCAGTAATTTCTCTATCTGTTAATATAAATAACAGCTTCAATATTTTGAAAATCAGATCAATATTCCATTTTTGGTTATTTTCACGCATTTGCCCTGCAATCGGATGCGGCAATAAATATTTTATAAAACTTAATGCGTAACTTTGTACCTTAATATAAAAACAAATATAATTATGTTTTCAGGTATAGTTGAAGAAGCAGCGACTGTCGTTTCGTTGCGCAAAGAAGCAGAAAATCTGCACTTAACAATGAAATGTTCGTTCACCCACGAATTGAAAATAGACCAAAGTGTATCGCATAATGGGGTATGCCTAACTGTAGTAAACATCGACGAAGATAAATATACCGTAACAGCGATAAAAGAAACTCTTGAGCGCTCGAATCTTGGATTGTTACAAATTGGCGATAAGGTAAACCTTGAGCGTAGCATGCTGATGAACGGACGCCTCGACGGACATATCGTACAAGGCCATGTAGACCAGACAGCCAAATGTACAGAGATACGTGAAGCTGACGGTAGCTGGTATTTTAAGTTCAAGTACGAGTTTGACCGCGAAATGGCTAAAAGAGGATACCTGACCGTAGATAAAGGTTCGGTAACAGTTAACGGAGTCAGTCTTACCGTAGTTGCTCCGACAAACGATACATTCGAAGTAGCGATCATTCCATATACATACGAACATACAAACTTCCACCGGATAAAAGCAGGAAGTGTCGTAAACATCGAGTTTGATATTATCGGCAAATATATCAGCCGTATTACTCAACTTTGATTTTATGGAAAAAGATTTTTACGAATTAGTAAAAAAACGGCAAAGCACCCGGGCATTTGACACAGCCCGCAGTGTAGACCGTGAGATCATCGCACGTATACTGGAAGCAGCACGGCTCGCTCCTTCCGCATGCAATGCACAACCCTGGCACTTTATCGTGGTAGACGAACCTGAATTAAAAAATAAAGTGGCTGACGCCGCTTCTGCCCGCTTATTGGGAATGAACCATTTCACAAAACAAGCTCCGGTACACATTATCATAGTCGAAGAAAAAGTGAATATCAGTTCCGGAATAGGCGGTATAGTCAAAGATAAGCACTTCGCATTCCTGGATATCGGTATTGCCGCCACTCATATCTGCCTGGCAGCAGAAGCCGAAGGATTAGGCAGTTGCATACTCGGATGGTTCGCCGAATCGAAAATGAAAAAGCTTTTAAACATTCCTGACAACAGGCGTGTGGTACTGGACATAGTTGTCGGTTATCCGGCACAGCCTCTACGCGAGAAGAAACGCAAACCGATAGAAGAGGTTGTATCCTACAACACATACAAGTAACATGGAGAAGAAACACTGGATTTTTCTGGCCATATTTTTTGTTGTCGCTATATGGTCGGGAATCGGAGCTTATGAAACAGGGCTTTGGTTTCTCGAAGCGGGAATATGCGTGGCCGGAGTTGCAGTATTGGCAGTTACATTCAAGCGTTTCAAGTTCACAGACATGACTTATTTCTTTATCCTCATCCACTTTATAATCCTTTTTGTTGGTGCCCATTACTCTTATGCACGGGTTCCGATATTCGATTGGATAAGGGAAGTCTTCGACCAAAGCAGGAATAACTACGATAAAGTAGGGCATTTTGCTCAGGGTTTTATTCCTGCCATGATTGCCCGCGAATTGATTATCCGTCTCGATGTGGTAAAGAAAAAAGGGTGGATTCCATTTTTTGTTATCTGCATATGTATGGCGATCAGTGCTTTTTACGAATTCATCGAATGGTGGGTAGCAGTGCTTTCGGGAGACGGAGCCGAAGATTTCTTAGGTATGCAAGGTTACGAATGGGACACACAGTCGGATATGTTTTGCGCCATGACAGGAGCTATATGTATGTTAATTTTCTTTTCGAAACTTCAAAACAAACAAATAAAACTTATAAGCAAAGAATAATGGGAAAGAAACAACAGGGGAATCTTATAATGGTAGTCGTTATATTGATTTTCGGACTGAATATACCCATCAACAAATATCTGTTTGCAGAAGGGTTTCTTACCCCTGTAGCAATGACGGCTGTACGCATGTCGTTTGGAGCACTTGCTTTTTGGCTCGTCTCTCTATTTTTACCAAAAGAAAAAGTAGAAAGGAAAGATTTGCTGATGTTACTAGCCGGAGGGCTATGCGGAATGGTATTCAATCAAGGATTGTTTGCCTATGGATTAGGAAAAACCTCGCCGGTGGATGCGTCAATTATAACAACAAGCAGTCCTCTTTTTGCAATGCTTATTGCTGCTATTATACTCAAAGAACCTATTACCTGGATGAAAGCAGGAGGAGTATTTGTAGGAGGAACGGGGGCTATATTTCTGGTTTATTCAAGTCATCATGGCACAATAGAACAAGATGCGAACATGTTGGGTAATTTGGCAATTGCAGGATCACAATTCTTTTACGCATTTTATCTGGTAATTACACGCCCACTATCTGAGAGGTATTCGTCTATAACCATGATGAAATGGATGTTTTTATTCGCTTGCATGGCAGCATTGCCTTTCAGCTACAAAGAAGTCCTCGCCGCACCATTATTCGGCCAGACAGATATAACTCCATTTCTACTCCTATCATTCACTTTAATCGGAGCCACATTTATGGCTTACTTATTAATCCCTTTTGCACAGAGAAGAATAAGACCGACAACTATATCAATGTATAATAATATGCAACCATTGATAGCATCCGCAGTTGCGATCTATATGGGAATGGACAAATTCACAATAGAAAAATTAATTGCTGCTATCTTTATATTCGGAGGAGTATATCTCGTTACTAAAAGTAAATCTAAAGCTGACATGGAGATAGTCCCTCTGAATAAAAGTTAAGAAATATATACCAACAGGCATTCTTGTTTATATTTGTATTTCAGTTTTAAATTAAGAATAAAGATTATGGAAATAAAAGGTAGATTCGATCATTTCAACATTAACGTTACAGACCTGAATAAAAGCATTGCATTCTACGAAAAGGCATTAGGCCTGAAAGAAGTCAGACGCAAGGAGTCGTCTACAGGCGCTTTTATACTTGTTTATCTGGGAGATGGAGAAACTCCTTTCTCATTGGAACTGACTTGGTTAAAAGATCATCCACAAGCCTATGAACTTGGCGAGAATGAAAGCCATCTATGCATCAGAGTAGATGGGGACTATGATAAAACCCGTGAATTCCACAGAGAAATGGGATGTATCTGTTACGAAAATCACGATATGGGGCTCTATTTCATCAACGATCCTGACGACTATTGGATAGAAGTATTACCCTTGAAACGATAATAGGCTACTCATTTGACAATTAAGGTAAAAAAGATAATATAAAAATAGGATAGATTTTTTCGTTTTTATTTAACGAATATACTTTTATATTATCTTTGCACTATTATCATTCATATAAAATATGGACATTTTTCTCTCGGTACTGGTTACTTTCTTTTTTGTTTTTCTAAACGGTTTTTTTGTCGCTGCGGAGTTCGCTATTGTCAAAGTAAGATCTTCTCAATTGGAACTAAAGGCTCAAGCCGGAAGCAAAACGGCAATCTTATCTAAACATATTGTCATTCATTTGGATGCTTACTTGGCTGCAACCCAATTTGGCATTACCTTATCGAGTCTGGCATTGGGGTGGATTGGCGAACCGGTAGTATCTAAAATAATAAAGGATGCTTTGGGCTTATTCGATCTTACAATCTCTCCTTCTCTGCTTTCTACGATATCTTTGATTTCCGCTTTTGCGATTATAACCATACTTCATATTGTATTGGGTGAACTAGCACCTAAGTCATTGGCTATACAACGCTCTGAACAAACCACAATGGCTGTAGCCTATCCGCTACACGCCTTCTATTGGATCTGTCGTCCCTTTATATGGGTATTGAATGGCGTTGCCAATTTTGTGATAAAAGCAATAGGCTTGCATGTTGTTTCGGAGCAAGAGGTTTACAGTAGCGACGAGTTGCGCTATCTGGTAGATCAGGCAAAGGAAAGCGGAACAGTGGATAGTGCCGAATTTGATATTATACAAAACGCTTTTGACTTTTCGGAACGTACGGCACGCCAGATCATGGTACCACGCACACAGGTAGTATCGATAGATGCCAACGACTATGATGAGAAAACACTGGAATTCGTTATAGAAGAAGGTTATTCGCGTATTCCTTGCTACGAAGACAGTATCGACAATGTTATCGGTGTTGTCCATCTCAAAGATATTCTGAAAAAGATGCGTGTTAGCGGTTCGGTAGATATACGCACGATTGTGCGCCCTGTATCCTTTACACCCGAAACGAAACGCATCGGTCAGTTACTAAAAGAATTTCAGGTAAAACACCAGCAGATAGCAATGGTATTGAACGAATATGGTGGAGTGGAAGGTATCATCACAATGGAGGATATACTCGAAGAGTTGGTAGGTGAGATACAGGACGAGTACGACAATGAGATTCCGTTTGTAGAACAAACCGGAGAAAATATTTACTCCGTAATGGCTACGGCTGCCATCTCTGATATAAATGATGAACTGCCGCACCCTATCGATAAGGATAAACAATACGACACCTTGGCAGGATACCTGATAGATAAGTTTGGCCGGATACCGAATACTCACGATAAACTTGAAGCCGAAGATTATCAATTTACAGTTCTGAAGAAGAATAAGACATCTATTGTAGTAGTGCAGCTAAAAGACTTGGCTCCGACCAATAACGAAGAGACAGAGCCGAGAACCAGTCAGATTTAAATAAAGAATGGATTTTAAACTTCAACATACCGATGGTCTGTCAAAAGCCCGTGCAGGACTTATTACCACAGATCACGGACAAATAGAAACTCCTATTTTCATGCCGGTGGGCACACAAGGGGCGGTAAAAGCCGTTCATATGCCCGAACTGGAAAATGATATAAAAGCTCAGATTATTTTGGGAAATACCTATCACTTGTATCTGCGTCCGGGACTGGAAATTTTGCAACAAGCCGGAGGCCTCCATAAATTTAATAGTTGGGACAAGCCTATACTAACTGATAGTGGAGGATTTCAGGTATTTTCTTTAGCCGAAAACCGCAAGTTGACAGAGGAAGGCGCAATATTCCGCTCACATATAGACGGTTCGAAACATATCTTCACCCCCGAATCGGTAATGGATATCGAGCGTACCATAGGAGCGGATATAATGATGGCTTTTGACGAATGTACACCCGGTGATGCTGATTATGCATACGCAAAAAAATCACTGGATCTGACAGAAAGGTGGTTGGATAGATGCATTAAGAGGTTTAATGAAACAGAATGTGAATATGGCTACAAACAAGCTTTATTCCCTATTGTACAGGGATGTGTTTATACCGATCTTCGAATAAGAGCGGCCGAAAATGTAGCATCTAAAGGTGCAGACGGAAATGCGATTGGTGGTCTGGCGGTAGGCGAACCAACCGAGAAGATGTATGAAATGATAGAGGTGGTAAACGAAATACTACCTGCCGATAAACCTCGCTATCTCATGGGTGTGGGTACTCCGGCTAATATACTGGAAGCCATAGAGCGTGGAGTGGATATGTTTGATTGTATTATGCCTACCCGCAATGGACGGAATGGACAACTATTCACCCGAAATGGAATAATGAACATGCGAAACAAGAAATGGGCAACGGATTTTTCTCCAATAGAAGAGAACGGCGCATCTTTTGTTGATACTTTATATTCAAAAGCATATCTTCGTCATCTGTTTATCACGAATGAAATATTGGGATTGCAAATAGCATCGATCCATAATCTGGCATTCTACTTATGGCTGGTAAGGGAAGCTCGTCAACATATCATTGCGGGAGACTTTACTATATGGAAGAAAGGTATGATAGAAAACGTGTCAAGACGATTATAATTCCGGATGAATATGAAAATACTGTCGATACTGGATAAATATATAATAAAAAAGTTTTTGGGAACATATATATTCTCAATTATACTTATCATATCCATTTCGGTAGTATTCGATATCAATGAGCGCCTCGATAAATTTCTGACAAACAATGCACCGTTAAAGGCCATAATATTTGATTATTATTTGAATTTTATTCCATACTATACAAACCTATTCAGCGCATTATTTGTATTCATTGCCGTCATATTCTTTACCTCGAAATTGGCTGATAACTCTGAAATTATAGCTATGCTATCAAATGGAATGAGCTTTAAACGTCTGATGAAGCCCTATATGATTTCGGCAGCAGTTATTGCTGTCGCCTCTTTCATTCTGAGCAGTTTTATCATTCCGCCGGCGAATGACTCCCGAATTAAATTCCAAAATAAATATATAAAAAACAAGGAAGTTGTTTCTGCAAACCAGATACAGATGCGCATAGATGAAGGCGTAATTTTATACATAGAGAGCTATAGAAACCAAACTAAGCAGGGTAGCAACCTATCCCTTGACAAATTTGAAGGTAAAGAACTAAAATCGCGCCTTACCGCCAGAAGCATCGAATATGACTCGGGCTATCATTGGGTATTGAAAAACTATAATATCCGCGAATTCAAAGGTATGAAAGAAGTTATTTCCAATGGAACCAGCCTGGATACAACCTTAAATGTCGTTCCGAGTGACTTTTTGGTATCGGTTAACGATTTCGAACAAATGACTACACCTCAACTATACAAATATATCGAGAGACAAAGGTCTAAAGGTGTTGCAAGTGTGGGAAATGTAAGTATTACCCAGTTTGAAATAGAGTTTCACAAGCGGTTTTCGTCAATGTTCTCTGCTTTTATCCTAACAATAATAGGCGCGGCTCTGTCTGCAAGAAAGATAAAAGGAGGTATGGGGCTTAATATAGGAATAGGGCTAGGGCTAAGCGTTACATACATCATGTTTCAAACAGTCAGCTCTTCATTTGCTATCTCCGGCACAATGCCTGCATGGCTAGCCGTATGGATACCCAATATAGTTTTTATGTTTATTGCTGCATATCTTTATACCAAAGCTCCAAATTGATCCTTCCTCTTTAATTCGTTAGTCTTGAACATAAACAGCATATCAAATGTTTAATTTCTAGTATAAACCAAATTGATTGCCATTATGTTAGACGGAATATTAGATCTTATAAAAGATCAGGCTCTAGGAGCCATTACAAATAATGCAGATGTACCTGACGACAAAAAGAGCGCTGCAGTGGAAACTACAACCAATGCAATAGTAGATGGTTTTAAGAATAACCTCTCGCTCGACAATGTATCCTCACTATTAGGGCTATCCGGAGACGATTCTGCCCTGACTAACAATCAGACGGTAAATTCGATCCAAACATCTGTAATCTCATCACTAAGTGAAAAAGTAGGTTTGAGCAAGGAAGTTGCGGGCTCAATTGCGGCAGCTGTAGTCCCGGCATTATTGCAACTTCTTTCTAAAAAATCAGGAGATACGAACGATTCTTTTAGTTTCGACTCTTTACTTCAATCTTTCACCGGCAGTTCTCAAAAGGGAGGCGGAATACTAAGCACATTAGGTAAATTATTTGGTAGATAACGCCTCACAAACATATGCAAGCTACAAATGTATCCAGTTCTTTATAAAAAAAGAGGCTCGTAATGAAGTGCCCCCTAAAAGTTTGACAAACTTTTGGGGGGCACTTTAAATTTTTAGAGGCCTTTCTCTTTATAACTGAAACTATGTTATTTGTACATTTTTTCGCGCAGAGCTTTAATTTCGTCTGACGTTATATAATCATCATAATCCATGATTTTATCTATCGTACCATTAGGAGTAAGCTCTATCACCCTGTTACATACCGTTTGTATGAATTCGTGGTCATGTGACGACATCAATACATTCCCTTTTAACTGGATAAGCGTATTATTGAATGCCTGAATTGATTCCAAGTCAAGGTGATTTGTGGGAGAATCCAGAATGAGGCAGTTGGCGCTCTTCATCATCATGCGGGCTATCATACAACGCATTTTCTCTCCTCCCGAAAGTACTTTTGTGTTTTTAAGCACTTCTTCACCCGAGAACAACATTCTTCCTAAAAAGCCTTTAATATATATTTCGCTGGTATCGTCAGAAAATTGCGATAACCAGTCTATCAGGTTTAAGTCGTTCTTAAAATAATCGCTATTATCCAAAGGCAAATAAGCCGCAGTAATAGTCTGTCCCCAACTGAATGAACCGGCATCCGGTTTCATATATTCGTTGATGATTTCAAAGAAGGCGGTCATGGCACGTGGGTCTTTCGACAAGAATACCACTTTGTCATCTTTTTCTATATTGAAACTTACATTGTCGAATAATACTTTACCCTCGATAGATTTACTTAAGCCATTAACCTCAAGTATTTTGTTACCCGGTTCTCTGTCAGGACTAAAAATAATACCCGGATATCTTCTTGACGAAGGTTTGATCTCTTCAATATTAAGCTTTTCGATCATTTTCTTACGGCTGGTGGTCTGCTTTGATTTTGCAACGTTTGCACTAAAGCGACGGATAAATTCTTCCAGCTCTTTCTTTTTCTCTTCAGCTTTTTTGTTTTGTTGCTGCTGTTGACGAAGGGCTAGCTGACTGGATTCGTACCAGAAACTGTAATTTCCTGCAAACATAGATACCTTACCAAAGTCGATATCTACTGTATGTGTACATACAGAGTCGAGAAAGTGACGGTCGTGAGATACGACCAGCACAGTATTCTCGCAATTCGACAGGTAATTCTCCAACCACATAACTGTTTCTATATCAAGATCATTGGTCGGCTCATCCAATAATAAGTTGTCAGGGTTTCCGAAAAGTGCACGAGCTAATAAGATACGTACTTTTTGCTTTCCACTCATGTCTCCCATAATCTGGTAGTGCAAATCTTCGGATATTCCAAGTCCGCTAAGCAACATGGCCGCGTCACTTTCGGCGTTCCACCCTTCCAGTTCGGCAAAGCGCTCTTCCAGTTCAGATGCTCTGATCCCATCAGCATCCGAAAAGTCTTCCTTTGCATACAAGGCATCCTTTTCTTTCATAATTTCCCATAGGGTGGTGTGTCCTTGCAAAACTGTATCCATTACACTCTGGCTATCAAAAGCAAAGTGATCCTGAGACAAAACGGAAAGACGTTCGCCGGTTCCTAAAGCAAAACTTCCGCTTGTCGCATCTTTTTCTCCACTTAATATTTTCAAGAAGGTCGATTTTCCTGCTCCATTGGCGCCAATTATGCCGTAGATGTTGCCACTTGTAAATTTAAGATTCACGTCTTGGAATAGTATTCTTTTCCCAAATTGAATCCCCAAATTTGATACTGTTATCATTGTTATTTTTTAGTTACGAATTATATGAAATGTCAGATAATATCCCATTATCCGAATGCGGGCACAAAGATATAAAATTATTGGCTGATAATCAAAGTATAGTGTCCCCTTCTATAAACTTTTTAGGTTTGTTTACTATTGTTACTCTGTCTTAATTGTAACAGACTGCCTTATCTGGGGTGTAAGCTGAAATACACGCTTGTGTGAGCCGTCCCATGCTTCTATCGTGAGGTGATTATCATTTTTAGGATTTATATATTTTTCGAACCCATACAGGTACGAAAAATTGGTGAGGTACTCCGGTTTATTGAACTCTTTCATTATTTCAGGGTAATACGCTACGTTCCAGAACATACATTCACTAAAGCCTTCAGCATTGACGAACCGTGTAGTAGGATTTCTCAGTACCATAGTTTCGGTAATGAAATTTTTATAGCTAGCGGATAAATCTTCTTTTGTTTGATTAAATCTCTTGTCATTTATTTTCCGGATAAGATAGCCGGGACGTATTCCTGCAATAAATGCGGGGGAATTGGGATCGACATCGTTCACTGTTGCCAGATTGTCCGCATCGAAATATATTCCTGTATAATTATATCTGTTAAATTCCACCGTATATTTTGCTTCATTTTTCTTTACCGAATATGGAAATTGTTTCAGCATGAGCGGAGTATGTAGTTTTACATAATCTTCGAGAGAGTAATTTGCCGAAAGATAATCTTTAATATTACAGTCCCATATCTGAGTTAGACTTTCTGTGTTAATGTATTTTCTGTCATAGAAACTGAAACCGAAATCAACGATGAATTGAGCTGCACTTCCGGCTTTAGGATCTTTTGCATCAAATATTGGTAATAATACCATTTGCTGTTTTTCGGTGCTAAACCTCCATGAACCCGGCCTGTAGTTGGGATTGTTTAACCCTGTAAATCGTGGATTGGGTTCATAAGTATAATATATTTGTACTACTATGTCGGGATCTTCTGTGTTGCGAACCAAGCCCTTAGATTGTAACTCTTTTTCTAACAATGCCGTGATTTGTTTATCTATAGCAGGTACTTCATCCCCGGGGTTATAGAAGTCATAACTATGATAATCTGTAAAATCTATTTCTTTCCTGGGTTCTACAGTCAAAGGCAAGGTGAAACTTCTTTGATTGGTATTCTCCAGACTGTAAAATGAGAATATGTTAGATAATTCACGCTCACTTACAGAGTTTACGGTTATGCATTTCCTTTCCAAAGTATATTCCTTGAAATAGGTATTCATATTGCGAATAGTGAATTTTACTTCCGGAGTGTACATGTCGCTGAATAACCAGTCAGCTATGGTTTGGTTGTCTCTCAAATAGGTTGCCTTACCATTAATTTCCATAATGATATCGTCTACTTTGATGCCTATTTTTTCCGCCGGAGAATATGGTTCTACATTTGTTATAACAAGTTCACCATATCCCCAGTTCGAGTTTCTGCTTACTTCAAAGGTGAACCCATAGTAGCAATTCTTTATATACTCTTGTGGTTTTATATATAAAGAAACCATCAAAAGCAGGAATATCAAGAATATTTTTCTCATTTGATAAAATCTAAAATCCTGTGCAAAGATAAAACATTTTATGAGTCTACATTATATCTTATAAAATAGGATGAATGCATTTCACGTGTTTGTCAAAAAAATAGCATAGCTATAAAAAACAGCTATGCTACTATAAATATCTGACTAAACCTTTATTTCAATTTTTTTACAAGGTCATCAACTATTTGACACATTTTGTCATAGTTTTCTTCCATCGATTGCAACAACTTGTACTGTGCATGCGTACGGACAAGATTATGTTTTTCGTTCTTCACTTTATAATAATTATCTCCATCGATGTAATCCATCAGGAAGCGCAATACTTGTTCAAATGTGATATATTTTGCGGAGAAAGCGAGATTTTCTATTTCGGCAGGGGTAATAAATGAAATAGTTTCCGATAGGTATCCGGAAGTATATCCTTCGAATATATCCATCTTGACATATACATTGTCAAGGTTCTCATCATCTTCTTTTCCTGCATTGGTGTATGAACGGATAGCATCGCCATAGTCATTTAATACGATGCTGCTAAGGACAGTGTCTAAATCAATAACACATAGCACATTGCCTTGTTTGTCGAATAGTATGTTGCTGATTTTGGTATCATTGTGTGTCACACGTGTCGGTATCTCTCCCGATTCGGCTTTTGCCCAAAGAGCCAGCATTTCTTCGCGGCGGCTTTCGATCCAGTTAATTTCTTCTTGTACTTCTGCTTTTCTGCCTGCCGGATCTTTTTTCAACACATCATCCCATTGTTGGAAACGAAAACGCATATTGTGAAATCCCGGAAGGATGTCGCTCAATGGCTCTTTCATATCAGCCAACATAGCTTGGAATTTACCTATACCTTTACCTCCTTGTGCAGCCAAAGCCGGAGAGTCTGCATATTCGTAGGTGATTGTATCTTCTATGCGTAGGCAAGCTGCCCAATATTGATCTTCTTTATCTTTAAAGTATAGCTTTCCGTCAATCGTAGGAGTTACAGTAAGCGCCTCACGTAACGGATCACCTCCTTGCGCAACTATTTTTTTCTTCAAGTGCGATGTCACCTTGTAGATGTTTTCCATCATAGCAGGTATATCCTTGAATATGTTTTTATTTTTTCTCTGTAAAATATAATTAGGCGAATTACCTTCTGTCTCTACTAAGAAAGTATCATTAATCAAACCTTCGCCCAATGGACGTATTTCTTTTACAGTACCTTCGAAAGCGAAGTTTTCACTAATCTTAAATAAAGTCTCTTCCATGTCGTGTTTTATGGTTAATTTTATAAAATGTTTACAATTTGAAATGTTTTTTTACGCTGTTCTGGGAAATCAAGATAGATTTAATTGTTTACTTTGCAAAAGTATATAATTTCTGAATTTAAATAAAACTATTATAATCTAAAAACCTAAAAACTATTTAAATCATCATGAAAAAAATGACTTCATTGTTACTGGGTATTTTCATTATGAGTTCGCTGACTTTATGGTCGCAGCAAGTAATAAAAACACCGGTACCAACTCGTCCGGCCGGGCAAAAGGACGTTTTAGAGTTGAGAACAGCCCCTATATCTACTGTGCGTGTTGCTTTTATCGGATTGGGTATGCGTGGTCCGGGCGCTGTACAAAGGATGACGCATATTCCGGGAGTAGAAATTATAGCCTTATGCGACGTATTGCAGAAGAACACAAGTAAAGTAAATGACATGCTGGTTAAGCGTGGTTTCCCTAAAGCGAAAGAATTTTACGGTGATACTGAAATCTGGCGTCAAGTAACAAAGTTACCGAATGTAGACCTTATTTATGTGGCTACAGACTGGCTACACCATGCTAAGATTGGTATTCAGGCGTTAAAGGATGGGAAACATGTCGCAATCGAAGTCCCATCTGCTATGAATATGGATGAAATTTGGGAGCTAATTAATCTGGCAGAACAAAAACGTTTACATTGTGTACCACTCGAAAACTGTGGATATGACAAATTTGAATTAACTACGTTAAACATGGTTCAACAAGGCTTGTTAGGCGAAGTTCTTCATGGAGAAGGTGCTTATATTCACGGCCTTCAACCATATTGGAACCAATATTGGAATAACTGGCGTATGGACTATAATAGAAAGCATCGTGGAGACCTGTATCCTACACATGGTATAGGGCCTGTATGCCAGGCTATGAATATGCATCGTGGAGATAAAATGAATTTCCTCGTTTCGGTAGATACAAAAGCTGTAGGTAATCCTGCTTTTATTAAAGAGCATACAGGTGAGGATGTGAAAGATTTCCGTAATGGGGATCACACGAGTACTTTGATTCGTACAGAAAAAGGTAAAACGATATTGGTAGAACATAATGTAACATCTCCCAGGCCTTATAGCCGTATGTATCAATTGACAGGAACAAAAGGCTTCGCTAATAAATATCCGATTGAAGGTTATGCTCTTGATGGTGGTGAAATTGATCCGGAAGTTGCAGGTAATCATGAGAATTTAAATGCGCATAGCTTTGTGCCTAATAATCTGAGAGAGTCTCTGATGAAAAAATATCAGCATCCGATTACAAAAGCTATGTTCGACGATAAAAAGACACTTATAGAAAAAGCTGAAGAAGTCGGTGGACACGGAGGCATGGATTTTATTATGGACTATCGTTTGATCTACTGTTTGCAAAAAGGGCTACCTGTTGATATGGACGTATACGACCTTGCAGAGTGGTGTTGTTTGATTCCATTGACTGAAATCTCGTTAGATAATAATTCTGCTCCTGTTGAAATTCCTGATTTTACTCGCGGAGCATGGAATAAATTAGATGGATTGAAATTTGCACAATAATTTATCACTATATACGAATTAAAAATAGGCTTCAAAATTTGAAGCCTATTTTATTTATCAGGTCGAACAAAAGACCAGTGAGTATGAATAATTTTCCACTGGTTTTGTGAATTCAGATTATATACTTCTGTACAATTCCACCTATGTTCGTCATTACCGCCGTGTGATACAAAATTATATGTCAAGACGGCTACATCTGAAGTTAACTGCACAACAGGCTTTATCATTTCATACGAACCCATTTTGACCTGTCCTCTTATCGTATTATAATAATCGGTCAGTGCCTTTTTACCTTCCAGCTTTTGTTCAAAAAAAGGATCGATGTAAACAACATCATCCGATGATAAATCTAAAAAGCCATCGGGATTCCCGTTACTCCACATATCCATGGCCTGTTTTTCCAATGCAATTATTTGCACCTTAACATCTTCACTATCCGAAGACACACTACTGCTACATCCATTCATAAGAATCAAAATCATTAAATACCAAAAACACTTCATTACTGTATATAGATTAGTTATATACAAAGCTATAGAGATAAAACAATAGTATCACGATCCTAATAAAGGAGGAAATGTCACTTTTTACGGTTTCGTATTATTTCTATATTGCAAAGGAGTTAACCCCGATTGCTTATGAAAAAAACGAATAAAATAAGAAGAGTTCTCAAAATTGAGCAAACCGGCTATTTCTGCAACAGACATTTGCGAATACAGCAGTAATATTCTTGTTTCGGAAAGCAACTTATTATTTATTACTTGCTTTGCTGTAAGACCTGTTTCTTTTTTTACTAATTCATTCAGATAATTTGGAGTAATGCATAATTTGTCAGAATAGTATTGAACTGTATGAGATTGACGGTAATCGAGATTTACCAGTTCAATAAACTTATAAACATACCGATTTTGTAATTTTATGCAAATCACACTATTCTTCTGAATAAAAATACGATCAAGATATTTGAGAATCTGATATAAAATCGCCCGCAGAATATGCTTGTCTTTTTCTTCATATTCGTCAATTTCTTTTTGAACATTTCTGATTAAAGAAAATGTTTGATGAAACTCTTCATCAGATAACGTAAGCTTATGTATTTCTGTTGTGTTAAAATAAGAAATGCTCTTTAAAAAATTAGGGTCACTAAAAAAAGACAGTAAGAAACTTTCTTCGAAAATCAAAGCATAACCATTGATTATATTCTCAATATCCCATTCTCTAGGCTGTGTTGGCATTGTAAATAAAACATCCCCTTTTTCGACTTCATATATTTTATCTGCAATCTTAAAAGTGCCGTTCCCCTCAGTTATCAGCGTTATATCAAAATATGTCAAGCTATGAAGTACCTTTTTCGAAAGATATTTCTTTATATTCTTCAATTCAACGACATCAATAAGAAGTTCTTCTCCATATTTCGTTTTATGAAAATGGTATTCCGATACAATATTCATATCCCGGTAAGCATTACAATATAATCGCTAAAAACAAAAGTAGAAAATAATAGAATTTAAAAGGCAGATATCCCATTATAAAAATTGAACATCCTTACTTTTCGCTTATAATTGATGGTTAAACAATAAATTGCTTATTTTTGTGTTTTTATAATAGAATCAGACTGTTTCGGTACGTGTCACAAAACAATTTAGTCCGCACACTGGTATTCTTAGTCAGTGTTGTTTTTTTATCTCTGTTTTTCTCATCCTGTTCTAATAAAAAGAACACGGCTGTGAATCGTTTTTACCATTCCATAAATACACGTTACAATATACATTATAATGCTGAAATTGCATATAAAGAAGCATTGGAGGCTAAAGAAAAAGGCAGGGAAGAAAATCTGTCCCAAATACTTTACATTTTTCCTCAACATTCAGATTCGTTATCAATAAATTCTTCAAAAGGAAGCTTCACGACAACCATAGACAAAACAACAAAAGCCATAAAGCTACACTCTATAAAAACCAAGCCGAGAAAAGACCCGAACAGACGAAATGACGCAGAATATCAGGCGTGGCTACAACAAAAAGAATATACTCCGTTTATGGATGTTGTATGGCTGTTACTTGCCAAGGCCGAATTTCAGGAAGAGAACTATTTACAGGCCATTACCACCTTTCTTTATATTACTAAAATATACAGTTCTCAGCCCGAAATAGTAGCCGAATGCCAGCTATGGATAGCACGTGCATATACCGAAATGGGCTGGATGTACGAAGCAGGAAATATATTACGCAAAATGGAACTTGCCGGAGGAGTCCCGCATAAGCATATTGGCTTATATTCTCTGGTAAAGGCCAACTATTTAGTTTATAACAATGAGCATGAAGCAGCTATACCGCATATCGAACTAGCCATAAAAAGGACAAAAGATAAACACCAGAAACTTCGGATGAAATATCTTTTAGGCCAACTGTATGCAGGTCTGGGCAATAAGATTAAAGCAGAAAAGGCTTTCGCCTCGGTGCAAGGAATGAATACTCCATACAAATACACAATCAATGCTCAATTGCAACAAATACAGTTAGATGATAGCCCGGGAAAAGAAAAAGCTCTCAGCCAACTGACTAAAATGTCTAAAAACGCAAAAAACAAAGAGTATCTGGATCAGATATATTTTGCTTCAGGAAACGTATATCTAGAAAAATCCGATACTCTACATGCCATAGAAAATTACAAGAAAGCAATCAAGGAAAGCACCCGGAATGGTTACGACAAGGCGATAAGCCAAGTAAAATTAGGGGATATATATTTTGACCAGCGTGAGTTTGTCTTGGCTCAACCATGTTACAGCGACGCATTAACCCAATTAACCAAAACACATACCGATTACTCCCGGGTAGCTCTCCGGGCTGATGTCCTAGATGAACTAGTAGTGCATGTAAAAACAGTTAAAGAGCAAGATAGTTTACAACTTCTTGCCAGATTACCGGAAGAAGAACGACTCGTCATAATAAACGATAAGATCACAGCTCTAAAGAAGGAAGAGGAAAAACAAGCCAGAGAAGAAGAGAAACAAAAACGCATTGAAGAGCGGGCTAGCAACATATCTTCGTGGGGAGATATAGAGTCGTCGCTATCTAAACCCCCGACAACCGCTATTCCAACAGGCCCCATCCAAAGCGGTTCCGGAGACTCTTTCTATTTCTACAACACTCAGGCTGTAGCTCAGGGAAAAATTGCATTTCAGCAACAATGGGGAACCCGAAAGCTCGAAGATGATTGGCGTAGAAGAAATAAAGTTTCTTCGGGATTTGAAGATAGACTCATAGCTGAAAATGAGAGTGATACAAATAAACCCGACAGTTTATTAACCAAACAGCCGGACAATAAAGCCCCTATATCAGAAGATATATATTCAGTTGATTATTATTTACAACAACTTCCTCTAACACCCCAAGCCATAAGGGAATCGGACGAACTTATAGAAAATGCCCTGTTCAATATGGGTAAAATATATAAAGATAAACTTGCCAATACAGAGCTGGCCATTGATGCATTTAATACAGATATCAACCGTTTTCCATCTACGCCCAATTTAGAAGAAATATATTATCAACTATTGCTAATATACATGCCGGAAGGGAATGATAATATGATGTCTTTATATCGCTCAAAATTACTGGCTGAGTTTCCTAACGGAAGATATGCAACACCTTTGTCACAACCAGACTATGTCTGGAATTTTAAACATATGGCTAACCTACAGGACTCTCTATACAATGATGCCTATGAGGCATATCGAAAGGCTGATATCGAAACTGTAAGAAGAAATTATGAGGCCATGAGAACCAAATATCCATTTACTGACCTGATGCCTAACTTCACACTGCTAAATGCTCTCACATATGCTCAGACACGCGATGCCGGCGAACTCATGACTAGCTTGACCTCTTTGACCGAAACTTATCCAAAGGCTGACGTTACACCTTTAGCAAGCGAGATATTAAATAGAGTAAAAGAAGGTAAGATTATATTATCTGACGGTTCTCCAATAACAGATTTTAATTGGGAAAAAGCTTACGCAAGTAGTGACACAACAAAAACAGGGGAAAGAAAAGTATTACAATATTCAGATACATTGGATGTGCCATATATTCTTCTGTTCATGTTCAAACCAAGAACTATCGACCGGAACGACCTGCTCTACCAGGTTGCCGATTATAACTTTTCAAACTACGTAATACAAACCTATGACCTTAGTTTCGATACTGATCCTCCATACGAAGTATTACAAGTAAAAGGATTTCAATCTTTTGCAGCTATAAGGTCTTATCTCACTAAAGCTTTTAATGAAAACAAATTAATTCAAAATATCGATCCATCTATTTTTATTGTTCCTATTTCTGTCGAAAATTATACGACTGCGATGCCTAGACTTGGCCTGGATCAGTATATAAAATTCTTTGGTGAGCACTATAACAACCTGTTGCCTCAACTGGTTTCTTATTGGGAAGAGGGTAAATATAGTATTGAGACTTTACCGGAATCCCCTGAGAAAGAAAAAGTAGAACCTGAAAAAGAAGAACAACCGGCTCAAACAAATATCAAACCGGTTAGACCTATAGTTCAACAATCTAAAGAAGAAAAGGAAAAACAACCTGCAAACAATAAAGAAGTGACAGCTGACGACATCCTATCAAAAGACCAACAGGAAAAGGCTGGCAACGTGATCGGGGGTATAGAAAACATTATAAATAATCCTGTCGATGGAATTAAAAACCTGTTCGGTAAGAATAAAGACAATCTTACAAAAGAGGAGAAAGCAGCTTTGAAGGAAGAAGAAAAACTACGCAAACAAAGAGAAAAAGAATTAAAAGCGATAGAAAAAAATCGTACAGATTCCATAAAGAAAACCGAGAAAGCGAAGAATGACTCTATTGCAAAGGCTGAGAAAGCGGTAGAAGATTCAATAAAGACGGCACAAAAAGCAAAAGAACAGCAACGTAAACTGGAAGAGCAGCAAAAAAAGGACCAAGCCAAAGCCATTCTTAAGGCAAAAGAAGATGCCCGCAAACAAAAAGAGGCTGAAAGAAAAGAAAAAGAACGTCTGCAAAAGGAACGTTTACGTCAGAAAGAAAAAGAACGGAAACAAAAAGAGAAACAAGCCGAGGAAAAACGGAAACAAAGAGAAAAAGAACGAAATTCTTGACAATAGAAGGCTATTATTACCATATATTGAAAAAAGCTACCATCAAATAGTTGAAATAACAAAAAAAAATCATTAATTTGCCGTGCAAAGTGAAAAGCATCGGGTAGGCCCGTATACCAAAAACTAACTATATGAACGAGAACCTAAATCCAGAATTGCCTGTGAATAATCTATCTGAAGGAGCAAACGCAGAATCAACAAAAGAGGAAAAAGTAGATATAGAATCTACAAATGTTGAAGAAAGTGCTGTAACAATTGAAGTAGCTGACGTCGAAGCAGCGGACGAAATACCTGCAGATGTTGAAGAAAACAATGCAATAATCGAAGAAACTGAAATTGAGACAACAATTGAAAATCCTGTAAATGTTGAAGATGCAGATGTGGATACAGAAAAAAATGAATCTGCAGAATCGGAGAACATTCCAGAGCATTCGCCAAAGAATACATCTTCTTTGACCAAGGAACAGATTATAGAAAAATTAAAAAATCTATCATCTCAATCGGGTGTGCCTTCACGTGCAGAGGTAGAATCTCTTAAGCAAGCATTCTATAAATTACGTTCTGCCAATATAGAAGCTCAAAAAGCCGAATTTATTGAAGCCGGCAACGATGCCGAAGCATTTACTCCGACCCCAGATCCGAGTGAAGATGTATTGAAAACATTCCTCAGCGACATTAAGGAAAAACGGGCTAATTTAGCTGCCGAGGAAGAAAGGCAAAAAGAAGATAATTATAATAAAAAATTACAAATAATAGACTCAATAAAAACTCTGACCGAAAGTTCCGACGATTTCAATAAGCTGTATAAAGAGTTCAAAGATTTACAACAGAAATGGAATGAAATAACTTCGGTACCTCAGTCAAAAGAAAAGGAGTTGTGGAAATCGTATCAGATATATACGGAAAAATTCTATGATCTGATCAAAATTAACAATGAATTCCGCGATTACGATTTCAAAAAGAATCTAGAACTTAAAACCGCTATCTGTGAATCTGTAGAAAAACTAATAGAAGAACCGGATTCTGTATCTGCATTTCACCAACTACAGAATTTCCACCAGCAATGGCGCGAAATAGGACCTGTAGCACGTGAACTACGTGAAGAAATATGGACTCGCTTTAAAAATGCATCTACATCCATCAATAAAAACTATCAAGTACACTTCGAATCCCTTAAAGGGAAAGAAGACGATAACCTTATAGCAAAAACTGCGATTTGTGAAGCTCTAAAAGCTATTGATTACAGTCAACTTACATCATTTAAAGACTGGGATGAAAAAAGCAAGGAAGTGATAGAGCTTCAATCAAAATGGAAAACTATTGGCTTTGTTCCTAAAAAAGTAAACAATCAAATATTTGAAGAATTTCGTGCTCTATGCGATACTTTCTTTGAAAGGAAAAGTGAATTTTTCAAAGGTGTCAGAGACGAAATGGAGGTGAATCTGAATAAGAAACGTGCTTTGTGTGAGCAAGCAAAGGAATTAAAAGATAATACCGACTGGAAATCAACAGCAGATAAACTTATCGCTATACAGAAAGAGTGGAAAACAATAGGTCCTGTACCTAGAAAATATTCTGATGCTATATGGAAAGAATTTGTATCGGCTTGTGACTATTTCTTCGAACAAAAGAAAAAGAATGAATATTCTCAAAAAACGGAAGAATTAGACAATCTGACGGCAAAGAAAGAAATTATAGAAAAAATTAAGAACGTAGACCAGACTCTTGATTCATCTGAGTTGTTAGCCACAGTTCGTGCACTAGCTGACGAATGGCACAATATAGGATTTGTTCCTTTCAAAGAGAAGGATAAGATATACAAAGAATTCCATCAAGCAGTAGATGCTCATTACGACAGACTCAAGATGGATAAAGCTGAGCGTAGATTTGAATCGTTTAAATCAAACATTAAAGATAACTTATCAAAACAGGATAATCCTAAAAGATCTCTGTATAAAGAGCGAGACCACCTGCTGCACCAATACAACAAGGTGAAGGCTGATCTTCAGACATATGAAAACAACATGAATTTCTTGTCCATTTCATCGAAAGGAGCCAGCGGATTACTAAAGGATGTAAATAATAAAATTGAAAACCTAAAGAATGAGTTGGATTTATTGGTAAAAAAAATTGAAGCTATAGATGAAAACCTGAATGAACTAGAAGGGCTATAATCTCATCACAACAATATATTAGAGAGGTTGCTGAAAGGCAACCTTTCTTATTTTTCAGAAAAAAGCCATTCATAAAATATTTTATTCTTTATTTTACAAACATATAAAAGATGGAATTCAAAAACAGATTAAAATATTTACTTGAGAAGGAAGGTGTTACAGCATACCGGATTTGGAAAGATACATCCATAACAAAAGGTACTATAGCAAATTATATTGATGGAAAAACCAACCCTAACAAATCAAATATATCCATTCTTGCTAATTACTTTAATGTTAATGAACAATGGTTATTAAAGGGAGAAGGACGAATGGTCCGGAATGAAGGAATCAAAGGTGAGGCTCCTTATTTGACAACAAAATCGGGAGTAAAATATTATGAAATGCCTAACGGCAGGTACAGAATGCGAGTACCATTTATTCCCATCAAAGCCTATGCCAAATATATAGACGAATACCGGGATGCAGAATTTATCGGAGGGGAATTTGAAGAATTTGATTTCATCGTCGATAAAATAGGACTTGGACGCTATTTTGCTTTTGAGATAAAAGGGGATAGCATGGATGATAACACAAAACGCAGCTTAAGCAATGGAGACATTGTACTCGCCCGTGAATTGGGCAAGGAACATTGGCGCAACAAGTTACATACAGATGATTTTCCGAACTGGATTATCGTACTTGATAACACTATATTGTGCAAGCAAATTGCAGAACAAAATACGGAAAAAGGTTATATCGTCTGCCGTTCATTGAACTCATCGCCCGAATATACCGACTTTGAGATAAAACTAGATAAAGTATATCAACTGTGCAATATAGTTCAGCGGGTTTCCAGTGTTTTCTGAAATTACTATTTATCAGATTTCAAAAATAAACTGTATTTTTACAAACAAATCAAGCGATACAGATGAAAATAATCAAAATAGCATTTCTATTATTAATACTACCACTTGCTTGTTCGGCACAATTTGTCGGAGCCGGAATTCAATATGCCGATGCCAAAGGTAAAGGCAACGATTTTCAGTTTGCAGCCAATGCCTCTTTTCCTGTTTGGCATAAAAGGAATCCTTTAAACTCTTTCGTTTCGAGCGGAATAGATTATACCGGAGGAAGCTCTCCTGTTGCCGGATTAAACATTAAACCTATACAGTTAACGTCGTTCCTCAGCGAATCACTTTTCAATAACAACAAATGTACATTTCTTGTTGGGTGCGATGCCGGATATCTTTTCAACTTCAGACATGGCAAGGATGGAATTATTATCACCCCGAACGTATATTTCGATTACAAATTCTTTTTTGTAAAAGCAGGCTACGACCTTAATGTCACTGCCGGAAAAGAACAATTCTTCATACGTACAGGTGTCTCCATAGGAATGGGTACACTAAAAGGATTTGTAAAAACCAGAATCTGGTAAAAATCCTTAGATAAAATATTATTAGAAACTAAAATCTATTGTAGCCGAAACACCTATCCTATTTATCTTACGAGAAACATTTGCTTGCTCCATTTTAGATATCGAAGCAAAAAGCCCATTCGCTGATATCCCTGCACCCAGAAATGGGAAAATCTGATAACGAATCCCTGTCGATAAAGTAAGACCTATAGTGCTTCCTGAAAGATCGCTATAACCGATTCTCTGACTTTGAGGAAAATCCGGTGGATAAGAGATAAGTCCTTCCTTATTCATAAAACCATAATATTCTTCTCTTTGTATTTTTGATATTTTATCATGTAGATAAACCACTCCAGCATTTGTCGAAACTATCCATTTCGTACTACCGAGAGACCATCGGGCAAAAAATGCCGGCCCAACCAGATGAGTTGTTTCCTCAAGAGAATTATTATTATATTCATATACAGGATCTTCAAACGTCTGCTCCGTATACTCAGAGTACGAAGATGATTCTCTACTCGCTTTATAAAACCTATATTTTACACCAACTCCATAATTTTTCGTAAAAAAATAAGCAGCATCAATTCCGGGAGTAAATCCTTTTTTAGTAAGGGGAAGTGTAAAGTCATTTGAAAGGATAGTATTTGATGTACCCTGTACAAAATCCCATCCGGCATCTACAGACAGGTGAAATTTTCTGTATTCTTTTATTACGGATTGGCTATAGACAGGAAAAGCCAGAAGCAGGCTCAATGTAAGGATAAGTGTTTGTTTCATAGTATAAATATCAGGTTCCTATATGCAAAAATAGCAGAATCCACGGATTCTGCTATTTAAATATGACGATTTATTTTATCTTACTAATAATTTCATTCAGGGCATTTGACAAGCCTTCAGAATTCTTTCCTCCGGCTGTAGCAAAATGAGGTTGTCCCCCACCCCCTCCTTGGATATGCTTTGCTGCATCACGAACCAATTGAGAAGCATTCAAACTATGATCTTTAACCAAATCGTCGCTGAGCATAACTGTTAGTAAAGGTTTATTCTCAGCATCGGTAGCTCCTATAAATACACTATTCGCAGGGAACTGACCTTTAATCTGAAATGCAAGATCTTTTACGATTTCTGCCGGAACGGAGTTTGTTAATACAAAAACATCAATACCATTGACTATTTGCTTTTTCTTTATTATCAATTCTTTTACCTGAACCGTTTTTTCCTTCACATACTCTTCCATTTGCTTTTTCAGGTCGCTGTTTTCCTCAAAGAACTTGCGAAGGGTTTGCGCCAGATTGGGAGCATTATTCAGCAAAGATTTCATCTCTGTCAGTATATCCTGTTGCGTATAGAAATAGTCCTCACATGCCTCAGCCGTAATGGCCTCTATGCGGCGTATACCGGCAGCAATAGAACTTTCATTTACAATACGGAACGAGCCTATACGTCCCGTTGAAGAGATATGGGTACCTCCACAAAGCTCAACGGAATTGCCAAAGCTAATCACACGTACATCATCACCGTATTTTTCACCGAAGAGAGCCATTGCCCCCATCATCTTGGCTTCTTCAATAGGAACATGACGGTTTTCTACACGTGCTATATCCGCTCTGACTTTAGCAGTAACAAAGCGCTCCACTTTACGTATCTCCTCATCTGTCAGTTTTTGATAATGAGAAAAATCGAAACGAAGAACAGACGGAGAAACAAAAGAACCCTTTTGCTCAACATGTGTTCCTAGTATTTCACGCAAAGCTTCGTGAAGCAAGTGCGTTGCGGTATGGTTACACTCTGTTGCCGTACGATTGCTTGTATTGATACGTGCTGTAAAGGTCGCGGTTATATCTAGCGGAAGCTTCTTCGACAAATGTACAGCCAAGTTATTTTCTCGTTTCGTATCTGTTATTTCTATTTTTTCGTCATCGTGAATTAACCAACCACTATCTCCTACCTGACCACCCATTTCTGCATAAAATGGGGTTTGGCTAAGCACAATCTGATAAAATTCGCTATTCTTTTGTTTTACCTTACGATAACGAAGTATTTCCGTTTCACACTCTGTAAAATCATATCCCAAAAATTCAGTATTGCCTTCTTTCAGTACAACCCAGTCTTCGGTTTCCACAGCAGCGGCATTACGCGCACGGTCTTTTTGTTTCTGCATTTCTGCATCAAAACCTTTTTGATCTACAGTCATTCCATTTTCACGCAGGATAAGTTCTGTCAAATCGAGGGGAAAACCATATGTATCATACAAAGTGAAAGCATCCGATCCATTTAATATAGTAGAATTCTTAGTCTTACTCTCAGCAATTTGTTTATCCAATAATTTAATACCTATTTCGAGTGTACGCAAGAAAGATTCTTCCTCTTCTTTCATTACTTTTTCTATCAGAGTCCGTTGTTGAACAAGTTCCGGATAAGCTTCTCCCATTGTTTCTATTAAAGCAGGAATCAACTTATACATAAATGATTTGTGCTGACCAAGGAATGTATATCCATAACGCACTGCACGACGAAGAATACGGCGAATCACATAACCGGCCTTGGCATTCGACGGCAATTGCCCATCTGTAATAGAAAACGCAATAGTACGAATATGATCGGCAATCACACGCATAGCTATATCAACCTTGTTGCCTTGTCCGTATTGATACCCGGTCAATTCACCAATAGCCTTAATTATAGTCTGAAAAACATCGGTATCATAATTCGACACTTTGCCTTGAACAGCCATACAAAGACGTTCAAATCCCATACCTGTATCAATCACTCTCGCAGGAAGAGGCTCTAATGATTTGTCTGCCTTTCTATTATATTGCATAAACACAAGGTTCCAGATTTCTATAACATCCGGATCTATGTTTACCAACGTAGCTCCATCTATTTTCGCTCTTTCTTCATCAGAACGGATATCTATATGTATTTCCGAGCATGGACCACAAGGACCTGTATCACCCATTTCCCAAAAATTATCTTTCTTATTTCCGTTTAGAATCCTATCTTTAGACAAATATTTTTCCCAATATCCGGCTGCTTCATTATCTCTGCTAAGCCCTTCTTCCGAGCTTCCTTCGAAAACGGTAACATACAACCGATCTTTATCCAGTTTCAGCACTTCAGTCAGATACTCCCACGCCCATTCTATCGCTTCCTTCTTGAAATAATCACCAAAAGACCAGTTACCAAGCATTTCGAACATAGTATGGTGATATGTATCGTGGCCTACCTCTTCCAGATCGTTATGCTTCCCGCTTACGCGAAGACATTTTTGAGAGTCCGCGACGCGTGGATATTTTATAGGAGCATTACCCAGTATAATATCTTTAAACTGGTTCATACCTGCATTAGTAAACATCAATGTAGGGTCTCCTTTGATAACCATAGGAGCAGATGCTACAATCTGGTGCCCTTTAGAAGCAAAAAACGATTTGAATGATTCTCGAATCTCTTTGGAAGTCATCATATTTTTTTATTAGTAAATTTGGGAATCAGCTAATTTGAAAATGAATTTCTTATTGTTTTATTGATAATTTGCCAATTTTCACATTTTCTAATTTACAGATTAGCCTTTTCAACTTGCAAAAATAGTTCAAAAACTTTACTTTTGTCGAACTCGTGACTATAATTATCACGATTTTATAGAATGAAGCGAAAGGTATACTACCGATACAATCCACAGAATCTGGCATACGAAAGAATTTACCCTAGTTTGAAGGATAAAATTTTTATTGTTTTCCGGCATCTCATATCGGGTATCATTGTTGGTATAGGAGCGTTAATTGCGTTTGCCTATTTTGTAGGAACTCCATGGGGAGAAGAGCAAAAGAAGAACGATAGACTCAAAGATGCCCAATACGAATTACTATCGAAACGCATGGATGAAGCTGCTAATGTTTTGAAAGATATACAACAACGTGACGATAATCTTTATCGCGCTATATTTCATGCCGACCCGATACCTTCTTCTATCCGCAGTTCGGGCGCAGGAGGAACTAGCCGATACGATTACCTGACAGATTTATCCAGTGCAGACCTGATAATACAAACTTCTAAAAAAATGGATTATATTTCCAGACAAATATATATCCAGTCCAACTCTTTCGATGAAGTTCTGGAACTGGCGAAAACACAAAAAGACCGCCTTAAGCATATACCAAGCATACAACCTATACCAGACAGATACCTGAAACAACTGGCTTCGGGATATGGCATGCGTATAGACCCTATTTATGGTACCGCCCGCTTTCATTCAGGGATGGACTTTACGGCTAATATAGGCACCCCGGTATATACTACTGCCGATGGAACAGTAACACTTGCCGATTGGAAACAGGGATATGGTAAATGTATTATTATCGATCATGGATATGGGTATGAAACGCTTTATGCACACCTGAACGAATATAAAGTCAGGACTGGACAAAAAGTTGTGCGTGGAGAACTCATCGGGCAGGTGGGAAATACAGGAAAATCAACAGGGCCACATCTTCATTACGAAGTACATGTAAAAGGACAACCGGACAACCCTGCAAAATATTACTTTATGGATTTGAGCCCTAAAGAATATGATAAGATGCTGCAAATAGCAGCAAATCACGGACAAGTAATGGATTGATACTTATGAAAATCGATTTCGAAAAGAGTAATCGCCTATACTATTCTGTAAAGGAAGTTGCAGCTCATTTTAAGGTAAATGAGTCTTTGCTTCGTTTTTGGGAAACCGAATTCGACATTATTAACCCACGAAAGACAGAAGGTGGAACCCGCCAATATACAAAAGATGATATTGAGAATATTGCGGTAGTGTATCATCTGGTCAAGGAAAAAGGATTGACATTGGAAGGAGCCAGACAAACGCTCAAACAAAAACGAGATGACGAAACTCGTAAAATACAGGTTATAACCAGACTGGAAAAGATAAAAAAAGAGCTGGAAGATTTGGAGCGCGAATTTGACAGCTGATCTACCTTTGTCTGACTACATCAGTCCTCCCCTTTAAGTACCGGAAGTTTTAAATGATATTTTGTAGCAATAACTCTCACAACAACAACAAATACTGCTGTTGCTATTTCCGTAATAAACAAATCTACCTGTAAATAATTCAGTATACTAAATAGTATTCCACCTAAAATACAAGCAACAGCGTACAGCTCTTGTGTGAAAATAATCGGTACTTCATTAATCAGAATATCCCTGGCCATACCACCGACAATACCAGTTATAGTAGCCATAGAAATACATACCCAAACCGGGTATTCAAGAGCCATAGCTTTTTCGTATCCTACTACAACAAACAGTCCAAGACCTATACAGTCGAACCAGAATATAGTATTGTTTAGATGTACCAGATATCTTCTGAAAAAGATTACTACAATAAATGCAAGCAATGTGCACCAAATGTAACGACTTGCCTGCATCCAAAAAGGAGGAACATCTAATAGTAAATCGCGGAGCGTCCCGCCACCTGTAGCTGTCACAAATCCAATAACGATAGCACCAAACCAATCGAAACGCTTAGCTGATGCCAAACGGATACCGCTGATGGCAAATGCAATAGTACCTAAGATCTCTATTATATCAACGAGTTGTATCTGTGCCAGATCTTCAAAGAGAAACATGGTATAAAAGTTTGTCGTAGTTTATTAATTATAAATTATTCTCCATTTATCTTTCATTAGCAATCATACCACTGCCAATGCATAATTTTGATTCGGCATCATAAACGACACCAAATTGTCCGGCTGCTATGCCTTGTATTTTATCTTCTGAATAGATACGATAGACATCTTCGATCTTTTCTATCCGTCCTTTTGTAAATTCGGGTGTATGACGTATCTTAAATGTTATATCACGAGAGCTTTTAAAATCACCCCATATATCTTCTGTGATAAAAGAAAAGCCGGCAAGATTCACCACATTGCCATATTGAGTTTCCGGGTCGTAACCATTCGACACATAAATAATATTACGTTTTGTATCCTTTTTTATTACAAACCAAGGCCCCCCACTCAAGCCTAAACCTTTACGTTGCCCGATTGTATGAAACCAATATCCTTCGTGTTTACCCAAAACCTTTCCAGTTTCCAGCTCCACTATCTTACCGGGACGTACACCTAAATAACGACGGATAAAATCATTATAATTTATCTTACCCAAAAAGCAAATACCTTGGCTATCTTTCCTTTGAGCAGAAGGCAGCCCTTCGCGGGAAGCAATTTCCCGTACTTCGCTCTTCAATAGATTACCAATAGGAAACATCAGCTTTGAAACCTGTAAATAGTCAATTTGACCAAGAAAATAAGTTTGATCTTTCATATGGTCTTTTGCCGTAGAAAGCCAATTCTTTCCATTCAGTTCTGTCGTTGTAGCATAATGACCGGTTGCAATCTTATCAAACTCGTGTCCCCATTTTTGTTCGAAGCAACCAAATTTGATTAGCTTGTTACACATCATGTCAGGATTGGGGGTAAGTCCGCGCTTTACAGCATCAATGGTATAGCTGACCACATTCTCCCAATACTCTTCGTGTAAGGAAACTATTTCCATTTTACAATCATATTTTTTCGCTATATATGTTGTAATTTCGATATCTTCTTCGGCAGGACAGTCAATAAACCCTTGTTCGTCCTGCATGCCTATACGTATATAAAATATCGTAGGATCATAACCCTGTTCTTTTAACTGATGTACAACCACAGAACTGTCTACTCCTCCCGATACTAATGCTGCTATTTTCATTTCAAATTTTCTCCGTAATCAGGAAACCAATACTTCCACATCATAACCTATAAATAAGCCGCTTTCGATAACACCCGTAATAGACTTTATCCGGCTTTCCAATATATTATCAATAGAAGTGAATCTGGCATCCAAAATAAGATTCCCGTTTTCTGTTATTATTGCTCCATCTTTTCCTTTAGCCAGTCTAAGATTTATCTCCGTAGCCCCCATATTTCTTAACTCATTTTCGACATAAAGCAACGAAGACGGAAATATCTCAACCGGTATCGGAAAGTTTTGTCCTAAATTAGATACTAATTTCGATTTATCTATCAGTATATAAGTTTTTTTGCTGTTACAGATTAACAACTTTTCTTTGAACATGGCTCCGCCACGCCCTTTTATCATATTATTATTAGAATCAACCTCATCTGCACCATCAAATGTCCAGTCAGGCTTTTTATTCAATAGAGTTGTCTGAGGAATACCGAGTTGGATACAAGTCATAGAAATCTCTAAAGATGACGGAATGATCTGAATAGCCCAATCGGTCTCTTTAATCTTCTTAGCTATAGCATACAAAGCCAAATATACGGTAGAACCGGAACCAGCTCCTATCACATCACCGTCAGAAGCTTTGGCAGCTATCATTTCAGCCACACGCTCTTTCCCTTCTCTGTTGATTATATTATCAGACCACTTCAATCCTTCAATGAGATTCTCTCCCCAATCCATAGCCTATTCTTTAAAGGCTACAAAGTTACTTCTTATTTCAGAATGATTAAAATATCTAGGGCTTTTTATGGAATTTGGGTAGAAAATAAGTCTATCTGATAAACGATTAAATTATCCACCTAAACTAACAGATTATGGAAGCTTACAAAACAGGTATATTAATATTACTAGCCTTGTTCATTTCCTCATGTGGAACGAATAAACCTAAGGAAAAAGAAAATACAGATGAGACATATGTAATAGAAGAAGTGGCACAAATGGCTCCTATTGAAGAGAACAAAATTATCAGCGAAGATGTATCCGCAGATAAACATAAGATGTATTTCGTCCCTCCTACAATATGCATGGACGAAGAAATGCAAGAAAGCAAAATGCAAATTTCCATAACAGGCGCAGACTACGATCAGCTCAAAAATGAAGAATACAGCCAATTTGCTGAAAATAAATTTCAATTGGCAAAAGCAGAACCTCTCTCAACATTTTCGGTAGACGTAGATGCGGCTTCATACAGCAATATGCGTCGATTTATTAACAGAGGTTCGCTTCCGGATAAAGATGCTATTCGTATAGAGGAACTGATAAACTATTTTAGTTACAATTATCCTGAACCAACAGGAACAGATCCCGTTAAAATTTCCGCTGAAGTCGGAAATTGTCCGTGGAATAGCCAAAACAGACTAGTAAAAATAGGCCTCAAAGCAAGAAATATAGCAGGGGATAATCTACCAGCTTCAAATTTTGTGTTCCTTATCGATGTATCAGGCTCGATGTATGGGGCTACACGCCTCGATCTGGTAAAATCGTCTCTTAAATTACTCGTAAATAATCTACGAGAGAAAGATAAGGTAGCTATCGTTGTCTATGCCGGAGCAGCAGGAGAAGTTTTACCTTCCACATCAGGAAACAATAAGCAAAAAATAAAGGAAGCCTTAGAAAACTTGACAGCAGGAGGTTCTACTGCTGGGGGAGCTGGCATACAACTCGCTTACAAAATAGCAAAGAAAAACCTGATACAAAACGGTAATAATAGAATAATCCTGTGTACCGACGGGGACTTCAATGTGGGAATTTCTAGTAACGACGAGCTGCAAAAGCTGATAGAAAAAGAACGTAAGAGCGGAGTCTTCTTGTCCATCTTGGGATATGGCATGGGCAATTACAAAGATAAAAAGATGCAAACATTAGCTCAAGCAGGGAATGGAAATCATGCCTATATAGACAATCTACAAGAAGCAAACAAAGTTCTGGTAAATGAATTCGGTGCAACAATGTACACCGTCGCTAAGGATGTAAAATTGCAAATCGAATTTAATCCAAGTAAAGTGCAAGCCTACAGATTGGTTGGCTACGAAACTCGCCTATTGAACAAGGAAGACTTTAACGATGACACAAAAGACGCCGGAGAAATGGGTGCAGGACATACTGTGACTGCTTTTTATGAAGTAATTCCCGTAGGGGTCAAGAGTAATCTGATAGGGAATGTAGATCCTTTAAAATATCAGAAAGATACGAATACCGATCTGGTTTCGTCTAGTTTACATCCCGATTTATTGACCGTAAAACTAAGATATAAACAACCAAACAGTGATACAAGCAAAAAAATAGAAATACTGCTGATAGACAATAACGGTGACCGTGTTTCTGATGATTTTCGTTTCGCGTCAGCAGTAGTTATGTTCGGACAACTGATAAAAGATTCACAATATAAAGGAACCGGAACTTATGACAAGGCAATAGCTCTTGCTCAAAAAGGATTCAGCTCGGACGAACAAGGCTATCGACGTGAGTTTGTTCGTCTGATGGAAACAGCCAAAGGACTGGTTAACTAGCATAAACTCCTTAATAAGTAAAAGCACCTTTAATACAAGGTGCTTTTTTAATCTAATACAATATCTTTTCAGAATAGTTAATGGTTTGCCGGATTCATTTAAAAGAGATAATTTTGCATCCGACTTATCAACTAAGGCTTCGAATAAATCAAACAAATGAACAAGAATATATCCGATTTTGAAATAATGGCTCCAGTAGGGTCATACGACTCTTTGGCAGCAGCAATACAAGGTGGTGCGGACTCTATCTACTTTGGTATTGAGGGGCTTAATATGCGCGCCAAATCATCAAACAATTTTACCATTGACGACCTGAAACAGATTGCTACGATATGTAAAGAAAATAATCTGAAAAGTTATCTGACTGTCAATACAATAATATATGATAACGACATCAATCTGATGCACAAAATAGTAAATGCGGCAAAAGAAGCCGGACTATCTGCTGTCATAGCATCTGATGTAGCAGTTATGATGTATGCACGTAGTATCGGAGTAGAAGTTCATCTATCCACCCAATTAAATATTACCAATACCGAAGCATTAAAATTTTACGGACAGTTCGCCGATGTAGTGGTTTTAGCTAGAGAATTAAATCTCGATCAAGTAGCTGCCATCTATAAAGATATTATAGAACAGAATATAAAAGGACCGAATGGAGAGCTAATCAGGATAGAGATGTTCTCACACGGAGCACTTTGCATGGCTGTTTCCGGGAAATGCTATTTAAGCCTACACGAAAAAGACCTTTCGGCGAATCGTGGAGCTTGTAACCAATTATGCCGCCGGGGATATATCGTAAAAGATAAGGATAGCGAAATAGAACTGGAGATAGACAATGAATACATTATGTCGCCAAAAGACTTAAAAACCATCCACTTTATGAATAAAATGATGGATGCAGGCGTACGGGTATTCAAAATAGAAGGCCGTGCCCGTGGCCCCGAATATGTGCGCACCGTAGTAGAATGCTATAAGGAAGCCGTCAAGTCATATTGCGAAGGAACATTTACCGACCAAAAGGTTGATAACTGGGACGAACGTTTGGCAACAGTATTCAACCGTGGATTCTGGAATGGATATTATTTGGGACAAAGGCTTGGCGAATGGTCGAGTAATTACGGTTCGGGAGCAACCAAAAGGAAAGTATATATAGGCAAGGGACTTAAATATTTCTCAAATCTGGGTGTTGCCGAATTCCTTATGGAAACACAATCCCTCAAAGTCGGAGACGAAATACTTATCACAGGCCCGACTACCGGAGCAGTATTTCAGACTGTGGAAGAAATACGCGTAGATTTGATATCAGTAGAAGAAACTGTAAAAGGTGAAAAATTTTCAATGAAGGTGAACGAGAAAATACGGCCATCCGACAAGCTATTTAAAATGGTGAAAACAAACCCTAAAAAATCTTTCATATCTTAAATATCCTTTTCAAGGATAAAGGTTTGGATAATATATCGTTGCCAAAAAGATCTTTTTATCTAAATTTGTTATCTAAACCCATATAGTATGAAATATATTGCTATTCTGTTTCTCCCTTTATTATTTGTGTCTTGTAATTCAACATCTGTTGTTAATATAGGAATCATAGGGTTTGTAGCCATTTTCGGCACCATGTTTCTTTTATTTGCTTTGATGTTTTACCTTATAGCCAGAAGGAAAAAGCAAGGAGAAAAGAGCTTGGTGAAATTTAATAATGACATTTACTTTGCCCTAAACAGATTAAACACACCTCTGGAGAAAGCAAATATGCTAAACACCCTAATAGAGAGGATTAACAATGATGAAAAGTATAAAAAAGATACAGAGTGGCGCGATAAGGTATTATTGAAAGCTTATACGCATTTGGCAACCGTATACTACCACATGGGCGATGAAATGCAAACGCTCAATACTTGTTCCGAAATTATAAACCTCGATCCTAAAGATGGTATGGCATACTACAACAGAGGTTCAATATACAGCAATATAGGATTGTACGAGAAAGCTCTGCAAGACCTGAATAAAACGATAGAATTGATGCCCGGTTATGCCAGTGCATACAATAACCGGGGATTGGTCAGAGAAAAAATGGAACACTACAACGAAGCTTTGGCTGATTTTACTAAAGCTATTAAAATAGAAGATTCACCCATCGCTTATTATAATCGGGGAAATACATACTATGAGCTTAAAGAATACAATAAGGCCTTAGAAAATTACAATCATATCCTTCAAAATATGGAAGATAACGAATCTGATTTGAGAAAGGAAGTGGAACAAAGCATCAAAATAGTAAAGGATAAGATAAAACAACCCTGAATAAATTATGAAACAGTTCTCTGAAGATGGCTATTTGATTTTCCGACTTGTTCCCCAATAAAATTTGAGTTTTCCATACAGCACCTTTCACACATTTGCCCGCTACTACGCACACCATAACAAACTCCGGTAAAAAAACTTCTAAATTCAAATCTTCAAAAAAACTTCTAAATCACCTGCTTTCTTTGTGAGAGAAATAAGATTTTTTCGGGTAAAATATATGGCATTAACTCAATCGGAATACGGAATTTTTTTAGAAATAGGATTCCCGTCACTTCACTCCTCGCAATAACGAGACAATAATATATTGCAGATGAAGCAGATGAAACATATAATGTTTTATTAAATATAAACTCTGATGTAGTAATTATGAACAAAATTAAACTTATAATTATTTTAATGCTGTTGACCCCCTTATGCGGAACGGCTTGCGGACAAGTGATGGAAGGTTCGGGAACCCCGCCACAGAAAGCGACCCTGCCGGATGTCTAAAAAAAAATATGGCGACAGATAGAGGAGAAACCACAGGCACAGACGGCGGAGGCATACTCATGCCACGTGTGAAACTAAAGAATATCACCAGCTTTGAGCCATTTATTTAGTGCAATTGGCACAGAATAAGGACGGTTGTTATCATAATATTGTAGTTTGTGTTTTTAAGTTTTGTAAATTTCAAAAAGTAAGGAGCTGTGTCCGCCGGAGCATGTGACCTGCTCGTTTCCTGAAAACGCATAAGCAGGTTACTTTCCGGCCGGACACTAATCCCTGGGGTAGCACAAAACGATGTACAAGGTTTGACGTTAATCAAATATCTGATCGTTAGCGGAGTTGCCTGTTCTTTACTTTCCCGTTTGCCGCTTGAGAAAACCGTAAACGGGATAATACGGGGTATATATCTGGTCTGCATTATGCAGGATAGCGGCTGCCAGCCGTCATTTTTTAATGAATAACAAACAAAAACACCGGATAAATGAATTATATAAAAATTATCGGCAGATTTCTCAGACAGATGGGTAAGCCGTTCATGCATTACTACCTGCGTAGGCATACAAAAGAAAAAGTGATCAGGGATTACCTGAAAAAACACGAGAATTGAGCAATTCGTGTATCGTCATCATGCGTTTATAGGATTAAAAAAATACCCGAATTTGTTTCATCGGGGGTAATTCTTTTTATATGGTTGCCTGCATGCCGTAACAGCCTGCAGATTTTTTCATAGTTCATCTCGGCAATCCCGAACCACCTCGGGTTGTAATGTAAAAAATAAAATGAGAAAGGGCTACACTTCTCCCTCAAGCATAGAATCTCTGTAACCAAGGAAGTACAAAATTCCATCGAGGCCGACAGTAGACAACGATTGCTTTGCATTCGCCTTAACTTTTGGCTTTGCGTGGAAAGCAATACCCAATCCGGCAATTCCCAACATAGGTAAATCATTCGCTCCGTCACCTACTGCTACAGTTTGGCGTATATCTACTTTTTCTACTTGGGCAAGTAGACGCAATAATTCAGCTTTACGTTTACCATCTACAACATCGCCTATATAATTTCCTGTAAGTTTTCCGTCCTCTATCTCCAACTCATTGGCATATACATAATCGAATCCATATTTATCCCTCAGATAATTGCCAAAATAGGTAAATCCTCCCGACAGAATGGCCAACTTGCATCCGCTCTTTTTCAGAATACGGATAAGCCTTGTCATTCCCTCTGTGATCGGCAGATTTTCAGCTATTTCTTTCATTACGGACTCATCCAATCCTTTAAGCAAGCTAACACGCTTTTTAAAACTCTCTGTAAAGTCGATTTCACCTTTCATCGCAGATTCGGTAATTGCTTTTACCTCCTCTCCCACTCCGGCACGTTCTGCCAGTTCGTCTATTACTTCTGTTTGTATAAGGGTAGAATCCATATCGAAACAAATAAGGCGTCGCATACGGCGGTACATATTTTCCACCTGAAATGCAATATCAATCCCCATCTTGTCGGCAAGGCTCATAAAATCATGTTTCAGTTGTTGAACATCATCAACTGTCCCCCTGATGGACAATTCGATACAAGAGCGGCTTTGTCGTTCTGATGCATTTAACGGAACACGTCCGGTCAGACGAATTATCTTTTCAATATTCAGCTTATATTTCTGACTAATTTCAGCCACAGCTGATATATGAGCCGGATTTAAAGTTCTACCCAAAACAGTTACAATATAGCGATTCTTGGTTCCCTGCAAATTCACCCAACGCATGTATTCATCTTTTTCAATAGGTGAAAAACGGATAATAACACCTAGCTCGGTAGCCTTGAAAAGCAGGTCTTTTATAACATCACCGGCATTCTTCGCCTCGAACATAATAGCCAGAGATAGAGAATGATGAATATTGGCCTGCCCTATATCAAGGATATTTGCATCGTGTTGAGCCAATACAGCTGTAAGAGCGGCTGTTACTCCCGGTTTATCTTCTCCTGATAAACTCGCCAATATAATTTCTGATTCTTCCATCTGTCTGAACGTATTATAATAAAAAAGATATAGAATGTAATCTATATCTTATCTTGATTCTATCAATTTCTTTTCAGCAGCAACGACCTTGTCGAAATCAAACCGATCGACAATTTGCTGCTTAAGCAATTCAATTCTATCGTTACACAAGTTGCCTATACTGCCTTCGTGGGTATGAGCAACCGTCTTATCATGTTTAAAATTACCTTTCTCTATTTCCAGTCCAACTTGTTTATAAGCATCTCTGAAAGGTACACCTTCAAGGACTAAACGATTTACTTCTTCAACACTAAAAATCAACAGATATTTAGGATCATCCAGTATATGATCGTTTATATTCACTTCGCCCATCATACGGGTAACCATTTGCAAACAATCATCAATCTCTTCAAAGGAAGGAATGAACAACTCTTTTATTATCTGCAAATCCCGGAAATAACCTGATGGCAGATTATTTATTACCAATGTAATATCATTAGGGAGAGCTTGTAATTTATTACATTTCGCACGGGTAAGTTCAAATACATCCGGATTCTTCTTATGCGGCATAATGCTAGAACCAGTGGTATATTCGTCCGGCAATTTGAGAAATCCGAAGTTCTGGCTGTTAAACATACATGCATCGAACGAAAGCTTGGACAATGTACCCGCAATGCTTGCAATAGCGAAAGCGACAGTACGCTCTATTTTTCCTCGTCCCATCTGCGCATAGACTACATTATAATCCATTGAATCGAATCCCAGCAAATCGGTCGTCATCTGACGATTAAGCGGAAATGATGAACCATAACCTGCTGCCGAACCCAATGGGTTTCTGTTACAAATCTTATATGCGGCAAGCAGAAGTTGCAAATCATCGACAAGACTTTCGGCATAGGCACCAAACCAAAGACCAAAAGATGAGGGCATAGCTATTTGCAGATGCGTATACCCCGGCATCAAAACATCTTTATATTTATTACTTTGGCTAAGCAGTACATCTATTAGTTTTGAAACCGAATCTACAAGCATATGAATGCGGTCACGCGTAAAAAGCTTTAAATCGACCAATACCTGATCGTTCCGTGAGCGCCCACTGTGTATTTTTTTACCTATATCACCCAATTTACGGGTAAGCATAAGTTCAACCTGAGAATGAACATCTTCTATTCCATCCTCTATTTCAAATTTACTTTCAATAGTTAATTGATAGATAACTTTCAGTTCCTCAAGTAAAAGGCGGAGTTCTTTTTTATCAAGCAGGCCAACAGATTCCAGCATAGTAATATGCGCCATAGAGCCTAGCACATCATAAGGAGCCAAATATACATCCAGCTCTCGGTCGCGGCCTATGGTGTAAGACTCTACATCTTTGTTTACCTTAATGCTTTTTTCCCAAAGTTTCATCTGCTTATTCTTTTAAACTCTTCAATATATCAGAATATGGCAAATCGGCCAGACCTTCAGCAACTTTATCCAATCCTGCTTGCAATGGTTTAGAAACCATTGGTTTGAGAAAAGGATTCAAATCTGCTTTGATCGTGAGCTTCATCTTAGTCTCACTGTCTGCCGAAGCCACAAGCTGTATCCACATATTGACATCGAAAGGCAAATGTTCGGATCGAAATTTTATTGTTTTATTGGGCTCACGCTCAACAACCACAAACTTAACCTTACCTATAGGATCTACAGTGATAGAACATGAATCTTGATCGAATGTCAAATCTTTTACTGCATTTTGAGGTATTTTATCTTTAGCCAGTTCCAAATTATTCAAATCAGAAAGTACAGCAAAGATATCCGCATCGGAATACGGTATTATTTTTATTTCGCTTACAAATTCAGCCATCCAATATAATTAGTTTATTTCCAGTCAGCGGGAGCTTTTCTCCATTCTTGCAAAGTCTCAAGATCGGATTCTGCAATATAATCTGTGCGCAAAGCCTCACGAAGAACAGCGTCGTAATTTGTCAATGTAATTAATTCTACATTTGCTTTTTTAAAATTCTCTGTTGCTACAGGGAACTCATAGGTAAAGTTTGCAACCATACCTACAACTTCGGAACTATCGCGACGTATTGCTTCTACAGCTTTCAAACTGCTTGTACCTGTAGAGACAAGATCTTCTACAACTACTACTTTACTTCCAGGTTTTAATTCTCCTTCTATCAAATTCTCCAAACCATGATCTTTAGGTGTAGAACGGATATATACAAAAGGCAGGCCTAATGCATCTGCAACCAAGGCTCCCGGAGCTATAGCTCCTGTGGCCACACCGGCTATTGCGTCTGCTTCAGGAAAATTCTCAAGTATAAGCCGACACAGTTCGGTCTTTATAAATGTACGTATACGAGGATACGATATGAGTTTTCTATTATCACAATAAATTGGAGATTTCCATCCCGAAGCCCATGTAAAAGGGTTGGATGGCTGTAGTTTGATAGCCCTTATACTAAGGAGTTTTTCGGCTGTCAGCTTTTCTAGGGTATTCATTTTGTTTGAATAAAAATAACAACAATCAATATTATTAGCTCACAAATATACAACTAATAGACAATATAAAAGAAAATATGACAGAAAGAAAATGTGAAATAAAGTGCATTATAAAAAAGAAAGGAATCGCTAAAAAGCAATTCCTTTCATATATAAAGTCGCATTGGCGGATATACCGAAACTCCGTAAAACAGGATTTGAGTGCTTCGACCCCTTTGTAATCCACCGCGCTAAGCAACCCGAAGGTGTGGCCCGCCATTGGAATCAAAAGCTTGTCTCGGTCATTTTATTAATTGATGAGCTTCCCAATCGACCAATACGACTTAAGCTATCATCGAATTCTATACCAAAGATATCAAGTATATTCTCAGAATCCAAATAAATTCTCAATATTTAACGTGCTTAGGTTTTGTACTGCATCCGCAGCTTGAACACCCGCAACTGTTCTTTTGTTCATTTTTTGAAGAAAAGAATCCATATATCTTGTATATAACAATCAAGGCTACAGATATTCCGATCAACCCAACAATTATTTCCTGAACCATTTCTATTTAGAATTATTTTAGATAACAAAGTTATATAAGAATGAATAAATATAGCGTTAACACGGGTTAAAAGAAACAAAAAAACTCCATGAGATAAATTCATGGAGTTTTTTTTATATTAAAAAAATCATTAATTGGCCGGCTCTGGTAATTTGGCCAGTTGATTATAGTCTGTTTCTCTTGAAGGTACAGCCCATACCCAATCATTAGCTTGATTAGGGTTAATAGTTACAGCCAATGACGATATATAACTTCCTTTAGCAGCCCTATCTGTCCGTTTTACGGCCCGACCTGTTCTCTTATAATCGAACCACTCGAAACCTTCACCCCAAAGTTCTATAGAACGATATTTCCATATTTCTTCTAACAGTTCGGTTCCGGATTTTGTAAGAGTATATTCAGGATTCCTTCCACTATCCTTATTTAACTCTAGCATTAATTTTCGCGCTTGCTCATCTTTTCCGGCATTTTGTCTAACCAATGCTTCAGCCTCAACAAGAATCATTTCCGAAGACCTTATATGACACATATTTCCTACACCTGGTAATGCGGAAGCACCAATCTTAAATTGCATATAGTAAGAAGTAGTTGCATTAGATGGTATAGCAGGATAGTTTTTTCTTATATCTGCATCAACCGTAGCAGAAGTTACCGGCCCTGGTGTTGTAACATCATCTCCCGGATACACCCACCACCTTCTTCGCACATCTGTTTTCGGTATCTGTGCATACAACTCTTTTGTTATCATATTCGGATACAACCTAATAATAGATCCCGATGTGTTATATGCCATATAGGCTTGATAAGAATAATAGTAAAGATTCTGTTCTGTTGAACCATAAGATCCCCATATCCATTCACTAGTAGGATCAAAGAATCCTTTCATTAAGTCATCATTACTCATCAATGGATAATTCTTCCTAGCTTCTGCAGCCATGGTTGCAGCCTTCGCAAAGTCTTCACGAGTCAATGCCGCACGGGCATATATAGCTTGTGCCACTTCGATTCCGATATCATAAAAATCTTCTCTATCTATTTTCGATTGATTAAAATATGATATTGCAGTATCCAAATCATCATATATTTGGGCATAAGTTTGAGCCAAGGTACTGAGTGCCATTTGATCTTCAGTCTTCGAGTTTAAGCGAAGTATCAATCCGCTACTCGCTCCATTTTGGCTTTCACTCCAACGCTTAGAGTATAGCTGGCTCATCATAAAATAAGCATATGCTCTATATGTTAAGCATTTAGCCTTAATATTCAATTTTTCATTCTCAAAATCCGATATATTATCTATATTATCTAAAATTACATTAGCATCACCAATAATACGATAATAATAATACCACGGATAATATAAGTATATAGAAGTAATATTAGTGGTATACGTCAAATTTATAATAGCTGCCCATCCCGGAAGGTCTTTCACAAAATTATTTGATGGATATTCTCCATAAAATAGTTTTATAGTCCCTTCTCCATTAAACCCTTGAGAGCCCAAATATTGTTTAGCTATTAAGAGACCCAGGCCATTTACAGCTAATTCTGCATTCTCTATTGAACTAAAGACCTGTTCAGGAGGGGTTTGTCCGGTTGGAGCCGTATCCAGATCAGAGTTACAAGAGAAATAGGACAATGTCATGAAAAAGCCAATTGCAATTGATATATATTTTTTCATAATTTCTTCTTATTATTTACATAGTTATATTTATCGAAAAAGAGAATGTCCTAGCAGGAACAAACTGATAATCGGTTGTACCATCATAAGATTGTTGTGGATCAAGCCCTTTCCGTTTTGTGAAAATAGCAATATTTTCAACATTGGCACCTAAAGTCAAACCGGCTAAATCCAGCTTGGTTACAAGTGATTTAGGTACGGTATATCCTACAGAAATATTCTTTATAGAGAAATAAGAAGCATCTGTTATAAATCTGGATGATGCTGCAGAGTGATTATATGCGGCTTTGGTGAAATCGACAACAGGAATACCGTTCTTGTCTATTCTATTAGAAGAAGTTTCTGTCATACCTTCCGGAATACCTGACCAAGCTTTCAAAATATCTTTATGCAAAGCATTTGGCGATGTTCCCAGATACATATAATCTGCGTAGTTACCATCCAGCATCTTACCTCCAATACCATATGTACATAAAGCAGAGAAAGATAAATTTTTGTATTCCAAAGATGTTCGGATACTACCAAATGCGTCAGGGATAGCTGATCCTGAATAATCACGCTTAGCATAACTAGCCTGAGTCACATATTTTTCATCATTTATAACTTTCAATCTTCCGGCTTTTTGTGCAGCAGCCTCTTGATCCGGGTCAAGAATATATAAAGCATCTCCGGTCATCTGATCCACACCAGCCCATTGATAAACGAAAAGATCGTATCTGCTCTTACCTTCCAGCCATTTACTATTTCTATAAATAAAGCCATTTTCGCGCATTTGATCCGGAAGTCTTACTATTTCATTTTTAAGAAATGTTACATCCACTCCCAGATTCCATTTCCAGTCTTTAGTCTTTATTATATCTCCATCTAAAGCCAGTTCGACTCCATAATTCTTAACTGTTCCAATATTCTGCCTTATTGTAGGAGATGCATTAGAGGTATTTGTTGAACCTACAGATAAAGGACGTGTAACATCAAACAATAGATCGCTATTACGTTTATCAAAATAATCAAACGTAAAATTAATACGATTAAACAAGCGGGTATCAAGTCCTACTGTAAAGTTTTCCATGGTTTCCCATGTCACTGTAGGATCGGCTTCTGCAGACCGGTATACAGCTCCTGATCCTGCATTAAAATCAAGAGCGTATAAAGATTGATATAGATAGTAGTTTGCAGCACCGAAAGTATCATTTCCAACTTCTCCATAAGATGCTCTAACCTTCAACATATCTATCCACTTCACATCGGACAGGAAGTTCTCTCTGGAAACTATCCAGCTACCACCTGCTGCCCAGAAGTTACCCCATCTACGGCTTGGGTGAAACATAGAGCTTCCATCCCTGCGATAAGACAATTCTGCAAAATATTTTTCTTCAAAATTATAACGAATACGCCCCAAGTAACTTTCTAAACGATAGCGGTCTCTTTCTGATTCAAGAGAGTTCGTTGTTGAGAAATTAAGAAAATCTATATTATTAGGAAGACTCTCCCCTTGCTTAAATCCATATAGATATTTTCTCGACCAATTATAAAACTCATGAGCTGCCATTACATCGATATTGTGTTGGTTAAAAGATTTAGTCCAACCCAATTGTTGAGTAGCCGTATATTCCTTAAAATCATAGCCGTAAAGAATAGAACGTCCGGTACCTGCTCCGTCTCCAATTGTAGAGTTTGCATACCTCTCTTCTTCTTGTCTGCGCACCCCCATATTACCTTTCAATAACAATTTAAAATCATTAAAGAAAGTAATTTGAGCAAAAGGCTCTATTGTAGTTCTATTTGTTTTTACAAGATATTTATTCAACTCATTTTCCCAAATAGCATGTCGAGCAGTATACTGAGGCCTTTTATATTTTTCTCCATTATCATACTGTATATTACCAAAATCATCAAGTATATAATCCCCCGTTTCCAAATCATGAAGATGGACCGGGTAAATAGGAGAAATAGTCCTTGCATTATAGAATGCATTTATAAAAGCACTCCCCCCAGATCCCTCTGTTCTATTTCTCTTTTCATAAGTACCGGATAGATTCAAACCCGTTTTAAACCATTTTCGTGGAGAATACTCAACATTAATTCTACCAGTCAGACGGTCATAATCTGATGTTTTAACGTATCCTTTTTCATTTAGATAACCCAATGAATAAAATACATTCATTTTATCGGTAGCAGCCGTTCCATTTAAGTTATAATCTTGTCTATAACCGGTTCTTTCAAGATCTTTAAACCAATCAAGATCTCCTGCTATTCCCGGCAACATTTTTGCATTCGGATTGAAAACTCCATTTGCGTCATAAAGCTCATCATTGGGAACATCATATATATTATACTTCAATATGCTACTTATAATCCCATTGTTAGCCAATTTATTAGCTTCAGCAAGCGTCAAAGCTGGCCTTGATGTCATCAAGCTATTTCGATATCCAGTCCATGCGGTCTGCATAAAATCATCAGCACCTATCCTTTCATATTCAGGTAATGCCCTGTTTGTAAATCCATGACGAATATTCAATGACAAAGATCCCCTTTCGCCCTGCTTTGCACGTTTAGTTGTTATTAAAATCACACCATTAGCAGCCCTACTACCATATAAAGCAGCTGAAGCTGCATCCTTCAACACAGATACATTTTCAATATCATCGGGGCTGATATTTGAAATATTGCCATTATAAGTGCTACCATCCAAGATAATCAAAGGATCGTTAGCTCCATTTAACATGGAAGAGAATCCGCGGATGCGAATATTTGGAGATTGCCCAGGTTCTCCATATGAACTACTCACCTGGATACCGGCCCCCATACCTTCCAAAGCCGATCCGACATTTGCAACCGGACGTTTTACAATATCCGATGCAGATATAGCAGATACAGACCCTGTTAAAGCTTCTTTCTTAGATGTACCATAGGCAACAACAATAACCTCATCAAGGAGCGCTTCGTCAGTATCCATCACGACCCGCATATTCTGAGAGGCTCTTACGTCAACAGTCTTCATTCCAACGAGAGTAAACACAAGGGTATTTCTCCCATCAGGCACATTGATTGTAAACTTACCATCTAAGTCCGTCATTGTACCAACTGTAGTTCCTTTAACTACAACAGAAGCACTAATAACCGGCTCTCCAGTATTATCAACTACAACACCAGAAATCCGAGTTGTTTGCGCAGTAATAAATCCAACGCTTAATAAAAGGCAGGATAAAATCAAAATTACTTTTTTCTTCATACAAACACTACTTTTGTTAGTTTAAATTCAACCCGATGCAATGTTTTATTTTTAACACTTTGCTCCTAATTCACACATTTCAGCATCAGTTTGTTGTCTAAGACACAAAATTAGACATTTTTCACCAATAAACAAATTTTTAATTAATTTATACAAAAATAGACATTTAGAAAGCTTGAACCAACAAACAAGAGATGAACCAATTACAAAGAACATGAATTTTGGTTAAATAAGAAAGATTATGTGACAATTACACACAAAAGTAATAAACAAACAGATAGATTAAAATTAAGATTCTGCCCCCCAAGTATTATTTTTAACGTTTCCATGAATAACAATCAGACAAAACACAAAAAGATTATTTTGTCTGAATTTTAACATACAAATGTTATAATATTTTTAATATTATATGAAAATAAAAAATAATAGTGAAATCTATAGCATATTTCCAAATTGATACACCACAAATGAAACTATCCATGCCAGCAAAGTTGTATAAATTACACTAAACGCACCCCATTTCCACGAACCGGACTCCTCCTTTATGGCAGCTATCGTAGCGACACATGGAAAGTAAATCAACACAAAAAGTAACAAACTGACAACAACCAAAGGTGTAAAAGTAGGAACACCATCAGCTTTAGTCTCACTTAACAGCCGTGTCTCTAATGTCTCCTGACTATCAGGATCACCTGTGTACAAAACACCCAATGTACTCACAACAACTTCTTTTGCCGCCATCCCGGAAAGTAAGCTAACACTTATCTTCCAGTCAAATCCTAAAGGACTCATAACCGGCTCTATAATCTTACCTACACGTCCGATATATGAATTCTCCTGATGAGCAATATTTCGCTCATCCTCAATCCCCTCTATCAGTTCGTCCTTTTGACCTTCATCTATCGCTTTATTATCATACTTAAGTTCAACATCAGCTACTTTAGCATCAAACAATGCTTCCCGTTCTTTATCTTGAGGGAAATAACCTAAAAACCAGATAATAATGGATGCAATAAGAATTACCCCTCCCATCTTTTTCAAATATTGCTGTGACTTATCCCACATATGTATCGACACAGCCTTTAATGTAGGCATACGATATGGAGGCAATTCCATCACAAAGGGTGTATCCTCTTTCGGAAACAAGAATTTCTTAAATAATCTGGCTGACACAACAGCTAATAATATACCCGTAAAATACAACCCAAACAAAGCCAAACTAGCATATGATTTAAAGAAAACTCCTACAAATAATAAATAAACAGGCAGACGGGCACTACAAGACATGAAGGGGTTAATAAGCATTGTAACCATCCTGCTATTACGGCTTTCAATTGTACGAGTAGCCAGTATAGCGGGCACATTACAACCAAAACCCATTACTAAGGGAATAAAAGATTTTCCGTGCAACCCCATCTTATGCATAACCTTATCCATTATAAAGGCAGCCCGGGCCATGTAACCTGAATCCTCCATAAAAGATATGAATGCATATAATATCAATATATTAGGTAAAAATACAATAACACCCCCTACTCCGCCAATTATACCGTCTACAACCAAATCCTTCAGCATTCCGTCAGGCATAATCCCCCGCACCAAATTGCCAATATACGTTACGCCCGACTCGATCCACTCCATAGGATAACCTCCCAGCCTGAATGTACACTCGAACATAACCCACATAAAAAAGAAAAACAAAGGGAATCCTATATATTTATTTGTAACTATGGCATCTATAATGCGAGTAATATCAGACTCTTTGTTTTTTTCTTTCAACGTTTGCTTCAATCCTCCGGCAACAAATCCATAACGGGCATTCGTCAGCACAGATTCGGTATCCTCTTTCAAGGTTTCTTCTATATTCTTTACTTCCGAATCCCTTAAAGCAAGCAAATCTTTTTCATTAGAAAGAGTGGAAACATATTTTTCTATATCCCTGTCCTTCTCTATCAGTTTAACCGCAATATAACGCCGGGGGAATAACAGTGTGCAATCAGTTTGCTTTTCCAGCAAAATTTTCAATTTACTTATTGCATTCTCTACCGTATTACCATAATATACATGCACCCGTTTTACTACAGGTTCTTTATCTTCGTAGACACGAATAACCGCATCAAATAAATCACCAATACCGATTCCCGATTTAGCAACTGTAGGCACCATAGGAATCCCTATCATCTCCGACAAAGCCTGATAATCAAATTCACTACCTGCATCCTGCAACTCATCATACATATTAAGCGCGATAACAACAGGAGCTTCCATATCTATCAATTCCGTAGTTAAGTACAGATTACGCTCAAGATTCGATGCAGCTACTATATTTATTATAACATCCGGCCTATCTTCAACAATATGCTTTCTCACATACAATTCTTCGGGAGTATAAGCCGACAAAGAATATGTGCCCGGCAAATCGACTATCCGAAAAACATATCCTCCATGTTTAAATTTCCCTTCTTTAGAATCGACTGTCACCCCTCCATAGTTTCCTACGTGCTCATGCGCTCCCGATGCAATATTAAACAAGGATGTCTTTCCCGCATTAGGATTTCCCACTAATGCGACTTTAATAATCTTTTTGTCTTCTACAGGCCTATTCACCGATTGATGAATTTCCTCATATATGATTTCGGAATCAAAAGCAGATTTTTCCAGATGATGTTCTGATTCTTTATTATCAGGATAAACAACTTCTATAAGAGCCGCTTCGCTACGACGAAGAGATACCTCATAATCCATTATTTTATATTTGATTGGATCTTTAAGGGGAGCATTTAAAATAACCTTGATTTTTTTCCCTTTAATGAAGCCCATTTCAAGAATGCGCTTACGAAAAGCTCCACTACCGTTAACACGTATAATAACACCTTTTTCCCCGGTCTTGAGATCAGATAAAAGCATATTTCATTTATATTATTGGAGTACAAAGATGCATATTTTTTATCAGAAAACAATCTTTATTTAGAATGAATATAAAAAGGAGCCTACCTTATTCCGGTATATTATAAAACAATGCAAAGAGAAGCAATCAATGACAAAACCCACATATCTACTTTCCCAAGCAAACTATTGAGATAAAAACACTTGTTAATTTAAAGATATAAGTCATTGCAGGATAATAAATGCCCAATAAATCCTTAGTCACTTCTCTAATGCATTGCTATACAATTTTTTTTGATTATTTGATAGTAGTATAATAATTTCATGTTTAGTTTATGCTAGTCCAAATAGTTTGTAAAAGGCAAATAATTCCCCTAGTCGCTGCAAATTTAGTTATATTTTTCTTTTATCAAAAAAATACGGCAATGTTTTAAATCATAAGAGTATAATTTTAAGAAATGGTTATCTTTGCATGTTAAAATAATAATAGTGATATATCCTGAAAATTTTGAATTCAAAATAGGATTCGACAAAATACGTCAATTACTTGCAGCGAAATGCCTAAGTAACCTTGGCGAAGAGAGAGTTGAAAGCATGGCTTTTTCCTCCAATAATATATTTATAACAGAATCCTTATCTCAAACAGAAGAATTTATAAGAATTATACAGGCAGAAGATGATTTTCCCACCAACTATTTCCTGGATGTCCGACAATCTTTAGCAGGCATAAAAATAGAAGGAACATGGATAGACGAAAGTGATTTATTCGATTTGAGACGTTCTCTGCAAACAATAAAAGAAATAGTCAGCTTTCTTAAGAAAGAAGAGGAAGAAAATACCCCTTATCCGTATCTATATAAATTGGCTGGAGAAGTAACTGTATTTCCACAACTGATTAGTAGAATAGATAATATCCTTGACAAATTTGGGAGAATAAAAGATAATGCTTCTGGTGAATTGAGCCGTATACGAAAAGAAATAGCACATGTATCCGGCGGTATCTCCCGTAGTCTGAACACGATCCTGCGTGCAGCACAGAACGAAGGGCTGGTAGAAAAAGACGTAACACCAACGATGCGGGATGGCAGACTGGTTATTCCTGTCGCACCTGCATTCAAACGTAAAATAAAAGGAATTGTACATGACGAGTCGGCATCGGGAAAAACTGTCTTTATAGAACCTGCCGAGGTGGTAGAAGCAAACAATCGCATACGTGAACTGGAGAGTGAAGAACGACGCGAGATAATAAAAATACTGATTGCTTTTACCGGCACTTTACGTCCATTAGTACAGGATATCATCCAGTCTTATGAATTTCTGGCTACTATCGATTTCATAAGAGCGAAAGCTACATTTGCCATAGATATCGAGGCTATTAAGCCATCCATCGAAAACAAACAGCTTATAAGATGGTACAGAGCAAAGCATCCGCTTCTCTTTATTTCGCACCGAAAACAAAATAAGCAAATAGTCCCTCTTGATATTGAATTAGAAGAAGATAACCGTTTGTTAATTATATCAGGGCCAAATGCGGGAGGAAAGTCGGTATGCCTAAAAACAGTCGGCCTACTTCAGTACATGGTACAATGCGGCATCCCAATTCCACTTGCCGAAAACTCAATAGTCGGAATATTTGATAATATATTTATCGATATCGGCGACGAGCAATCTATCGAAAACGACTTGAGTACGTATAGCTCACATCTGACCAATATGAAACATTTTGTCAGAAACTGTAACAACAAAACAATCCTGCTTATAGATGAGTTTGGCGGTGGAACAGAGCCTCAAATCGGTGGAGCCATAGCCGAGTCATTGCTTAAAAGATTTAATGAGAAAGGTACATTCGGAGTAATCACCACGCATTACCAGAATCTAAAACATTTCGCAAATGAGAATAAAGGTGTAATAAACGGCGCTATGCTTTATGACCGGCATCTTATGCAACCTCTGTTTACTCTATCTATCGGGAATCCGGGAAGCTCTTTTGCAATAGAAATAGCACGAAAAATAGGTTTACCCGAAGATGTAATAAGTGATGCCTCCGATATTGTTGGCAGTGACTATATAAACATGGATAAATATCTGCAAGATATTGTCCGCGACAAACGTTACTGGGAAACAAAACGGCAAAATGTCCGTCAGAAAGAAAAACGTCTGGAGGAAATAACTGAAAACTACGAAACTAACCTGTTGGAAATAGAAAAACAACGAAAAGAAATTATCCGCCAGTCAAAAGCCGAAGCCGAAAGAATATTATCCGAGGCTAATGCTAAAATAGAAAATACTATACGTACAATTAAAGAATCTCAAGCCGAAAAAGAAAAGACGAAACAGGCAAGACTGGCTCTTGGTGAGTTCAAGTCATCGTTGAAACAAGAAGAAAACCTGACTGATGAAAAAATCACCCGGAAAATTCAAAAACTAAAAGACAAAGAGAAAAATAAGAAACAGAAGGACAAGCAAGTAAAAGAGCAAAAGGGTATCACCGTTATATCTGTCGGAGACAATGTTCGCATAAAAGGGCAGTCCTCCTCAGGACAGGTTCTCGATATACAGAAAGGGAGCGCAACAGTTGCATTCGGTATGATAAAATCGACCGTTAAACTCGAAACTTTAGAGTATGTGAGTAGGAATCAAATTAAGCGGGATCAGAAAAGCACCTTAGTTAATGCCGCTGTCAGCGATGATATGCGAAGTAAAAAGCTTAATTTCAAACAAGACATTGATATCCGGGGTATGCGTGGGGACGAGGCTCTACAGGCTGTCATGTACTTTATAGATGATGCTGTGCTTGTTGGTATGTCACGAGTACGCATATTGCATGGAACAGGCACTGGAGCATTGCGCCAAATCATCCGGGATTATTTGCGCACAGCTTCGGGGGTTCAAAATTTTCAAGACGAGCACGTCCAATTCGGAGGTACAGGGATAACCGTTGTCGACCTCATCTAAAAAAGTCAATCTCTAAATAGACAAAAAATGGCAAAAACAGCAATTATAATAGGCAGTACAGGATTAACAGGCTATCACTTATTACGAAAGTTGATTTCCAGTGATGTTTACGACAAAGTAATCTGTTTTGTCCGCAATAGATCAAAACTATCACATCCTAAATTAATACAACACATTGTTGATTTCAACAAACCTGAATCATATCAAGACCTGATAGAAGGCAACGATATGTTTTGCTGTCTTGGTACCACTATAAAAAAAGCAGGCAGCCAGGAGGCTTTTGAAAGAGTAGATCTTCATTACCCCATACAATTTGCCAAGGCGGCTGTTATAAAAGGTGTAAAACAATTTTCTATAATATCGTCTATCGGCGCCAACCCTCAATCGAACAACTTCTATTTGCGCACAAAAGGAAGATGTGAGGAAAGCCTAAGAACATTATCATTTCAGTCTACGTCAATATTTCGCCCATCTCTATTAATTGGAAACAGAAAAGAGTTCAGACTAGGAGAAAAGATAGGAGAATATATAATGAGAGGACTCTCTATTTTTCTTATTGGAAAATTAAAAAAATACAGGCCAATCAAATCAAAAGATGTAGCTGATGCAATGTTTCAGATAGCACAAAAAAACACAGTGGGCTTTCATGTATATGAATCGAACGAAATTGCAGAAATGATATAAAAATAGATTCTTTCGGCTATATAACAAGAATGAAAAAACTTCTAAGCATCATATTACTCTTGTGTAATCTGTCTTTATATTCTCAAAACCGAATAATAAATAAAGAAGATATTGTTGGCAGATGGGTTGAAGACATAAGCTTAAAGTCAGATTCCAATCACATAGAGGCTCACTCTTACACATATATATTTAGAGAGAATATGATATTCCATTTAGGAGAAATTTACAATGGGATAATTCTATTCAATATAGCCGGTAAATATACATTAGATAATAATATAATATCAGTAGTATATTATGATTTAATCAACGGGAATGCCAAAACAAGAAAAGCGCATCATATATCATACGAAATTGTTTCTCTAAAAAATGAAAGAATGATTCTTCTGACAAGAGATTATAATTATGACTATAAAATATCACTAAAAAGACAGCTAAAATAGTTTTTCACAATATTTCATATAACTTTGCGTTTCTATATAACAAATAATAAAAGAGGATTATTTATAATAATCACATTTATAATTTGTTGTATATTTGCACCAAAATACAACAAACACAAAACGATTCGCCCATTTAATATGAAATATCTTATACACATACTTCTTATTTCATCCCTTCTATTTACATTTAGTTGTGGTGGTGGTATAGATGATCCTGAAATAATAATACCACCAACACCAACAACCTTTACCAAAGATGATTTGATTGGTACTTGGGAAATATACTTTTCAAGGAAAGACTTAAGAATCAACGAAACTCCTTATGAGGGATTTCGCGATCCGGAAATGGATGGATTCCGTACAAAATTTTATTTAGAAAACGGAAAATATAAATTCATCGACTATAACCCTATGCTAGATATTATAGACCAGGGCACTTACGATATAGACAATGGACATGTTGTATTTACTGTTTCCGAATTTAATGGAAGAGACACATTATATACAACTAAACAAAATATAACAAATATAAAACTAAACGAAGGATTACTGTATGTTGATTACAGTTATTCTATCAATATAGAAGGTCGGGAATATAAGATCTCAGATATCAGACGCTTACGAAATACAGTAACGGCTCCGGGCGCACACCCAAATGTACCTAAAGTTACAATCAATTTTGATGACTATATAGGAACATGGGAATTATATGATTGTGACATATATGTTAATGGCCTGAGAAATAAAGGTATGTCAGAAACCTGGCTGGACAAACCGAATATTACAAAATTCAAGTTCTACTACAATAATCAAGGGCAAAAAGTAGGGGAAAAATCAGTCTACTATGCTGATAAAAATGAGACTATAATTTTAGGCCCCATGCCCGTAATAATTGTAGACGATGTCATCCACCTTCTATTTAATTATGAGGTCAAAGGTAATGATGATGGTCTGTTTTTATGGATTACAGAACGAGTACCATATACAGATCCCGTGACAAATAAACAGACTGTAAGGTTTAAAGATGATGATGAGTTTAGAGATAAAGATAAACCTACGGATATTTATCAAATAAAAAGATTCTTCAAAAAGATTGAATAAATCTAACATTGTGAATAAAAATGAAAGAGCGACAATAATATTATTGTCGCTCTTTCCATATAAATCAAGGGCTTACTTAATCTTTTATTTTTGCCTTTAAGAATTCACGATTCATGCGGGCAATATTCGCAATAGATACATTTTTAGGACATTGCACTTCGCACGCTTGTGTATTTGTACAATTACCAAAACCAAGCTCATCCATTTTTGAAACCATAGCTTTAGCACGCCGAGCAGCTTCTACACGTCCTTGAGGCAGAAGAGCTAACTGGCTTACCTTAGCAGAAACGAACAACATAGCCGAACCATTCTTACATGCAGCAACACAAGCACCACAACCAATACAAGACGCAGCATCCATAGCCTCATCTGCATCTTTTTTAGGAATAGGTATTGCATTTGCATCAGGTATACCTCCAGTATTTACGCTGACATACCCTCCGGCCTGCATAATCTTATCAAAAGCCATACGGTCTACCATCAAGTCGCGAATAACCGGAAATCCCGCAGAACGCCAAGGCTCGATAGTGATAGTTTCACCATCTTTGAATTTACGCATATGCAGCTGACATGTTGTAATATCTTCGTCCGGCCCGTGAGGATGCCCGTTAATGTATAAGCTACACATACCGCAAATACCTTCGCGGCAGTCATGATCGAATACTACAGGTTCTTTTCCCTCATTGATCAGATTTTCGTTTAAGATATCAAGCATTTCCAGGAATGAACTTTCTGTTGAAATGCCATCCAACTTATGTGTCTCAAAAGCCCCTTTTACCTGAGGACCTTTTTGACGCCAAACTTTTAATGTTATATTGATTAGTTTTTCCATTGTCGTTTACGCTTTATAGTTTCTTTGTTGTCTTACTACGAACTCATAATCAAGAGGTTCTTTTATAAGTTCAGGAGCATCGTTATCACCCTGATACTTCCAACAAGCAACATAAGAATAATGCTCATCGTCACGCATAGCTTCACCCTCTGGAGTTTGGAATTCTTCGCGGAAGTGTCCACCACAAGACTCATTGCGATTTAGACCATCATAAGCCATCAATAGTCCGATTTCAATAAAGTCGGCTAAACGCAATGCTTTTTCAAGTTCTGTATTCAGATCTGACGCTTCTCCCGGAATACGTACGTTAGACCAGAATTCTTTTTTCACAGCTTTCAATTCCTCAATAGCCTCTTCCAAAGATTCTTTAGTACGTGCCATACCAACCTTGTCCCACATAATATGTCCAAGTTGCTTATGTATAGAATCCACGGAACGGCTACCTTTTATACTCATCAGTTTGACAACTTTTTCTTTAACCTCAAGTTCTGCCTTTTCAAATTCAGGAAGATCTGTACTGAAACGAGGAACTGAAATCTGGTCGGCAAGATAATTTTGTATTGTATATGGCAATACGAAATATCCGTCAGCCAATCCTTGCATCAAAGCCGATGCACCCAGACGGTTAGCTCCATGATCAGAGAAGTTGGCTTCGCCCAATGCAAATAGCCCCTTAACGGAAGTCATCAATTCGTAGTCAACCCAGATGCCACCCATTGTGTAGTGGATAGCAGGATAAATCATCATCGGAGTCTCGTATGGATTCTCATCTACGATCTTATCATACATCTGGAATAAGTTACCATATTTAGCTTCTACTACATTTTTACCAAGACGATTGATTGCATCTGCAAAATCAAGGTAAACGGCCAGACCTGTAGATCCTACACCAAAACCGGCGTCACATCTTTCTTTCGCTGCGCGTGAAGCCACGTCGCGAGGAACAAGGTTACCGAAAGCCGGATAACGTCTTTCCAGATAATAATCTCTATCTTCTTCCTTTATTTGAGTTGGTTTCAATTTACCTGCACGAATTGCTTCCGCATCTTCTTTCTTCTTAGGCACCCATATACGTCCGTCGTTACGAAGCGATTCGGACATTAATGTCAGTTTCGACTGGAACTCGCCATGTACCGGAATACATGTAGGGTGAATCTGAGCAAAACAAGGGTTTGCAAAATATGCTCCTTTTTTGTAACACTGTATAGCAGACGAACCGTTCGATCCCATAGCGTTAGTTGAAAGGAAAAATGCATTTCCGTATCCTCCGGTTGCTATAACTACCGCATGTGCAGCAAAACGCTCCAATTTACCTGTTACAAGGTTGCGGCCAATAATACCACGGGCGCGCTCTTCACCTTTGTCGTCCTTAACAAGAACTACATCAACCATTTCATAACGAGTGTATAGCTTTACACTTCCTTTGTTCACCTGACGGCTAAGGGCTGAGTAAGCTCCTAACAGTAACTGCTGCCCTGTTTGTCCCTTAGCATAGAAAGTACGGGAAACCTGAGCTCCACCGAACGAACGGTTGTCAAGCAGGCCACCATATTCGCGGGCGAAAGGAACACCTTGTGCAACACACTGGTCGATGATGCTATTTGCGACCTCAGCCAAACGGTGTACGTTTGCTTCGCGTGCACGATAGTCACCACCTTTAATTGTATCATAGAATAAACGGTAAACCGAGTCACCGTCGTTTTGATAGTTCTTTGCAGCATTTATACCTCCCTGAGCAGCAATCGAGTGTGCACGACGAGGAGAATCCTGAATACAGAAGTTCAACACATTGAATCCCATTTCTCCCAGAGATGCAGCGGCAGATGCTCCTGCAAGACCTGTTCCTACCACGATAATATCGAGACGTCTCTTGTTGGCAGGATTCACCAACTTCTGGTGAGCCTTGTAACTGGTCCATTTTTCCGCCAATGGCCCTTCAGGTATTTTTGAATCTTTTTTTGGATCTAGTATATTACTCATATCTATTGTTCTTTAATCTTTAAACAAAAATAATCACTGCCTACTTAAGCAAATGGACAAAATAAATGTCTTGCGTAGAAGTAGAGGGTTACAAAAGCAAATGCCAGACAAATAAGAGTTGCAACCACCTGTGAAATTACTTTCCAACGGTTCATCCATACAAGGTTGTTCCATCCGATAGTCTGGATAGCACTCCAAAAACCATGAGATAAATGGAACCACAAAGCAATATACCACACGATATAAGCCACAACAACCCATGCCTGACTGAAATAGTATTGGATAAATGCAGCACCATCCTGAGGAGACACTAGTTTGCCACCCAATTCTACTTCGTGATGTCCCATTAATTCGGTAAACATCATTTTGTACCAAAATTGACTAAAGTGAAGCACCATAAATCCGATAACAATCACTCCCAGAACAAACATGTTTTGCGAAGCCCATTCCACATTTTTAGGACGCACACTAACAGCATAGGCGTCATGTCCGCGGGCTTTGCGATTCTGAATGGTCAGAATCAAAGCATAAATGAAATGGATAGCCACAAGTCCACCCAAAGCTATAGTACCGGCTACTGCGTACCAATTAGCTCCAAGCAGGGAGCAAATTGTGTTGTAAGCATCTGCTGAAAACACAGCCGTAACATTCATCGCAGCATGGAACAGCAAAAACAAAACAAGAGCGATACCGGTAATACTCATTATCAGCTTCTTTCCAATAGAAGAATTAAGTAACCAACTCATAAATCAAAATTGTTTTTAGTTATTTAGAATAGTTAATTTTTAGTTGCAAATTATAGAAAATAACCATATGGTATTACTTTTTTCTATTACACTGCAAAAATAGATTAAATTAAGCGATTTTCAAAGGAAAAGCGCATCCATTTTGATGAAATTGTAAAATCATTAAGCACCCCCGTGAACTTATTTTTATTATCAAAAATCAAGTATGTAATAATCTATTCTATAGAATGTTTAATATAATTTAGCTAAACCTTCGAGCAAGTTCATAAACTTGTTTAGCCGACTTTTCCCATGAATAGTTTTTTATCTGATTTAAACCTTTCGTACGTAAATCTTGTCTCAACGTTTCGTCCTCCAACAGCTTATTAATTTGAGCTGTGATATCCGGCACATTATACGGATCTACATATAATGCAGCATCACCGCTAACTTCCCGCAGAGCCGGTATATCCGAGTTAATGACAGGACATCCGTATGTCATCGACTCTAATGGAGGAAGTCCGAACCCCTCATATAAAGAGGGGTATACAGAGAGCAATGCATCCTGATACATTTTTTGCAAAGCATCGTCGGATATATAGCCCGGAAGATGCACATTCTCGCTTATCAGCTTCTGCATATCGGGTGTATTGAATGCCTTAAACGACATTCCTATAATATACAACTTAATAGATTTATCGTTTATTTTCTCAAATGCTTCGACCAATCGTATAAAGTTTTTCCGGGGATCCATCGTAGATACAACAATGATATATTTCTCCCTATCCGGATCGGGTTGATAATTTAATATTTCTTCCTTAGTAGGCTTATTATGGAATGGGACATTGCTATGCACCACGTGTATTTTATTTGCGTCCAACCCTAAGGTATCAACAATCTCACTTTTCGAGAACTCGCTTACGGTCAATACTGCATGAGCCTTACGCCCTATACGCGGCATCATAAAATGATAGAACCGGTAATAATTTTTCGAGAACCATTCGGGATAACGTTCGTGTGACACATCGTGAATGGTCATTATCTGATTATTGTAATTAAGAGGGCCACACCCCGTGAAGCTTACCAAAAGAGGGCTACCAATGCTTTTCAAATAACGTGGTAAAGATATTTGCTCCCACAGATGAGTGCTGAAAGAACCGCATTTCACGGTCTTGAATTTAAACTTATAATCAGAATGAATCTCCTGAGGGATAGCTACATGAAAGTCCACCTCCATTTCGTGCAACTGATTACATATTTCGAAAGCGTAGCGGTGTACTCCTGTAGCTTTTTGCGTCAGATATCTTCCATTTACAACAAACATATCTTATTTATTTTAACCAGTCTTTATTTTGTTTTACAAACATGTTTACTAAACTATCCACTTTCTGCAACCTGTATTCTATATCTGACGAATCGAGCGTATAGGCAGGATTATTTATATTCTTGAGAATTTTATCGGATATTACAGGATTAAAATGGGTAATATCCGCATAATAATCCAAATCGGTAATTTCATCTATATCGAAAAAGAAAGCTATTCTCACATTATTATATTTACTCATCGATTTGCTTATATAGCGGGTAAACTCCATAAACCAGTTATAGTATCCCTGTTGCTTTGTATGATACCAATATAAGGCTGAATATGGAGGCATCACAAAAATATATTCAGCATCCGGATATTTGTCAGGCGACATTCTCACCAGCATACTATCCAGACGAGTTCGCATACGTGATCCCATATCTTCCAATAATTGTTCCGAGACCGTCCAACCGCTAAGATATAATTGTTTTACATAATCGGCACCATAATGCACATCGAGGCTAGAGTTACCAATATTGTCGATATTGGTTTTCATATCATATTCAGGGCTCAGATTATTTTTATCCTTAAGATAAAGTGTCAACCCTATATCTATTGGTACGAACTGGACAAATGTCTCATATCCGAAAAGGTATTTAAGTTTATTAATAATTCCGTCTTCATACAGGTATTGCGGATACCTGACCTCTTCAAAAGTCGAATTAAACTGAGGAATATCTATATTGATGATGAAAGTTTTCACCTGTTCCTTCTTTATGAAAGAATAAATGTATTCCATTTCCATACAGTTCATCCCTCCGGTTGAAAGTTTTACCGGCTTGTAGCCTGCACTGATATTCCGCAAAATATTCAGATTATAATTCTGTACCATCGAAGAACCCAATACAACTGTATTATAATCATAACTTTTAGCTAATCCTCCGGTCACAAAGCGAGGATTTAAAAAGTATCGGGTATCGGGTTTTGCCCTGAACTGAAAAAACGGATCTACAATATAGCTTATCAAGCCTATGCACATCAATGCGACAAGGAATACTATCGAAAAAACAGTAATAAACCTTTTTGATGAATATTTCTTTTTTGATGTCTGCATACTCTAAAAATTGAAATATATAAAAGCTCCGACTCTCGAAAAATGAACGATAGAAAAGGCCAAAAGGAGAGCTGTAACAACTGCATTCTTCATTGTTGGCTGAAACTCATTGTATTTATCAATACTGTTTTTGGGATAAATAAAAACAAGGGCAGCAAGTATCAGGATAATAGAAACAACATATATTGTAGCCAGAATATCCGGGTATGAGATATTGGTATTGAATGCCAGACCCGATACACCGGCAAAAGATATATTTTCCGGCAGAAACATCCTTTTCAGGAATGTAAGGGCTTGCTCTAAGCTTGCAGATCGGAACAGTACCCATGCCGCATTGACAAACATAAATGTAAAGAAGATGCGTATAAAAGAGGGGATTTTCTCAATCTGTTTATCAAATAGCTTTTCGAATATGCGGACTATACCATGCGCAATACCCCAAAGAATGAACGTCCATGCGGCGCCGTGCCATATTCCACTGACCAAAAACACCATAAATAAGTTGAAACATGTGCGGGACATACCCTTTCTGTTTCCTCCAAGAGGGAAATAAACAAGGACAGCCAAAGAGCGCCCTAAGGTTATATGCCATCTTTTCCAGAATTCCGTAATACTTTTCGATTTGTATGGTGAATAGAAATTTACAGGCAAATTGATATTGAACATCTTACCTAAACCTATAGCCATATCGGAGTATCCGCCAAAATCGAAAAAGATTTGAAATGTATAAGCCAGAGAACCAAGCCATGCAGCACCAAAGGAAAGACCAGACGGTTCGTAATAGGCAGAATAGACAAGGCTTCCGAGCGTATCGGCTATGACCGCTTTTTTAAAAACTCCTATTGCAAAAATGAAAAGCCCTTTGGAGAAATTGTCCAGATTAAAAAAACGATTGTTTTCGTCCTGAAACTGAGGTACCACATCCTTTAAGAAAGTAATAGGCCCCATAGCCATCTTCGGAAAGAAGACGACAAATAACGAATAATCCATAAAGTCAGGAACTTTTTCCTGCTTTTTCCAAATGTCTATTAAATAAGCTATTTGCTGGAATGTAAAAAAGCTGATGCCTAAAGGAAGGATTATATATTTAAGTGTGAAATGGGTATCAAAAGCATAATTTATATTCTCAAGGAAAAAGTTGTAGTATTTGTAATAGCCGAGCAACCCTATATTGAAAAGAACACCAAGAACAAATACAATCTTTCGAAGGGCAGTTTTTTTTATATTCTGAACGCCCAGAGAAACAGAGTAATTGATTATAACAGATGAAAGAATCAGCCATATATACCACAAATTCTTAAATCCTTCGAAGAAAAGCGCTCCGTAAAAAATAAGAGAAGCTATGATAAGGAAACATTGCTGTACTCTTCTTGTAACATACTTCGCCATGCCAAAGTAAAACAGAAGCAACAATGGTAGAAAAACCAAGACAAAACCATAGGAAGAGAATATCATAAACTTAGTTCTGTATTATTTCTTTATATGTTTTTTTGCTATACCAACTTCTTTTGAAAAAACATCTACTTAGTCCTATCCAAAACTTCATCTTGAAACGATTCCAAGTTTTATTTTCAATCTTTGCGTCAGGAAAAAAATCAGTACCGGCCAGAATATTGAAATAACCTTTTTTCTGTTCCATTCCGCCTTTCAGAAATTCTATATGATGTGTTACGGTCTTCGACTCCGGAAACACATAGAATCGCCCTTCTTTTATATTCGGAACATATGGGTATTTATATTTCACATAACTCGGAACATGCACCGGCATATTCTCTTTTATCCACATATATTTCCCATCAGTATCACGCAAAAAGTTTGCAATATGACATTCAGGGAATAATTCAAAATCGAATATTCCGAGATTAGTTCTTATATAGTCCGTTTTAATTATTGCAAAATCTGTAGCTAAAGCATAATATTTGTCATACCAGTCGGCACTAGCCCAAACAGTATCAGTATTCTCTGACAGTTGTTTTATATATTTAGATATAATCCCATCTTTATACATCCAGGTATCGGCCTCCAGTATCAGTGTATACTGACAGTCTTCCGGAATATATTTGCCACCCTCCATCAGCAATTGAGAATTACCTTTCCTATGTCCCGCATTTTCCTGTAAAATGACAAGTTTGTCTATTAATGGCAATGACTCGGGAAAAACTTCAAAACCATTACTTTTACCATTGCTTACCACTATGACATAGTAATCGTTGCTTTTCCATGTCTCAGATATAACACGGAGATTATATTTCAGATCGTCAATTCTGTCATAAACACGTATGAGTACCGCTACCTTCATTTATTTTATTTCGTGTGCCAAGTCTCCAAGCCTTTCTTTGTAAAGGAATAGGGCTGAATACGTCCTCCCAAACAATGAAGAGCCTGAGCTACTGCAAATTTTGTATTTCCCGGGCAATAGAAGAAAACATAGCCACCACCACCGGCACCCGATATTTTACCACCTGTGGAACCTGCCGAGATAGCAGTATTATACAATTCTTCGAAGATGGGAGTAGTAATACCCTCAGCCATATCTCTTTTGTAAGTCCAGCCCCGATGTAAAATATGGCCTATCTCATCAAGATTGTTTTTAAGAATAGCTTCTTTTATTTCGTATGCCTGTTTCTTTATCTGATGCATAGCTTCAAGCGATTTCTCTTTTTGGCTCTTGACGTTTTGTTGTTGTTTTGCAATTATATCACCTGAATTTCTACTTGTGTTTGTGTAATAAAGAAGCAGATTGTTAGACAACTCGTTAATTATTTCGTTGCGGATACGCAGCGGATTTACTATTACTTTGTTGTCGTCGTAAAACTCCATGAAGTTAAAACCCCCGAATGCAGCAGCATACTGATCTTGTTTTCCTCCTGCATGCTTAAGGTCTTCTCTCTCTATTTGGTATGCTAAAAAAGCTAAATCGTATTCACCCAAAGGTAGTGACAGCCATTCGGTATATGCACCCAATATAGCAACGGCCAACGTTGAAGATGTTCCTAATCCTGAACCAAAAGGTGCTTCCATAGCACAAGTCAGAGTCAGCGATAATGGCTTTTTTATAAAGTCCTTTACTACCCTGTTGTATAAACCCTTCATCAAGTCGGCTTTATCATTCTCAATGGTAAGTTCGATCGCCGAATCGTATATATATTCTTCACCGGTCTGAGGTATGCGAAATACGATCTTATCGTCGTTGCGTGGTTCTATATTGGGATAAGCATACAGGCTTATAGTAGCATTGAGTATACATCCTCCGAACATATCCGAATAGGGAGATACATCAGTTCCACCCCCTGCTAAACCTATCCTAAACGGCGCTTTACTCCTTATTATCATCTTTTAATAATTTTCTGCAAACTTATATAGATTTTCGTAATATGCATCCACCAACTTATAGATTTTATCCTCTTTGGGATACTTGTTTCCCACTAAAACAGTGTACATACCGAGTTTGTCTCCAAATTCTATATCCGACTTACTGTTCCCTACCATTATAGATTGCCGAAAATTGATATCCGAAAAATCACGTTGTGCCTGAAAAGCCATACCTATATTCGGTTTTCTGTTTATTGATGTAGAATCTGTATCAGTACATATATATATATCCGATACTTTACCTCCTGCCTTTTCTATTTCAGACAACATATAATCATGTACTTGCTGCAAATTACCGGCACTCATTATTCCGCGACCCACTCCTCTCTGGTTAGTTATCACGAATATATGGTCAAATTTCGGGGCGAGCTTTGCTATCGCAGTTAAACTTCCTTCGATAAAGACAAATTCGGTAATATCTTTTACATAATCGGCAGGACGCTCTATATTAATTACTCCATCCCTGTCGAGAAAGAGATATTTGTATCGACTCATTGCTAATAACACTATTTCAAATTAAAATCCTTATTGGCTTTTTCAAAATCCGAAGGAATACCAATATCTATAAAGTAATTATCAAAGCTCTGACCATATATCTCTATATCGTGAAGGTGAGCCTCCATAATATCTTTTTCGAAAGAAAATTTCTCAGGCAAATCGAACGATGAGAAAATTTCCTTATTTATAAGATACACTCCTCCGTTGATAAGACCCTTATCGCAATACTGCTTTTCGTTAAAACGGATAATACGTTCTTTTTCATTCAATTCAACCGATCCATAACGATCAAAATCGGTCATCGGTTTAAGAGCTAAAGATATTGAAGCATTCTTTTGGACATGAAAATCAGACAAAAAGCCTGTATTTATATCGAAAAAAGTATCTCCGTTTATCACATATGCCGATTCTCCAAAAACTTGTCCAAAGGCCAATTTGATTGCTCCTCCTGTACCCAGAGGTTCATCTTCCTTAACATAAGATATCTGAAACGGAAATGTTTTGTTTTCGAGCCATTCTAATACCACATCCGCCTTATATCCTAACGACAGTATCACATGCCCAAAAGCTTCCCTATTAACATAGTTAAACAAATGATAAAGAAAAGGTTCTCCCGCTACATGGGCCATACATTTAGGAATGTCTTTTACTACACTCTGCAAGCGGGTGCCAAATCCACCGGCCAATATTATGCATTCTTTCATTCGGTTGTTTTTACTGTTGTTTTAAATTTAGGCAATACAAATTCCTTTTCCATATGAATTTTCGGATAGTATATATAATATTTATAGAACACAAAGAAAAAAAAGATACTATATAAAATAAAATTAAGATCTATCCAGCCTTTGAAATTAAGAATCATCGTATACAAAACCATCGTTAAAGCAAAGGTATTCACACCCCAATCTTTTGTAGAACTAAGTTTTGTTATAAAAAATTGATATAAGAAAAAGAAAATAGTTCCCGGAATCCCTACATAGAATATTAACCGTGAATAGCCAACATCGCTTCCCCAGAATCCCATATCTCCTCTACCGAATACAATTGTGTGTAAGTCTTCGGGAAAAATGAGCATTTCTTCAAGCCCATTAGAGGATTTTGTTTCCAACCGCCCATGTTCGAATAAATTTGTAAATAATTCGAAAGCCCATGTTGAGAATCCTGAAAAATAGAACATTGCAAAAATATATCCAGCGAACATAAGAAAGAAAGATGCTATAATGAATTTCTTAGCCTGTTTTTTTACCGATTTGTCATCTTTTAAGTACAAAACGGCAATAAGAACAAGTCCGAGAGCCATACCAACAACTGTAGTCCGGGCCATGAACAGCCCGATATAGAACATAAATACATAGCAGGCAACAAGCAAAACAAAGCCTTTCGTGCTGAGTTTCATTCGGATTAACAGATATGATGCGGCTATCAAACCGATACCACTCAATGCCCCGGCTCCAAAAAAGCCAATACCGTAGCCCATGAGACGTTGACCTCCGGCTTCATTCATAACTTCTTCGGTATACTCTCCCTGCATCTGCAAAGAGAAAAAGAAATCGTGAATACCTTCATTCAGGTACATAAGAAAAGTAATCAGTGATTGTAATGTTATGGCTCCTACTACATATAAAAGAAATGTATTGAATGTCGGTTTTTTATGAACCTTAAATATGGATAATACGACCATATATGCTGTAAAAAACCATGCTATTTGAGTCCTGAAATAACCAATAGTATATCCGTCAGGAGCTTTATTTATCCAAGATAAGCTATAGTAAATAAAAAATAAAACAAATAAAGCTGCCAATGCTGTGACGACTTCTCTGAATGGGAAACGATGATAAGCATATAAACCCAATCCGACCATACCCGCCAGTGCAACAAAAGAAGAACCATTAACTGAAAGAGCCTGCGGATATATGAAGTAGAACATCAATATCAGCGGTATCAGCATCGGTATCATCTCCTTTACTTTTGGCATGCTAGTCTATTTGAATACAAGTTTGTAAATAAAGGACTTTTTATATTTGAGTTTAAAAGTACACTTTGTATAAAAAATAGCAAAATCTCTGGCTGTATAATTTTCCTCAATATATAAAGAAGACTTTTTTAATCTATTCACGACCTTGAGTCCCAAGCGTGAATTGGCACACAGTCTCAGCCAATGTATCGATAATAATTTCAATAAATACTTTCCGTCACAAAATAATTTTTCATTATTGAGTTTTATCAATGAAATCATCAATTGCTCACATTTATCGATATAACCGAAAGACGATCTGGACGGTACACATTCTGCTACAGATGCATATATGTCGAGAAAATCGTCATCGATCGGTAACCCTAACTGTCGGCAATGTATTTTAAAGACTTTCTTTTTATTCTCCAATTGAAGGTTTTCATGTAAGGTCGAAACCTGATATTGGTGCACTCGATACAACAATAAAGGCTCATCTATATTTCCTATCTTTGTCTTGTAAATAGCTTGAGACCAAAGGGCATAGTCTTCAACATGCAGATATTCTGATTCGAATTTCAGGCCAAGTTCTGTAAATACGCGTTTGCGTATCATAACAGCCGGATGGCAGACTCCAGATTTAAAAAGGATATAGGCTCTTAGCTCTTTATCCAGCAACGGGCTATGATGCAAATCTTTTTTATTCGGATTCCCGGAGCGGAAAGCATAGAATAATGTACTGACAATATCATGATCTTTATTCTTCTCCAGAAACTCCACTTCTTTTTCTATTCTCGTCGGTAAAGAAATATCATCAGCATCCATACGTGCTATATATTCGCCTTTGCATATAGCAATACCTTTGTTTAATGTTTGAATGAGTTTCAGGTTAACTTCGTTGTCTACAACCTTTATACGTGAATCTTGCCTTGCCAATTGCATCAATAACTCACCGGTGCTATCTGTCGAACAATCATTGATTGCTATAATCTCCAGATTCTTATAGGTCTGGTTCGAGATAGAACCTACAGCCTCTACAACATATTTTTCAACATTGTAGCAAGGGATTAAAACAGAGACTAACGGCTGATTCATTTATTGCTGGTAACTATTTCGTTATAGACTGCCATGTAACGGCCGATCATCTTTTCAACGGTAAAGTTAGCAAGATATGATTTTCTGGCATAATCCGACATCTCTTTTTGTATTTCTTCGTCGGAGAGTATTTTTCCTATCTTTTCTGTAAACAGCGATGTTTTATTTTCCAAAGCATACCCGTTTTTACCGTCCAACACTTCTGCTATCCCTCCTACTCGCGAAGCCACAACAGGCACCCCAAAGGCTAAAGCCTCCAGTAGAGACATAGGAAGCCCTTCATAATTAGATGTGAGAATAAACAAATCGGCATACCTAAGATAAGAGAATGCAGAATGAGCTTCACCCATGCAAAATACATTTGGAGGCAAGTTATTTACTTTTTCTTTATTCCCAATCCATACAAATGCATATTGAGGCATACTCTTTGCGATGTCAACAAACAGATCAAACTTTTTTTGCTTCGATATACGGGATATGCACATTATAATTTTAGGAAAAGTCTGTTTTATCTTTTCTAAGCCTGATATTATTATATCATTTTTATTTATTGGAAGCATATGATGATCGGCAACCCCGTTATATATACATTCTACATTTCTATATATACCTTCCTCTTTCATCATATCTACATCGTACCGACTTACTCCCACTATGCGAAAAACTCTATTCTTCAGAATTTTTTCAACAGTAAGAAATTTACGAAAGGCTTTCCGTATGGAATCAAATCCATGTACAGTATAAACAGTTTTTCGGGAACTGAAGGCCAATCGCCCTAACACACCCATTTTAGATGAATGGAGATGTATAACATCCGGCCTGTACTTTACACGGTAATATAACAACTTGAAGAAAAGAGAAATATCTTTTAAAGATACCTCTTTTCTGTGGTCATTCAGTTTAATGCGTACAAAATTATTTCCCAGATCACTCCAGGCTTCACCATTACCTCCATATAGGATAAACAATTCGTGTTCAGGTTTAAGATTTCTAACAAGATCTGCAACTATAGTTTGGGCACCGCCGTATTCAGATACTGTTATAATCTGAAAAATTCTCATCTTACAATGCTTATGATTTATATATCAAATACAAATATACTATTTTTATATTTGAAGATGAATGATATTATCCGTTTATCAGATTATTTTATATTTATAATGATTTTTCTTTTCCAATTGAAATAGCCAAATATAGAAACAACGAAAAAAATAAAGAACAAAATACCTGACATTATATCGTGTTGCAAGAAAAGTAAGCATGACGATATAAAATTTGCCGGTATAACTAACAACCATTGTTCCGCCCACTTTCTGGAAATCATCCATAAAGCGACAATATTAAGAGATGTAGTAAGCGAGTCTCCAATGGTTATTATAAATTGATTTTCACTAAACCGCATCAAAATCAACCAAATAAGAGCAAAGACAAGAATAACTGCAACAATAATGGGCAAAACATATCTTTTTTCTAAATTGGAGATTAACTCTTCACCTGTTTCCCTATCTCTATTTCGCGTAATCCAAACAATCCATCCGTACACAGATGCCAGTAAAAAATAAATATAGATCGCCATACTTGCATATAGCTTAGTGGTATAGAATATATAAATATAAAATACTGCCATAACTATACTGGCAGCCCACATCCAAGCATTAGCCCGATATTCCAAAAAGAGGTATATCAAACCAATGACAGCCCCTATTGTGCTTATCCAGTTGTTTTCTATGAAAACTAATATGTCATTCATCAGTTAGCAGTTTATGTCATTGTGAGGGCTTGACCCGAAGCAATCCAGAAAAAAGAGTAAAGCGAAAAATGAAAAATTATTTTTTTAATTCATATAGCATAATTCTTGATTTTTAATTTTTAAAGCGGATTGCTTCGCCCTTCAGGCTCGCAATGACGAGAAAAACTTTGTATAAAGCATATGGAGTATCGAAGTATGACTAATAAACGACACTCCATAAAATAACTATTTTAAAATCTATATCTTATACGTCCCATCAGATTCGCTCCTGCCTGAGGATATACGCCTTTGTATATTTCTCTACTGCCATCGGGAAAAGTATAAGGATCTATCCATGCATTGGCGTTATGCTTGATACTTGCCAAATTATTAATCATAAACTGAAAATCCAATTTACCGGCCTTTTGCACATCCAAGGAATAAGATGCAACCATATCAGTAACCAGATAATCAGACAAGCGATTATCCGGATTCGATGTATTATCGTAATACATACGCCCGACATATTTATTTACGAATGAAAGGCTAAAATCTTCTTTCTCGAAAGGTTTGAATGTCACACTAAAACTACCCACAGCCTTTGGTGAAAAGGAAATATCTGTCGATTTATAAAATTCTGTAGTCTGTTTATATGGGATTACAGGGTTATAAGTCTCAGGATCGTAAATCGTATAATAAGCTGTATAATTCTTTATTTTGTTTCGACTTAAGGTTATATTCCCGTCGAGTTTCAGCCAGTAAGTTGGCGTATAAGCCATGGCCAGCTCTATCCCTGTTCTATAACTATCAGGAACATTTTCTTGCAGTTTGTAGCCTACATCATTAAGTTTGCCTGTTTGAACAAGCTGATCTTTATATTTCATATAATAGAAATTGGCACTGAAAGCAAAGACCGAATTCGTATATTTATAACCCAATTCGTAATCATACAAACGTTCGGAGGTTATGTCTCGTGTTCCACCTCCTTTAAGAGATTCTTTCAAATCGGAACGAAGAGGTTCTCTATTCGATATGCCGAATGACGCATAGAGCTCATTATAATCAGCAAAACGGAATGATAGCCCAATCTTGGGATTTATAAAATTGTAATAATTCTTATTAGTCAAATCCATGCGATCGTCATCTAACCCTTTCATCCGGTAATCGATATAGCGATCTTGAATTTCCGCAAAGAAAGATAAATTCTCCAACGGTCGGTACTCTGTTTTCAAAAAGAAGTTGGCTTCTTGTTTTACAGCCGAATTCCGGTTCCATTCATATCCATTCGGAATATTTTGGTTGTACTTTGCCCAAAGCAATCTACCATAATGATCTCCATCATAGTAACTGTACATTCCTCCTAAAGTCAGGGCAAACTCATTTCTATCATATTTCAGATTGAGACCTCCCACATACAGGTCGTTCATCATTTGTTTTCGATGAATAACATCTGACTTCTTGTAAGTAACTCCGCCGACTACTTGATTTTCAAGGCCGTAATTCGCAAACTTCCTACCAGTCTTATAGTTTTCATAATACCCATAACCATGATTATAGCTGAGGTTTGCATTCAAAGTCAAACTATGAGACAAATAACGTGTGTACAGTAATTGTCCTATGTTTGAGTAATAATTGTCGGTCTCGTTATCATAATAACGTATATTCCCTTTATCATCCGTATACTCTCCGGCAGGATTGTACCTTCTGTCCACATCCACCATACCTGGATCTATTCCCTCCCATGTTATTCCGGTATGTTGCACCCCATCCATATAGATCAAACGGATAAGTTGTTTATCTGTATAATGAGATATAGCTGTATACAGGTTTCTGTGATCAACCTTTCCGTTTCGTATATATCCATCACTTTTGACATAAGAATAACGGGCATCAACAGACAAACCATTCTTCATAATACCTGTACCGGCTGCACCCGATAGCAGCAACGTATTATATTGGCCGTATGCTGTAGATAAATCAGCATAAGGTTTTGCCCTACCTCCTAACGTTTGCATAGATATACTGGCACCAAAAGAGGCTGTTCCATTAGTAGATGTTCCCACTCCCCGTTGTATCTGTATACTCTGTAGAGAGTTTGACAAATCAGGCAAATTTACCCAATAAACTTCCTGGCTTTCAGGGTTATTTAGCGGCATACCATTCAACGTAATATTGATACGGTTGGCATCTGTTCCTCGAATGCGGAAAGACGCGTTTCCTACAGGTGTTCCCCCCTCTGTGTAGGAAACAACTGATGGCAAGGTTTGTAGTAAAGCCGGAATATTTTTAGCAGCATTTTCTTTTTTTATTTCACCTTCATTCAAGTTAGATACCGCTACCGGGGCATCACTGGAAACACGTGTAGCAGAAACAACTACAGCATCGAGTTTGACGACTTTCAGGCTATCAGCTTGCTGAGCATGCAATCCGCCAGTCAATAAGATCGCAGATAAAGTAATAAATACCTTTTTCATCTAAAATACTATTTTTTGAACATATCAATACGTACATGTCCTGATGTTAAACAAAAAAGGGGTTTTTGATAAGATTATTTCCCGAAGTTTAAAATATGCGTGCGTGCGAAAAGCATAATTTCTACTCCCTACGCCGGTATTATCCGGATCAGGTATATGGGTATGATCTCAGCCTGTTATATTAAGGCACCCCTAAGATTTCATCGCAAAGATAATTATTTGCGTATAACTATGAACAAATTTCCTTAGTAAAAGTTTATCGTGTATATGTTAATCAGCGATTTTGGTTAAAAAGGACTTTTTTTCAATGTGAAAATGTTACAAAACGAAAAATTTAGAGTCATATAAATAAATGGATAATAATATTAACTTTGTCACTAAATAATAAATATTATGAGAAAATATAAAAACAAACTATTTGCAATCCTACTGAGTATTTTCGCTGCGATCTCCTTTACATCATGTGATGATTATGAATGGCGGCAGGGAACAATGGATTATTATTCAACTATCAACGCAGCTGCAAATGGCGTAATAAGCGCCAATCTACCAATAGATTTCAACAATGTACTTGTGGACGGCCGGTATAATGATATAGATGATATCCGATATAGAGGTGGGAAAATAGAGATTAACACAAACGACCGAATCGGTATAATTACATTAAGTGTTTCGAATTCAAATATATCTGTTGACCTTGATGTTCCTAGAGGTGGAGGAACATATATCGGGTCACGGGTTGACGATTTTCTGAATGCCGTAGTGGAAGTAGTCAGACGTAATGGGTATGCAACCATTTATGTAGATGGGAGATATGCTGATAGATATGCTCGATTTGATTTAGACTTCTATATTGATATAGATGCCTATGTTAGAGAATAAGCTAGACGAGTTACAAGTAATAGACCGGTCTACATTATCCCTCAGGAACAAATATATTCAACTTAAACGGATACTGGAAAGAAACTGCAAAGACATCACTATAAATGAGTCTTTGCAGTTTCCTTCTTTATTTTCGCGCCTTGTTTTTATTTCTCAAAAATACAAATTACCCAAACTTTTAGAATGGCGTTTACAGAATATACGAATAAAGACAAACGTCCTGCTTCGCAACGAGAAGAACTTAATAGCTCCATATCAGTACCAGCAAGCAAAAGAAACTTTAGAAGCCTTTATATTGTTTCTGCAAGGTGAAAAATATGAACTTTTTCCGGAAGAAGAAAAGTCCCCGTCTGTAGAAATCCCACTGAGTAGAATCCGGGTCCAAGTTTTGGAACTGGATAAAGCAAACAAAATCATTGTTTGCCAATCGGATATCTCTCCCAATGATATATTAAAAGTAAAATATAACGTTTCGGCTATCAATGATATTTTTAATGAAACAGTCGAGCGGCTATGGATAGGCGCACAACTAAACCTGATAGATGTAAAAATCGATAGTGAGGAATGCTTCATCCCAAAGATGATTGTTCTCGAACCCGATTATCTGATAGATGCCTCAGCCATGGCTGAGTGTTTTCAATCATACGGCAGTTCCTATCTCCATTATTTTCGCAGAAAGATTGAACCTTCCGCCAACACACATTACATGTTGCTCGGTAACCTGGCAAACTTCTTTCTCGATGAGCTTATTTATGCCGAAGATGCCGCAAAACTTACTTTCGAAGAATCGTTTCAGAAATCATTCCGGCTGATGCCATTTGAGTATTCATCCTGCCCTGAAATACAGGACAACATTGCGTTTCGCGACTTTATGGCAAAAGCCCGGAAGCAATTTGAGAATATCAGGCGGGTTGTTCTGATCGATATGCCGACAAATGGATTCAGCACATCGAACTGTATATTAGAGCCTTCTTTCTTTTGCGAAAAATACGGTTTCCAAGGGCGATTGGATTTGCTCCAATTATCAGATGACAAAACAGGCATAGATCGAATAATAGAGCTGAAATCAGGAAAACCGCCTTATCCACGGGAAGATGTAACTAAGATAGCGCCCAACCATGAAACCCAGACGATTATCTACCGTCTGATGATCCAATCGGTATTCAATAAAGATCCCCGGCATATTTATCCGACCATCCTATATTCTTCAGCTGAGAATCCGGGTGAAAATCTCCGTTTTGCAGCTGCCTATCAACAACTGGAAAAAGAGATAATCAATACACGTAACCTTATTGTTGCCACAGAACATGATCTGTATGTTGGAAAGACAGATTCTGTAAAACAAATATTCCATAAATTATTCGATTTGGATAACTATGGGCAAGCACCTCAATTTTTCATAGACAAATTAGGCGAAATTGAGAAAGTTCTGGAAAAAGCAACCGATATAGAAAAAACATATTTCTTTCGTTATGTAAGCTTCGTCACTCACGAACTCTATTTACAAAAAACAGGTGATGAAGGAAATAATTCGACAATGAGTGTTTCCGCTTTGTGGAATACCACATTCGAGGAACGCAGAGACGCACTGGAGTTAGTTTCCAATCTGGAGATAGAAAGTATAGACGACAGTGGACGGGATATGGTTATTCGCTTTCGGCGAGATGACTCGGGCGATAGTGTAAATTTTCGCGAAGGTGAAATATGTATTTTATATCCGAAACAAAGTGACGACGATTCTATCCTGACTAATCAGATACTAAAAGGAACGGTAGTGGAAATATCCACAACTCATATCCTTTTAAGATTCCGTTATAAGCAAAAGAACCGCAGCATTTTTGATGGCTATGGCTACTGGACGGTAGAACACGATAAACTGGATCATAGTTACAATGCTATGTTTAAGAGCCTGTTTGCTTTTCTTTCTGCTCCAATCAATAAAAAGGAATTACTATTAGGTTTGAAAGAACCCCTCTCGACAGCGAACTATTCTGTTGAGAACAATCTACCCAAAGAAGAGAAACAAAAAAGTGTTATAGAGAAAGCTCTGGCTGCGGGAGACTATTTTCTTATCGTTGGCCCTCCGGGAACAGGTAAGACCTCTATATTTGCCCGCCAGCTGATAGAAAGATTTCATGCCGAAGAGAGTATAAATATCCTAGTAATAGCATATACAAACCGTGCAGTTGACGAACTATGCGCTTCTATTTCTCAGGCCTTTTGTGAAGATGAAAGTTCTTGCGAAAAATATATTCGTATTGGCTCGGAACTTTCTTGTGGAGCAACATATCGCCATCGTTTACTACAAAATATATCACATAATATCAATAGCAGAAAGAACCTGTTAGAAGCAATAGGACAAACACGTATTTTTGTCGGTACACTTGCCTCCATAATAGGTAAACCCGAGTTATTCAGCCTGAAAAAATTTAATGTAGCTGTTATCGACGAAGCGTCTCAAATTTTAGAACCGCAAATTATCGGATTATTGCCCTTGTTCGATAAGTTTATTATGATCGGCGACCAGAAACAGTTGTCAACAATAACCTTACAGGATGAATATAAATCGAAAGTATCTGAAGAGAACCTTAATAATATAGAACTATACGATTGCCGCGAATCTCTTTTCGAACGTTTATTTCGCATCGCACACAAGAAAGGCTGGAGACACTCTTACGACACTCTGACATATCATGGACGTATGCACGAAGAAATAGCCTCTCTGGTAAATGCTGCGTTCTATGACAACTTATTGAAAGTAGCAACAGACAGGCAAAGCACACCTCTTAGATATGAATTCTTTGATGATTCAGACAAATATCAGTCGCTAATAGCTACACGGCGGGTCGCTTTTGTTCCTGTACGAACCATAGACAACTCTAATTTATCGGACAAAGTTAACTTGACTGAAGCCGATGTAGTTGTTTCACTATCCAAGACTCTGATTGATTTGTATAAAAAGAATGGGACAACCTTTGACCCGAACAAAACTCTTGGTATTATAACTCCTTATCGCAACCAGATCGCATTAATAAAACATAAACTAGAAGAAACAGAAATACCCGAATTCAAAAGTATCATGGTAGATACGATTGAGCGTTATCAGGGAAGCCAACGCGATGTCATTATTTTATCTTTTTGTTTCAATAAGCCTTATCAACTGCGCTATTTCAGCAATATGAATCAGAAAGGTACTGTAGACAGAAAATTAAACGTTGCTCTTACACGTGCTCGGGAGCAACTATTCTTAGTAGGAAATGATCTTATCTTAAATTCAAATCCAATCTATAAGGAGATTCTGGGAAAAATCAACCCTGATTTTTAGAAAAATATTCTTATTTTTGTAAAATAGCAGCAAATAGTCATGTTTTTTCGAACATTTGCAGCATTTATAAAAAAAACTCCTAACTCTAAAAAATGAAAGTAGAACAAGTATTAGAAGATCTAAAAAGAAGATTCCCAAATGAGCCGGAATATCATCAAGCAGTTGAAGAAGTATTAGAATCCATCGAAGAAGTTTACAACGAACATCCCGAGTTTGAGAAGGCAAACCTCATAGAGCGACTATGCATCCCCGATCGTATATTTTCATTTCGCGTTACTTGGGTCGACGATAAAGGTAATACGCACACCAACATGGGATACAGGGTACAACATTGCAATGCAATAGGGCCATACAAAGGTGGAATCCGTTTTCATGCATCTGTTAGTCCTTCAATACTTAAGTTTCTTGCATTTGAACAAACTTTCAAAAACTCATTGACGACTCTTCCAATGGGAGGGGCAAAAGGAGGTTCGGATTTTAGTCCGAAAGGGAAATCTAATGCTGAAGTTATGCGTTTCTGCCAAGCTTTTGTTACTGAGCTGTGGCGTCATATTGGTCCTGACACCGACGTACCCGCCGGAGATATTGGCGTAGGAGGACGCGAAGTAGGATATATGTTTGGTATGTATCGTAAACTTGCACATGAATTTACAGGTACTTTCACAGGTAAGGGATTGACTTTCGGAGGCTCTTTGATTCGTCCCGAAGCTACGGGATACGGAAATGTATATTTCCTTCTTGAAATGCTGAAAACAAAAAATATCGATATAAAAGGCAAGAAATGCCTAGTTTCAGGGTCGGGTAATGTAGCTCAATACACATGCGAAAAACTGATTGAGTTAGGTGCAATCCCTGTAACCCTATCCGATTCCAACGGATACATTTACGATCCGGAAGGTATTACTGCCGAAAAATTGGCATACGTAAAAGAATTAAAAGAGCTATACAGAGGACGTATCAGCGAATATGCAGAAACATACGGTTGCAAATATGTACCAAACGCCCGTCCATGGGGAGAAAAAGGAGACATTGCTTTACCTTCTGCCACCCAGAATGAAGTGAACGGAGAGGACGCGAAGAAACTTGTGGCAAATGGAGTTATCGCCGTTTCAGAGGGTGCTAATATGCCATCTACACCGGAAGCTATTGCTGTTTTCCATGAAGCAAAAATATTTTATGCTCCGGGCAAGGCCGCGAATGCAGGCGGAGTGTCTGTCTCGGGATTGGAAATGACTCAAAACTCGGAACGTCTCAGTTGGTCTTCCGAACAAGTAGATGAAAAGCTGAAATGGATTATGCAGAATATACACGAAAACTGCGTGAAATACGGAACAGAGGCCGATGGTTATGTAAACTACGTAAAAGGAGCAAATATCGCAGGATTTATGAAAGTAGCCAAAGCCGTAATGGCTCAGGGAATTATATAATATTCTATATCGGTTATAAATCTACGCCGGGAAAAAATATTCCCGGCGTTTTTATTTTAATTATATCTTTGTAAAACATAAGAATAGAAAAAGTATGAGTAAAAAATATTTCTTTATCAGCCTTATTACTGTTTGCACTATTTTATTTTCTAGCTGTTCTCAGAAAGAAGAAAATCAGATAACGAAAAAAGATGCGGCCTTGTCAGTAATCTTCAACAGGAAGAGTGTACGCAATTTTATAAAAGACAGGCAAGTATCGGATGAAGACATTCAAATGCTAATCAAAGCGGGAATGGCCGCACCATCCGGAAAAGACACACGCCCTTGGCAATTTCTAATTATAAACGACAGGGATATTCTGGATAAAATGGCAAAAGAACTGCCTACAGCTAAAATGCTTGCAGAAGTACCGATGGCCATTGTTGTTTGCGGAGATACTGTCCGTTCTTCTTATTGGTACCTCGATTGCTCTGCTGCTACTGAAAATATACTTCTTGCCGCCGAGGCTCTGGATTTAGGTGCAGTATGGACAGCCTCTTACCCCTACCGTGACAGGATGGCAACGGTAATAAAACACACCAATATGCCTGCACAAGTGCTTCCGTTAGTGGTTATTCCCATAGGTTATCCCAAAGGAAATCATTCGGCAAAAGATAAATACGATGAGTCTAAGATACATATGAATAAATGGTAGTTTTGTAAAACTACTTAAATTATTCTGTATTTTTGCATCAAACAAAATCCATTGATATGAATGACTGGAAAGACCGTCTGAATGTTGTATATTCTACAAATCCGGACTTCAAATATGAAAAAGAAGAGAATATAGAAGAAGATACTTTGGACAAAGCTAAACAACAGCTTCGTATATCCCTGGATAAACGTAACCGAAAAGGAAAAGCCGTGACACTGATTACCGGATTCATCGGTACAATCGCAGACTTGGAAGAATTAGGCAAATTTCTGAAAGTAAAATGCGGTGTCGGCGGATCGGCTAAAGACGGAGAAATAATAGTTCAGGGAGATTTCAGAAATAAGATACTCGAACTATTACAAAAAGAAGGATATGTCAAAGCAAGGATTATTTGACGATGAAATAAATCTTTCTGTATATAAAGCTTCGGCAGGTTCGGGTAAAACCCATCGCCTGACCGCAGAATATCTATGCCTTCTTTTTTCTTCCCCATACGCTTATCGCCATATATTAGCGGTTACCTTTACGAATAAGGCAACCGACGAAATGAAAACCCGCATCGTAGAAGAGCTTGGCAATCTGGCTCAAGGACGAAAATCGGATTATACCGGTTTGCTCTCGGATGAATACGGGTTGAACGAGGAACAGGTAAGAAAAGAGGCGCATGACATCTTGGTACGCATACTTCACGATTATTCCTCCTTTTCTGTCAGCACCATCGATAAATTTTTTCAACAGACAATGCGCGCTTTTACACGTGAAATAGGATTAGGAGGAGGATACAATGTAGAACTGGATACCGAAAAAGTTTTAGGGCAAGCTGTCGATTCCATGCTGTTCGATCTGGAACGCAGCGACAATAAACTTCTACTCGACTGGCTGATCCGTTTCTCGGAAGAGAAAATAGAAAATGGCGACACATGGAATATTCGCAGTGATATACAGTCCCTTTCTTCCGAGATATTTAAGGAAGGCTACAAAGCATACAGCAATCAGGTGCAGGCCGATATTGCCGACAAGCAACTGATGACCGATTATAAAGAAATGCTTTTCGGCATCATTCGCAGTTTCGAAAGCGAATTGCAGCGAATGGCTGAAAAAGCACTCAACATAATGACCAGTCATGGCCTGAAACCGGACGATTTTAAAGGCAGCTCACGTTCTCCTTTCTTTAGCTTTATACGATGGGGAAGCGGTTTTACGAATGAACCAACGAATATGTTCCGGGCTTTGGCTGATGAAATATCAAATTGGTATACAGCAAAAACACCGACATCCTTAAAGGACAAAATTGAGAATGTTTACAATGAACTAAATCCTTTGGTAGTGAGGATTATCAATCATTTTGAAAATTCACGAACCTATCAGACAGCGAGTGAAATAAACCGTTATTTCTTCGCTTTAGGTATATTGGGCGATGTAGATAAAAAGATTAGGGAATACGCCGCAGAGAACAATATCATGCTCATATCGGATACGACCGAACTCTTGAACCGGATCATTGCAGGAAATGAATCTCCTTTTATTTACGAAAAGGTAGGATTACGGGTTAACAACTATATGATCGACGAGTTTCAGGACACTTCGGATATGCAATGGCAAAATTTCCTCCCTCTCGTCCGTGACAGTTTGGCAGGAGGAAACAAGAATTTCATAGTAGGAGATGTAAAGCAAAGTATCTATCGCTGGCGCAATTCGGATTGGAAACTGTTGGACGAACAACTCGACAAAGACTTTACTTCGGAAGGCATTACCCGCGAAACATTGGATACAAATTGGCGTAGCTCCAGAAATGTCATCGATTTTAACAATGCAATTTTTACAACAGGAGCACATCTTCTTCAAGAGACTTACAACAGCTCTTTAGATATTGATGCAGATAAACGCTTACAACCATTTTCTACTCGAATAACAAAAGCATATAACGAGGTATATCAGCAAATACCCGAAAGCCACGAAAAAAATGAAGGGCATGTAAGAGTCGAATTTGTAGAAACATCCGAACAGGCTTGGCAGGATTATGTTTTAGAACAATTGCCTACACAAATAGAGCAATTACAGGATAAAGGCTACAATCTGAAAGATATAGCAATTCTTGTCCGCACAAAAAAGGAAGGGGCAAGTGTAGCGAACCGCTTATTGGAATATAAAAGCCGGAATACCAATCCGAAATACCGTTACGATATTATTTCCGATGAAGCCCTTTTTGTCAATAATGCGAAAAGCGTAAAACTGATTGTCGCGCTTCTCAAATATTTGCACAATCCTCTGGATGCCTCCCTTAAAGCGTTGGCTGTTTACGAATATTTTAAATACAGCAACCAGCTTACGGCAGAAGATGCCTTGCAAAAATATTTTTCTGCAAAAGACGACCTGCCGGAAGAAATAATGACAGAACTGAACAGGATACGCGAACTCCCGTTGTATGAAATGACAGAGGAAATGTTCAAACTGTTCGATAACGCGATGGACAATGACGAGTTGGTCTATATCCAGTCGTTTTTGGATATGGTTCTTGACTTTGCCATCCGTTATTCGTCCGACCTCGACGCTTTCCTCAAATGGTGGGACGAATCGGGAATGAAGAAAACGATTTTCACACCGGATGGCCAGGATGCAATTCGCATAATGACCATACACAAATCGAAAGGGCTTGGTTTTAATACAGTCATTATACCATTCTGCAATTGGGAGATAGATCATAAACTTACAACCATACTTTGGTGTAATCCTCAATCGGAACCATTCAACCGCCTGCATCTAGTTCCTGTAAAATACTCATCGAAGTTGAAAAATACAATTTTTGACTATGAATATTATGACGAACGTTTGCATGCATTCATCGATAATATAAACGTTCTCTATGTGGCCTTTACAAGAGCTAAAAACGAATTGATCGCTTTTGCCCCCAAACCGGTAAAAGAAGAGGTGAAAGACATTGCATCCCTGCTTTGGGCTTCTATTCATTCGGAAGCGAATGTATCAGGAAAAGATAGATTAATCAATCTTCCTCAATATTTAGATGCTGAAACAGGTGTTTTTGAGACAGGGAAAAATTACCTTCCTGTAAAGAAAGAGAAAGAGTCTGCTATCGGTGAAATCAACGTTGAGAGCATGTCGAGTGTACCTTACGACAATCGAATAAATCTGCTATTGAAGAACAAATATTATTTTTCAGACACAGGACAACGCGACTACGGAACCCTGATGCATGAAATAATTAGTAAAATTCAAACAATCAACGATATAGACAATGCCGTTGAAGAGTATTATATTAACGGAGATATAACGGCGGATAAAAAAAGCGAGGTTATAAATATTTTGAATTCATATTTATCCAACCCTCTCGTATCATCTTGGTATTCGGGAGAATACCGCGTATTGAATGAAGTACAGATTTTACAGCCTAAAGGAACATTTATCCGTCCCGACAGGGTTATGATAAAAGGTGAGAAAGCAATTGTAATAGATTATAAATTCGGAGAAAAAGAGGATAAAAAATATATCCGTCAGGTAAAGTATTATGCCGATCAGATTCGCAAGATCGGCTACTCAGACATTAAAGGATACATTTGTTATATCACACTGGGTAAAGTGGTGGAGGTATAAATCAACCTCTTACTTCGTTCAAGTGATACATAATATTTGCAGGAGAACGTTTTGCTTCCAGTTCTTTTTTCATAAAATCCATATATGGAGCTATATGCTCAAAGAATTTATAATACCCTTCACACAAATAATTTATATTCTCGCCTTCCGGCGTCTTTGCTATGCGGTTTTTAGGGCATTCTCCATGACATGCAAAGCGATATTTGCATTGCTTACATTTGGCTGATAAATATTCCGATTTCCCGTTACCGAAAGCTAGCTGTTTACTTGAATACATCATTTCGGTCAGAGTTTTTTCTTTGATGTTTCCCAGTTTGTATTCGGGGTAAACAAAATGATCACAGGAATATACATCTCCATTGAATTCCATAACACCGGCGTGTCCGCACTTCTCGGCAAAAATGCAAACTCCGGGAGCAACGTTCATCCAGTTGGCTAATGCCGCATCAAAATATTGAACGAAATAATTACCGACATCTTTCTTAACCCACTCATCGAAAATAGCGACCAGAAAATCACCCCACTTTTCGGGAGTCACACTCCATTCTGTCATACGGCCGTCCGGATATCGTTCAACAATGGGTGCAAACTGGATAAAATGAGAGTCTATACTTTTGAAAAAATTATAAAATTCCAAAGGATAGTCGATATTATAATCATTTACCACTCCCATTATATTGTACTCTACTCCATATTTTTTAAGAAGATTGATACCATATAAAACCTTTCCAAACGTAGGATCATCCCCATTTGTCCTCCTGTATTTATCGTGAAAACGTTGTGTCCCATCAATAGAAATTCCTATCAAAAAGTTATTTTCCTTGAAGAAACGGCACCATTCGTCAGTCAATAATGTGCCATTGGTTTGCAGTGTATTGTCAATTTGCCAGCCTTTGCCATACTTCTTCTGCAACTGAAGAGCTTTTTTATAAAAACTGACATCCCTTAATAACGGTTCCCCTCCATGCCATGTAAAAAGTATAGGGCTCATCGTCTGCGACTCCATATATTGCACGATAAACCGCTCCAGTAATTCATCGTTCAGTTTATAATTATTCGCCTGTGCATATAGCTTTTTTGTATCCAGATAGTAGCAATATGTACATTTCAGGTTGCAGATAGGGCCTATCGGCTTCAACATCACGTAAAGAGGCTTGGCAAAAGGTGCTACAGTGTTTATCATTATCAATACTCTCCTACTTTCAGATTCTTTCTGTATTTATCTAACAAGGCCTGCATCTCCGACATAATCTTTTCAAAGCCTTCTTTTCCATAAAGGTTATTCAATTCATTCGGATCATTTTGAAGATCATACAGTTCATTACAATTTATATCTTCATCACCGGCCATCTCCCCTTCTCCATAAAAATGGATCAGTTTATACCGTTCGGTTCTAACGCCATCATGTCTACGCACGCTGTGTACAGCCGGATAATCGTAATAATGATAATATAGGCTTGTCCGCCAGTTTCCGGGCTTCTTACCACCAAAGAGAGGTTCAAGCGGAGTCCCCGCCATTTCAATAGGTTTGTCTATCCCCGCAAAGGACAATATAGTTGGAGCATAATCGATATTCTGAACTAAGGCATCACATTTTGTCCCCGCTTTTATCTTCTCAGGATAACGTATTATTAAAGGAGTTCGGAACGACTCCTCATACATAAAACGCTTATCGAACCAACCGTGTTCTCCCATATAGAAACCCTGATCGGAAGTATAAACAATAATAGTATTATCCATTAAGCCTTCTTTTTCCAGATACTCGATCAGCCTGCCCACCTGATCGTCTACACTCTTGATACATCGAAGATAATCTTTCAGATAACGCTGGTACTTCCATCTAAGCAAGTCATCACCTGTCAGCTTCTGATCGATAAATTTCTTGTTTTTAGGATGATATGCATTGTACCACATTTCTTGTTCTTCAGGCGACATCCTGTCAAATAGCCATTGTAAATCACCAATGTTAGCTTCTTTATCATATGGCGATATATCCTTAAGCTCAGCTACTTTCAGGTCATAAACAAATGTCATTGTCTTAGATATACTCATATCCTGGCTTTTAGCAGCAGAACAACGTGTGGAATAATCATCATAAAATGTTTCCGGTAAGGGGAAATCTATCTCTTCATAGAGATTAAGATATTTTGGTTCAGGCATCCAGTTACGATGTGGTGCCTTATGGTGTACCAATAAGCAAAATGGCTTCTCTTTATCTCTATTATTAAGAAAATTAATAGAATAATCTGTAATCAGAGTGGTTGTATATCCCTCTTCTCTTATATATTTATCGCCAGTATCTTTTTCTTTAAATGGTGAATTATAATACTGCCCTTGTCCCTGCAATATCTTATAATAATCAAAGCCCTTCGGGTCGCAAGGCAAATGCCACTTCCCAATGATGGCTGTTTGATATCCGCTTTGCTGCAACAATTCAGAAAAGAATATTTTTGTTGTATCAATCCCCGGGCCAAATCGGATTTGTCCACTCTGATGACTGTAAAGACCTGTCATCAAGCAGGCTCTACTGGGAGTAGATATTGAATTTTCTACAAAAGCCTGTTGAAAAATCATACCCTCATTTGCCAACCTGTCTATATTAGGAGTTGGGGCTAATTTAGATATGGGATGTCCGTATGCGCTTATCGTCTGAAACGAGTGGTCATCCGTCATTATATAGACAATGTTAGGATGTTTAGTTTTTGGTTTTTCTGATCCATAAGAGTAACTAAACAAACTTGCGGGAAGGATGACGTAACTGATAGTCTTTAATTTGCTCATAGTGATAGATGCTTGTATTAGATCCGTAAATATAATAAATATCAATGTAGTACAAATATTTACTATTCAATAAAACTCAAAGACTCCACCTTTTCCAGCCTATTGCTTAATTCGTCAAACTTGGCTTTCCGTATTTCCAGTGTCATCGAGCAATTCAAATCGTAAGATTGTTCCAAAATAACAGGTTCTAAATCTTTTACTATTTTCATCACATCATTCATAAATGGGTATTCAAAACCAAATGAAACTTGCATATCTACTGTCTTTTCTATAATCCCGGCTTCCCGGATGGCATCCGCTGCCGCCTCCCGGTATGCAACAATGAGCCCGCTTGTACCGAGTTTGATCCCTCCAAAATAACGAACAACTGCGACAAGAATATTTGTCAGCTCATTCGAGTTTATTTGTCCGAGTATAGGTTTCCCCGCCGTTCCCGATGGCTCTCCATCATCGTTGGAACGAAATTCGAGCCTGTCTGCCCCTAACATATAAGCCCAACACACATGACGGGCATCGTAAAACTCCTTCTTTAGCTTGTCTATTTCATTTTTTACATCCCGGGTTGAAAGTACAGGGATTGCATAAGCAATAAATCTACTTCGCTTCTCCGTATAAATAGCCTTCGATGCCTCTGCTATGGTCTTATATACATCTTCCATATATTACAAAGATAAGGTTTTTAGAGTTTTATTATGAAGCGGGAAGAAAAATATCTTCTATAATAAACTATAAACTCCAATACAGAATATCAGGTTATTCACCCGTCATTCGTTCGATTTAACATAGGCCAAACCCAATCTTCAAAAAAACTTCAAAATCGGCTGCTTTCTTTGCGGGAGAAATAAGATTTTTTGTTGGTAAAATATATGGCATTAACTCAATCGGAATACGGAATTTTTTTGGAAAA
>JAISUS010000007.1 GCA_031271965.1 Prevotella sp. | reverse complement strand
ATCCGCGACTTAAAATTATATGTGACATTCGATAGAGACAACGGTAAAGATAATTATGCTTATATACTGGGACTTACTCAAATGGTAGATAGTGTGTTGCTTGTAAACACCAAGTCTGTCCTCTGGCCGGGAGATTCAGTATTGGCAGTAAGTAAGGCCGACGCAGAGAAAGCATCGTGGTGGTCCAAGGTTGAAAACCAGTTTTATTTAGCACGGTTTACCCTCAAACCATTCCCTCAAATTAACAAAGACGAGGAGTTATCGCCGGAGAATCTCCGTACACTTATAGATGCCGATTATCCGTATAATAATTGGGAGAATTATTTTTTTGCACTGATCGGTATTTTCTTACTTGTTATTACTGTATTCATTTTTTATCGATTCAACCCATATTTCTCTTATTTTCTGAATAATAATATAACATATTTCTTTTCATTAATAATTATGTTGATTTTAGAGATCTATTTATTATTTGTATGTATGGTCGAGGCTATGTCAAATGAAAATGTATTTACTTTTGGAGGTGATGACAAGAATACATTCCTTTTATTGCCTTTGTTATTCATTTTCATAATCCCAATGTTGAATATTTTAAGTAAGAGACGGGAAAAGCCATAAATACAGGTAGCTATATTCAGTTTTTTTGCTAGTTTATCCATTTCATCACTCAATTTCAGATCAGTTATCTGAGCATATATCTGAGTTGTTCTAATTTTCGTATGCCCTAATAATTTAGAGACACTCTCTTTTGATATTCCCACTGTAAGACAGAGAGTTCCGAAAGTATGTCTGGCAACATGAATAATAATCAGAAAAACGGTAATCAGAGAAACGAAGCGGGTTAAACGTAACTCGTTTAATATGAATTAAATTACTCTAACCTGCTACTCTACCAAAAAGCAGGATATTGTAAAATATAGCAGTATTTGAGTTACCAATCCGTTACCACAATAGTTACCGAATCTAAATAGGTAACTTATTACATATCGGAGAAATACAACTCGGGCTTATTTGTTCTGATTCGCAACATTTTGCATAACAAGGAGCACTTATATAACCGGTAACTTTGCCATTAGGCAAAGCCCACAAAACTATAAGTGTATGAAACAAGAAAGATTAAAGGTGTTGCTTTACCTCAAAAAAAGCAGTTTGGATAAATCGGGTAAAGCTCCCATCATGGGACGAATAACTATCGAGCGGTCCATGACCCAGTTCAGCCTGAAATTATCCTGTACCCCTTCTTTATGGAATCCCCGTGAGAGCAGATTGGACGGAAAAAGCCGTGAAGCGGTTGAGGTTAATCAAAAAATCGAAAAGCTGCTGCTTGGCGTTCATTCGGTATTTGACAGCCTCGTTGCCCGCAAGAAGCCTCTTGATGCGGAAGCCGTCAAGAATCTGTATCAGGGAAGCATGGGAGCACAAATAACTCTGCTTGCACTTCTTGGCAGTCATATAGAGGAGTTACGTGCCCGTGTCGGGATAGATGTTGCCCCGACCACATTAGGCGGTTACGTGTACACCCATCGTTCATTAGGTAAATTCATCAAAAAGAAGTTCAAGACCAAAGACATCGCTTTCGGGTAGTTGGATGAGCAGTTCATCCGTGAGTATCAGGACTTCGTTCTTGTCGAACAGGGTTATTCAATGGATACGGTTCGTCATTATCTGGCTATCCTGAAAAAGATATGTAAGATTGCTTTCAAAGAAGGATATTCCGAAAAACTTCATTTCGCCCATTACAAACTGCCCAAACAAAAAGAATCTACACTGAAAGCATTAAGCAGGGAGAGTTTTGAAAAGATACGGGATTTAGAGATTGCTCCCAACCGTCATTCACATCTGCTTACCCGTGACTTGTTTCTCTTTGCTTGCTATACAGGTACTTCTTATGCGGATATCGTTCGCATAACGGAAGAGAACCTGTTTACAGATGAAGAAAATAACCTTTGGCTCAAATACCGCAGAAAGAAAACAGATTTCCAAGCCCGTGTCAAATTATTGCCCGAAGCTATTGCTCTGCTAGAAAAATATAAAGATGAAGACAGGGATACGCTGTTTCCTATACAGTCGGCGGAAGTAGTACAATTAAATATGCGGGGCTTGCGTATTATGGCGGATATTAAGCAGCCGATCTCCTATCATTCAGGAAAACACAGCTTTGCCAGTTTAATTACGCTCGAAGAAGGAGTACCGATGAAACCATCAGCCGGATGCTTGGGCACAGTAACATTAAAACAACTCAGGTCTATGCCCGTGTCACTCCCAAGAAGCTTTTCGAGGATATAGATAAATTTATCGAAGCAACCAGCGATTTGAAATTAATCCTGTAACCGGAATAGAATCAATAACAATATCAATATCAATCCAACATCCAAAATATATCATTATGCGAAGTACATTCAGAATATTATTCTATATCAATAAAAACAAGGTAAAAGCAGACGGTACCACAGCTATTCTGTGCCGGGTCAGTATAGATGGTAAACAAAGTGTTATCACAACGGGTATTTATTGCAGTCCCGGGGATTGGAATGCCAGGAAAAGCACCATCAAAATAGAAAGAGAAAATAATAAACTTACAGCCTATCGCAACCGTATCGAAAACACCTACAATCATATCTTAAAAGAACAGGGAGTTATCAGTGCAGAATTACTAAAGAATGCCATCATCGGAGTTAACTCTATCCCGACTACATTGCTACAGGCAGGCGAAGTGGAGCGTGAACGCCTGCGGCTTCGCTCCTTCGAGATAAACTCTACAACCAGCTACCGGCAATCGGGAATATCACAACGGAACCTGAAAGAGTTCTTATGCTATCGGGGGATGGAGGATATAGCCTTTTCGGATATTACCGAAGAGTTCGGCGAATCGTTCAAACTCTTTTTGAAAACCGTAGGGGAACGCAGGGCAGGCTATATCAATAAATGTATCACATGGCTGAACAGGCTTATATACATCGCTATCGATCAGGAAGTATTAAGAAGTAATCCGCTGGAAGAGGTGAGGTATGAGAAGAAAGAACTCCCTAAACACAAACACATAAGCAAAGACGATTTGCAGAGACTGATGGAAACCCCGATGCCTGAAGAACGTCTGGAACTGGTACGCAGGGCTTTTATCTTTTCAACACTGACAGGATTGGCTTATGTAGATATATACGGATTGTATCCGCACCATATCCAAAAAACATCCGAAGGTAGATTGTATATCCGAAAACGGAGGGTAAAGACAAATGTAGAGGCATTTATTCCCCTGCATCCGATAGCGGAGCAAATACTTCTGTTATACAATACGGAAGATAATAATAGCCCTGTATTTCCTTTGCCTATCCGTGATAAGATCTGGTACGAGATCAATCAGATAGGAACGTTGATAAACCTGAAAGAGAATCTCTCCTACCATCAAAGCAGGCACAGTTTCGGTACATTGTTACTCTCGGCAGGTGTTTCGATAGAGAGTGTTGCCAAAATGATGGGGCATGCCAATATCAATACGACACAAGTCTATGCACAAATCACGGAGCAGAAAATATCGAAGGATATGGACAAACTTATCAAACGAAGAAAAACAATGCAAAGTGTCGGGTGATGTAAGAATGAGTATCTCTGAGATTGTGGATCTATTTGGAATTTACTACAGAGAAGCAAAACGATCTATCCGTACTATTGAGAAATCAGGTATTGTCCGAGGTGATAATTCGATGGGATGTGTATTTGAAGGATGAAATATCTATCCGGAATATTATGGTTTAGAGATAGTTATTGCTCTTGCTTTCCATATTCAATCAAAAAATGCACAGATGTTTATAGAGAGGCTATGCAAGAAGGCTACGCGAAAAGATTTTTTTGAAATACCAATAATTTCCACTCAAAATTATATGTTGAATTGAATCCCCTTGCTCAATTAAATATTGACGGGCATATGCATAATGATGGCAGGCTTTTCTTAAGAAAAACCTGCCATTTACTTATTATCTGATTTAATTTATTATGCCGTTTGAGGAGGCGGTAGCCCACAGAATAACCGCTTGTCCGATATAACTTTGAACGGTTAACGGTAAGTATTACCTGAAGCTTTCCTGATAGCCCTTCTCCAATAATTTCTCAATATCTGAGTCTTGATAAAAGACAACGTGACCTTTCCCAAGTGCACTAAAATATATTTTTTGTATCTTAGTTCATTGAAATACAGTGCCTCCATGGACGGGAATCTCCTCCATGTTATTGTGATAAGCTTTCTTATCACAATAAGGATTATTCCGTTGTGAAAACATTTAAGGCGGGAAGTAATTCTCGCCTTCTTCTCTTAATCATGTCATAATTGAAATTTGAGATATCTTGCCTATTCGGATTGACCAATATTATAAGCACAAGCATCTTACTTTGGATGAAGAGCGAGGTACTAATAATTCCTGTTTCCCTTTAACACACCCTTTTACCTGGCAGATCATGCTTCTCGCCATATCCCTTTGGCGAAAATACATGGACAAGCCAATCGGTCAAATTCAGGCTCTGTGAGTTTAGCAGAAAATACTATACCGGAGAGATAACGCAGGGTGTGGTATTTCCTGCTAAAAATTTGACGCTTTGTTTTCCTCATCTGCGAAGCCAAAGGGATATATTATGCGAAGCCGACATCCGACGCATAGGATACAGGGCCGGCTTTAGATCAATAGGAATAGCGATAAGAGAGAGGGGGGACAAAAGCTGCTCTCCTCTTCCTCTGCATAAGAACCGACGGGCGCAATACACCCTTCCTCCTTACTGCCATGCTTTGCGATAATTCTCCTCCAACATTTTCTGAATATCGCTTTCCCTATACAGTACTTTACCACCTAACTGGATATAGGGTATCTTGCCTGCAGTTCTGTAATCCTGTAACGTCCTGCGGCTGACCTTTAACCTGTCCGAGACCTCCTGATCCGTAAGGAAGCGTTCCCCGTTCAGGGTCGGCTTACAACCTGTCAGTGCCGTTTCGATCTTGTCCAGTATCCTGTCAAGTGAGCCGAAGAATCTTTTCAACCGCTCTGTCTGCCTTGTCATAATTTCATTGCTCATACTACTTCGATTTTAATTTGTTAATAACTGCTTCCACATCTTCAGGTTTGTAGAATATTTTATGACTGATCTGCGTATAAGCTAATGTGCCGTTATCCCTGTAAGTTTGTAGGGTACGCTTGGAGATATTCAGTATCCGGCACACGTCCTGATTATCCAGCCAACGGTGCAGGCTCTTATCCCGATGATCCCCACACAAACTCTCCACCCTGTCACAAAAAGCCTCGAAACGGTTCATCATCGCTTCGAAGGTTTGCGCTTCAATGTTGATTACTTCCATATACGATTGTTTTTTTATAGTTAATAAATTTATTTCCAATCCCAATATACAGCACTAAACGGCAAGGGTTTCCCCTGTGTCTCCATTTTTCGTTGTTTATCATCATTTCTCACTTTTGCAGAACTTGTTTTGTCCTGATTTTACCCTGTAATTTTGAATAGCTATATTTTTTAAAGAAAGTCTATGATTTATGTTTGGCATCAGCTAGTCTGAGTGTTTAATAGGCTCGTCCGGAGGAAAAGCCAAAATCAAGTAAAAAACTTATATGCAAGGACTGAGTGCCTGTAGCTTTTATCCCCCCTGTTTTATTACAAATATATATCTGCGATATTGCTTACTATACCCCTGTGAACCACGACCAAATGTCTTTCCCTTCTTATATGCACTGGCATCGGCACTGTGAGCTATATCCCCTTTGCTCCTAAATATAGGCGGGCGACATGTAAAATTTTTAGCATTGGAATATCACGCAAAAGCGTGATATTCCAATGCTAAACCGTCAGGCCTGAATTTTCACCAATAAGCCCGCCGTGTATAAATTCGCAAAGGAAGATATAGCAGGTGCCGATGCCGGTTAGATGAAGTGGTGAGCCCCTATTTCCTTTCTCTAAAAAAACTGTTTTTGTTCGGTTTTAATCGCCTATTTTTAATTCAAACGGCTATTTACCGGATCAGTCCGGCCGGTTTTTATTGTTTCTTTCTCAGATTTATATAGCAAAGACACCGTTCTTTTATCCCCGATATTCAACCTTAAAATTCTAAACTGTCCGGTGGTAACTTACACCGTTAGCTTTTTTGAGCATACATATATATTGATAAGTCGTATATAATAATCCATTTATTTCTATCCATAATATAAACATTCGAAACTTATCGTTACTCTCCTGATTTCCGACTTTGGAGGAAATCGTCCCCCGAACTGCAGGGAGGGGCAAGTTTAGTTTTGGGATGCCGAATTTATTTCGGGCGTCCCAAAACACAACTTGCAAATGTCAGGTGACATTGAATCCTTCCTCCGGTCGGATTATACATTTAGTCCTTTTATCCGTAAATATCCATAAACAGTCATTCTTTGAACTAAGAACTTTAATTGTTCCTATTGTACTGTATCTGGATACCGGATATTCTAATATCAAATGATAGAAAATAATATAATCTTGTATGCGAAGTTAGATACTTTGAATGTCGATTTAAAAAAGGTTACGGTTTTAACATATTGAATATTAGCATAATAAATCAATATTAAACATCTTGTAACAATGAATCTTTCTTGATTAGAAACTATAAATTAATTATATAATCACATTCCCTGATAGACTGATTATTTTATGGATACATTATTTATCATGTTATTGGATAAATACTTGTTTATGAATTAACTAATTAATCGGCTAACTAACCGTTTAAGTGAATCTCTAATTAAATAATCCGGTTTGATTAACAGATAATTCAATAAGCTGATTAAACGCTAGCTATATTATCCCATTGAAAAGTTATGTTATAATTTATCAACCCGGTTGATTATCAATTGTATTAGTGGATAATCTATTAATCGTATGGATTGATAATCTGATATATTTGTTAATATATAATGAATGTATTTACTATTTTCTCATTGTATTATTTGATAATATTACAATAATTATTTCCTTTGTTTATTATTTCTTAAGGAATTTAGATGTGTCTGATTTATAAAATAAAGAATATCCACAAAATTCTTTATCAAGCATATAAAGAATTTTCAGAAGATTATGGCATCACTTTGAATGAGGCTATTGTTATATATTCTTTGTCAGCACAGTGAGACTCTTGTGCGAGTTATCTATCAGATCAGCCTGGCTTGGCTAACCCCGCACATCAAAAATTTTATTAAATCTCGAAAGAAAACGATATATCGAGAGAAAAATTGGTAAGGAAGATAAACGACTCATGCTTTTTTCTTTAACTGAAAAAGGGAAATGTAAGAAAGAAGAGATACAGAGAAATGAAAGAATATATATCCAGTTTATTGCTTCATTATCAGAACTAATAAAACCATAACATATAAACGTATGAAATTAATTATCTAGACGGGAGTTGTCAGTGATACAGCTAAATCTCCCAGGCGGATAAAAACATACATTACAGCAATAACAAGGCACTCTTTATAAATAGAAAATCTCAGCTATCATTCCGTATTTAACCTAAATTAGAGTTTTAAGCATATTATTTTCCAATAGAATATAGTTCCATTAGAAATAAATATTATCTTTGTAAGAAATATAAACGCAAATAAATATGCAAATCATAAAAAACAATTGGACATATCTCTTAGGAGCAGTGATCGGAGCAATAGGCGGATATATATATTGGAGGTACATCGGATGTAGTACCGGTACTTGTCCCATAACATCATCACCTATTACCAGTGCTCTGTATGGAGTATTATTGGGTGGCTTATTCGGGGGGATTTTTAAAAGGAATAAAGTAAATAAACAGTAATAAAATAAATAATATGGCGGGATTTCTTAGCAGATTATTCGGATTAGAGGATAAAGCCGATTTTAAAGCTCTTTTAGAAAATGGAGCTATACTTCTGGATGTTCGCACAAAGGAGGAATATAAACAGGGAGCAGCAACAAACTCAATAAATATCTCGCTGGATAGTTTGAATAGTAATTTATCGAAATTGAAAAAATATAAACCGATTATTGTCGTATGCGCTAGTGGTATGCGTAGCCGCAGTGCAGTAACTCTCTTAAGAAATAAAGGTTTTCAGGAAGTATATAATGGCGGAAGCTGGTTTAATTTAAAATGAGTAACAAAATGAATCGCATATTAAAGAATTGGGATTTTGTCCGGATAATTCGGTTGTTGTTGGGAGTGTTGATAGCTATCTATTCAATATCCTCTAAGGATTATATATTTCTTGTCTTAGCCGGATTCCTGCTTTTTCAGGCAATTATGAATATTTCCTGTTGTGGCTCCGCAGGATGCTATACGGATAATAAGCATAAAGAAAATATTTATGGTGATCAGATAAAAAAATATAAACCGGATTAAAAATGAAGTATACAATACTATTTCCACTCGTGGCATTATTGCTTATATCTTGTAATAACAAGGCCGGACAAAAAGTCAAATGAAAGAAACAATTAAAAAAGAAAATAAAATGACAACAATACATTTAACAAAAGCTGAATTCTTATCAAAAGTTACTAATTTTGAAACAAATCCCACTGAATGGAAATATTTGGGGGATAAGCCGGCATTAATCGATTTCTATGCTGACTGGTGTGGTCCTTGTAAGGCTATAGCTCCGGTGCTGGAAGAATTGGCGGCAGAATATGGAGATCGTATATACATTTACAAAATAAATACGGAAACAGAGCCTGAGCTAGCGTCTGCCTTTGGAATAAGAAGCATACCTTCTTTACTGTTTGTTCCGATGAATGGGCAACCTCAAATGGCTGCGGGAGCACTACCAAAACAGCAACTAAAGGAAGCTATTAATAATCTTTTATTAAAAGAATAACAGTAAATATAAACTTATACTAAAATGGCAGACAATATAAATAATTCGCAAGTAAGAACATTATGTCAGATCAGGGATGTGTATCGGGCGATTTATGACTTTGAACTAAACTTTCAACAATTATATGATCTTGGACTGAATGAAGGAATGCTGCTATGTTCGCTTAATACTCAAAAATATTCATCAAATGAATTGGCTAGCGTGTTGGGGCTGAGTAATTCGAATACATCGAAAGTGATAAAGTCGGTCGAAAAGAAAGGCCTTATCAGGCGCATTGTAGGTAAGGAAGATAAGCGCCAGATGTATTTTGTTTTGACTGATTTGGGTAAGAAAAAGCTCGAATCGATAAAATGTGCTGAGTTCGATATTCCCGAAACGCTCGGATCTATTATAAAACGATAAGATTGTGATCTTGTGATTAGCTGTTTTCTCTTTTTCCTACTATAAAACACGTCGTAAATACATAACAAAATAACTACATATTAGCAAGTTAGATTTTTTAGTTAAAATCTAACTTTTATGCATTTTTATGGGTTAGACAAATTTTATTATCTTTGTAAGAGTCTTGAATACATTGAGAACAACTTTGTTTTTCTCCTCTTTAAAATCTACTTATTCGGTAGACATCTTATTTATACGGAGTTAATCCGAAATATAGCCAATATATAATTCAGTTTCCTTAAAAGAATTTAGGTTCGTTTTTTTGGCTTCATATGATAATTAATCTGAGGATAATAAAATTTTTATAGGTTTACTACATCCTTCTGTGTTCGAGAGAATTATTCTATTTTTAATAATCGGATCGCCCTGCCCGATATAAAATATGTATTATGAAGTTGATTATTATATCCAATAGATTACCACTAAAAGTGGTGGAAGAGGAAAATGAGTATAAGGTCGTTCCTAGCCCAGGAGGCCTTTCAACCGGACTGAACTCATTAGAGACAAACATAGAAACGCATTGGGTTGGTTGGACAGGAATGTATCTTGAAGATCTGCATGAACAAGAGAAAATAGACAAACAACTAGCTGATCTGAACTTTCATTCGGTAAATCTTACCCCTTCACAAATAGAAAATTATTATGAAGGATACAGTAACAGTGTAATTTGGCCGCTTTCTCATTACTTTTTCAGCAATGTAAGGTACAATAATGACTACTGGACTGTATATAAAGAAGTAAATGCTTTATTCTGTGAAAAAGCAATGGAGATAATAGAACCTGACGATATTGTTTGGATTCAGGACTATCAATTAATGCTTTTACCCCGAATGATAAGAGAGAGAATACCGGAAGTAAGTATTGGTTATTTCCATCATATACCATTTCCATCTTATGAATTGTTTAGGTGCTTGCCCGAAAGAAGTGATATCTTAAACGGTCTGTTAGGTGCCGATCTTGTTGCTTTTCATACGCATGGATATATGAGGCATTTTATTAGTGCTGTTTATAGGGTACTAAAATTAGATTGCAATCTCGATGAAATCCATTTGGATGGCAGAATCGTAGATGTGGATGCTTTTCCAATGGGAATAAACTATGATATGTATCACAATGCTTTATTAAATCCGGATATAAAGAAACAAGCAGAGAAACTACGGGGTGAGTTTGGTAACAGCAAGCTTATATTATCTGTAGATAGGCTGGATTATAGCAAAGGTATTCTTATGCGTTTAAGGTGCTTTGAAGGCTTCTTAGCAAACCAACCGCAATACAGAGGAAAGGTTAGTCTCATTATGATTGTAGCACCATCAAGAGACAATGTTGATATTTATGCAAAGCTGAAAGAAGATATCGACCAGAAGGTAGGAGCCGTCAATGGTAAATATGCGACCGCAGGATGGCAACCAATCAATTATTTTTATAGGTCATTCGTCTTCGAAGAGATAGCTGCTTTATATCATATATCGGATATCTGTTTAGTCAACCCTTTTAGGGATGGAATGAATCTTGTTGCAAAAGAATATATTGCAACAAAACGAGATGGGAAAGGTGTGCTTATTCTAAGTGAAATGGCCGGAGCATCTATTGAGTTATCTGATGCGCTGATAGTGAATCCAACTAATATAAAGGAAATAGAGAATGCTCTTCTTATAGCGTTGGAAATGCCAGAAGAGGAGCAAAAAGCAGCTATAGCAAATATGCAAGAGATTATTTCTTCTCAACATGTTGGGCAATGGGCTAAAGATTTTATAGATGAATTGTTTTTAGTAAAAAAGAAAAATAAAGAATTACAAAAGAAAATAATCGTACGAAAAAATTTCAATGAAATAAAAGATGCATACCAAAAAGCTCAAAAACGTCTCATTATTTTAGACTATGATGGCACATTAGTCTCATTTCATCGCAATCCGATGAAAGCATCGCCAACCATTGAAGTTCTTGATCTTTTAGAAAAAATGTGTGCCGATAGCCATAATAAAATGATAATAAGTAGTGGTAGGGATAAACAGACTCTTGAAGATTGGTTAGGACATTTACCTTTGGATATGGCTGCTGAACATGGTATGTTTTATAAAGAAAATGGAATATGGAAAAGTAAAGTGCAGACAATTGAATGGGATCAAGAGATAATAGACATAATTAAACATACAGTAAAAAAGACTCCTCGTTCGAAACTGGAAATAAAAGAAACGGCCTTAGTCTTTCATTACCGGGATGTTGATGTCTGGTTAGCCGAACTACGTGTAACACAACTAATAAACGCCTTGATAAATCCAGCATCAAGACAGAATTTGCAGATAATGAAAGGAAATAAAATTGTAGAAATTAAGTCAGGTGAATTTAATAAAGGCTCAGAAGCTTTACGGTTAATCAGTCAAAGTGAATACGATTTTGTGATGGCTATAGGAGACGATACAACTGATGAAGAAATGTTTATGGCATTGCCGGATACGGCTATTACTATAAAAGTAGGAGACCCCTCAAATGCAGCGCGGTATAATATTCCAAAACAAGCTTTAAACATTGATTTTCTGAAAAAACTAATAAAATAATTTAATTGCTTATGGATAATCTAGATTACGGTGTAGTCGGAAATTGTAAAACTGCTGCTTTAATTTCAAAAGAGGGAAGTATCGATTGGCTTTGTTTTCCGGTATTCGATTCTCCATCTGTATTTTCTAAATTATTAGATAAAGATAAAGGCGGGAGCTTTTCATTCATAGTCTCTGATAGCTATCGTATTACACAAAATTACTTTAAAGAAACAAACATACTTTGTACTCGATTTGCTTCTGATGAGGGTATATTTGAAGTACTCGATTTTATGCCAAGATACAAGACCCGTGAAGACGAGTATTATATACCTTCCGAAATCTATCGTTATGTAAGGCTCATTGATGGTAAACCGCGTTTTAGGATAAACTATACTCCGGTAATGAATTATGCAAGAGATTCAGTCATACACAAAAAATTTGCCTACTTTATAAGAACATTCTCTATAGCAGATGGGAATGATAATATCTATTTATATTCAAGTATTGATTTTGACACTATATTAAATCAAGAAGAAATTATTCTGGAGCAAGACCAGTATATGCTATTGTCGTATAGTCAAAAACTAGCAAATATAGATATCAACCGAGCCTATCTCGAATATCAGCGTACAAAGATTTACTGGTTGAACTGGAATAATCGTTCCCGAAAATTCATAGAATACAACGACTATATCTGTCGCAGTCTGTTGGCTCTTAAATTGATGTGTTATGAGTCATCCGGAGCTATTATGGCAGCTCTTACCACCAGTATTCCGGAAACAATAGGTGAAGTCCGCAACTGGGATTATCGATTCTGCTGGATTCGTGATGCATCGATGTCTATAGAAACCCTGATAGAACTTGGACATCATTCGACAGCGAAGCGGTTTATGTCTTTTGTGAAGGATGTATTGAAATCTAAATCAGATTCTTTACAAATTATGTATGGAATAGATGGTAGTCGTACGTTAAAAGAAGAGATCCTGCCACATTTGGCTGGATATGAAAATTCCCAACCGGTAAGAATTGGCAATGCCGCATATTTTCAAAAGCAAAATGACACTTTCGGTTATCTGATGGATGTTATACATAGCTATTATTTCCGTTTTCCTGGGACATTGGGCGAGTTGGAGGAAATGTGGGAAGTCGTTAAATCGACCATCAGAACGGTTTATATTATTTGGCGAAATCCTGATCAGAGTATATGGGAGTTCCGTAACATCGAAAAGCATTTTGTTTTCTCGAAGGTAATGTGCTGGGTAGCTCTTGACAGAGCAATACAGATAGCCAAACTTTTAAATCAGACCGACTATGTATCAGCATGGCAAAAAGAAGCGATGGCTATAAAGGAAGATGTGATGCAGAATGGATGGAACGATCAGATTCAAAGTTTTACTCAAGCCTATGATAATACGCATATGGACTCATCATTGCTTTTGATGGAACAGTATGGTTTTATAGATGCAAACGATGATCGCTATATAAAGACAGTAAAACGTATAAAAGAAGAATTATATCATAATGGATTGATGTATCGATATAAAGTTGATGATGATTTTGGTTTGCCGTCTTCTGCTTTTACTATCTGTACTTTTTGGCTAACTCGTGCATTGTTTATGATTGGTGAGAAAGGCGAAGCCCGGAAAATATTTGATCAGCTACTGGAGTATTCGAATCACCTGGGGTTATTTAGTGAAGATTTGGATTTCGAAACCAAACGTATGCTGGGGAATTTCCCTCAGGCGTATTCCCATCTGGCATTGATAGATACTGCTTTATTATTCTCTGAAGAACGAAAATATATCAATTTTATTAAACCTTAATACTGAATCAGTAAAGTTTTTTTAACTATACAATAGAGGCAACGGTTATCATTTACCGTCGCCTCTGGTTTATTTATATCTTTTGCCCAATAAAGCGTATTACCGAGGCTTTTCCATTATGCCCTATACCTTCTGCCAGTTCTACTTCTAGCTCTTCTAAGAGATCGATTTTTAAAGAATCAAAGATAGAGAGAATCTCTCGCTTCGAATACATCATCTCCACATGCGGAGGACCTCCGGCCGATGGATTCTGTTCCTGGTATTTTACATGATCTTTACTGAATCCCTCGATAATAATATGCCCTCCGATTTTCAAAAAAGGCAATAATGATCTCTGATATTTTGCTTTTAGCTGTTCAGGTAAGTGAACATATGTAAGAGCAATTACATCGTAAGAGTCAACCATATAGTTTTGTGCAATATCCTCGAAATTCATTACCTGATAGGAAATATCTACATTATTTTTATTTGCTAATCGTAAAGCTTTTTCTCTAGCTTGTTGGCTTTGGTCGAAAGCGTCTACACTCCATCCCTTTGTCGCTGCATATACACCATTTCGTCCCTCTCCATCAGCAGGAAGAAGAATTTTTCCTGTTGGAAGCGCATCGATAGTTTGCTTGAAAAATAGATTCGGTGTTTCTCCATAGCGGTATTTTTCAATATTATAACTTTCGTCCCATTTATTACTCATAGTTATTCATTTTTTAATTAGTATGCACTGAAGAAATCCGGTTTTATCGTAAATCCTATTCTTACCTGATTTGTATATTTCTTGTAATTCAGCAACCCTTCTCCATATCCTGCATAATAATCCAAAGTTAAGTATTGATTTGAATTTTTAGATACTCTAAATGATAAAGATGTATGTAAATTAGAGTTTATAAACTTATCTCGAGGGATTATATTAAGGCTAAACCACCATAGATTTTTACTATCAATATAATTGACCGAAAAAATGCTATATCCTTTGTTCTTATATGAGGATACTTACTTAGTGTATTATCTTTATTGTATCCAATTTCAAAACAGCCAAATGCGTATTCAGTATCCCCTTCATATTGATAAGCCAAAAGATATTCTTCTGAATTATCATTAAAAAATATAACGACAGGACTTTCTCTTATTTTTTCTATATATTCAAACTTATTGTTTATACTAAATTCCTTAATAGATAAATAATTCTCCAATTTAAAAATGCCGTTTATTGTAGTATCGGGCAGATATTTAATCAATTTTACTTCTTCTTGTTCTACTGTTGCATGAGGTGAATTCCCTGAAAATTTATTATTACAGCTAAGTAAGCATAAACAAATAAATATCCAATATATGGAACTTTTATTCTCTAATATTAGGTATCCTAGTCTGATTTCTGCCATTTTTGTTAGGGTTATTTTGAATGTTAATATTTAAAGGTATTGATCTTCTATTTAACAAACTATTATTTACATTTTTTACAAAAGAATTTAACTGTTGGTTATTTCCAGATAAACCAATACAACCTAAAGTTCCTTCATTATTACCATCTGGATGTATTCGTAGAGCTGTTCTTCCAGTACTAAACTGTAGATTTAAATTATAACTAAATCCTACACCATCCCTGTCCATACCCGGATTATACCATCCTTGAGGACTTCTATCCTGATAATTGCCCACTGAATAATTCCCATTTTCTGGGGCTCCGTTTCCAAAGCCACCCGCAACGCCTGAATATGACCCTATATTGTTATAAGCAGTTTCATTGACTTTGTAGTATTGATCTGCACCTTTAGCTTCAACTCTACGCAATTCATTACCATCATGAGAAACCACAACCCAATCCATCCCCGTAGGGTCAGTAATTCTCATCGGATTATTGGCGCACCACGAGTAAGGTGATCAAGCATAATAATTTTCAGCATGAGGGTCAATCGTAGTAAACCTACCGATTGCACTCTCATAGTACCTAGCCGAGTAGTCGTACATATTCAACCCATGCATCTGATCCAGTTCCTTACTATTGTACTTATAAGGTTGGTTTGTGCCATTATCGTACTTATCGGCAAAGGCTGTTCCAAACGGATAGGATTGTATATAAATCATAAATTAACTTTCTAACTAAGTATATCTTTATAAAAATCCCAGTTATTTACACAATATTCTTTAAATATAGGTAATAAGTCTTTCTTTATAAGTTTTAACCACTCAACTCTAAATTTATTGCTTTTATAGGATTCGTTTTCAAACTCAAAAAAGAATGTTGTAAATGGATCTATGTAAAAAATAGTATCATCTATTCTACTTGGGGCTGGAAAAGAACCCTCTTTTTCTTCATTTTCTTTTAAACTAATTCCAGTATTTATATATGCAGTATATGAAAAAATTGAAGAGCTAATCAATTCTCCCCCAAATTTAACAATATATGAATATTGAAAATCCATTTCTGCATTATTATCAGGGCTATTATCATATAATACAACCCAATATTTTATCTTGTCTCCGTCTTTTAGAAAGATAACGCTACTAATACATAACTTATCATATCCACCAGTTTGATATACAACAAACCTATAGTCATTTGATATACATAGTGACTTTATACTATCAACTATTTCAATGTCATCAGGAATTGCTTTAGCATATATTTTTTTTTCTTGAGCAAATATGTATGTACACAACAATAAAAATATTATTAGTAAGAGTTTAGTTTTCATAGTCTATCTTAATTATTTGTTTATTTTAGAACTTTCCATCTATGAACAACACTTCTATACTGTATAATCATACTTATTATATCTTGCAGGCTTATCTTTTCCTGTAGCAGCATCAAAGTTTCCATAAGAAATTCTTCTTCTTCCAATCTATCTCTTGGAACAGAATTATAAATAACAACGTGTTCAGAAGGTTTAGACATAACTTGCATATCTCCAACGACTGTATCTGCCCTATCTACGGTAAAAGTATTGGATGGTATATCCTGAGATTGAATGCCGGGAAGAACGCCACCTTGTAGACTACCTTTTCCATTTTCTTTATAACCGTATTTAAATTCTTCTACGGAATTATAATTATCAGAACTGGAATCAAAAAGCTGTCCTGCATTATTCGTCAGTGTCAGAGCTAATCCGTTCTCATTCGCATAATCAATGAGAACAGCCAAAGCTAAATCTGCACAATTAATATTCTTCCCTTCATATTCTTTCAACTTTGCTTGTGCATACTGTTGAAATTGTTCAGCATCATTTTCGTCCCATTCTCTTATTACAGGCCATGCTTCTTCTCCTGTCGGGTCGATATATTTCAACGGATTATTTATACAATACGCATACGGAGACCAACTATAATACATTTCCGCCAATGGATCAACTGTTGTAAACCTACCGATTGCACTCTCATAGTATCTAGCCGAGTAGTCGTACAGGTTTAAACCATGCATCTGATCCAATTCCTTATTATTGTACTTATAAGGTTGGTTTGTGCCATTATCGTACTTATCGGCAAAGGCAGTACCAAACGGATAGTAATGATTCTTTTGAACTGCTGTACCACTTGTATTGGCTACCACACGGTTATTGCCCAGATGATCGGTCTAGTAGTAATTATATGCATACTGGTTGACTCCGTTTACCTTCGTGACTTCGATATAGCACCATCCCCTAAAACTCTTTTCAGCGAATCATTCTCATAAATATTACCCCATATACCCAACCAGTTCTTGGCGGGGTAGTCTTTTACAGTGGATCTAAAACCTTACATTATTGACTTCAGAAAATATATCCCGAAGTGAATAATAAAATAAATAACGATATTACCAAGCTATAACCCAATATATGATGTCTAGCTCTTTTCTACTATACGCAATTCCACTTGTATATCCGTGTTTTAATTCTGGCGGAAGAATATACCAATTATAATCTAAATTCTTCGGTAAAACAAATTCTCTTCCTGACTTTATTATAAGAATTTCATAATCTTCAGATAAGCCACAAATTGTCCGAAATCTGTAATTATAGCCATACTTATCTAGCATAAGAGAATGAAAAGAAGGCAACATGTACTTATCTTTAAACATTTTATATATTCTTTCTAAGTTATTTAACTCATATAGCTTTTTCATTTCTTCTTTTTCTGATATAATAAAATAGGTGCTATCTGTATTAACCTTAAACTCTGCGATACAATTCTCTCTATATTTAGCTACTAATGAGTCGAGGACCTTAGGATTAACAAACTTATATGCCCTGAAATTGTAAGTAACCGAAAAGAACCATACCGTATCATTTGATGTTACCATTGCATTGGAACTCCTAAAGTATTCATTCGCATCTTTTATATGCTTTGTTTCAGGAAAAAAAGTATATAATGAGTCTGGTATAACCGAATTATTCTCTTTATAGTTATTTTTATCTGAACAAGATAGCATATGAAGTATTATGCCTAAAACAATAATTAGTTGAATTTTCATATTGCATCTATTTTTAAAAAAACAATTCACCTAACCTCTTTAATATACTTTTATTTCTTTCAGGATATATTTTATTCATTTCAGACTTTGTTCGTTTGGGAATAGAGTATAAATAATCTGTTCGTTTTCGATACACTTGATTATTCGACCAAACCATTGGCAACCCTGAAAAATTATGCTCTCTGTTGGATTCTCTTGCTACTTTTTTCACTTGAGTTTTATCTTTCTCCACATATGTCCATTCTGTTTTTTCTTTTAGTGTAAACTCGGGATCAATTTGAGTATAAAAATCATCACCATCTGTAATTTGCCAAGTTCTTTGTGAATATATTCCTTCTGTTGCTGAAATAACCTTATTATATCCATTGTTTTTCATAAATCTATTAGAATCGTCTCCCATGTTTAAAAAAGACGCTTCTAAAACATTGCTAGTTTCTTCTCCATATATGACATTATCACCAAACATGTCATCCGCACCTAATCGAGAATACCCTTCTACATCTTTAATACCATATATCTCACGTAAGTCTAAATCTAAATTAGCCAAATTGTCTATTCCTTTTACAAATATCACATTACCCGATTCTTTTTCAACAAACCAATCCATCCCTGTCGGGTCAGTCAATCGTATAGGATTATTCCCTACATACGCATATGGTGACCAACTGTAATAATTTTCTGCGTGAGGATCTACCGTTGTAAACCTACCAATAGCCGGCTCATAATATCTTGCCGAGTAGTCGTACAGGTTTAAGCCATGCATCTGATCCAGTTCTTTTCCATTGTACTTGTAAGGCTGTTTACTACCGTTATCAAACTTATCGGCAAATGCCATCCCAAACGGATAATAATGGTTCCATTGGGTCTTTACGCCATTTTGATTGACTGTCATCCGGTTGTTGCCCAGATGATCGGTCAGGTAGTAATGGTAGGTGCTGCTCTCGATATAGCCGCCGTTCACCAGTATCCTTTTGAGTGAACCGTCCTCATAGACCTTATTGCCTACATAGTCGGTATTGCCTATTACATCAAAGTTGCTATCGCCTTCTGTCCCGGTCACAGGAGTATAGCCCAGATTTTTGGCTTTCAGGTGTTTGGTCTTCAGCTTCACGCCTGAAGCCGAGTAAGTATAATAAATCTTGCCACTGACATCCGTTTTCTTGATCAGCAACTCATACGGTAAATTTAGTGAATTATATTGAATTTTGGTTATCCCCTTATTCAAATCTTTGGTCATCACCCCACAATCCAACCCTGTCGATTTCAGCAGGGTTGGAAGTTTTTATTGCTGCATAACACACATACTAAAAGTCCGTGCGAGGGGGATTGGCAGGGTTCAATATTTACAATATATACTAAATCATTCTTTCTTTGTTTTGGATAAAACAATATAACCAAACACAATACTTAATACTGCATAACATCCATATATACAAGAATATACTATATTTTTATTTAAAATCTTTTTCAGATTTTCTTTAAACTGTTCCACCTCTGTTTTTTCTGGATTTGAGAGTTGTTCCATTGTATAATATCGTGCTTTTGTCTTATGTATTAATCCTCCATAGCTTATAGATACTTCATATATAGAAAATATAAAAATAGCAATAGAAATTAATATATATATTTTAATAAAAGTTTTCATAATTATCTATTATCTAAATATTTTTTCAATGCATTCGGAGTTATATATCTTACCGGAGCAGTGAACAACGTTTCTATTTACAATATTTCTCAATAATAGGTATCAATTCTTTTCGTATTATTTGGGTCCATTTTTGCCGATATTTTTCTTTAGACTTATCAGAGATATATCCCAAACCTATATCAGTATCATCTTCTAAATAAAATGATATATGATTATCTATATAAAAAATCATTTCTGATTCTCTAGAAGGAGGAGAAAATACTAATTTATCTGATATGTCTTCTTTTTTAGTAATACCCGTTTTTTTATACGCCGGATAAGAAAAAACAGAACTGTCTTCAATATAACCTTCCTCCTGTATTTTAACAGGGCATGAATATCCTGTTTCATTAGTATCCTGGTACAAGATAGACCAGAATTTTATTTTATCTTTTACTTGAATCATCACTACACTACTAACGCATCTATTGTTATACCCTGTTTGATATACTAATAATTTATAATCATCAGATGAATATATCTTTCTTATACTATCTATTATTAAATAATCATCTGGATATCGAACTGCATACTCTCCTTTTTGTGCATATGATAGTAGACAAAATAATATTAACGAAATAAGTATTAATATTTTTTTCATAATTTACTTCAATTAGTTTATCTTAAAACATTCCATCTATGAACAACATTTCTATTTGGAACATACGTAGGTTTCACGACCCCCGACCTCGTATTGTACTGGTCTCTAGCCGTGTAATCATGTTTATTGTATGAGATCGGCCCATCTGCACCATTAGTATACATATTACCATATGTAATTTTCCTATTTCTGCCACCATCTGTTTCATTTCCATTTCCATCTCGAGGAACAGAATTATAAATAACAACATGTCCAGAAGGTTTTGACATTACTTGCATATCTCCAATAACAGCATCATTTCTATCTACAGTAAAAGTATTGGATGGTATATCTTGTGATTGAACTCCAGGCAGAACGCCACCTTGCAGGCCACTTTTTCCATCTTCCTTATAGCCGTATTTAAATTCTTCCACAGAATTATAACTATCCGAGCTTGACTCAAATACTTGACCTGCTTTATTTGTCAAAGACAAAGCTAATCCATTCTCACTTGCATAATCAATGAGAACAGCCAAAGCTAAATCTGCACAATTAATATTTTTACCAGCATCAGCATACTCTTTCAACTTTGCTTGTGCATACTGTTGAAATTGTTCGGCATCATTTTCGTCCCATTCTCTTATTACAGGCCATGCCTCTTCTCCTGTAGGATCTATAAACTTCATCGGATTATTCGCACAATATGCATACGGACTGATAGAATAATACTTCTCCGCCAGCGGATCTACCGTTGTAAACCGCCCTATTGCACTCTCATAGTACCTAGCCGAGTAATCGTACAGGTTCAACCCATGCATCTGATCCAATTCCTTGCCATTGTATTTATATGGCTGATTCTTTCCATCATCGTACTTATCGGCAAAGGCTGTTCCAAACGGATAGTAATGATTCTTTTGAACTGCTGTACCACTTGCATTGGCTACTACACGGTTGTTACCTAAGTGGTCAGTCTGGTAGAAATAATAGACTCCATTCTCAATATAGCCGCCATCAACTAATATTCTTGTTTTGTTCGTTACAGCAGTCCCCTTTTTTTCTGTCTCATAAATAATATTGCCTACATAATCCCTGTTCGTATAGTAATTCGACAAACCATCATTGGCAGGGGTGGTGCTACCCACAGGGGCAACACTCAAAGTAGGGTCATAACGTTGCTCTGTTTTCAGCTTCACGCCTGAAGCCGAATAGGTGTAATAGTTCTTGGCTTTTACCGACGAACTGTTGATCACCATCTGCTCAGGTAAATTTAAGGAATTATATTGGATTTCGGTTATACCTTTATTCAAATCTGAATATAATGCCCCGTTTTTGTTATAGGTATATTCTATTGTTCCTCTAATTGTGGACTTGTCTTTAAAGTCTGCCGATTCGGAAATGCTGACACTTACTCCTGCATCGCCTGTCCATGTCAACTGGTTGCCGTTGTGATCCATGGTCAGGCCATCTACCAGACCGTAGGAAGTCGCAGCGTTTCCCGCCTCTTTCTTGCCGTAGCGTTGCAGGGTTAACATGTTTCCGTGCTTGTCGTAGGTATAGTTAGTCGTATATGAACCTGCACCCACGTAGTTGGCATCTTTCAGGCGGGAGAGGTTGTCGTATATAAACCCGTATTTGCGTTCGGTATCCCCCTGTACAGTCCACGACATGGAAGAGATATTCCCGTTCCATTGTGCATTGGCTGTTACTCCCGAAATAAGTGTGTTATAAGACAGGTTCTGTGTGAATAAGGGGCTTGATATTTTTGTTGTCCACGACCTTACATTATAGGTATAGGTCGTATTCAATTCTGTACGTCCGCCTTTCTTATTGGTTTGCAGCCTGCCTAAATCGTCATAGCTGTTTTCGGCCAGCGTTACCAGCGGCTTGACCGTCGCCCCGTCCGTCAGCTGGTGGGTGGTTGTCAAAAGCCGTCCGGCATGGTCGTAGCTGTAGGCGTAGACTTCGGCCTGGGTGTCCTTTCCTGTGGCTTGGTGAACATGCTTCCTCTGGGTAGGCTGCCCTGTGAAGTTGTAGGCGATGTATTCCTTTTCCAGTCCTCCGGCCATATGGTTATTGCTCTTGGCCTGTATCAGCCTGGCCCTATTGTCGTAGTACATGCAACTATACAGATAACCGGTAGTTGACGTACTACTATCCAATATTGCCGTAGCTGTTCCCGTTAGCAGGCCTTTGTGCTCGTACAGGCTGGCATCAGTACCGTAACGTTTCAGGTAAACGGCCTCTATACCGGATGATTCATAAGCCAGAGCGGTATTGGAGAATCCTGTCAGGCTACGGTATTTATAATTGTCGTAATAATTGGACGACAATATCTTATAACCTGTAGCCAAAGTTATCCCTGTAATGTTATATCCCATATACGCGCCAGTACCGCTTTGCGGATATTCAGCCTTTACCTCGACACTCCCCAATGGGTCGACTGTATAATTCAAGGTGTTGGTACAAATCCCTGCCAGCACCACACGCCCGAAGGCATCGGGGATGGTAAATGTCCATTCATTCTTTCCGTCTTTTCTTTGTTCCCCGTCCTGGTTGAAGATCAGGCGGTCGGCCTTGTCATAGACATAGTATATCCATTCACATCCGGGTATCTTCTTGGCGATGCAGCGGTTGCGGTTATCGTATTTATACTGGTATGCCAGTCCGTCCAGCTTCGCCTGCGTGATCCCTTCATCCTGAACTTTCGGGGGAAGCACAAAGCATTGCTTACCGAAATCGTTATAGGCATAATAAGTATCATAATTCTGTCCATCATTGATCTGGCGGGTTAAAACCACCTGCCCAAGCTTGTCCTTAAACTCATACGAAGTATTGCCGTCCTCGTCCTTCATCTCCGTTACATACAGTTCGCCTGTGGCATAATTGCCGCTTTGACTCAGGCTGGGGCTTTGGTTGGTTCCTGTTACCTTGTACAGCTTGCAGTTTAACGCGGCGATTGTGGTGGAGTTGGTTTTGTAGGCAGTCTCCACTGCTTTGCCGTTGCCATTATCGGCGTTGTACCAGTCCTGACCGGGTCCGAACTGCTTCAAGACGCGGTTCAGAGGTGAAGCCTCATAGACAGGCATGGAATAGGGTTTCTGGTCATTGCCGTTGGCACTGACAGCTCCAGTCTTGATTGTCGCCGGGTCAACATAGGCTCCGTTATTGCCTCCTATCGCAGCAGGAAGCCATGTTTTATCATCTCGCCCGAAGCCGTCGTATTCCTGTAAGGTGACGAGATCTTTAGGATTGGCACCGGGGGTAATGCCTTTTTGTACCGCCTGAACCGGGCGGCCCAGGCCGTCAAAGTATTGTACCTGATCCAGGTAGGTTGTCCCCGATTCATTGGTATAGGTCCGCGATAGGACGAAATTCCGATTGGTGGATTGGGGATAAACATCCAAGCTTATCAGGGCCAGTAAAAGAATATAGTATATATATTTTGTTTTCATATCAGCTATCCTCAATTTAATTCAACTTCTTTATAGTTTCTTATTTCAGATATAGTGAACATTTTTAATATCCGTTGGAGTATATCTCTATCCGATTATTTTCCCCCACAATAAAACAAGGGTTATCCGTGTCCGTTATCATTAAAGAAGCACTCCCTTGTTGCCCCATAGGCATATATATGCCTAGCGACTGTGCCCCGGCCCCTATAGTAGCCCTTATCCCAACTTCATGGATCTCTTTAAGCGTTCCGTAATCAATTTCCGAACGGTGCCACATGACACTGTAGTCCAACGGGGACGATTCCAGTATCAGATCAGGCATATCGTCTGTCGTATATGTGAATACAAAATCTATATCCATATCACACGGCAGGTTCAGTATGCCCCTGACACTTTCATCTTTGCCTCCTCCATCCGAAAATTCGATGACCGCCTGTGCATGGAATGTATAGGCTGCTATACTGACTTCTTCGTTGGTCCTTGTATTTTTGACCGTGCATACGACTGACATCTTTTCAAAGAATTTATCCAGGGTGTATTCGTTTTGGGCCGTATTCAGGCTGGAACTGATAACTGTACCCTGTGAGTTTCTCAGATACCAACTGTAACGGAAGTCACCCGAACTATTATTAATATTGGTTTCAAAGATTACAGGATAGATGACGTCGTATATAGGGGACCCGTCGGAATGATATTGGTTGTATTTTGCCAAAGTACCGCTTTTGACGGTTATCTGAGGAGCAATCGCCTCAAATGTCTTTTCAATGGTTCTTCCTTTCGTGAAATCCGCGTTTCTGACTACGCATACTAACGTTCTTTCTCCTTTGTTCCCAAGATTGGCTGTAAAGTATTTTTCTGCCGTATTCACCTTGCTGCTGATAATATTATCCCTGTCATCCATCAGGTACCAGTCAATTATCAATCCGGTAGTGTTATCATTTACAACAACGTCAAACCGTGTTGTCAGGTTCGCCAGATATACGCTTTGAAGCGTTATGTCTGCGTTGATATCCGAAGTGAACGGCTGGTTCTTATACCAGTACCTGTATTCCCCTATTTTTACGTTGTTCTGGTCTCTTGCTTCCACTAACCGCCCTGAGGTATCATAAAGATAAGATGTAGTTAATCCTGCCGGACTGGTAATAGACGAAACACCCACCAGAGGTCTCTCATATGTGTACGAAACGATCTGTGCCTCCGGCAGTACCTGGCGGAGCATACTGAAATTAACGCCGGGATCGCCCGATACGGATAATCCATCAATGGTTTTGCCTTGATTTGACAATCCTGTATTGACCTGATCATATGTCCGGTTTACTATATCCGCGATCCTCAGGTGACGGTTATAGCTCCACAAATAGGTCGTATACTGTTCTCCCTTATCTTTTACTTCAACCGGATTCCAGGATGCGTCATACCGCGTAAAAGACAGGTCAGGGCTTCCGTAATTACTGTTTACCGATGATCCATTAAAAGCGCTGAAACTGCTCGCTGATAATGGCGTACTTAATTTTAATGTATACACATCCTTGGGTAACAAGTTTTCGTATGTGATAAGATTCGCTTTTATAACCGTATTATCTACTTTGGTAACAATCTCGACAGGATAGTTCAACATAAGCCTGTCCTTCATATTATTATATGTCGTAATATTCCCTATGTCGGAGGTAAACAAGGTTTCAGTGGTGTATTTTTTTGTAACTCCGTTCTCTGATACGGTTAGGGTCTCGGCCTTCAGGAGCTTATTGTTATTGTAAGCAAATTGTTTTTCTGTTGCAGAAGATATATTACCGGAAGCCGGGTAGTACAGTGTCTGGGTCTCTTTTACAGGCCGCATCAAATAAGTATAGATCTTATATGAGTAGCCTTTGATATACCTTCTTTGCGTATTATTGTCATTCCCGCAGATATAGGGAGAGGAAACATTCAATGCCCTTACATAATTGCCTGATACGGCATCCTTCTCATATACAATATTTTTTTTGCTGACTATATTCCCATTGGAATCGTAACCTTCAACATCCGTCAGGTTCCCCCTTTCCTGGCTTTTCATCGAGCAGGGATCATAAGGTGTGTATAACTCTTGCAGGCTGGCTTCCGCTTTTTCGTCCCAGTTTCCTGTATCGTAATTCGAATATTTGTACAGGGAGAAAGAATTATCTCCCCTTTTTTCTATAACCTGCGAATAACCGATATGCGAGCCGCCCAGGTTATTGCCGGAAGGTAAAAGGGAGACTGTTGAAAAAGTATTTTTCTTTAATTCCATAGTACCGTCATAGGTCGATACGTTATAATCCAGAAACAAATATTTGATCTGGCTTTCCAGTATGCCACTTGAAACCTGGCTCGATGTTTTGTTGGCCAGATAATCGGTAACATAATAATACTCCAATTGTTGATCAGGGGTGCCGCCCAAACCGGATTTAATGATCTTCTTTATTCTCAAACCTCCGGCATATTTGTTGCCGCTTAGAGTTTCGAAACCGTTCCACCTATCCCCCTTTACCTGTTTCCTGTAACTATGGGGTTCATACTCAAAAGCGGCGTATCCTCCTGTGGGATATACTATCTTATTGAGGGTACCGTATTTCGACACGCTGCTTTTCGGCTCCCTGGAACTATAATAGTTTTCATAATTGCGGATAAAATTGCCAGGGTCGTCAAATATGCTCCAACTAGCGTTCGGCACGGGAACGCCGGCATACGTATCGTTAAAGAAACCCCAATGGTCGGTTTTGCACGACAGGTAAGGCGGTAATCTATCCGCATTGTCGTAATAGAACCGGTAAGGGCTTTGGCCCGTCTCCTTCACATTCTCCAGCATTAACCGCCGGGTGGGGATATTATTATAGCTGAATGTTACCGACTTTTCTTTCCTGCCGGTAAAGGCATCGGTTACTGTTATGGAATCCAGCTTGTCCCATTTCAGTTCATTCAGGCATTCGGGATAAGGCCTTCTTTCTTTACTATCCCAATACGCCCGAAGGTATTCGGGAATTTCATCCTCGTCTTTTCCTCCATCAGAAGCGCCGGGCGGGTTCCTATATATTAATAAATAAGGGAGAAAGGCCTTTCCGGCGTCATTATCAGGATCGTAAGGAGCTTCTTTGGTGGTACCGCCCCAAACATTATACATATGATCGAATATTTCTGCTTGGCCATAGTTCAGTTCGTTACTTTTGCTCCTGTGGAATTCCAGAAGCGACCTTCCTGTATTAATTTGGGATAAGTACACGGGTGCTATTAAATGTCCCGAATAACCGCTGACAAATGAGGAATACGTAGAACCTGAACATGGCCCCACAGGGTTAAATAATCCTCCGCTACCTTCGGCGCTATACCCCAGTTCATGCTGCAAAGCATAGTACAGTTGACAATTAAACCCTCCGCGCTCATAGGAAAAGCTTATCTCCTGTCCATTAGGCAGGATGATTTTAGTCAGGTGCCATGCCGTGGCCTCCCATTCATCTTCGTATTGCCGCATAAAGCCGATCGAAAAATCAATAGCTTCTGTCACTCCCCCGAAAATGAATTTTGTCCCGTTTTCCGTCGTGATGGTAAAACCCTTGAAACATGGAAAGTTGCCAATGTTGTAAATAATTGTCTTTTTCCTGTTGAAAGGCGTTTCCAAGAAAATACCGTCAAATTCAACTTTCACCGGCTTATTGCACCTTACCACCCAGTTGCGCTGATGGTCCAGGTAGAATTGACCGGAATAACCAGGGAAGCTGAACGAAAAAATATCCGGCTCCAGGTCTGACACCACAAGCATATCATTCGTCGCCGTATAGGTAAGGAATGTTTTGCTGTTCCAGCTATTATCGTTCAGCCTATCGTACTTAAAGTAATAACCTTCATGGTCCTCAAACTTGTCCCACCTAAGCGGATTATTCAGTTCGTCCGGTGCATTCCTTACCTGTCTGGTGATTGCACCTCCTGCAAACAACGTCCAGTTTAAACCGACCCATCCCGGTCTTTGGTCAGGCCTGACGCCGGAAGCATGGTAACTCAGGGATACAGGAAGCATGAAATTATGAATGTTTTCTTCATATAAAGGGATACTAATGTCAGGTACGCCCGTATAATGAGAGACAGGAATCTCTCCATATAACCCCAGGCTTGCCGCATTGGGGCTTAGTACTGATTTTGGCGGTTCCGGTATCTGCGCATACAGGTTAATACTTATTACTGCAGATATTGCCATATACAATATTCTTTTTGTACTTTCCATAACAACAATTCCTTACTTCTTGATAATTATTTCATTCACAAACAAATTATTTGCTGTTATCCTCAGAACATAGTTATTTGGTCTCAGAGAAGAACAGTCAAGTGTTTCGGAATATGTACCCGCTGTCTTCTGCTGTGCCTTGATCTTGCGGATCGGTAAGCCTTCAATAGAGTAGAGTTCAAATGACACCTTGGCATCCTGCTTTAGCTCATACTCCAGACTCATCTGCGATTCGACAGGGTTCGGATAGATCCTGCAAATCATCAGGTCTTCCAATGTGACTGTCTTAGCGGTGGAGTCTTCCTGCTTGT
>JAISUS010000020.1 GCA_031271965.1 Prevotella sp. | reverse complement strand
GACGAAGGCTATTGCAAACACAGAGAACTGGTTATAGAAGTAAACCGAAGTAAACCGGAGGATATATATATCAAGAATATAACCGTGGGGGGAAAGCCCTTTAAAAGTTACCGTATATCCCATCCCGAACTCCTGAATGCAGTCAAAATTACCTTTAATTTGAACTGAAAAATAACTAGTGAGAATCAATCCATAGATTGATTCTCACTGTTTTATCGGATTCTACAGACTAAGGTAATTTTTTTATAATCTGTAATCTCTATGGCATTTGCATCGTTTAATGGAAATCAGTCGATTTAATTACTAACTGACGGCTTCCTTTGAAATGAACTTTCAGATTATTGTTTCTTGGCAACAGGGTTTCTACTTTTGTCGTGCTATGAGGTGGAATTTGATTCGTCTGTTTTACTTCATCATTTAGAGTCAGAGTCATATATAAAACATTATCAGTTACATTTTCAAAAACAGTGTACATGATCTTTGAAGATTGAGGAACAGATACAAAGAAGAATCCTTCTCCTTCACCAGTTTTTTCATCTATAACAGTACTTCCGCCGGCTGAGTATGTAAATGGCGCAACAACCCTGCGTCCATCTCCTACATACTGTATGCCGGGTGTTGTATTCCATCCTCCGTAACTTCCTGCATATTGATAACCCAGTTTGTCGGTTTTTAGCGGATAAGCATCTTTGTAATTATCCGGAATTATTGGTTTTGTGTTTAACATAAGTCCGTTATAAGCACCTGTTACAAGACCTTTCTCCGATGTATAATCTCCCCATATTATAGGTTCATTTACTTTTACATACAGGTGATGATTCTTTGGGCTCAACATATAATTAACCATATTGGAGAAAAACCTGTCAGTCACAGGGTCTTTGCTTATCCGTCCGGTTATATCGAACCCCGATATCAGAATAGAGCCTTTTCCTAAGAATATTTCCGCAAGTCCCGTAGCAGCCAATCCTCTGCTATAATTGGCAATAATAGCAATTTTGCTTAAATCAGAGTTCATAAGATCAAAACCATTAGTTACAGGATATATTTTTGGAAACCCTTGCTTGCTTTCATCAAAGTTTGAGTAATCAGACCACAACCTGAACATATTAGGGGTCAAACCGTCAAATACAGGGTGAGACGGACGTTCCAGATTAATGTTCATCCCATCCATATAAGCATATGCAGGGGATAAATATTCGGGATTGTTACAGCTTTCAGTCAGAAGTTTAACGTTACCAATAGATAACCACTTTGTGTCAAATGTTTTATAATCTTGTTTCAAACAGAGAATGCGTCCCCCTTCGTTTACAAATCCGGTCAATATAGGAGATCTTTCAGTTGTCACGCTGTTCCATGAGTCTTCGCCTATAATTAGGATGCTGTTTGGAGGAAGCGCTTTGTCAAGTTTGACTTTTTGCACTTTGTACCCTAAGCCTGATAAGTGATTATATATTTTGTCCGATTTATCATAAATATAGATATCCCCTTTTTGTTTCGGAGTATTCAGCCAGTCTTTTCCTGCAATAAAAATCTCTGTTTTGTTGACTGATACTTTTTTCCCGTCATTGATAATTTCTCCTTCAAGTTTATAATATCCGGTAGATAGAGTAGATGGAATATTTATTTTTAAAATACTTTCACTCGTCGTATAATAAGGAATCTTTTGAAGTGATATTTCTCCAGAAATGAAACTATTTTCATCCTTAGTAAGTTTCCATAATATTTTAGCATTTTCAAGATCTCGGCCATAATCATCGTCGTTCACTACATGCGCAACAATAAATAATTCTTTTCCTGTATAAATCTGAGTTTGCCAATTTTCCCAACTTAGCAATACAGGCTGGTAGCTTACCCCCATTTGATAAGCTGCCGGCTTAGGTTGCATTTCATCGAATGATTTTATTGCATCCCAGTTATGAAAAAGAATAGAGAAGGGCATAGTACCTGATAGCCGGTCGTTTTGTTTACGAAGCCTACGGAACATTTCAGTTGCATTTTTCATCACGAATGCCTGATAACTTAGAGCTGCATCAGCTTGCAGACTGTCGGGCAGATGTCCTGTCCAACACTTTTGAGCACTTGGCTGCTTTGTGCGCGAACAGAGATTAAAGCGTCCGTCTATTCCTGTATAATTTCCCACGCATTCTGTAAATGTTATTGGTTGTACTCTGCCTTCATTTTGCCACATATCCATATCACGCATATTCAAGTAGGTCAAAAATGAATTGTAATACCATCCCCAATAACGGTGTACATCATAGATATCGGCTGATTTTCCCAATCCATAACCTGCATTGCAGATATACAACCGGGTATTGTCCCATTTTTGCAAACTTTCATACATTTTTCTGAGAAACTCCCTGTATAGATCTCCGGCTTGTCCCATATACGGCATTTCGTTGGATAAAACATATATTACAACCGAAGGGTGAGGGGTGAATGCCCCTAAGTCAATAGACTTGTATATATTTTCCGACAATTTGAAATCAGCGGGGGGGGCATCCGCCGTAGCTCCTTTAGGCCTGCCATATCTTCCTGCAAAAACCATCATTCCTTCCTCATCACATACATCAAGCCAATTTTGATTATCCGGTATTCTTATAATATTGATATTGATGCTTTTCATAAACTTTACATAATCACGGGCAAATTCCTTGCTTGTTTCCAATTCTTCGGGTATTCCCCTCTGAGGAGGATTAATGGCATTACCTCTCAGGTAGACAGGCCTGCCATTAAGATAAAAGTGACCGTCTTTCATTTCAAAGCGTCTGAATCCTATACGCTTGGTGCTAGCAGAGTTGCCTGCACTTATGCTCAAATTGTATAAATAAGGGTTTACAGGGCTCCAAAGTACAGGTGTAAGACCTGTAATGGTTACTGTAACTATGGTGTCGGCATTATTCTTAAGTGAAAATTTTCCCAGCGAATTTTTCCACAGGGTTTCTTCTGAAACAGAACTATTAATAGCCCCTTTTAGTTCAACATTTTCATTGATGCTGCCTTTGAGATATATTTCAACCTTCAAATGTGTATCTGACGTTATAGGAACTATTCTTTCTATCTCTACAGAAAATAGTTTACAACAAATACAAAATATCGTTATAAACAGGCTTATTCGCTTATTCATTTTATAAATTGGGTTACATTGTTCTTTTTAGGTTATTTAGATACCATACGATACAATTCACTTCCGGCTAAAAGGAATGCTCCTACTCCATAAACGTCGGTAGCTTCTTCACCGGCTAGTTTCGGTGCGGCTCCTACGGGTTGCACATATCCCAATTTACCTTCTTTATTGACATATTTCACCAAAGATTTCCAACCCTTTTCCAATGCCGGAAGATAAGTCTTAGCATCCAGATATTCATTGTTTATGCCCCATGCCAATCCATAGCAGAAAAATGCAGAAGCACTGTTTTCAGGGAAAGGATATGAATTTGGGTCCAATAAACTGGAATGCCATGCTCCGTCCTTGTCCTGAGTATTTATAACACTTATAGCCATATTGTTGAATAGTTGTATATAATAGCGGCGCATAGGGTAAAGTTCTGGCAAATTGTCAATGATTAAAGGTAGCCCGCCGAATACCCAGCCGTTGCCTCTTCCCCAAAATTGTTTGGCTCCGTTAGGTTCCCTTAGAGGGATACGTATGACATCGCGGTAGAATAGTTTAGCTTCTTTATCATACAATGAGTCGACGCACTCTTTATACTCATTGTTCATGTAATCAACATACTTCGAGTCCCCTGTCATAGAAAAGAGAGCTGCATAGACAGGCGGAGCCATAAACAGGGCATCACACCAAGACCATCTTTCGTCTTTACCAAAAAGATCTAGTTTATTCAACGGTGCCTTTGACGGATGGGTTGCTACATAGTAAGCCCGTTCCATTGTAGGTTGCAGCATTCTTTTATCTCCATAGTGCTTGTATAGGTCAATAAAAGCCTGTCCGACACAAATGTCATCGGCATGATATACCCGGCTCCAAACGTTCCATCGATGTGTCTCGCCTATATTTTTTACAAATTCCAGATATTTGTTATTGGAACTTGTCTTGCCCCATTGTACCATCCCTTTGTATAGAGCGCCATTTGTCCAATCCAGAGGATTGTGTTTTACGGATGGCTGGTTAGCTATTTGCCAATCGGCTACAGCATTACAAACTTTGATGATTTTGTCTTTTTTTATTTCAGATGAAAATGGTTGTGCGACCAAAAAATATGGCAAACATAACAAGATTGACGTTAGAATATTTTTCATAATTAATTTATTTAAGAGTTAATTTCTCAATGCTTTGTCCAACTTTACGTTGGTCCTTCCGCTCCATACCTTTTTACTCGTCCAGTCTTCTGGAGGGGTTGTCCAAAAAGAATCGTCGGCGGGAAGTCCTAAAGGTAGAAAGATTAATGAGCTCAAATAAAGGCACGGTGTAGAAAGGTACGAATCGCCCAACTCTTTCTGTTCGCCGCATATACCTATTGTGAGCCAACCATCTTTATCATAAGTTCCGGGAAAGTCGAGTTGTCGTTTTATCATAGCAGTCATGGCTGTCCGTGCTTGGCCTTCCGAAATAGTTTCCGGCAATACTTTCTCTTGTGCAGCTTGTGCCAATACCTGAAATGCACCCAGCCTGTATGTAATTGACCGTCCAATAACCGGATATGTACCATCAGGAGCAATCATCCTTTCCTGTGTTTCAGCATAGCGGGTAAAACGGATTAGCTCGTCTTGGTAAAACTGTTCATATTCCGGGTAGTATTTTATTGTTACTTCCAATACCTGTTTAAGCATCGGGTGAATGACATAACTATTGTAATAATCGGAGTGATACACTTCTCCATCTCCATACAACCCATCTCCTTTATACCATTCCTTATGAGACTTCAACGCACGCTCAACAACCGAAAAATTCCATTCCTCACCAAACTCTTTCAGTCCGCACTCTACCATTGCAGAAAAAAGGAGCCAATTATTATTTCCGGGAACCATATCACGGGTAGATCTCCATTGATCTAATAACCTTTGTTGAGTAACAGCATCCAACTTTCCCCATAGTTGGGTGGGAGCCCTGAATAAACCCTGAATAAGAAAAGCGCTGTTAACGAGAATTTGCCGGGTAGCAGTGCTGTTGAAATAATCGGGGGATATGGGATCAACAGAATTGGCTATTGCTTTGCAACTCATCTTGATATATTTTGCTCTAAGTTGCCCTTCTTCCGTATCGTCAGGGCCTAGTTCCAGCCAAGGGGCTATTCCTGCAAAAGTACGCCCGACTGATTCCATATGTGTAATAAACTCTCGTGAACTTGCTGTAGCTGTAGCTGATCGCTCAATTGGAATGTTCTTACGGAGAGTGTTTTCACTAAGGTTACGAATCACAGGATCGGCCATTTGGACAAGTTTCTCGACCCAATAAGAACGATCGGAAGGTTCGTTTTTTTTCTCTATGCACGATGTAGAGGCTAATAAGGCTAATGATATGAGTATAGAGAATGTTTTCATTTGTTCAATATATAGTTAAAAGGAAATGCCGGCAAATCGTCACTATTATACAAATTAGCGTTTACTGTATTGTTCCATGCATATTTTACAGCAACAGGTTGTTTGATTTCATCCTGATATACTATAAGTTTATTGTTCTTTATATATGCCTTAGCCGGAACAAAATTAGACCCGTCTTCTGAAATGAAAATGTCATTGAGCTTATCTCCTTTTATTTTCAACCCATCTCCATAATCGAAACTAATAATTAACGAAGATCCGTCCCTTTTTACCTTTTTCAGAATGGGAGAAGTAAAAGGGATATTCTTAATTCCATAAACCTTATTCAGTGCCAGAAAAGCAAAACGTTCGCCATAATGTTTTTTTGCGGGCGGATGAATTTCTTTTGCTTCACCCAGATCAATAGAGCAAAACACATAGGTGTTTTTTAGTTTTCGTTGGTTTAATTGAGCTTGCCTCAGTATAGATGCATTATCGGGAGAGGCATAATCATAAGCAGTTAGTTGTCCGATCAGTGTATAGAGGTTATCCGCATTCCATACCTTTCGCCACGATCCGATCAGTGAGTTCAACTGATATTCATATTCATCTGCCCAACTGACATTTGAAGTGCCCTGATACCACAAAATACCTGTTAGAGCATAAGGTACACAAGGGGCGATCATCCCATTGTATAAGACTCCATGTTTGCGGTGAGGCCTGTTTATAGATATAAGGCTTTGAGATTCTTTCGGACGGCTTCTTTTAATTCCGTCTATACTGTCCTGTTTCCATGCGGTTTTCTCTTGTTCGTATTTCAGGCTGTCCGACTTATAGTCTTTCAGCCAATTTCGCCAACGCTTAGCTGGTTTTGCCAATATGCTATCCGAAAAAATCACGTCGTTCGATATCCAAGCTTCTATACCTGTTCCACCCCACGATGCATTTATAATACCAATAGGAACTTTTAGCTTTTCGTAGAGATTAGCAGCAAAATAGTAGGTCATTGCAGAAAAATTTGCAGCGGAGTTTTGATTACAAATCTCCCATGAGGCATTACCGCCAAATTTTTTCTGAGGAATATCCGAGACTTGCCGTGGAACTTTGAATAATCTTATATTTGGATTGTCTACTGTTTCATATGCAATCTTTACATCTTTATCCCGACGGAGTGTCCACTCCATATTCGATTGTCCCGAACTCAGCCAAACCTCACCAATTAGTATATCCTTTAGAGAAACACTGTTTGTTCCATTTATTGTTATTGTGTATGGTCCTCCAGCTGAAGGTGTTTTTATATAAATCTTCCATTCTCCATCAGAGGCTGTGTGTGCTGTATATTTCTTATTATCCCAGTCCGTACCGATAACAACAATTGTTCCCGGTTTCTCCCTGCCCCATAGAGGGACATTTGATTTTTGTTTAAGCACCATATGGTCACTTATAATACCCGGAAGCCGTATTTGGGCATTTAACGGGGCTACAAAAAAAAGTAATGAGATTACTGAAAGCTTTAATGGATAAAACATGAGATTGATTTTTAATTATCATATATTTTTTCTGGTAAAAAATAGGATGGCTTTTACTTCAGATATTAGAGATTTAAATGTTATGCACAAACAAAATTATTATTTAAGGACTTTGAGGAATACAACTATTGTCCGAAATAGAATAAAAATTGTACCCAAAGTCCTGATTGTACAATCTTGTTAGTTTTACGGATTCAATTTATACCGATATTTCATCTTTTGGGATTTCTTTGTTCTATATTAAAATGATAAGTAGAAAACAAATCTTTTTGATCTATGAATCCGATCCTCATTTTGACAGAGAGAGCCAAATTGTATTGGATAAAGGATATGCAACAAAAATATTAAAACGTATCTATAATATTGAATCGTCAGCAGTTGGAAAATAACAAATATATATCAAAATATTATCAGATGAAAAAAAGTATAGTTCTATTCTTGAGTCTTTTTATACTTATATTGATCAGTTTGCACATACAGGCTCAAAGACAAATAGAAACAATAAACTCTGGTTGGAGGTTTTATAAGGGAAATATAGAAAATGCTATATCAGAAGATATTAATACTGCAAACTGGGAAACCGTTAATATACCCCATACGTGGAATATAGATGCTTATACTAAAAAGGACTACTATAGAGGTGTCGGTTGGTATAGAAAAAGTTTATTTATACCCGACATAACAAGAGACAAGCAAATATTCATAAAGTTTGAAGGGGTAAACGCAGCAGCAGAGATTTATATAAATGGTAAAAAAGCGGCGTCCCATTTGGGGGGATATACAGCGTTTACCGTTGATGCCACAGCTTTTATCGAGTTTGGCAGGAATAATCTTATTGCAGTGAAAGCGGATAATAGCAAATTGGATATACCCCCGTTATCGGGTGATTTCAGCATATTCGGAGGTATATATCGTGATGTGTGGCTGATAACAACAGAAAAACAGCATATTGATATGCTAAATGCCGGATCGGACGGTATATTTATCGAAACGCCATCAGTATCGAAAAACGCAGCAACAGTTGTGATCAGGGGCGATATAAAAAATGAAGCAGAAGAAAAGAAAACGGTTAATATTATCAATGAAATTGTAGATCCGGACGGAAAAGTAATCTTTTCATTAAATAACAAATTAGTTTTAAGTGCAGAAGCAAATACTCCTTTCAATTTTAAGATTTCGGAAATAAAGAATCCAAAGCTTTGGGCTTCCGATTCGCCTAATCTGTACGAGGTAAGGACAACAATAATCGACCCGAAAACAAAAAAACTATTAGATTTCAGTTTTACTCCTGTCGGTCTCAGATGGTTTGAATTTAAAGGTTCTGAAGGATTCTATCTGAATGGAGAATCGTTGAAACTAATCGGCGTTTGCCGCCATCAGGATCAGATGTTGCTGGGGAATGCTCTCTCCGATGACATGCATCGCAGGGATATAAAGCTGATAAAAGAAATGGGGGCAAATTTTCTCCGCATAGCTCATTATCCTCAAGATAATGCTATTCTCGAACAATGCGACAAGCTGGGTATATTGGTTTGGGAGGAAATACCTATTGTTGATATTGTATCACTTGACCCTCAATTTGAAGATGTTTGCCATACGAATCTGAAAGAGATGATACGGCAGCATTACAACCACCCGTCGGTAATAATGTGGGGGTACATGAACGAGCCTGTACTTGTTACCGTCAGAACTTTATCAGGCAACTATCAGGAACAGATTTTCGATAAGACAAGAGAAATTGCTATCAATTTGGAAAAGACTCTCCATAAAGAAGATTCGTTTCGGGCTAGTGCCATAGCTTTTCACGGCAGTGAAATTTATCACGAAATAGGTCTTTCCGGCATTACGGACATTATAGGCTGGAATCTTTATCAGGGATGGTATGGTGGTGATTTTGACGGTTTTGATAAGTTCATGGAAAATCAGAATAGTAAATTTCCTTCTCACAATCTGATAATTAGTGAATATGGAGCCGGAGCGGACAAGCGTTTACACACATTGAATCCCGAAAGTTTTGACTTCAGTATTGAACATCAGCAGGCTTACCATGAACATTATTTACCGGTTATAGCAAATAATCGATATATAACCGGATCAACTGTGTGGAACTTTATTGATTTCGGTTCTGCTTCGAGGGATGAGTCAATGCCGCGCATCAATAATAAAGGCTTGGTATACGCCGACCGTACACCTAAAGACATATATTATTATTACAAAGCCTTTTTGCGTAAAGATATCCCTGTATTGCATATTGCATCGAACGATTGGAGCCGGAGAACTGGTATTCAAGAGGATACAAAACCTGTGATATTACCTGTTAAAGTATACACCAACTTACCTGAAGTAGAGTTGTTTATAAATGGTATATCATTAGGAACAAAGAAGGTTGATAATTTCCATGCCGTATGGGATGTGCCTTTTACCGGAGGAAAGCATTATTTTACAGCGAAAGGTGCTTACAATACAAAATTGATAGAGACAGGGATGCCTATATCTTTCAGTTCGGTCTCTATGTTTTTGAACAAAGAAAATATCAGAAATTTGGAGCTGGCTATTAATGTCGGGGGAAATTGTTTTTATACGGGAGAGGAAAGCGGATTGACATGGGTTGCTGATAAAGAATATACTGAAGGTAGTTGGGGATATGTAGGAGGCGACATGTTCAGAACATCTAAATTTAGGTTGGGAACCCAAATCCAGATAAACAATACCGTGGATAATCCTTTATTTCAGACATTACGGACTGGAATAGAAGAATATAGGTTTGACGTTCCGGATGGAACTTATGAATTAGAATTGTTGTTTGCAGATGTTTTTGCTGCGTCGTCTAAGGTTGTACATAACCTGACGGAAGGAGAAATTGAAGAAAAAGAAAATATATTCGATATTTACCTGAATGATAATCCTTTATTTTTAGATTTCAATATTGCTAAAGAGTATGGCCATTTTAATGCTGTGACTAAAAAAATCATGGTAAAAGTAGATTCGAATAAAGGAATCCGTGTACAGTTCAAAGCGTCAAAAGGAAATTCTTTTTTGAACGGTATTAAATTAAGACGATATTCAATGAATTAGTGAGATTGTTTCCTAAAACTTGCAGGGGTATGGTTATAGAGCTCCCTGAAACATTTGATAAAGTAACTGGGCGAACTGAACCCGACTTCGTATGATATTTCCGCTATCGACAAGTCAGGACGGCTTTTTAATAAAGTTACCGATTTTTTTAATCGTACATTGATTATTAGCTCATTTGGAGTTTTCCCTGTCATCCCTTTTATTTTAGTAAAGAGCATATTCCTGCCTACTGCCATTTTTTGAGCAAAGACGTTTACATCAAACTGGGTATTATCCAGATTCTCTTCAATGATTTTATGCGCTTTCTCTATAAATTCCTGCTCCATAGCGTTGGTCGCTATCATTTTTGGCGACAAATCGAGATCGTTGGCATATTTCTTTTGTAATATTTTACGATTGTTAACCAGATTATTGCATCGGGAAATTAGCACTTTAATATTAAAAGGTTTGGTGATGTAATCATCTGCTCCTGTTTTCAGCCCTTTTATAGTATATTCTATTGCCGTTTGAGCTGTCAGTAAAACAACCGGTATATGGCATGTTTCAAGGTCTGTTTTTATCTTGTGGCACATGTCGATACCCGTCATACAAGGAAGCATAACATCGCTTAAAACTATATCTGGTTGTATTTCTTTTACTTTATCAAGGCCGGATTTACCGTCTTCTGCCTGTACGATCTTAAAAAATGGAGATAGGAGTTCAGCCAGCAGTTTCCTAACCTCTTCTTCATCCTCTACCACCAGCATTAGTGGAAGTTCATTGGTCAATTTCTCCTGTGAACTTTTTACTTCCTGTATAAATTGTTTGTCTATAAGTAAATTGCTTTGTTTGGCTGTGTTTAATTTTTTGTTTATCGGCATATCTTCTTTTTCGTCAGAAGCTAAATGGTTTTCTCCAAGTTGGAGTGTTACAGAGAATGTACTTCCTATATTTTCTTTGCTTGTAACCGATATTTTCCCTTTATGTGCATCTACTATGTTTTTACAAACTGCCAGACCGATACCCGATCCTACATTTTTCACCGAATTGTTTGTCGTATTATCGCTTTGGTAGAATCGTTCAAATATTTTATTCAGATCTGCTTCATATATCCCGGCTCCGTTATCGGATATGCTGATAATAACATATGCTGGGTTCGTGTCAACGGATATAGTTATATTCCCTTTGTCGGGAGTATATTTAAAAGCATTGGACAGCAGGTTATAAAACACTTTTTCTAATTGCGTTACATCGAACCAAACGTCGAGTTCTGAAACTTTAGAAGAAAATGTCAGTTCAATATTACGGGATGCCGCTAAATCTTTAAATGAAAGATATATCTCATATAAATAGGTAATCAGGTCTTGTTTAGATGCTTTGATTTGTAGATATCCTTGTTCTTGTTTTCGAAAATCAATGAGTTCATTGATGAGTTTTTTCATTCTTTCTGTATTCTTGAAAATACTCAGTAATTTATTATATATAGAGGGTTTGATATCATTCATCTGCAATATCATCTCTATTTGGCTGGTTATGATAGTCAACGGAGTACGGAACTCGTGAGAGATGTTTGTGAAAAAACGAAGTTTTGACTGGTTAAGATCTTCCATTCGCAGTTTCTCTTTCTTTTCAAATTCGAGTGTTGTTTTAAATTTCAGCTTGGAGATATAAAAATTCAGGATAAAAAGGATCAGGCCGACAGCCAATAATATGTAAATAGTATATGCCAGTGCAGTCTTATAAAACGGTGGATTGACAATGATAGATAAGGTTTTCACCGGGCTGTTCCCATCCTCTGTTTCATTTGGGTCTACTCTCATATGCAACTTATAAGCCCCCGGATTTAAATTAGTATAGGTAACGCTATTTCTAAATCCTGACGATGTCCATTTCTTGTCAAAACCTTCAAGCATATATTGAATATCGGCATTCATAGACCTGGTATAACCAGTAGTTGCAAAGTCAATGGTAATAATCGAATGGTTATGATTCAACTCTATTTCATCTGTATAATAAAAAGATTCCTTTAATATATTTGTTTTATCTCCCGGCAGTACTTTTTCATTATTGACTCTCAACCCTACAAAATTTATTTCAGTCGGCTTTGATTTTCTATTCAGATTAGTCTCATAAAATGATATTAGTCCTGTCGTTCCTCCCAAAAATATTTCTTTATCCTTTGTTATGTAAAGACTGTTCTCGTTGATGGTCGATATAGGAAAGCCATTGTTGGTATTGTAGTTCTGAAACCTTTTTCTATCTATATTGAAGCGTGATAACCCTAAATTTGTAGAAATAAGAATATCTCCTGATTTTGCTTCTTTTATGTCGTTTATATAATCATTCATCAACTCCGAATTATTCGAATCATAAAAAAAGATCGAATCATTCTCAAAATTAAACAATCCTATACCGCGTCCCGTAGTCCCCAGCCATATTCTGCCTGATAAATCCTGATATATTACGCTTATGCTATTTCCTAGTTGAAAATTCTTGAGCATTTTATATAATTGCTTTTTATTCAGGTCGTACCTGTAAAGGTCTGTTGCAATAGAAAACCATAAGTTCTCGTCTTTATCTATCATCATATTTATGATCTGCCGTTGGTTCATCTTATCATTATCATCTTCGATAAGCCTCGTGAACTGACGGCTTTTTTTATCGAAAAGTTTTACACCCCTCATCGAACCTATAATTATTTTATCTTTATAATTCAGAATATGTCTGATACCATCTTCATGGTTCTGCCCTTTACTATCGGGTTTGAACAAATAGGTATTAAAAATATTTCTTTTTATATCGTAGCTATTAAGCCCTCCCAAATGGGTTCCTATCCATAATGTTTCATTTTCTTCATCATACAGAAGACTTTTTACAATATTATTTGAAATGCTGTTTATCAATGGATTATGTTTGAAATGCCTGAATTTTCTACTTTTTCTGTCTAAGTAATTTAAACCTCCGCCTTCGGTCCCTATCCATAGATTTCCAAGCTTGTCTTCTACCATACGGGAGATAACCGAGAACCCCAACTTCTGGGAGTCAGATTCATCTGCTTTATATATAGAAAAGAAACCGCTTTCGGGGTTGAAGTAATCAACTCCTCCGAAATAGCTTCCCAACCAGATAGTTCCGTGTTTGTCTTTGATGACTGACCAGATTGAAGAATTTCCGAGTCCCACAAACTCACTTTGTAAATTGCGGTACTGCTCAAATGTATTGGTCTTAACGTTAAGTTTATGAAGCCCTTCCAATGTTGCGACCCAATAATTTCCAAGATTGTCCATACAGACGGCTCTGACGAAATCGGACGATATAGACATAGGATTATCGACCTGATGAGTATAGTGGGCTATGATCTTATTGTCTTTCAACACAATTAGCCCCGTCCACCGTGTACTAATCCATACATTTCCGTATATATCTTCATAAAAACTTACGACATGGATATCAGGAAGAATATGGTCTATTTTCTTGTTTGCATTAACTACATAAAGTCCTTTGCCCTGAGTGCCCACCAAAAGTTTTTTGTCGGACGATTCCAATACGGAGGTTATATTCACACCCAAAAATTTATCAAAAGCATAGAATAGCTTGAGGGATTTATCATCTGTATGATAAGAAAAAATGCTATCGTATGTGCATACCCACAAAGTATTGTTTTGGTAATGTAATGTTTGTACCCCTCCTTCTTTTATTTGACTGAACTTTTGTGTTTTTAAATCGTATTGGGATGCCGTGTACTTTGAATGAACAAATAGATGTCCTTTTTGGTCTCCGCATACTAAACGTACATTATTTGCCGGAATACTGGACGGATCTCCATAAATAGGTTTGAAAACTTCAATCTCCTTTCCATTATAGCGATTTAGCCCATCGCGGGTTGCAAACCACATGGTACCAAGTTCATCCTGATATATAGACAACACACTTGGTTGCGAAAGCCCATTTTCAACTCTCAAATGTTCAAAATAAATTTCTTGACAATAAACAAAAATTGGTAATAAGGCAATTATTAAGCAGTGTAATTTTTTCATAAAACATGGTATAGTCAGGCTATATGCAAACATACTGTTTTACATGTGAAAGCCTACTTGCTAGAGTGTTAAAAAAAAAGTTCCGTACAATTTTTATATTATGTGACACAATATTTATATTCATTCTTGATATTCGTACAAATTTAATTTAAACATGTATTTATGTTTCATATTCTAAAAACAACATCCTCTATTTTTGCTCTTAGAGTTTCCTTTTAAAAAGCAGGCTCATTGTATAGTTGCAAAAATAATTTTCAGAACATAAATCTTTAAATATCATGAAAAGAACTCTCTCTCTCTTTATTTTCTTATGTGTCATTTTGTATATAAAAGCAGGAGAACCAAATCCCTCGATGAGGAAGCTGATTGACGAAGCAATGCAGTTTTCAGTCAACCAATCTATGTACATGTACGATCAATTAAAAAATCAGGAAGGAAAATTACCGAAAACATCTGAAAATGGTCAGCTTGTGACATGTAATTCCGGATGGTGGACAAGCGGTTTCTATCCCGGAACATTATGGTATCTGTACGAATATGCCAACGATGCGAGCATTAAACAGGCTGCACAAACCATGACTACTCGTGTAGAACCCGAAAAATATACCACAAGTAATCACGATGTAGGTTTCATCATCAACTGTAGCTTTGGTAATGGCTATAGACTGACCCGGAACGAAAGCTATCGTGATGTTATAAATACTGCTGCACAATCACTCTCTACACGATTTCATCCGGTAACAGGGTGTACTCGTTCATGGAATAGTAAAAAATGGCAGTTTAGTGTTATCATAGACAACATGATGAACTTAGAGCTTCTATCTGTATCTTCTGCCTATAGCGGTGATAACAAGTTCTATAATATGGCTCTTTCGCATGCTGATAAGACCATGAAGAATCATTATCGTGATAATTTCAGTTCATATCATGTGGTAAGTTACGATACCATTACAGGTAAAGTTATATCCCAGGTAACACATCAGGGCGTGTCCGACAATTCATCGTGGTCAAGAGGACAAGCATGGGGATTGTATGGCTTTACTATGATGTATCGCGAATCAGGAGATCGTAGATATCTCGATTTTGCAAGTAATATAGCCGAATACATTATTAATCATCCTAATATGCCAAAAGATAAAATTCCGTATTGGGATTTCGATGCTCCAAATATACCTAAAGAAGATAGGGATGCTTCTGCCGGAGCTATTATGGCCTCGGCTCTTGTCGAGTTGAGTACCTATTTGGATGGAGAATTATCTGCACTTTGTCTGAAGACAGCTGAAACACAAATAAAATCACTGGCTTCAAAGAATTATCGTGCAAAAAAAATAGGAGATAATGCTGGTTTTATTCTAATGCATAGCACTGGTTTTATGGCTAAAAAGAGCGAAATAGATGTACCTTTGTCATATGCCGACTATTATTTTGTAGAGGCTATGTCTCGTTATAAACGATTGCTTGACAAGAAGGATGTAGTTGACGTAATTGCTCCTGCTTCAAAGAATAAAGATCGTGCTTTTTGGATAAGTTCTATGGTAAGAATAATAGATCCTGTATTATCTAACCTTAGTGCAAATACACTGAAACAAAACATGCCGGTTGAATCAAGTGCAACAGATATTGAAAAACGTAAGGAAGTGACGCATCTTGAAGCTTTTGGCAGAACTCTTACCGGTATTGCTCCTTGGCTTGAACTCGGAGAAGACAATACAGTGGAAGGCCGTCTGAGGGGTAAATATATTGCCATGACACTTGAATGCCTTAAAAATTGTGTTGACCCAAACTCTCCCGACAATCTGAACTTCAATAACGGCAGACAACCATTGGTAGATGCAGCTTTCTTGGCACATGGTTTATTAAGAGCCAAAACTCAGACATGGGACAGGCTTGATAAAACAACGCAGTTGAGATTGATAGAGGCATTAAAATCAACACGTATAATTAAGCCTTCTGAAACAAATTGGCTCTTTTTTTCGGCAATGATTGAAGCAGCTTTAAAAGAATTTGCCGGAGAATGGAATGTTGAAGTTGTAAATTATGCTCTCCAAAAGCATAAAGATTGGTACAAAGGAGATGCCTGGTATGGTGATGGTTCCGAATTTCATTTAGATTATTACAACAGCTTTGTGATTCAGCCGATGATGGTTCAGGTATTGGATGTGATGAAAAAATACAATGCCGAGGGTGCCGATTTTTATGATATTCAACTTCCACGCTATGTACGTTATGCTGAACAACAAGAACGCATGATTTCACCCGAAGGTGCTTATCCGGTTATTGGCAGATCGCTGGCATATCGTTTTGGCGCTTTTCAGGCTTTGGCTGATGTTACTTACCGTAAAATATTACCACAACGAGTATCTCCTGCACAGGTTAGGTCTGCGCTGACAGCTGTTATAAAAAGGCAAATTACGGCTCCCGGCACATTTAATCAGGATGGATGGCTAAAGGTTGGATTCTGCGGAGATCAAATCGGTGTAGGTGAAAGTTATATATCGACAGGCAGCCTATATCTTTGTTCCGGAGTTTTTCTCCCATTAGGCCTGAATGCCGGCGATGATTTCTGGAATAGTAAAGCTCAGGACTGGACATCCAAAAAAGCGTATAGCGGACAACCATTATATTTAGATAAAGCCTATAAAAATTAATACTTAAATCTATAACTATGAAAAAAAAATTGTATGTAGTTATAATCTGTCTTATTGGGATATTAAACCCAATATTTGCACAACAGACGGAAATTACAGGAACTGTCAGCGACAGTTCGGAACCTCTGATAGGAGTAACGGTAAAAGTAAAAGGGACAACTAGAACAACAGTAAGTGACCTCGATGGAAATTATAGAATACAGGCGACTCAGCATGAGATTCTGGAATTTACATATATAGGCTATAAGCCTTTAGAGGTCGTTGTCGGCAACAGAAAGGTTATTAACGTTGTCATGGAGGGAAGCCAAACAGATTTAGGAGAAGTTGTAGTCATCGGTTATGGTACAGCCAGAAAAAGCGATCTGACGGGAGCTATTTCATCTGTAAAAGCTGACGATCTGATAGCGACTCCGGCATCCAGCGTAAGTGAGATGCTTCGTGGTAAGGCTCCGGGTGTACAGGTTACATTAAACTCCGGGCGTCCGGGATCGGGATCTTCATTGTTGATCAGAGGCTCAAGGTCATTGACCGGAGGGAACGATCCTTTATATATTGTAGATGGTATTCCTTTAGATGGTGGAATAAATGAGTTGAATGCTCAGGATATCGCTTCTATCGAAATTCTGAAAGATGCTGCATCGCAATCTATATATGGTGCAAGAGCGGCCAATGGAGTTATATTTATCACAACAAAAAGAGGTAAGGCTGGAAAGGTTGTAGTAGATTATAGCGGATACGCCGGAATACAACGACTATCCAGAAATTTCGATTTCTATAATGGTGAAGAGTGGTATGCTCTTCGTCGTGAAGCCAGGCGTACATCTAATGGAGGAGAATATCCCGAAACAATTCACGACGTATTACAAGATAGAGTAATGGAGGAAGTTTATGAAAGTAAGAAATTTGTAAACTGGGAAGATCTGATGATAAAATCGGCATGGCTTACCAAACATGACTTAAGTGTCAGGGGGGGGAGTGAAAACATGAAAGCAGCATTGGCTATCGGACATTATTATCAGGATGGTATGGTTTCTCCTGCCGATTATCAGAGAAGTAACTTCAGGCTGAATTTGGACTGGGATTTGAATAAGTTTTTGACGGTAGGCAGTAATATAAGCTTTTCAAGAAGTACCCAAAATATTGAAGATGGTGCTTTCAGTGAATTTATAACCCGTTCTCCTATATCCAGGCCTTTTGATGAAAATGGAAACCCTACAAAGTATATAGATGATTCTTCTACACCTAATCCATTGTATAAAATACAGGAGTCTGAAAGTAAAACATCTACAGACAAATTGGATTTGTCTGTATTTGCTATCCTGAAACCTTTTAAGGGATTTAGCTATAGAGTAAATGCATCGCTGAATAAATACGATAGAGAAAACGGAGATTATAAAACAGCAAATTATCCTGGTGGAAAAAGTAACGGATCTATATCTTATTCTTACAACGACCGATTAATACTTGAAAATATTGTCAATTATGATATTAAGTATAAGACTGTTCATGACCTTAACTTTACATTGATTCAGAGTATAGATAAAAGTAGATCGAGATCTGTAGGATTCAATGCCGAAGGTTCCACTTTCGATGACCTGAGTTATAACGGACTCGTTGATGCCAGTGTTTTGAAATCGGGGATAAGGGGATTTACAGAGCGGAATCTTGTGTCTTTTGCTGGACGTGTACGATACAATCTAATGGACAAATATTTACTAAATCTGTCAGTTAGACGTGATGGTTCAAGTGTGTTTGGAAACAATAATAAATGGGGTAATTTCCCTTCTGCATCTTTAGCATGGAGAATCAATGAGGAAAACTTTCTTAAAAATACCAAATGGATTTCATCCCTTAAATTAAGAGCTAGTTATGGTTCGGTAGGTAATCAAGCCATTTCACCATACAGATCGTTAGGCTTGGTTAATGATTATCCTATGTTATTCGGAGATCAGCTAATTATTGGTTTTTTACCTACAAGTGAACTAAAGAATCCGAATATTAAGTGGGAATCGACCACATCGGCAAATATCGGTTTAGACTGGGGTATTTTCAAACAAAGAGTTACGCTCTCTTTCGATTATTACTTTACCAAGACCAAGGATCTTCTTGTAACCAGAGAACTTCCTCAAGCAATCGGTTATACCCAGATGCTCGACAATCTGGGAGAAACCAAGACCCAAGGATTTGATATCGTGCTCAACGGTGATATTATCAGGCAAAAAGATTTTATATTAACAGCAGGAATCAATTTTTCAAAAACAAAAAGTGAAATCGTAAGAATTGACGAACGGGTCGACATGAATGGTAAACCGTTAGACAATCCTGGGAATAACTGGTATATAGGTCAACCGATAAATGTATATTATGATTATAAGTTCGATGGAATTTATCAAACAAGCGATTTCGACGAAAATGGTAAATTAAAACCGGGCATTCCGGGTGTAGAAGGTCTTGATTCAAAACCCGGAGATATCAAATTGAAGGATATAGATGGAAACGGAGAAATTACAACGGAGGATCGTATATTCTATCAAAGAGATCCGGATTGGTTTGGAACATTCACAACCAACGTATATTATAAAGGTTTTGACTTATATTTGGAATTATATAATACACATGGTGGTTTCAAAAGAAATGCTTACTTATATGATGCTAACAGTGGAGGCTCGTTGCAAGGAAAGCTAAACGGAATGAAAGTAGATTACTGGACTCCGGAAAACCCTTCAAATTCGGCTCCAAGACCGGATTATGATACCAATCCTAAATATCAGCAGACATTAGGTTATCAGGATGCGTCCTATTTCCGTCTTAGAACTTTAACTTTAGGTTATACATTCCCTGCGAAATGGACGCGAAAGGCTAGTATAGAAAAGCTGAGATTATATTGTACAGCAACAAATCTTTATACAAAGACAGATTTCAAATCTTATAGTCCTGAATTAAATCCGGGTCAATATCCGGAACCTAAACAAGTTGTTTTCGGTGTTAATCTTTCATTCTAAAAATCCAGAAGCTATGAAAAAGTTTAAATATTTATATCTCTTCGCTTCTTTAGCTTTCGTTTTGTGTAGCTGCGAAGATTTTCTTACAGAAGAGTCAAAGAGTTCAACTACAGTTGATTATCTGCAAAGTACCCCTGAAGGGCTTTTAAACGAATGCATTGCATTATATAATGTGGATCGTTCCATGATCCCGAACTCCGAAAGCACAGTATATTCAGTGCTTATAGATAGAGGTACGGATATAGATGTATTTAGAGGCGGAGGAGGTGCAACTTTTTTCCGTTACAATGATATTCAGCCTACAAATGGAGAGGTAGCATATGTATGGCAATTTTATTATAACATTATTGGGAAAACCAATGAAATAATCAAATATGGGAGGGAGATGGAATCCAATGACATAGTGAAACGTGCTATTGCTGAGGCTTCTATTTTCAGGGCAAAATCATATTTTCAATTACTTGTGCGATTCGACAGGATTAATCTAGACACAGTAGTTGTAACCAGAGACAATGTGAATGACATAACATTTAAACCGGCCGATCCGAAAGATGTTTTAGATCTTATATATCGTGACTTGGATACAGCGGCGGAATATCTGAATTGGACAAGCTCCGATTCATATCCGGGACGTTTTACTAAAGGTGTAGCCAAACATCTGAAAGCAAAGGTTGCCATGTGGAGACAAGATTGGGCGGAAGCCATCAAACAGGTAGATGATATTGATACTTCCGGGCCATATAAGCTTCTGCCATCACCTAAGGATGTATTCGAAGGCCCTGAGTTATTACATAGCGAAGCTATATATACTTATCAGTTTTCGAGACAAAGAGGTGGAGGTGCAGGACATCGCCTGTCTTTGATATACACTCCGGCTTATAATAAAATTCCAGGTTTTAAACGTGATCTTGCTTTGGGTGGATATGCTTGGGGACGTGCTTATCCAAATGCTTATCTGGTTTCGTTGTATGATAAGACCAAAGATGTCAGATACAAGCAGTTTTTCAGGCATTCCAACGAGTGGGTATATATCTATCCGGAACTTCTACCTGCAGGTAAAGTGTTGGGACAAGAAGCTTCTGTGACAAATACGAGTTTTATGGAAACCAAGCATACAAGCTCTCTTAAATATTTTGATAAATGGACTCAAATTTCAGCAGACGAAACTGTAAGCTATAAAGATATCATTGTATATCGTGTCGCTGAAACTTATTTGCTGGGAGCTGAGGCATATATGAGGAAAAATGGAGGAAGTGATCCGAAGGCTTTGTACTATTATAATAAGACTTGGATGCGTGCGGGCAATGATAAGTTTGAAGGAACACTTACCGAAAACATGATATTGGACGAACATGCCAGAGAACTTCATCTGGAAGGATCACGTTTTGAAATATTAAAACGTACAGGAAAATTTCTTGAACGCGTGCGTGCTCATGGTGGAGAAACTAAAAGTGAAGCAGTCTCAGCCGATTATACTCTGCCTCGTACAAATATAAAAGATCACCATGTACGCTGGCCGATACCACTTGTTCAGATCGAACAGATGGGTGGTGAAAGTGTATTTCCTCAGAATGAAGGCTATCAGAAATAGTATAATTTATGAGAATCAAACATATATTTTATTTTGTTATGCTATGGATACTTAGCCTACAGGTATCCATAGCTCAAAATATAGCACACCGAAAACCAGTCAAAGTAAGCTCTGAAAATCCACGCTATCCGGAGTCTTTGATTGTAGACGGTGGCATATCGAAATCATCGACGTGGATACCTACAAATGATGTACGTCCGCCACAATGGGCAGAGATAAACTTGAAAAAATATTACGAGATTAATAAAATAGTTTTGTACAACGGAATCCCCGAAAACGAAATGAGCGTTCGGGAAAAGGAAAAGGCGGCAGGGTTCTATTGTATAAAGAATTTAAAGTTTCAATATTGGGATGATGCCAACTGGACTGATTTTCCGAATACCGAACTTGTCGAAAACCGGAAGAGTGTTGTTACATTCGGGATTAATCCTTCCGTTACGACTTATAAGGTGAGGCTTATCTCAACAGACGGAGAGCCGATAAGGATTGTTGATATACAGATATTCGGACAAGAAAAAGGGGAGGTGTTCTCTAGTGATATCGATTTTGAACCTGAAGACAATCCGGGTAAGAAAGAGGAAAACCAAGCTCAGGTAGAAATTAAGAATAATATCATAGGCCATTCTATGAAATATGTAGGATATAATCAAGGGTATTATATGCCCGGAAGCAACATTTCAGGATGGCTCGAATATTCAGGAATTAATTCTTTGCGTGTGTGGACTTCTCTAAGTCAATATATACCGGATAATGCTGTTGATTTAAAACAGACGGTAGATAATCTTAGCCGGTTCGATGAGATGAAGAAGTTGGTGACTGACAATCCGGAGTCGAATCCTTACATTCGTTGGGATATAATAAAAGATGTAGCTTCTAACGAGGTATATTCTACCAATTCAATGGTATTTGATTATGCTTTGTCCGAATTGAAAAGACTGGGTATTGATGTCGTTTTACAAATAAATTCAACTGACTTTACCGGAGATTGGCAAAATAAATGGGATCAATGGTTAAAGTTCTATGCATTGGCATATTATGCATCAAAAACAGGAGATGTGGAAATGTATGCCATGCATAATGAACCTAACCATGCCCATGCTAATATGAAACTCGATCAATATATAGATGCGTTAAAGATCGTTTCGGATGCTGTAAGGTGTGCTGTTTCTGATGTTAACCGCTTATATGGGAAAAATTTGAAGTGTAAAATTGTTAGTCCCGTTACCGCGGGGACTAATACCAACTGGTGGTCTTCGGTTATAGCTTCAGTACGGACTGATTACAAAGGTAAAACCATAGATTACGACCTGCTCGATATATTTTCTACTCATTCATATAATATCCCTGCCATAGGTTACACAAATAAGGTTAACGAAATAAGGAGTTTGCTGATTAAAAATCATCCTTTACAGAAAGAAATACCTATTGTGTTTACCGAGATAGGACGGTGGATGAATGCCTATCTTATCGATAGGGAAGAAACAATGGACAGCCCTTCTTTATTTACAGAATGGGCAGGTATTTATGCCAACAATATGAATAATGGCGGATATGGGATGTGGGCTTTTAAACTGGCAAATACGGCTAGTGAGACATATACCAGAGGAATAAAATCGGGACATCACCACATATGGAAGGGAACACGCTTTTTAGAAGATTCACAGGATAACCTTGCACTTGGTAAGCCGGTTAAAACAAATGCCCAAGACGCAAATTACAAGGCATCTTACGTTACCGATGGAGATAAGTCTGACGAGTCAGCTTGGTTGAATTCCTCTGATGGAGAAAAATGGATAGAAATTGATCTGCAAACTGAAACCGAACTAGGTGGTGCTGTTGTTTATACGGGTTCATCTTACGGAGTTTTCACCTCTCCGGACAGGATAAAAAATTTCAAGCTTCAGGCTTGGAATGGTACAGGTTGGCATGATATAGATGGTGCTGCCGAAAATAAAAGTAAATATGCTCAGGTTTTATGGGAATTCAAAAAGCCTGTATTAACGAATAAAGTACGCTTGCTTATACAAGATGAGGGTACTGTCAAGGTAAGGGAAGTGAAACTATTTGCAAAAGATTTTATGGGCAATGCTGATAAGTCTTTCGATATAAGTGGTATTCAGCGTACCGGAGAAGTGGTCAGGCTGTTTGCCAAAGGCTTTAAAAACGAGAAGCCTTTATTAAAAACCAATGTATCCGTTGGAGATCTGGATATGAATATAAATACGTCTTACGATGAGAAAACCCAGACATATTATATTTGGCTGGTAAACCGTAATAAATTTGACTATGAACTAAACTTTAATCTATCCGACCTGAAATTATCTCCTGCAAGCAATATGTTTGTAGAGGAAGTCAGTTCACAGTATTATGGCGAGTTGGTTGAAATCAAGTCTTTATCTGATATACAATCTGTCAGACATAAACTTCCGGCACAAAGTGTGCAGCTTATTTCCATACCTATAAAGAACGGCAAGAACAAAGAAATAATTGCGACGGCAGATGCCGGGATCAGGGGAGGGAAGTATGTCAATAATAACTATAACAGCCCTGATATGCCTATAACACTGGATTCACGATCTTTCGACAACAATAGTGTTGCATATATCAGGTTTGATTTGGGCAAAAAAGATTTGAATGATCTGAATAAATGTATACTTAGTGTTGTTGGCTATAATAGTACGGATACTGTACCTTACCGCCTGCATGTATATGCTATCCCGGATAAGAATTGGGACGAAAAATCCATCTCATGGAAAAATGCACCTGATTTGAGTCAAAAAGAAGGTCTGTTGATGAATGTCGGCACCGGGGCTGATGTTGCCGGAGAACTGGTTTTCAATCATCAGGTAAGGCGTCACGAACTTGATGTTACCAATATTGTAAAGAGGCGGGGAAGTAGTAGTTATACTTTTATCTTGATACGCGAGCCTCGCGAACTGGGAGATGATTATGATAAAGGGCGCAAGTGCATTATATACTCTAAGGAGTCGGAGCATAAACCGATATTGAAAATTTTCTGAATAGAATAAGAGACCTAAGAATGGTTATTAAAGGTATGAGAAAATTCATTCTGATAGTTCTATCTATTCCGTTTATTATTTCCTGTAAAACGAAGAATAACGGAGTAGAATTGGGACATACAACATATTGTAATCCGTTGAATCTTGATTATGGTTGGGGAAAGTTCAGCGAAAAGCGAAAGGAATCGCGCACCTCAGCCGATCCTGTTGTCGTTTTGTTTAAAGATAAATACTATCTTTTCACGACACAGGATATTGGAGGGTACAGAGTTTCAGACGATTTGATGATTTGGAAAAATGTATATTTCGATCAATCTATAGAGCCTTCCCCTTTAGATGTTGATCATTATGTTGCCCCGGCTGTAGCTGCAGATGAAAAGTATGTATACTTTATCAACTTCAACCGGAAAAGAGAGCAAAAAACAACAAATGTATTTCGTTCATCCGATCCTGAAAGCGGCGTTTGGGAAAAGTGCGGAGAAGTGAGGCGTATGGCTGATCCTACATTGTTTATAGACAATGGCAGTTATCATGTTTATTATGGGTTAGGGGCGGATCAGCCGACAAAATATTTTGAAGTAGATCCGGCTACATTTGAAGAAAAACCTAATTCGTTTAAACTATTACGTGATTACATAACCGACGTGAACGATTGTAAGTCAGGGTATCACTTCGGAAGACGTGAAATCTATGATGAGATTGAATCGCCTGAGTGGAAGGATAAATATAAATATCTGCCATGTCCCGAAGGAGCATGGATTGTAAAGAACAATAATAAGTATTATTTGCAATACGCAACTCCGGGCACTATCTGTAACTGGTACTGCGATGTTATAATGGAATCGGACAATGCAGACGGCCCTTTCATAGAAATGCCATACAATCCTGTATCTATGAAGGTAGGGGGATTTATAGGTGGAGCCGGTCATAGTTCCGTATTTCAGGATAAATATAACAATTGGTGGCAAGCTACTACGATGTGGGTAGGAAACCACGATGAATTTGAACGACGGATTGCTCTATTTCCTGTTTCTTTCGACGAACAAGGAAGAATGAAAGTGCATACGGTTTTGGGAGATTATCCTATACCTATGCCACAAAAGAAAATAACATCTTCTGATAGCAATTCTACCGTTGGATGGATGGTTCAATCTTATAATAAAGAATGTTCGGCTTCATCCACATTAGAGAATTTTGATGTAAGAAATGCTTCGGATGAAAATGTACGTACATGGTGGTCGGCAACAAGCGGAAATGAGGGTGAATGGTTTATGATGAATCTCAATAAAAAAGTTAAAATTAATGCGATTCAAGTAAATTTTGCAGATCAGGATGCTGACCCGGAAGCCCCTGAGGATACAGAATATCATGCATATAAACTTTATGCATCCGAGGATGCTAAAGACTGGATGTTGATAATTGATAAATCTGAAAATAAAACAATTGTCCTTCACGATTACATTGAATTGGCTAAGCCTATCGAAACCAGATATATTAAAGTAGAGAATATTCATACTCCAAGGAATGGAAAGTTTGCTTTACTTGATTTGCGCGTATTTGGTTCCGGTAATTCTTCATTGCCCGATGCTGTTAAGATAAATGGTATCGAAAGAGACAAAGAGGATGAACGTTATGCTCTTCTATCATGGGAGCCTGTAAAAAATGCAGATGGATATTTAATAAGATTCGGATATCATCCCGATTTTCTAAACCTATCTATTCAGGTTAAAGACAAGGAGAAGTCTTCTTTGTTAATACACATATTGACAAAAGGAATTAAATATAGTTATCGGGTTGATAGCTATAACGATAGTGGTATTACTGAAGGGATACTTGTAAATGAATAACTAAAAATATGGAAAAAACATGGAGATGGTTTGGCGAGGGAGATAAAATAACATTGCCGATGCTTCGCCAAATAGGAGTGGAAGGTATTGTTACATCTTTACACGATGTAGCGAACGGGGAAGTCT
>JAISUS010000013.1 GCA_031271965.1 Prevotella sp. | reverse complement strand
AAATATGTATTACAATCACATTTACATTTAGATCATACAGGTGCAATCGGAAGATTTGCAAATGCAACACATATCGTACACCGTAAAGAATATGAATATGCTTATACAGCCGATTGGTTCGCAAAGGGTGGTTATATACGGAATGATTTTGACAGGCCGAATCTTAACTGGGACATCATCGATATTAATAACCATGATATATATGATGTTATGGGAGATGGCAGCGTTCTGATAGTTCCCTCTCCGGGACATTCGCCCGGACATTGTAGCTTTATCGTAAACTTACCTCAAAGTGGTTCTATTATCTTAACAGCTGACGCAGCTTATACAACGGATCATTGGGAAGATAAAGCCTTACCCGGATTTTTGACTTCTGCTCAGGATGCGGCCCGGTCTGTAGCCAAACTAAGAGCAATCGCCAACCGGACAAATGCATTGGTAGTAACAGGGCATGATCCTGTGAAATGGAAGGAGATGAAAAAAGGGGCGCAGAGTTTTTATGAATAAAATAAGACAGGGCTTAAAATCACCGGGAATACCTTATATTAAAAATGGAGTAGCTGAGATGGCTGCTCCATTTTTTATATAAAATTACAACTCTATATCCGGCTTGGTTAATCGAATTCAGGAAAGTAACTGTCTTTTAGCTTATCTCTTTTTTTAATTTTGATTATTAGACAGCAATTCTATATTCTGTAATTTTTTATCTGTAAACACGATATGTGCCGGAATATCCCCGGTAATTACCTGCCATTTCTTTTTTCCTTTAGAATCGAAACAGTATAATGTTCCCGGACTGACATAGTCTTTGGCGTCAGTCACAAATATTTCTTTTGTTTGAGGATGGATAGCTAATCCATATGGCACTTTTATAAATTTTTCAGTTCCGTCTGTTATGAAGTTGCGTGTTACAATTTTCTTTGTCCGTGTATCCACAATGGCATATGAGACAGTATTCTTCTCTGTAATATGGCTCCACTCCACACTATACACATATAGAGAATCACCCGATAATGTCATATTACTGTTAGGTAAAAGATGTAGCACATCGGTTACTTTATCAGTATTGGTGTCTATAATATACGTTTTTGAAGAGATTGTCTTATAATCTCCTCTCGATGAGACATATAAATTGCCATAATTATCGAGTTCCAAACGATGCAGATTTATTCCGACTGTAATCTTCTTCTCTTCTTTAAAAGTATTTAAATCGATAACCGATACAGTATTGTCATAGTCCGGGACACGATATCCTCCCGAATTCGCAACATATAGTTTATTCCCTTTTATAACCATTTCTTCAGGCTGATACCCTACCATACAAGTTCCCACAACCGCCATATTAGTGGTATCTATTTTCACTACACTTCCAAGTGGAGCTTTAGGGTCTATCTGAACAGGGCCATTGTATGAACTGACATAGGCATAGCCTTTGTCAAATACTATGTATCTACAGTTTGTTATTGTGATGGAGTTATGATGCTTTGCAGTATTCAGATCCATGACTTCTACATAGTGTGAACAATTGATAACTGCATACAACTTGTTTCCATATATTTGAATATCATTGCCAACATCACCGAGTTTCATTGTCACTCCGGGGTTGATGGTTGGATATATATTTCGGAAATAGTATCCGGATTCCGAATCAAAATAATCAATAGAAGATTTGTTACTTCCCATATTTGCCTCATTCAAAAGATAAAACCCTTTGACCGGTCCCAGAGAAGGTGGCGCAACAGGTATTACACCGGGAGGCGTGATTTCTTCATCATCTCCCCGGCAAGAATTGAATACGATTGCCGTAATCACGAGTATTACTAATAATAATGGTTTTGAAATTGAAGTTTTCATTATCTATATTAATTGAAGTTCCACTAAAAATTTACACTGAGAATAAATTTGAAATTTGTTCCGGGCATAGGATAATTCTGTACGACATCGTATTGCTGATTCAATAGATTGTTCACTTCTGCCGTTGCTTTGAACATTGTGCTTTTCCATTTAAAAGATTTATTCAGAGCCAGATCATGTGTATACCATGCCTGCACTTTGTTATCTTTAATATTCGCACTTCCCGTATAGCGATCACCTGAGTATATCACACTATAACTCATCCCCCATGATTTATAATCGGCTCCGATAATAACCGAACCGCTATGCCAAGGAATATAGGCGATCTGGCCTTTGTATGTAGAATCGTGCTCTCCCTGTGCATCAAGCTCGGGATAAGAATAATCCCTTGCCTGTTGGTAAGTATAGTTTATTCTTGTATTCAATGCCAAATCACGCCCCAATTGAGATTCCGTACTCAAAGCAACATCTATACCTTTTATTTTTACACGGCCCAGATTCATCATAGTCCAGCGGAAGTTCTGACCACCCGGAACAGCAATAAGTTTGTCGGTTATTTCATTGTAATACAAGTCAACCTGCCCTTCTATTTTATCTAAGAACGGCTGGTTCATGTTTTTTCCATAAGTAGTACCTATATTATACTGTGTGGCATATTCCGGTTTGAGCTTTGAAGCCCCACTGCCTATAATGGTGAGAAAAATTTCATTAAAAGTAGGCATGCGGAATATCTTTTTGTAGAATGCCCGTATATGGAAATCATATTGTTCCCAAGGTTGTATAGAAGCTATAATGGCAGGAGTAAATCGATGCCAGTTTTCATCTTTTCTTATCTTTTCGTCTGATTGAGGAATAGTTTGTGTGGATGCTTCCGAAACAAAAGTACCTAATAAACCGGCTTGTAATTTTAGTCTGTTCAGATATAAGGAACTGGCGGCTGCAATCCATGTTGAATGTCTTGTAGGATTCATAAACTCTTTTAAATTGGAATCCATTTTATTCCATTGATAGTCTACTGATATATTGGCACTCCAATTAGGTAATATATTGAACATATTAGCAGAAGACATATAGGCCTCGTTTTGCTTATAAGTGTTGTCTACTATGATAACCACTTGTTCGTCTTTTTCGGGATCGGCCAGATATCTGAGATAGTCGTGTGCATATTTCCCACTAAATAAAACGCTGTATAGTTTATTAAGCCGTTTCTTAAAAGAAGCCTGAAAAAAGAAATTTTCATCCCACTGGCGATCTTCATTCAGGTATACTCCGGGCTCTTTCTTTACGGTCGAACCAGGATAACCCCTTTCTGACTTATAAAAGTAAGTGCGGGTTTTCCACTCTCCGTTATTTATTTTACCAAACAGAGCATGCTCTATTCTGAAATATTCAATATCTCCATTTTCTCTTGTGGCAGTAGTATCATAAGCTACGGTATTAGAATCGGGATATTTTACTCTATCTCTGAACTTATATTTTCCGGACGAGTTTAAATAATCCAGATTCAGAGAACTACTAATTTTTTCAGATATGGCTTGTTCCCATAACACAGAAGGGTTAATCAAATCGAAAGCTCCGGTTTTAAATGTTCCTTTGAAATTATACTTTTTATTTTCTTTGAATTGAGGAGTTCTTGCAATCATATAGATTGAACTGGCGGAAGCAAAGTCTTTTGCAGGTTGAAATATGGCACTTTTTTGCCCATTATATAAAGAAATGGCATCCATGTTATCCAGAGAGAAACGACCAAGATCAACAACTCCATTTTGTGCATTTCCTATTTCGACACCATCATAGAAAACCCCTACATGCTGACTCCCCATACTTCGTATATTTACTGTCTTCAAGCCACCGATACCACCATAATCCTTCAACTGGACTCCGGAAAAATACCGAAGCGCATCGGCTACAGAGTGAGCACTAAGTTTTTCCAAAATCTCACCCGATAAAGTTTGCACGGGGATTATCTCTTTCGGAATTTGTTGCTTAACAAAGACAACTTCATCCAAAACTTGAATGCTGTCTAATTTACTTTGCGAAAAGCACTCTAAAGAAACAAAAACGCTTAAAAACGAAACCGCAAAAACTACTCTAAAAGAATAAAATGACATCTTGGCCAAATGATCTTTAAATTATCAATCAGCTTACAGGAGAGAACACAAAGAGAATAAAAAAGATAAACTGGATTTAATAGAATAGTTTAATTCTCAGAAGACCTTCTGTTCCTTAGCTCTATTTCCCGAAAGCTTTAAAACTATTTGTCTTGGCAGGTCTTCTGACTTGTTCCGGATTTTGCAGTCTTCCCATTTTTACAAAATAGTGACTATTTGATTGCAAAATCCCGTTAACGGAACTTACAGCAGCGGGTCTGTTCAGGATTCGCACCTGATTCCCTTTTCATCACATTCCCGTAAGTTGTTGGATTTGTGACACCAAAATCGGAACAAAGGTAATTCTTTTTTCTATATCATTTGAATAAATATAAGAGTAAAATAGATGATATTGAATATGCTCCGATTGGGCAGCTGTTTCCGGATTTATTCATTTCCTGTATTTTGTCATTGGGTATTGAACAACAAATATTATCCGCCACCTCTGTTTCTTTACGTAAATCTTGATATTTCTTCTATATGCGTTATGATAGTAGAATCTTGCCACTCCTGTCTCCGCTCTTTATAGCCTCGCCTTTCTTCCATGTTTTTTATCGCACCACGCGAAGTATTCACAAGCTGCTTCCCGATGTGATTTTGTAAGTACCAAAAACAAAAAGCGTGTAAACCATTGATTTACACGCTCAATTCATTCGCTTTCGTGACCCCGCCAGGATTCAAACCTGGAACCTTCTGATCCGTAGTCAGATACTCTATTCAGTTGAGCTACGGGGCCTTTTTGCTAATTGCGTGGCAAAGGTAAAACAGTTTTGCCTATTATGCAAATATATTTCGAAGCTTTTCTAATATTTTTTCAGACAAAATATATAACCATCTGTTTAATAGTACCATTTAAAGCACAATTATTTTGTTTTTATTAATAGCCAACCATATCATCTTAAATATACCGACAAATTCTCTCTTTATAATATTTTTTATACTTTTGCATAACGAAAATTCAGATTAAAAAATAATTACATAAATACCTATGGGAAGAGCATTTGAATACCGTAAAGCTACAAAAATGAAACGTTGGGGCAACATGGCCCGCGTATTTACTAAACTTGGCAAACAGATAACCATCGCTGTGAAAGATGGTGGACCAGAGCCGGATACAAATCCTCGTCTTCGCGTATTGATGCAACAGGCTAAAAAGGAAAATATGCCTAAAGAAAATGTCGAGCGTGCCATAAAAAAAGCAACATCGAAAGATGAAGCCGACTACAAAGAAGTTGTATATGAAGGATACGGGCCATTTGGTATTGCTATTGTCGTAGAAACAGCAACAGACAACCCTACACGTACAGTAGCAAACGTACGCAGTTATTTTAATAAACACAATGGTTCTCTGGGTACATCAGGTAGCCTCGAATTTCTGTTCGATCACAAATGTGTTTTCAAAATAGCTCCAAAGGAAGGAATTTCTCTTGAAGATCTGGAACTGGAACTGATAGACTACGGAGTAGACGAATTGGAACACGACGAAGAAGACATAGTCCTATATGGTGAATTTAAATCATATTCTGAGATACAGAAATATCTGGAAGAAAACGGATTTGAAATACACAGTGCGGAATTTGAAAGAATACCAAACGATCTGAAAGAATTGACTAAAGAGCAACAAGAGCAAATACAAAAGCTATTAGATAAATTTGAAGACGATGAGGACGTTCAAAATGTATTCCACAACATGAAGGAAGACATAGAGGAATAAAAAGAACAAGGCTGTCGATCCTGAAATGAACCCTAAAAATTAGACAAACTTTTAGGGTTCGCTTCAAAATTAGAAGCCTTTTTATTTTCTCAGGTATGCTTCCCTACCCCAGCATCTCCAGTAACTGAAGCATGGCAACATTGGAAGCTCTTGTGATATTCGCCTCCCTATACTTTCCTAATTGATATTTACGGACTACATGAGAATCCTTATAAGTAGTACATATCCAAACTGTACCCACAGGTTTTTCATTAGTTCCCCCATCAGGTCCTGCAATTCCCGTTGTCGATATAGAACAATCCACATTCAGTACACGTTGAGCACCTTTAGCCATCTCTACAGCTACAATTTCACTAACTGCCCCATATTGTGCCAATGCATTTGCCGGCACCTGAAGAATATTGACTTTCTCCTCATTAGCATAAGAAACTACCGAGCCTTTAAAATAATGAGACGATCCTGGTATTAAGGTTATCAGATGTGCAATATTACCTCCGGTACAACTTTCGGCTGTACCAATAGTCAGGCCTTTCTCAAAAAGACGTTCACCTAAAAGTCTCTCTACGGCAATATCTCTTTCTACAAGAATTGCATCTCCTAACAAGTTTTTCAGTTTACGTTCCTGAACCTCTAACTCCGCCAAACGATGCTCCCCGCGAACGAAAAGGCGAAGTTTTACCAATCCCGGAGAAGGAAGATATGCCAAACCAAATCCTTCGGGAAGATTATCTTCAAATTCAGTAAGATGTATTGCCAATCCGGATTCTGTATATCCTTTTACTACAAATACTCTTTTCAGGTACGCTTCAGGATCATATTTTGCCTGTAAGCGCGGAAGTATTTCATTCTCCATCACATATTTCATCTCGTAGGGCACTCCCGGCATCGATACCAGCACTTTATCTTTACAATCGAACCAAGTAATAGGGGCTGTCCCTACCCTATTCTGAACCACAGTACAGCCTTCGGGTACATATGCCTGATTACGGGTAAGCTCATTCAGCGTAGTAAAATGCGATATTACATTAGATATATTATCCAAAACCGAGTTGTCAAAAACAAGCGTAGTATTGAAATATTCACATAAGGTTTTTTTCGTTATATCATCTTTAGTAGGCCCCAACCCTCCTGTCATCAATATAACATCGACACGCGCGAATAAATCATCTAACGTATCTTTAATTTGTTGGGCATTATCGCCTATCGACTGCATTTCTTCAACTTCAAATCCACTCAGCGTAAGCTTATGGGCCATCCAAGCTGAATTTGTATCCACAATCTGGCCGATGAGTATTTCATCACCGATTGTCACTATAGCTGCTTTCATTATTTCTCTATTTAACCTTTAATACCTACAACAAAGGTAAGCAGTTATTTTTCTTTCATCAATAAAATACTGCTTATAATCGAACTCACCACATCAGCTTTTTTCATCACCATTAAATGGTCTCCACCTTCTATCGGAAAAACATTGTGCAAAAGAGTATATGAAAATATCTGATCCTCGGTTCCATGTATGTGGTAAATATGTTTACTGCCGTGAGGTATCCAATTCGTAATTTGATATATTGCCCATTTTATATAAACGGGGTGGGTAAAGGTCATCACCTGCGAAAGCTCCTCACTAGCCACATGATAGACCAAACGGTTGAAAATCTCGGTTATCAATTCCGTTGAAGCATACATACGCGGAGGAATACGCTCTGCAACATTCAGTCTCTTAGCTGCTTTGAACAGCATAGGGATTTCTTCATCACTTTTAAAAGAAGATATAATGATGATTTTTACAGGGGACAGAAACTTCCCCATTTCCTGAACAATAATACCTCCAAACGAATAACCAACCAAAACAAACGGACGAGTTGTGTCGATCTCTTTCGCTAATGTACGACTATATTCCTCTAAAGATTCGTCAGGTCGAGGCACATACCATTTTAGGTATTTCTTGCGATAACCACTTGGTAATTTAAGGCCATCGAACACACTACAGTTATAGCACATGCCGGATATGAAGTATATGTTAATTTCGTTCTTCCAACGATACTTCACATACCTCCAAATATTACGGACAAGATATGCGGTCTGCTTATTTGTCATGCCACCTTATTATTCTTATTGCACATTTATTCATTATATTACAAATTTAACAAAATCAAGATGATAAACGATTTTTATTTCCGAATATGAACCAACACCCGTTTTTATATAATAAAAAAAACTCCGGCAGTTAAAGCCGGAGTTTCTCTTTATCTGAAAATAAATATATCTGAACTATTTAAAATAAGTTGCATCTAAATATGTAAACTGAGGCTGATCCGCCTTACGCATCGAAAGAAGGATGTTATCCCACTGAGAAGGCCAGCCTCCAAAAACAGCACCGATCCTTACTATTTTTATCGGATGAGAACCTTTGGCCAACGCGACGGATTTATCGCTGCGGGAGAATCTCCTCGCTGTACCCTTATTATCTTTCTCATTGGATATTAACAGCTTGCCATCTATCCAAAACTCAGTATCTGTGTTGAAGTAATATATTCCATCTTCGGGTATATTGATATACCCTGTAAGTACCGTAGAACAGAAATTCTCCGGATATACTTCTTTATAACCCATTATTCTGTATTTCGATTCCTGAGGCACGGTCACTTGTTCCGTCTCATCAGGTGTCTTGCCTTCTAAATCTGCCACTTTCAAGAAACTACCCTTATAATACTCAGCTTTCAGACCCGGTTGTGCATTTTCTTCTTTATTTACGGCAGGAGCGTAAGTTTGTTTTTCGATAGTAATTGTGCGAACAGGCCCCATTTTTTCCGATAATAGCACCGAACGTATTTTTAAAGTCGTATTCTCAGTGAATGTCAATGCATCTTTATATTCCTGCGAATTAATCTGAGGTTCGCTACCATCTGTCGTATACACCATTTTTACAGGCTCGCTAGTTTTAAATTCAAAAGTAGCTTTATCGGTAAATGCCACAAAGTTGCAAGAAGGAGGCATAGTAATAGAATCGCCAGCCCAATTGACTGCTTTGGCAAAACCTTTATCTTCCGGTACCGGAATATAGTAATTGATGCCATGCATATCTAAACGTACACGTTGGTTCTCGATACGACGTTCAAAATCCTTATAATCTTTCTTCTCTTTAGGAGTCCATGTAAGTTCGGCCAAAGCGATTACACGCGGATAGATATCATGCTCCATATTGTCTCCATTGTACTTGTATTCAGTCCAAACATTTGTTTGAGCACCCAGAATATGATGTTTTTTGTCCTCCGCTATTTTCTCAGGAACAGGATCATAGCCATATACTTTCTCTAATGTCAGGAATCCGCCTATAGTAACAGGAAGAAGCTTAGAGTCACCCTGATATTTATCTAAATACATCCAATTTCCAGGAGTCATAATCACATCATGTCCCATGTTAGCTGAAGCAATACCACCTTCTTCTCCGCGCCAACTCATTACTGTTGCCGATGGAGCCAATCCTCCTTCTAGTATTTCGTCCCATCCTATCATTTTCTTATTGTGTTTCAATAAAAATTTCTCGATACGCTGTACAAAATAGCTCTGAAGTTTTCCCTCTGCACTATGATCCTTATCGGCTTTCAATCCAAGTTCCTTTATACGAGCCTGACATTTAGGACAAACCTCCCATCTGCTTTTCGGAGCCTCATCTCCACCAATATGTATGTAATCACTCTCAAACAACGGGATCACTTCAGCAAATACATCTTCCAAGAACTGAAACACACTGTCATTTCCGGCACAAAAAACATCATTGGATACACCCCAGTAGTTTCTTACCTCAACCGGTTTACCTGTACATGACAATTCAGGATAGGCATGCAAAGCGGCTACGGCATGTCCCGGCAGCTCTATTTCAGGAATTACTTCGATGAAACGATCTTTCGCATATGCCACAATATCTTTAACTTGTTCTTGCGTATAGTAATAAGGACCATATTTATTTCCTTCACCTTCTGTACGCACAGAACTCATTTCCATTAATTTCGGATATTTCTTTATTTCGATTCTCCAACCTTGATCTTCTGTCAAGTGCCAGTGAAATTTATTGATCTTGAACATTGCCAATATGTCCAATTGCTTTTTAATGAAGTCTACATCCACAAAATGACGGCAAACATCCAAATGCATTCCACGATATTTAAAGCGAGGCTCATCCTTTACACTTACAGCAGGTACATTCCAAGCTATATTTTTCACCGGGATGTGGCTCTCAGCTTCCGCAGGCAATAGTTGCATCACAGTTTGCATACCATAGAATAAACCTTGAGGAGTTTTTGCCTGTATATCTATACCTTTACTGGTTATGTCCAACAAATAACCTTCATCATTGACAGATATATCCGGAGTAATAGTCAAATTGATATAGTCAACAGCAGGCTTTTCTTTCTCGATAGAAAAAGGGTATCCGGTGGATACTTTAAGCTTCGTAGCAAAGTATGATGCTACTTTTTCCACATCAGGATTATTTGCTACAAAAACAACACTTTTAGATAGATTGAAGGTATCAGCTTTTTGCGTTAGCTCAAGTGGCATAGGTGTGATATTAATACCCTCATTGTACGGTTTGTGAACAGGTTGCCCTGTACCAGCACACGAAGATACAAGCATAGCCACTATTATTAACGAAAATAAAGAAATTAGGCTTCTCATTAGCATAGCGATTTAAAGATTAATATTTTTACAAATATAAAGATCGTTTACCGCATAGCCACCAATTAAATGTTAATTAACATTTAAGGAAAAATCCAGCCATTATATAATACAGTCAAATTGGGAGATTTAATTCAAAAGTAAATAAAAAAGGTTGCCAATAAATCGGCAACCTTTCTCTATAATATAGGAACTGATTATTCAGCTTTTCCTGCACTACCAAGCACTGCTTCAATTTTGTGCTTATATAGTTTCTTCATATTATCGCGAGCCGGACCCAGGTATTTACGAGGGTCGAACTCTGCTGGTTTAGTTGCGAATACTTCACGTACAGCTGCTGTTAAAGCAAGACGACTATCTGAGTCGATATTGATCTTACATACTGCCGATTTTGCCGCTCTGCGAAGTTGCTCTTCAGGAATACCAATAGCATCTTTCAATGCGCCACCATATTTATTGATAGTAGCCACTTCTTCCTGAGGTACAGATGATGCCCCATGAAGAACGATCGGGAAACCCGGAAGTTCTTTTTCTACTGCTTCCAATATATCGAAACGTAATGGAGGCGGAACAAGATGACCATTTTCGTCTTTAGTACATTGTTCCGGAGTAAATTTGTTAGCTCCGTGAGAAGTGCCGATAGAGATAGCCAATGAGTCACAACCTGTACGTGTTGCAAAATCTACAACTTCTTCAGGCTGAGTATATGTATGATGTTCAGCAGACACTTCATCTTCAACACCTGCCAATACTCCAAGCTCACCTTCAACCGTTACGTCAAACTGATGCGCATATTCTACAACTTTTTTAGTAAGAGCGATGTTCTCTTCATATGGAAGATGAGACCCATCGATCATTACAGAAGAAAATCCTGAATCGATACAGTCTTTGCAAGTTTCGAAAGTATCACCATGATCTAAGTGCAAAACTATTTGAGGCTTTTCCCATCCCAAGCTTTTTGCATATTCTACAGCACCCTGTAGCATGTAGCGCAATAAGATAGGATTTGCATATTGACGTGCACCTTTAGATGCTTGTACAATAACCGGAGATTTTGTTTCTGCTGCAGCTTGTACAATAGCCTGTAATTGTTCCATATTGTTAACATTGAACGCAGGTATTGCATATCCGCCTTTAACAGCTTTTGCAAACATCTCCTTTGTATTTACTAATCCTAAGTCTTTGTAATTAACCATTGTTTTTAATTTATAATTGATTATAAGTAAATATTATTATAATTTGAATACTCTACAAAAATAACAAATTTATACGACAAAAGGTTGCTTTATTAAGGTAAAATAACCTTCTCTGTATCATTTCCACAGAGGTGTAGGATACTCTCCTTTATCTACCAGATTTTGCAATTTCGCCACAACACCCGGCCTGTCTTCGGCATAAGTTACGCCGAACCATTTAGACGGCGTATCCAGAACTTTCACATCTGCTGTATTTGTTGTAATCAAATGATCCACCATCAGAGGTATAAAATATTCTGACTTGAGGTTTTCTTGGTTCTTCTCAAGAAAATCAATGAAATATTTTTCTGAATACTCAAAATAGTCAGGCGTGAATCCCCACATGTTCATAGACACCGGTGTATTTTCTCCTAATTCTGTCCAGACTTCACCTTCTTTAAATTTGACAACTCCGTCAACGCGTTCTACATGTGTACGTTCAACCACACTGGTCAAATATTCATTTTCGTCAGTTGCACAAACACCTCTGGCCACGGATCCACTTTCCGAAAGAGTGTTATGTATACGGTAACCAACCATACAATAATGGTTTTCCTGACCGTTCATTTTCTTCAATTGTTCGGCTAATATAGAGTAGCTTTCACGACCATAAAAGTCGTCAGCATTAATAACAGCAAAAGGCTCATGTATGACATCTTTCCCCATCATTACTGCATGGTTTGTTCCCCAAGGTTTTACTCTTTCAGGGTTTACTGTAAATCCTGCCGGCAACTTATCAAGCTCCTGAAAAACAACTTCTACAGGAACGTGATTTTCGTATTTGGAAACTATTTTCTCACGGAAATCGTCTTCAAAAAATTCTCTGATAACGAATACGATTTTTCCGAATCCCGCTCTCAGAGCATCGTAAATAGAATAGTCCATGATAGTTTCACCGCTAGGGCCTACTCCGTCCATTTGTTTAAGACCTCCGTAGCGGCTTCCCATACCGGCAGCAAGAACAAATAAGGTTGGTTTCATAATATAAATAAATTGGTTTTTAGATTAGTTTTCGGATGTAAAGATAATCATTTTAACGCAAAACCTAAACAGAAGCAGTTAATCCGCTATCTTAAGCTCCGGCATAAGGCAAAGACATATTTGCCGTTTATTTTATATTAAAAAAATAACATCAGTAAAATTTGAGTAAAAATTATGCGAGCAAACATAGATACCGGATAAACAGTAGCATAAGCAACAGCCGGTTCATCATTATCTATAGTAGAATTCACATATGTAAGAGCCATAGGATTAGCCATGCTACCGCAAAGCATACCAACACATCTGGCATAATCTATCTTATATATTTTCATTGCTATAATAGCCATAATAGCGACAGGAAGAACAGTGAGTACAAATCCGAATGCTATCCATATCAAACCTTCTGTTTGGAAAACAGTTTCAAAGAAGTGTTCACCAGCCTCTATTCCCAAACAAGCTAAATATATGGTGAGGCCAAACTGGCGCATTAGCAAATTGGCGCTTTGGGTCGTATAGGTAGTAAAGCGAAATCTTGGGCCAAACGCCCCCATTAATATGCCCACGATTATAGGCCCTCCGGCTATCCCCAGCTTAACAGGTAAAGTCATACCCGGAAAAGGCAATGGTAATGCTCCCAATAATAAGCCAAGTGCAATTCCTGAAAATATAGCAATAAGGTTTGGTCTGTCGAGGTGTTTTTCCTCGTCACCAAGTATTTTAGCAACATTATCTATCGATGCCCTCTCGCCCACTACTGTCAACTTATCCCCTATCTGCAACATCAGATCGGGAGAAGCTAACAGGTCGATACCTGCACGGTTGATACGTGTAATGTTTATCCCGTAATTGTTCCTTAATTTTAGCGCACCTAATTTCTCTCCATTAATCCGGCTTCGTGTCACAATAATGCGGCGCGATACCAATTGACTGTTATCGATGTGGTTCCAATCTATATCTTCTTTGTTCCAATCCACATTCTCCTGTTCGCCAAACAGCACCTTTATATGCTCTACATCGGACTTCCGGGATATGATAAGCAAATGGTCATTGTGTCTCAAGACTCTTTCAGAAGTGGGAATAGTAACCACCCCATCATGCCATATACGCGAAATAACAAAATGTTTCGATGTAAGCTTCATTATGTCACGTATAGTCTTGCCTTCTATAGCAGGATTCGTAATATGAAACTCACCAACATGCATATCGTTGTCTTTCTTTTCAGACAATTTTGCAAGCTCCGCCTTTGGAACAAACAATTTACGCAAAAAGATGATGGCCAATATAACGCCTACAACGCCCAAAGGATAAGCTACCGCAGTGGCTAAGGCCATATCTGCAATGAGACGGGAGTCGGCGCTGATTTGCCTCAATGCTTGTTGAGCTGCACCTAAAGCAGGGGTATTCGTTGTCGCACCACAAAGAATACCAACCATATTGGAAAGGCTTATATCACTGGCATAGCTGAAAATGACTGTAAACAAGAGGCCTAAGAACACAACACCCAAAGCCAAGACATTAAGGCGCAATCCTCCGGCTCGTAAAGAAGAAAAGAATCCCGGCCCTACTTGCAATCCCAACGCATATACAAAAAGAACCAAACCGAAATTTTGAGCAAAGCTCAACATGTCTTTATTTAAGTCGAGATTGAAATGCCCTACAAGAATACCTGTAAAAAAGACGAAAGTAATACCAAGTGAAACATTCAGAATTTTCAACTTGCCTAATTGCAGACCGATAGCAGATACTATCGAAAGGACAATAATAGATAGTACGGAAGGAGATTCCAATATGGCTTCAATGAACCAATCCATAATTCTTTTACATATTCAAATGCGGATGCAAAGGTAAAACAATAAAAATGATTGTACCAATATAGTGTGCAAAAATTAGCACGGGATGTTTTATAATAATTATATTTGTAATAAACAACTGTAAATCTTACCATAATGAAGAACATAACATTTAATATGCCTATAGATGATATACTCTACATAAGAGAACGGGGATTAGTTGTTACAGGCAAAATAGAATACGGAAATATAAATATCGGTGATAAAGTTCGGTTTGAAACACCTCAGGGAAAAATAATCCGCAACGAAATAAGGCTGGACGGCATAGAGGTATTCGGGCAAGCAGATACAGAAAGCGAAGGGGCTAACGTAGGTTTGTTTTTCAAAATACCCTATATCAGGAATAAGGAGATGGGACTTGAAGTACTACCCATTAGAGCGGGCGACAGCGTAAAAAAGTAAAACACGGTTTCCCGTGCTTTACATATATTATTTTTTGAAAGTGAAGAAGAATTCCAAACCTCCCTCTACCCTATTTTTCACTTGTATCTCGCCTTTATGAAATAATACTGCATTCTTCACAATAGACAGTCCCAATCCGGAACCTCCGGTATTACGCGTGCGTCCTTCGTTAACACGATAGAACCGCTCGAACAACCGGGAAAGATATTGTTCCTCTACCCCTTTACCGGTATCGCAATATGAGAAATACAAGTAATCGTCGTCTTCCATGTAATTGGTTATATATATATTGATATGCGAACCTGCATAGTTGATCGTATTATCTATCAGATTACGGAAAATAGAATAAAGTAACGTATAATTTCCATTTATGACCAAGTGATCTTTCACTGATACATTTAGTTTAATATCATTATCTTCCAGTCCATTTGCCAAATCAATCCGAACTTCCTCTAACAATTGGGACAAATTGACTTTTTCCGTCTGGAATTGAGCCGGAGCTTCTTCAATCTTACTAATCAAACTCACATCATCTATCAAATTCGATAAGCGTATGCTTTGTTGATAGGCCCGATCTATAAATTGAGCCTGTTTCTCCGCCGGAAGATCTTGCGAATTTAACGTTTCCAGGTATCCCCGCAGACTGGTAACAGGTGTCCTCAACTCATGGGCAATATTATTAGTCATTTCCTGTTTTAATAAGCGAGTCTTCTCCAGTTTGGTTATATCTTTTATAGTAATTTCGAAACTGCTATCGTCAAAAACAATTGTTTGAATCAAAAAGGCTTTTCCATTTTTATTTATATGGAAAGTGTGGAAGTTTTGTTCCTTTGTTCTGTTGGCAATAAAATCAATCACAGGATCGAAAACTTTTTCTTTGAGTATTGCCTCCAGATTGAATATTGGCTGATCTACAACAAGATTTAAATATTGGAAAAAATTTGTATTGGCATATATCTTCTTAAAGTCAGGGTCGAATATACAGATTCCCTCATGGGCATAATGAAAATGCTGAATAAGCTTTTCTCTCTCCGCTTCTATTTTATGTTTGCTTTTTGCCTTTTGATTCAATATATCTACCAGCTGATTGCCAATATCGCCTAACTCATCTTCAGGAAAATCTATAACTTCAGTGAGTGGCTCATCGTCCTTAATTTTTGTCGTCAGCATTTTTAGCTGAGAAATAGATTTACCGAAACGGCCGGCCACATAATTCAATAGAACGAGAACAACAATAAACAGACCTATAACAGTATAAATGAAAAGATTATCAGCCTTAAGCATTCCTTTTGTTTGTACTGTATACGGCAAAGCTACACGCACATAATAATCTTTATAATTTTTAGCATAATATAGATACTCGTGGTGAGTGGATGCTGACAAACGGATATTAGAACCTGTGTTTTGATATGATGCACTACGTATCTCCGGCCTATCTAAATGATTATCCAGTTCGCTGGTATTTTCTACGTCCTTATCAAATGTTACCTTACCATCTTTATTTATAATAGTCATGCGAATATCCATCGGCATAGACTTCGCTAAAATACGTAGTTCAACAAGGCTACTATCTTTTAATTTAAATTGATCGATATAAGCATGTATCATCTCGGCATAGCTATCCAGCCTATCCTCCAACGCCTGTGTCCGTTGAAACTTTTCCTCTCTTTGTTCTATAACTATCACACAGATAGTAAACAAGGCGAATACGATAAAGAAATAGAAGAAAATTCGCTGCTTATATGTAATCTTCATAATACAGGTTATTAGTTTGGCATATTAAACACATATCCATATCCGGTACGGTTAATTATATAATCTCCGTAGATACCCACTTTTTTTCTCAATCTGGCAATATGCACATCTACAGTCCTTTCCAGTACTATGCCATCGTCTTTCCATGCTTTATCCAAAATATCGGCACGGGAAAAAATCTTCCCTGCATTCTGGATCAGAAGAACGAGTATATTAAATTCCGTCTTGGTAAGTTCAATCGGCTTTCCATCCACATATACGATTTTGGTATCCATATTTATTTCAAGAGTGTTCACCGAAATGATATTCTCCTGAACTTCTGTTGAATGATGAACAGATCTTTTTAGTACACTCCTTACACGGGCTATGACCTCTTTGATCGAAAACGGCTTCGGTATGTAATCGTCGCCACCTATAGAAAAGCCAGTAAGCATATCATTTTCTGTATTTTTCGCGGTCAGAAAAATAATAGGAGTATTATTTCCGTCTTTTCTCATCTGATCGGCAAACTTAAATCCTGAAATCCCCCCCATCATAACATCCAGCAAAATTAATTTATGTTTTGACGAAAGTATTTTTGCCGCCTGCTCAGCAGATTCAGCCAGATCTATATCATACCCTTCGTTTTGCAGGTTAAATTGCAATATCTCTCTTATGTCCGGCTCATCATCTACGATAAGAATTGATACTTTATTATTTGTTTCCATGTCTGATATCTTTACCTTCGGTTAGATAAATTGTAGCTTCAGCTATATTAGTTGCACTGTCTCCAATCCGTTCCAGATTATGAGATATGGCATTAATCTGTATTATGCTTTGTATTTCGGACTTACTCAAAGCCTTTCCTGAAAAAGTTTCCTGTAAAGATAAACTTATTTGATGAAATAGTTCATCTACTTTATCATCTTCCTTTATCACCTGATATGCTGTGTGAGCATCTTCATTCGAAAAAGAGAAAATAGCATTCCTCAACATCTCGCCGGCATTTTTCACCATTTTAGCAATCAGCCTTTTTACACCTTCAAAATGATGCGCCGACAGATCAGTCTCTCTCAAAAAGTGAATAATATTCAGTAACATATCTCCAATCCGTTCCAGATTGGTAGTTATATCCTGATAGGTAACTATTTTCCTTAAATCAGCAGCTATCGGATTGAATTGGAATATTGTAAAAACCACTTCTTCCCTAACTTTTATCTCTAGCCTGTCCATGATTATCTCATTCGACTCAGCTTCCTCATACAATGACTCTATCGAATTGTCTTCTAATAGCTTTGTAGCTATTTGCATCTGTATCAATGCTGTTTTCGACAATAACTCAAAATCATTCAGCAATAATTCGAGCTGCTTGAGTTTTATATTTGTTGTCATACTATTTTAATTTGAAAATTTGAAAATTCGAGAATTTGAAAATGAGTCAATTTGTTTATTTTCAAATTGGCTAATTAACTGAATACTCCTGTCAGATAATCTTCTGTACGCTTATCATTAGGCTTGGTAAACATTTGTTTTGTTGTACCGTATTCTACCAGTTCTCCCAAATACATAAACATTGAGTTGTCGGATAAACGTGCAGCCTGAGACATATTATGCGTAACAATTACTATTGTATATTGTTTCTTCAATTCAAATATCAATTCCTCCACCCTATTGGTAGAAATTGGATCGAGAGCAGATGTCGGTTCATCCATTAGCAGCAATTCCGGTTTGAGAGCTAATGCGCGTGCAATACAAAGACGCTGTTGCTGTCCTCCCGAAAGAAATGTGCCTTTCTTTGTCATCGAGTCTTTCACCTCGTCCCATAAAGCTACACTGCGCAAACTGGTTTCAACTACTTCGTCTTTCTCAGCCTTACTCAACTTCAGGTTATTCAACTTGTACCCGGCTATGACATTATCATAAATACTCATTGTCGGAAACGGATTAGGTCTCTGAAACACCATTCCTGCAAGCCGGCGAACCTTCATTGGATTCATGTCGAATATATTCTCTCCTTTCAGTAGTATTTCACCGGTAGTTACTATATCCGGATACAACTCGTGCATACGGTTTATAGCACGCAACAATGTGCTTTTACCACATCCTGACGGCCCCATGATGGCAGTAACAGTATTCGCTTTGATACCGGCATTTACCATATTAACGGCATTTTTACCGGGAGTATACGATACCGATACATCCTTTAGCTCCAAAATATATTCGTTTAAATTTACTGTATTTTCCATTTTTTTGCTATACTTTTTGCAAGAATATTAATACCTAATACAAAAAACAAAAGTAGTAAAGATGAAGACCATACCAAATCTGCCAGATTAGGATCGTTATAGAATTCCCATATTAATAGAGATATCGCACTTGTAGGATTCGTAACATCCCAATTTATAGTTGATGCACCCAAGGCTGTTACCAAAAGAGGTGCTGTTTCTCCCATCACACGAGATACAGCTAATAAAGAACCTGTAAACAGTCCGCTGAAAGCCGACGGTAACAACACCCTCAGAATAACGGTTGTATATGAACCGCCTAAAGCAAGACCAGCTTCTTTCAACGAGGCAGGAAGCATCTTTAAGCTTTCTTCGGTCGAACGTATTATCATTGGCAACATCATAATAGCCAATGCCACACTACCGGCCAAAGCCGAATAGCCCGACATAGGTATTACTATCCAGATATATACGACCACTCCAATAACAATGGATGGTATTCCTTGTAATAAATCACTCAAACTACGAACCAGACTCGCCAATTTTTTCTTTGGATTCTCTGCCAGATAAATTCCTGTCATAATACCGACCGGAATAGCAATTACAATAGCCAGTAGAAGAATAAGAAGTGTTCCGGTTATCCCGTTGAGTATTCCGCCGGGAATAGGGCTGTCACTTATCCGGGCAAGCATAGCTTCCATAGATGTAGGCGCTACTTCCGTGAATAAGCTCAGATTGAATTGCTTATATCCTTTCTTTATCAGTTCCCAAAGAATCAGGAAAAGTGGTACCATCGTTACACCCGACAACAGACAAACTCCGAACAGGAATGCCCTGCTCTTTGCCAATCTATACTTCGATGTTGCTGTAAATCCTTTTCTCATATTAATTTAGCTTATAGCTATTAGCAAGTAGCTTTGTTGCTTCGCGCCATTGGCACATTGACATATTTTCATATTGGCACATTACTTGTTCACCATTTTCATTATATACTTAGCTACAAAATTGATGCAGGCAGTAATCAGGAACAATAATAATCCTATAGCCATCAACGAACTAAGTTTCAAACCACTGGCCTCTCCAAACTGGTTAGCAATTATACTAGCCATAGAGTTTCCTGTATCGGAAAGTGCCTGCGGAATATTGTTCGTATTACCTATCAACATGGTCACAGCCATTGTTTCACCCAAGGCACGTCCAAATGCAAGTACATAAGAGGCAAATATCCCCGATCCTGCCACAGGCAAATTAACAGAGGTTATTACTTCCAGATTCGTCGCTCCAAGACTATAAGCCCCTTCTTTCAATTCATTGGGAACCATTGCTATGAACTCGGCACTAAGAGACGATGCATATGGGATGATCATAATTGCCAACACAATAGATGAAAGCAGAATTCCAAATCCCTGATCATTTACTCCCAGATCGATCAGAATAGGTCGCAGGGTATAAAAACCCCACAACCCATATACGATAGATGGTATTCCTGCAAGCAAGTCCACAACCGAACTTACAATGGTTGATATTTTTTTATTTCTGAAATATTCTCCGTTGAATAACGCAACCGATAACGAAAATGGTATACAAAACAATAATGCCAATATAGAAGTCATCATTGTTCCGGCAATGAAAGGTAAAGCACCGTATATATCGTTTCGTGAATCCCACTCCGAAGAGGTTATAAACCCGAATCCAAATTCGGAAAAAGCGCCAAAGCTTTTACTAATCAAACCATATACAACACCTGCCGTCAACAATATTATTAAGCACGATGCGATGAGTAATACGATTTTGAATATTTTATCTTTCATCTATTTCGTTAGGTTACGAGATACTAAATCAGAAGTATTACTATTTATTGAGCTACCGACAATGGTTTTCCACCATATGTCATCGATTGTATAATTGCTTTTGTTTTTTCAACAGCCGTCGCAGGAAGCGGCGCATAATGTGTTTTAGTTGCTATTTCCTGTCCCTCCGGGCTGATGATATAGTTTAGCAAGCCGGCCAATGCCTTAGACTGATCTTCGGTTCTCTTATTATAATTTTGCTCTTTATATGCTATAATCCATGTGAATGTACTAATCGGATAAGCTTCCGGATTAGATGAATTTGTTATCACTACGCGTGTATCTGCCGGTATATCTACATTTGCCGATGCGGAAATACTTTTGCTATCGGCTGCGACAAAATTACCCGAGCTATTACGCAATAAAGCAGATGGCATATTCAAAGCCAATGCATATTCGGAACCGATATAACCTATTGCACCCTCTGTTTCGGCAATGATCCCGGCTACTCCCGGATTACCTTTTGCAGAAACAGCTTTTGTTCCATTCGGAAATTTAAGGGATTTACCTGCACCGATAGTCTCATACCAAGCCTGATCTACTTTAGACATATATTCTGAGAAGACAGCCGTTGTACCACTACCATCAGAACGATATACAGGAATAATGCTTTTGTCCGGGAAGTTTACTTCCGGATTTAATTCTTTTATCTTAGTATCATTCCAGTTTGTTATTTTACCAAGATAAATATCCGAGATTATTTCTGAAGTAAGTTTCAAATCTTTCAAATCTTTCAAATTATATGAGAGAACGACTCCACCCAAAGCTGTAGGTATGTGCACAATATCAGTACCCATATCTTTCAGTTCCGCTTCTGACAAGAAAACGTCTGTCGCCCCGAAATCTACGGTTTTATCTTTCAAACTGCGAATACCACCGCCACTACCGATGGCTCCATATGTTACGTTGCTTCCGGTTTTAGCGTATTCTTTAAATACTATATTATAGAATGGTGCAGGAAACGTGGCTCCGGCTCCTGATAACGATGCTTCTTTTTTTCCACATGAGCTCAATGTAATAATCATTGCAGCTGCCGTAAATAATAATGTTTTCTTCATATCCTTAATAAGTTTTAATTTTGATGCAATGTTATTGAGTAATTGCAACAAACAAACTAAGGATGTGTTACGAAATGGTTAAGATTTAAGATTTTCTAAAGCTTGTACCCGCTGTAAAAGAGTAGGATGTGAGTAATAAAAGAAGACGTATAGAGGATCTGGATTGAGATTGGATAAAGATTTGACATGCATCTTCTTTAGTCCTGAGACAAGAGCTTCCGACAATCCGAAACCAGCAGCATATGCATCGGCCTGATATTCATTTCTACGACTGAGTATGCTGGAAAATATACCAATAATCAGTGAAACGGGAGTAAACAGAACTGAGAATGCAATCATGCCCAAATGGAAAGAGGCCTCTTCTCCACCCAGAGCTATTGCAATATCCCGATTGCCCAGAAATAAAGAAAGAAGGAAAAGAATTATACCTGTATAACACACGGAGGTAAACATCCCCTGCAAAGTATGTTTCTTTTTGTAGTGTCCGATCTCGTGAGCAAGCACGGCAACAATCTCCTGAGTGTCAAGATCATTAATCAATGTATCGAACAAGACAATTCGTTTCTTTGCCCCAAAACCTGTGAAGTAAGCATTTGCTTTCGACGAGCGTTTCGACGCATCCATAACATATATATTATTAATGGCAAAACCAGCCTTGTTTGCAAAAGCCTCTATCGCATCACGCAGTTCGCCTTGCTCCAACGGTGTTTGCTTATTGAAAAGAGGGACTATTAAGTTAGAATAAAACAAGGTCATAAATAAGGAAACTACCGTTACTGCTGCCCATGCATAAAGCCATGCATATTCGCCTAATGTGTTATATAGCCATACAATAAGAGCCAATATAACACCGCCTAAAATGAATGTGATAAAAAGCCCCTTTATCTGATCGAGCCAGAATGTTACTTTCGTTGATTTATTGAATCCGAAACGTTCTTCAATAACGAAAGTGGCATAATAGCCAAATGGTAATGTTATAATATCATTAATCAGATATATTATTCCAAAAAATACTAATGTAAGGACAATCTCATTACTGATATATTGCCGCAAGTATTCGTCAAGCCAACCAAAAATGCCAAAAGACAAGACTCCCAATAAAACAATAAAAGAAAAAATACCCGTATATAGACTAAACAAGCTACTCTCCTTTTGATACGCTTGTTGCCGGACATATTCTTCCTCATTATATATACCTGCCAATTGTGCGGGTATAGTCGGACTCATGCGTTTTCGGTTACGGTATGTAAGATATTGCGTCCACAAAAAATCGAGAACTACAATAAGCAGTATGATAATAAGATATACAGACATAGTAATTATTTGCGAACACAAAGATACAAAGAAAGGCTGTTTACACTATCCTTTTACTTTTATTTTTGATATACTCTCACGTAGTCTATTTCATATTTTATCGGAAACGGTGTCTCGTCGGGACTTTCCCCTATCCTACCTATAGCAAGGTTTATCAACAAATACTGATGACTTCTGAAAGGATTAAACCCATCCGGATTTACTGTTTTAGCCACATCTATCTCATTCAGCAACTCGTCATCGAGATATAATCGAATATAATCTTCTGTCCAATCCATTCTCCAAATATGGAATTTACTTTCCCAATCTTTATCCCGATCCGTAAAATGGGTTATGGGTGTATGTGTTGTACTCCACTCCTTCTTGCCGTATACTGCATTTGCTAAAATAGTAGGTACATCTTTCACCCGATAATATTCCAATAGGTCTATCTCTCCACATAAAGGCCATGAATTCAGGGTTTTATCTCCGAGAAACCATATAGCAGGCCAAGATCCTTTTACAGCAGGAATCTTAGCCCGAATTTCAAACCGGCCGTATAACCACGTTTGCCTTCCTTGAGTAATAACACATCCCGATGAATAATTGGCATATTCCCGGCTTTCTTTCCAGTTTACACTATTCGGTTTATAATTTGGATTCTTTATTTTTTCCCGCTTTCCTGTAATAATCATCAATCCATTCTCGCAATACACATTTTGAGGTTGATACCATTGCTGCTCCTGATTACGGACAAAGCCATACTCATAATTCCATTTGTTATCATCAGGTTTGCCATCTTTATCAAATTCATCACTCCAAACGAGTTTATACTCTGTCTGCGCAAAACAATTTACTGAAAAAAAACTCAATAAAATAAAGAAAGAAATAAAATTTTTCATAAGTATAATGTTAGGATTTAACTAGTTAAGTATCCACTATAAAGATTTTCAAGAAATTACTTTCTCAGAATTTTTTCCATAGTCTTACCTTTAGCCAGTTCATCAACCAGCTTATCTAAATAGCGAATCTTTCGCATAAGTTCATCTTCTATTTCTTCGACACGATAACCACAAATCACACCCGTAATTTTAGAAACATTAGCATTCATGCGGGGTGCCTCAGCAAAAAAGGTTTCAATATCATTATCCTTGTCGATTTGCTGCTGCAACGTTTGCTCATCATAGCCAGTCAACCAGAAAATGACCGTATCCACCTCCTCTTTTGTCCGCCCTTTTTTCTCAGCTTTTTGTATATACATCGGATATACACTCGCAAAGGGTATCTTAAATATTCTCGTATTATTCATTTGTTTATCTTTTTGAGAAACCTTTCCAAGCCGAAAGTTATAAAAAATCTCACTCAATGAAAATATTCCATATCCCTAAATTAGGATAAACGCACGAAAACAAAAAAAAACGGAATATAACTCTGATTTTCAAAATATTGAAACTACTGCTTATATTACCAGACAGAGAAATTACGGGATTGCTTCGTCGGCCAATGCCTTCTCGCAATGACTTAAAGTATTGGTTTTATGCGTCATTTCGAGAGCTTTACCCGAAGCAATCCGGATGGAATAAATTTCATGCGTTTGCCCTGTCCCTAAATAATAATACCCCCTAAAAGTCGGGTTTAACTTAAGGGGGTATTACATTTTGTATTTTATAATATCAACTAAATTGCTTTAATTTCGCTCAATACAGTGTTTGTTTTACGTACGGCTGCGGCAGAAGCCTCGAACTTTTCTTTTTCGTCAGCAGTAAGTTTCAGATCAACAATTTTTTCCCATCCGTTCTTACCTAATACAACAGGTACACCGATGCAAATATCATTTTGGCCATATTCTCCATCTAAAGCTACACAACATGGAATAACTTTTTTCTGGTCGTGGATAATAGATTCTACCACATATGCGCCGGCTGCGCCGGGAGCATACCAAGCCGACGTACCAAGAAGACCTGTAAGAGTGGCTCCACCGACCATTGTATCGGCTACAACTTTATCCAACACTTCTTTAGATAGAAGTTCCGATACAGGAATGCCTTTATATGTAGCCAAGCGCACAACCGGAATCATAGTCGTATCGCCATGTCCACCGATTACCATACCTTCTACCTCGTTAGGATTACAGCCCAAAGCTTCACTCAGATAATATTTGAAACGAGAGCTATCTAAAGCTCCGCCCATACCAATGACACGATGTTTAGGTAGTCCTGTCACTTTAGAAGCCAGATATGTCATAGTATCCATCGGATTAGAAATAATCACAAGGATAGCATCAGGCGAATATTTAAGTACATTTTCAGCAACAGTTTTTACAATACCGGCGTTAACTCCGATTAGTTCCTCCCTTGTCATTCCCGGCTTACGGGGAATACCGGAAGTAATAACTACAACATCAGAATCAGCTGTAGCAGCATAATCGTTAGTAACACCCTTGATGCGAGAATCGAAGCCCAACAATTGGACAGTCTGATTCATGTCAATAGCTTTACCTTGCGATACTCCCTCTTTTACATCGAGCATGACCACCTCATCGGCGACTTCTTTAAAAGCAAGTACATTTGCACATGTGGCACCTACATTCCCGGCACCTATAACTGTTACTTTAGACATAATAATTGTTTTTAAGTTATATATTATTTATTTGATTAATTAACGTCCTTATTTTCAAATTGTAAACAATAATATAGTGTATAGTGTTCAAATCCATCGAAAAGCCTAACAAATGTACACGCTTATTCTGAAATAATGAAAATTTAATATATCAAAAATATGATCTATTTATTAAAAAAAGCGAAAGGTCTTCAAGCTTTTATCAAACAGATTCAAATCTTTTATATATTTGCAGTCGGTTTTTACAACAAATTATGGCTACAGAATCAAAAAATAATAATACGAAAATACTTATCGGAGTAATAGTCCTTTTACTTGTGGGTATAGGTGTGGCTGCATATTTTATATTCAACCAAAAAGTCCAGATACAAGAGTTACAAGAAGTAAGCCTATTAAATAAACAAGAACTTGAGGACGAATATGGACAACTATCATACGAATACGAAAAAGTGAAAATGAATCTGAAAAATGATTCATTACTACAAAAGCTAACTAACGAGCAAACTAAAGTTCAACGCTTACTTGAAGAACTAAAAACTGTAAAAGCAGAAAACAAATCAGAAATAGCCCGACTAAACAAGGAGTTAGGCACCTTACGCCAAGTATTGAGGTCATATGTTACGCAGATTGATTCTCTGAATAGAGCTAATGCGCAACTTCGTCAGGAAAAGAGAGAGATTACAGATAAATATCAGGAAACCGCGCGTACATTAAATCAAGTTTCGCAACAAAAGCAGGATCTGTCGGAAAAAGTTACGCTCGCGGCAAAACTCGATGCAACAAACATCAGCATACAGGCAACAAACAGCAAGGGTAAGGTTCAAAAAAATATAAAGAAAATAGAGCAATTTGTAATAAATTTTGCCATATCGAAAAATATAACGGCAGAGCCCGGCGAACGCACGATCTATGCACGTATCATGAAACCCGATGACGATGTGTTGGTCAAAAGCCGGACAAACGTATTTCCTTTCGAAAACAAAGAAATAAACTATTCAATAAAGAGAGTCGTAGAATATGGCGGTGAAGAGACTCAGGTTACCATGTACTGGAATGTGGAAGAATATCTGATGCCGGGAAGATACCGTCTCGACTTATTTGCCGACGGCAACCGAATAGGCAGCAGATCCTTTACCTTAGACGACTAATAATGATTGCAATAGAAGCAACAAAAGAGCACCTGTTTATTATCCAAGCCCTTTCCGACAAGATTTGGCCTCATACGTTTCAAGATATTCTAACCAAAGAGCAAATTGAGTATATGATGGAAATGATGTATAGCACATCTTCGCTGGAAAAACAAATGGATGAACTGAATCATCACTATCTGCTTGTTGAAGATGCTGGAGAATATGTCGGATATACCTCTTACGAACTCAATTACAAAGGTACGGCTACAACCAAAATTCATAAAATATACATACTCCCATCTATACAAGGGAAAGGAACCGGCCGCTTTCTGATTGAAACCATTGGTGATATAGCTCGTAAAAACGGTAATAATATTTTATCGCTAAATGTCAACCGCTTCAACAAAGCTCTCGATTTTTACAAACGCATAGGTTTTGATGTTATAAGTCATGAAGATATAGATATCGGAAATGGCTTCCTTATGGAAGATTTCGTATTAAATAAGAAACTGATATAACCATATTCATAATGAAAAAGGATGCTTAATTATTATAAGCATCCTTTTTTAATTCGTATATAAATATTTTATCTTCCTTGTTCCAGTTTCAGAGTAACTGTAGGTTGATCACAAACTTCAGTTGGTCCAAAAAATTGGATTGGTCCCGGATAAATAAACTCTGTCCCTATAGCCCAATCGCCACGGTTAGCTGCAAAATATTTAAAAGGTGCACCATCCAATTCTACCAGAGCCTTTTGAATTACCGGTTTCATTTTACCATGACGACGTTCCATATTCATCATCATTGTTACAGGCACGCCACCCGCAATCCACTCACTAGCCGGAGCTGTAGTGTTTCGTACAGACGACATATAGCCTGTTTTCCCCGCAGCAATAAGAGCAGCAGCTGTGTAGCCAAGAGAATAACAATAATCGGAATCATAGTTAGATGGAGTAGCACAACGTCCTTCATATCCGAAGAAGTGCTCCTGTGCTGCAAATTTACCTTTATACTTTCCGGCAGCTTTCATCTCCTCCAACTTGCTACCCACCATTTCAGCCAATAGTTTTTCTGTCTCGATAAGAGAAACCTGTACATTTCCATGAGGATCACGATCCAATGTTAACTGGCGGGCGACTCCTGATGGAAGGCTTGCAAATATTTTAGCATTTGCAGTAGAAAGATTTTTTTGAACGTATGCCAACTGATCTTCTTTCGGAACCGCATTAAATTCACGTTGATGATGCGCTAAGAAATCATTCAGTTCGGCTATCAGCCCTTTCATAGCGGGAATAAATTCGATCAATCCCTCCGGAATAAGAACTGTACCGAAATTGTTTCCGTTTTCTGCACGTTTAGCAACGACATCTGCTATTTCCGATACAACATCATCCAAAGAAAGTTCTTTAGCTTCCACTTCTTCCGAAATTATACAAACATTCGGTTGAACCTGAAGCGCACATTCAAGTGCAATATGAGATGCCGAACGCCCCATTAGTTTAATGAAGTGCCAATATTTACGGGCAGAATTACAGTCACGCTGTATATTACCGATAACCTCGGCGTAAACTTTACATGCCGTATCGAAACCAAAAGATGTTTCAATCATTTCATTTTTCAAGTCACCATCGATTGTTTTAGGACAACCAATAACCTGTACTCCTGCATTTATTTCTTTATAATATTCCGCCAGCACACATGCATTTGTATTAGAATCATCCCCTCCGATAATAACAAGCGCTTTTATATCAAGCTTCTTTAATATCTCAAGTCCTTTATCGAATTGTTCTGTCGATTCCAGCTTTGTACGTCCCGAACCAATAATATCAAATCCGCCGGTATTACGATATTCATCTATAATATCAGCGGTTAATTCTTTATAATCATGGTCAACCAAGCCACCGGGTCCCATAAGGAAACCAAATAAACGACTGCTGACATTCATATTTTTAATCCCGTCGAAAAGGCCGGCAATAACATTGTGTCCGCCGGGAGCTTGCCCCCCTGACAAAATAACACCAACATTGATAGCTGGCAAACTCACATGCTCTGAGCTTTCTACAAATTTAAGAATAGGCATTCCGTATGTATGCGGAAATAATTTTTTTACCTCTTCCTGATCTGCCACAGACTGTGTAACTGCTCCATCCTCAACTTTTACCGAACCGTATAACGCTTTTGGCATTTTAGGTTTGTAAGCAGCTCTTGCAATTTGTAACGCACTTTTTTTCATTGTTTTTATTGATTATATATTAAAATAAGTCATCCTCTCAAAAAGGCATGCAAATTTCGTCATTTTTTTTTATATAAAAAAGAGTTTCCCTGTCTTATAGAATCCTATTTTTTGTCATTTCAGCCTTTTTTTTGATTTTTTTCTTCATTTTTAGTTTTTTTTCTTACTCTTTTCTTTTCTGAAAATAAATTACAATCAAAAGTAAAGACTCTAGTTTCCGTAAATATCATTTTGATATAAAAATCTCAATGCATAAGCTATAAAATAAAACAAAAAGAGATAATTAACTATATTTAACTACAAAATACTAACATTTTGACAAAACAAGCACATTAAATCATAAAATACCAATTATCTTTGTGTCATTAAAACATTAAATCATCATGATTATGAATACAAAAATTTTACTTTCGTTTCTATCAGCGATTTTATTATCTATAAGTGCCTATGCCTATACCCCTGAGACTATTGTTCTCAGCAACATAGAAAACACAGAAAAAGGCTGCGTCAAGGAATTTTTATTTTGTGATAAAGAGACTAATGCACCTATCAGTAAAACTGTATACAACTACGATGCTGAAGGACGCATGCTGGAAAAGTGCATGTATGAATGGAATAGTTCAAAAGGTTGGATTGGGATTCAAAAACTTGAATACAACTACGAAGCTAGCAATTCTCCGGCTGCTCCTGTTGTAAAAAAATGGGACAAGAAGAATAACAAATGGGAAGAATAACCTTCGGGAATAATCAATTTTAGCCTATCAAAAAAGTCTTGCCCACGGGCAGGACTTTTTTGATTATTACACATCTGAAATTAAGCTATTTATAGAGCCGACATTCGTATGATTAGCACAAGATAATCCAAATCTTCAAAAATACTACAGAATTGACTGTTAACTTTATACTTAATATGTACGAGGTAAAATTTCCGGCGTATGGTAACACCGAAAATATACAGTTTTAATTCATTTTTTTCTGTCATTTTTTCGCCTGAAAATTTGACCGTTAACTTTATTTTACCAGAGAGAGACCTTCTAAGCCCAAATCCCTTACGCGCGCGTACACGTGCATCACATATATTTACTAAAAACAAGCATTACGCTGTCCAAAAGGCAGGCTTCCGGCTTTACACAGGCTTTACTTAGGCTGTGCGGCATCTACTTTGCCGCGCCCCCTTTAGTTCCCCCGAAGGGGGAAAACAGGCCTCCCTTGAAACTCCCTCCCTTTCGGGGAGGGCTGGGGTGGGGCTGTGTTCTGGATTGCTTCGGGCTGTAGCCCTCGCAATGACGGGTAAAAGATACAATAACAAATTATTTAAAATAAAATTCGATGAACAAGATCAAACTCACAATTATTTTAACGCTGTTTGCCGGCTTATGCACAGCGGCTTACGGGCAGGTGACGATAGGAAGCATCTCTTGTCAGTTCCGCTTTTAAGGAACGAGATCCTTCGTACCTCAGGATGACAAAGAGAATGTTGCATTAATTATTATTGACTACTTAGAGCCTGTTTAAATTTTATTCGTTTAAATTTTTAGAGATAGTTTTGAGATAGTTTTTTCTTCCCCGAAGTGATAATAGCGGGCTATTTGAACTGAGGGAATGAAAAAAATAGCCAAAAAGAGA
>JAISUS010000025.1 GCA_031271965.1 Prevotella sp. | reverse complement strand
AACAGAGAAGTTAAGCCCGGTCGTGCCGATGGTACTGCGTTAAGTGGGAGAGTAGGTTACCGCCGTTTTAAAGATGAAGAGTCCCCATACTATTAATGTATGGGGACTCTTTGCGTTTTATTATACTATTATACGGTAATAACTAACAAAAAAAGGGAATAGGACAACGAATCAGGGATAAGCACAAACTATAAAATAATGATGGCTAAAGAATTTTCGCAAAAGACGAAAGAAGAATTAAAATACTATGTTTATGTTTTAATTGATCCTCGAGACAATAAAGTATTCTATGTGGGTAAAGGCAATGCAAATAGAGTTTTTTCTCATATTAGCGAGTCTGTTGAGAATCCAAGAGACACAGAGAAATTAGAAACCATCCGGGCAATAAAAAAGGATAATCAAAAAGTAAAACATTATATTATTCGCCACGGATTAGAAGAAAGTGAAGCATTCTTAGTAGAATCGGTGTTAATTGATTTTCTTACATTCAAAGATTTCTCGGAAGTTTCTAAAATCACAAATATTGTCGCAGGGCATCATTCTTTTGACCAAGGTATTAAAACAGTAGAAGAATGTGAAATACTGTATAATTGTAAAGAGTTGGACTGTAAAGATATTAAACACAATATTTTGGTAATCAATATAAATAAAACCTACAACATAGGTAAAAAGAAAAGTAGGAATCCTATTTATGATAGACCAGATATTTACGAAGCGACACGAGGTTGGTGGGTATTAAATATAGATCGGGCAAAGAATATTGATTATGTTTTGGCTGAGTATAAAGGAATTATCAGAGCAATTTTCGAGCCTCAAAAATGGCTGCAAAATATAGAGAATAGAGGTAAAACGAGATGCGGATTTGAAGGATATGAAGTTAGAGACAAAGAGGTCTTAAACATATATATGAACAAAGAAGTACCCAAAATAAAAGGAATGGCAAATCCTATTCGTTATTTTGAAATCACGTAATATATTAAATTATGAGCTAATATATTAGTAATATACTACAGACAGAAAGCTGAACATTTTAGCAGAATACGTTTTTGGTATTTTATATTTTTATCTTTCAGATTGTTTAATTTGGGTCATTAATATTATCTTAGCTTTCATTTTGAATTTCTTGGAATAATATGGAGAAATCTATTGATATAAAGTCTTTTCGTTTCGTCGATACATCATTTGATAGTCTGATGGCAAAACGTATTTTTAATGTTTTACTGATAGCTACAAAGTATGACTCCTTCATGTTAGAAGATGACGGGCGGATTAATGAACAAATATTTAACGAATATACCTCTCTGAACTTGAGTTACCCACCTCGTTTTACTCAGGTCGTTACAAAAGAGGATGCTCTGAAAGAGCTTAGCGAGAACCATTATGAGCTGATTATTCAGATGCCCAATATGGATGAAGTGGATATGTTTGCTACAGCTACAGACATAAAAAAGCTTTATCCGGATACACCGTTTGTTGTATTGACTCCTTTTTCGCGAGAGGTTTCTAAACGACTATCTTTTGAGGATTTATCAGGAGTGGATTATGTTTTCAGTTGGTTGGGTAATCCTGATTTGTTACTAGCTATTATTAAGTTGATAGAAGACTCTATGAACGTAGAGCATGATACTGAAAATGTAGGTGTCCAAGTCATATTACTGATTGAAGATTCGATACGTTTTTATTCTTCTGCATTGCCTACTCTTTTCAAAATCATAATGGAGGAATCTAAAGATTTTTCTAAAGAGGCATTGAATGAACACCAGCAAAAGCTGCGTATGCGTGGACGCCCTAAGATAATGTTGGCTCGAACTTATGAAGAAGCCGTAAATATATATACGCGATATTATAATAATATTTTAGGTGTGGTTACGGATATGAGCTATTCGCATAATGGGGCAAAAGATAAGCTTGCTGGATATCATTTTACTAAATGGATCAGGTCAAAAAAGAGATTTGTCCCTGTTGTTTTTACTTCATCTGAAATTAGTAATAAGGTTTATGCTGATGAATTATCTTGTAGCTTTATAGATAAAAATTCGAAGAGCTTTCCCCGAGACTTGAAAAAGCAAGTTGTAAATAACTTTGGTTTTGGTGATTTTTTGATTATTAATCCGGAAACGGGAGAAGAGATTTATAGAATTAAGAATTTGAAAGATTTGCAGAAGAATATATTCTCGATTCCTACCGAATCTTTGATATATCATTTATCGAACGATCATTTTTCACGATTCTTTTACTCCAGAGCGATGTTTCCTGTTGCTGAATGGCTCAAAAAAATAGATATTTCGGACTATAAAACAATGGACGAAGCTCGTGAAACGATATATGATATAATTATTAAATATCGGCGCGTCAAAAATTCGGGTGTTGTTGCCATTTTTGATAAAGATAGATTTGATGAATTCTCTAATTTTGCACGAATGGGAGATGGTTCTATAGGTGGTAAGGGGCGTAGCATTGCTTTTATGGATAATATCGTAAAAGAGCACATAGAACTGAATGACGATGATAATATTCCTATAAGAATACCCCGTACTGTAGTGCTGTGTACTGATATTTTTGATGAATTCATGGAATCAAATGATTTATATCCCATTGCCTTATCGGATAGGTCAGATGATGAAATCCTCCATTACTTTCTTAGAGCTGGTTTGCCGGATCGGTTAATTGAGGATTTTATGGCTTTTCTGGATGTCGTAAAGGGGCCAATTGCAGTTCGCTCATCCAGTTTGTTAGAAGATTCTCACTATCAGCCATTTGCCGGGGTGTATTCAACATATATGATTCCTTTGTTAGGGGATAAGTACGAAACATTGGCCATTCTGGGTAAAGCAATAAAGGCTGTATATGCGTCTGTATTTTACAGAGATAGTAAAACATATATGACAGCTACTCAGAATATAATTGATCAGGAAAAAATGGCTATCGTGTTGCAGGAAGCGGTTGGCACTAGATATGGCGACAAGTTTTATCCAACCATATCCGGGGTGGCGCGTTCTTTGAATTTTTATCCTATAGGGAATGAAACCCCTGAAGATGGAATTGCTAATATTGCTCTCGGCTTAGGAAAATATATTGTTGACGGAGGTGCTAATATCCGTTTTTCACCCGCCTATCCTCATAATATTATACAATTAAGTACAGTTGAATTAGCTTTGAGAGACACCCAACGGAATTTTTATGCTTTAGATCTTAAAAATATAAGTAAAGAATTCTCTACAAACGATGGTTTTAATCTATTGAAACTTACTATTAAAGATGCCGAAAAAGATGGGTCTATCAGGTATATTTCGTCTACATACGACCCTGTAGATCAGGTTATTTATGAGGGGTTTTATGAAAGTGGCCGCAAAATAATTTCTTTTGCTAATGTTTTGCAACATAATGTGTTTCCATTGTCGGAAATTCTACAGAAGATATTGAAAATAGGCCAGGAAGAAATGGGGCGTGCTGTAGAAATAGAATTTGCCGTCGATTTGAAGGAAAAAGGGGAAGGTCTTTTTTATTTGTTGCAAATAAGGCCTATTGTGCAAAACAAGGAGCTTATGCTTGAAGATTTATCTAAAATAAATCCGTCTCAGGAAATTCTTCACTCAAATAATGCTCTTGGGCATGGTATTATAAATGATGTTTATGATATTGTCTATGTGAAATCGGAGGGATTTAACCCTATTAATAACTCACAAATAGCTACAGAAATAGACTCAATCAACATGGACTTCTTAAATAGGGAAAAGAACTATATATTAGTAGGTCCGGGTAGGTGGGGAAGTAGTGACCCTTGGCTGGGGATTCCCGTAAAATGGTCTCAGATTAGTAATGCACGGGTTTTGGTAGAGTTGGCATTGGATAATTACAAAATAGAACCGAGTCAGGGTACTCATTTTTTTCAGAATTTGACATCTTTTGGTGTTGGCTATTTTTCAATTAATCCATCTTTATATGGCGATGGTCTTTTTGATGAAGAATTTTTAAATAATCAACCAGCTGCATATGAGTCGGATTATATTCGCCATATACGATTTGCAGAACCAATAGTAATAAAGATTAATGGTAAGAAAAAGATAGGAGTAGTATTAAAACCTGAATAGGCCTAAATCATATATACTAATGAAAAAAATAATATTTGCTTTTTGTATTCTATTAATAACGTTTACAATTAAAGCTCAACAGACGGGACTGGCTACTTTTTATGGGAAAAAGTTTAATAACCGTAAAACGGCCAGTGGCGAAATATACAGAAAGGATAGTTTGGTTTGTGCTCATCGTACTTACGCTTTTGGAACATTGCTGAGAGTAAAGTGCGTGGCTAATAGTAAAGAGGTAATTGTGCGTGTAATAGATAGAGGACCTTTTAAAAAAAAGCGAATTATAGACTTATCTTATGCTGCTGCTAAAGAATTAGATATGACAAGACATGGTGTTGCTCAAGTTGAGCTTTACGAGCATAAAGATAGTTTACTTGTTGTAAATCAGATTGACAGCTTAAAAATAGAGCGTTTACCTGAATAAAAGTAGTATTATCATAAGTGTGAAAACATGTTTAAACGCTTGTACCTTTAATAAAATATTATATCTTTGCACTCGCTAACCACAAAATGGTTCCTTGGCCGAGTGGCTAGGCGCCGGTCTGCAAAACCGTTTACGGCGGTTCGAATCCGCCAGGAACCTCAGTTTGTTTTACAACCGACTTGTTTTCAATAGATTACAAGTCGGTTTTATTTTTATAGGACTATTTTTAGGACGAATTATACATTGACGAGACATTCTACGAAAAAAATAATCCGTAAATAATTTGCGTATATAAAATCTTTTTGAATATATTTGCATCGAATGTTTGAGTCGAATTTCGTAAAAGTACGAGATTTGGCTTTTTTGTGTTTATATACCTACCTCATACTTTTCTTTAAAAACCTCTAAAACACTTTGTCTGGTAGCCTTCAAAAACAAAGGCACTATGACAACAATTTCAATTTCAAAATCAGAATTACTAAGCCGGCTACAATCGGTTAGTAAAATTATCTCGTCAAAGAACACTCTTCCGATTATGGATAATATCCTTTTGGATATCCAAGACGGAATAGTTAAAATTTCGGCAGCCGACCATATCGGCAGAATAAATACTTCAATCGAAGGAATATTAATCGACAGCAATGTTTCCATCTGTGTTGAACCAAAGTTATTGATTGAGGTCCTAAAGACATTACCGGAACAGCCTATCACAATTGCCATTGACGAAAAGTTAGCTGTCACCGTCAAATACAAAGGCGGCAAATTTGAACTCGCCGGACTATCACCACAAGAATTTCCAAAAGAGAAAGATGTTACCAATGCAACTAAGATTTCAATACCATCTAAAGTATTATTAAACGGTATTGAAAAAACGATCTTCTGTGCATCTACTGATGATCTTCGTCCGATAATGACTTCTGTCTATCTGGATATCGCAGAAGGACAAATCTGCTTTGTAGCCTCAGACGGTCATAAGCTTGCTTTGTTAGAACTTCCGGACAAATCAATGACAGAGAAAATAAGCTTTGCCCTTCCTCTTAAAATCGCAACCATTCTAAAAGGTTTAATCAAACCATCCGATGAACTGATAAATATATTCATCAATAGTAATTCCGTCCGTTTCGAATACGGATCGGAAAGCATTGTTGCAACCTTACAAGAAGGAAACTATCCAAATTATCGTTCCGTACTACCACAGAATAATGATAAAATATTATCTATTGGTAAAGCAGACCTTAACAGAGCCATCAAGCGGGTATCTGTCTTTGCTAATCAAGCCAGTAGTTGAGTCAAGTTGGAGCTTTCGAATAATCAAATCAAATTATCTGCTCAGGATATTGACTTTTCTGTAGCCGCTGATGAAACAATTACTTGTGAATATACAGGAACTGCAATGGCAATAGGATTCAAAGGTCACCTCCTTACAGAGCTGATTTCTGCTATTCCTAGTACTGACCTGCAAATGTCTTTCTATGATCCAAGCCGGGCTACTCTCATTACTCCTGCTGATGATAAATCAGGAGATAAGTTAACTTATTTATTAATGCCGATGATGTTAGCAGATTAAGATATGAATAAGCCAGATTTAATAAGAAAGGTAAAACTCATTCTCAAACACTATAATATCGAAAAGGAAGAGAATGCCGGAGCCAAGCAAGGACTTGAAAAAGCTACTCAAAGATGAAAAGGCATTTGAGAAATTAAAGAAAGCCATGTTTGCCGGTATTGTTTTCTCGGATGGAAAGATCAAAGTTCACGTATTGGAAAGTGTGAAAGAATATATTGAAGAGGGCAATGCTATGCATCATTGTGTAAGTGGCTATACTCTGAAAGAAGATTACCTTGTTTTTTCAGCTAGGATACGAGGTAAACGTATTGAAACGATTGAAGTGTCACTAAAGACCTTTGAAGTAATACAGAGTAGAGGCTTACAGAACCATAATACCGAGTACCACGATCGTATAATCTCTCTAGTGAATAAGAATATGCATTTAATCAAAGAACGTCTTAAACCTAAAAAGAATGGAACTAAAAAAGATGCCAACAGAATACCTCAAACAATCGATCTTGCAGTGTGAGGATCGCCTTGCTTGGGAGAATTACGGCTTAATGCGTACAGAACATCGTGTCCGTGAAGCTATGCGAGATTACCAGACTGAACTGGATAAGAGAAAACAAACAGAGTTAGATTTTAAATAAGATATAGATATGGCAAAAATATTGAAAATAGAGAATAACAATAATAATTCGATTGAATTTTATAGAGATGGAGATCATTTCATTGCAAAAGCAATGTGCCCGGAAGTTTCTACACCTATTATTATCGAAATGGATATTGAGGAATTAAAAAATGTGTCAGATTTTCTTAGTAAGGAATTAAAAGTAATGTTTAAGTTTGCTTAAAGATAAATAATTAACTTAAATTATGATAAATGAATGAATATTTTTTGTATGTTTAAAAACTTGACCAATTTTATTAACCTAAACTTAATTCTTATGAAACTTCTTAAAATTTTTATTTTTTTAATTTCTGGCCTATTAATTGTTTCTTGTAATGAATCAGATTCTAATGAAATTGACTTGAAGAGTAAGGAAAGCAAAGAAATGGTTTTCATTTATAACGATATTGTATATAAATCTTTATACATTCTTTCTCCGGATTCTTTAATGGTATTTCAAGACAAATCAGTTGGAGACATGTTTTTTTATTTACAAGAGAAACCTGAATTAGCGATGGTAGTAGAAGAAAACGGAGAAATAGTATATTACGATAACTGTGATATTGTTAACAGCATCTATAATCTAAAAGAATATAAAATTGAAGAGGGTAAAAACTTAAAAGTTAGCTTCCCTTCAATTACTTTTACTGTATATGAACATGATAACTATGGGGGTAAAAATATAACTCATCAATCCAGCAATAATTTTATAAACTTTACTTATCCTCCCGGCACAGGAGGTAAAAACTTAAATGATCAAATTACTTCATTCAAAACGAGTGCAAGTGGTAGATTCACGGGCCCTGGATTAATTACGGTTATATTATGGGAAGATGATAATTTTAATGGAAAATCAATAACATTTGTTCAAAATCTCAATGCAAGTCCTCAATATCCTAATGCTGCCGGACAATTAAATGTAACGAACTTAGATAATTATATTAGGACATCAGGAGGATTATTACACAAGAAGCGAACTTGGAATGATTGTGTATCATCATTTAAAGTAATGCTTACTGATAATTAATACTGAAAATTTAAATATAAAAAAAGCAAGTAATGTTACTTGCTTTTTTTATTATAAATATCTTGTAACTATCAGATAATCAATAAAAATAAAGTTTACTCTTTTAGAAAGTGCATCACAATATATTAAAATACAATTCGATTAATATTTTTATAAGTTTATTCTATGGATAGGATAGAAAAGATAAGAAATTGTGAGAGTTAGGTGTATTCTTCAAAAATCGCAATGAGCCCAAGCAAGAATATGTCGATAGAAAGTATTTCGAGTTAAAAGAGCAATGGATTGAGCGAAATACTCATGATAATTTTATGGTGGTAAAAGTTCTTGTTACTCAAAAAGGATTAGAATTTATCAATAAAATTCTCGAAGTAAGTAAGTCTGACGGAAACAACTTAAAATATAGCATAGCAATCATATCCTATTTTTTTAGCCCTGCACTCTTTAAAGTGCGGGGCTTTTTCTTTCGCTCTTATATTTTACAATAAAAGATGAAGATTATCTACACAAAGCTTATTCCGCCATCCGGCTTTTTAGCAATAACCCTATTCGGATTAGTATTCGCTAAAAGAAAATTAACAAATGAAGAACAAAACCATGAAGCAATCCATATCAGACAAGGACGAGAACTTCTTTGGATATTCTTTTATTTATGGTATGTGATAGAGTGGGTGATAAGGTTGATCCAATACCGTGATAGAAAGCAAGCGTATAGGAATATATCCTTTGAACGGGAGGCGTACAGCAATCAGTCTAATTTAGGATATATCAAAATCCGCAAATACTTTGAATTCATCAAATATTTATCTATAAACAAATAATAATGGAAAACGTAACAACTGATCAATTTTTAACAGGCCTGCTCGATTTCTTTTTGTGGGCGAAGTGGCTGCTTTTATTGGCGTTTCTGCTGACAATGGCTGATTTAAAGTTTGGTATTACTGCCGCAAAATGCCGCAATGAAATAATCAAACGATCAAGGGCTGTGAGACGAACATTCGACAAGATAACAAACTACTGCCTTTGGGTGATACTGGCTTACACTTTCGGTCAGGCATTCGGACAACCCTTTGGAATCGATTTACTGCCGTTGATTATCCTTCTGGTTATTTACGGGGTAGAGCTTGAAAGTATTTATGTTAATTATTTTGCTGCAAAGGGTAAAAAAGTAAGGGTTAATTTCTTGAAATGGTTTGGAAAGAAAGCCGATGTAATAGAGATAGAAGATAAGGAGGATAAAGAAAATTGCAACTAAAAAAGAAATAACTGATTTTGTAAAGAAGCTTTATTCGGAATCTCTGAGTAATTGGAATACAGATAGGGCAAACAGTTTGCATCCTATTACGGATGCCGCTCAGGCCGGGTTAGAAACAGGTTGGATGATAAAAGGCATTGATAACAATATTTACGGCATAACCAAAGGCTCTTCATGGACGGGTAAAACTAAACTTGTAACTACTACTGAGTATTTCGATACGGATGATAAAAAGTTTGTATTACCGGAACAAGTTTTGAATGTACAATACAGACCGGATAAGGGCGATTACAAAATTGCTCCGATATATGCAACGGCGAAAAACTATGCAAGTGTGATGCATAATTGTATTGATATGGTTGAACGGATCGTAAAGGAACAAGGGTTATGAAAACAACACAATTAAGGTTTTACGCTAAGTATGTATTGATTAGTCTTATATTAGGACTTGTGATAGGCTTCTTCGGAGGAAGATCATCTATTGATACCAAAACTAAGACGGAATACATCAAAGGCGAAACGGTCACAAGATCTATAAGTCCGACACAGTTTGAACCGATAAAAGAAGAAAAACCGGATAAGCCCCTATTACCCTTTATTCATTACGGGGATACAGGGAGTGTGAAGTATAAGCCTATCAATTCAGCAGCATATGCAAAACTTGTTATTGCTGATTATGAATTAAAGCGGACATATAAACTGACAGCCTTTGATAATAAGACACAGGGTAAGCTTGAGTTATCTCCGGTTATTCAATACAACAGACTCTCGGCTTTAGATTATAACTTCACGCCGATAATTGAGAAACAGACGATTTATAAGACTAAAGTATGGCAGCCATTCGTTTCTGCATCTTACTCAACTTTAAATTACATCGGAGTTGGAGGTGGTGTATTCTATCACGATATTGGCTTTGAATATCAGTATCAAAAGAGTTTGGGTAGTTTAGGCGATGGACATGCAGTAGGTATTAAATATAAATTTTAGATTTTATAAAGGTTAGTTTGTGAACCCGCTCAGTAGTGATATTGGGCGGCTTTTTCTTTTCTTACCTCTATTGTCACGATTAACCGAGTTCTTGTCTTACCAAAGTTCTTTTATCTCCAGATATGTTTTACAACACATTTTACCTTAACATAAATTCCGTTAATTAACTTAATTTTAGAATGGAAAACAAAACATCTCAGCACTCTTTATTAATGCCGCATTCCGAAAGGAGTTTAACAGACTAACATATTCATTTTAACTAATATATCTATGAGGACATTTATTGTAACCCTTATTGTATCTGTATTGTTTATACTGCCGGGTTACGGGCAGTTGAATACAGTGCACAACCATTTTCGCCCGGGCGATGTGTTAATCAAGCAACAAGTTGAGTTTGCGGATCCGGGAGAAGCAGGAGCAAACAAACTGTGGGACTTCAGTAAAGTGAAGACCATCAATGATGAATATAAATTAACCTACAGCCTTCCCCCTTTACTGAATGATTCCATTTACATTATGGGAGATATGCATTTCCTGAAGGATAGAGTTCAAGACGATGAATTGATTGTAGGCACAGAACATAATACGATGTATT
>JAISUS010000024.1 GCA_031271965.1 Prevotella sp. | reverse complement strand
CTGGGCCGTTATACGCACAAAATTGCTATCAGTAACCACCGGATCAAAAACATATCAAATGATAAGGTAACCTTCAGCTACAAGGATTACAGGAACAATGGCCTAAAGAGAGAAATGGAGCTTGAACCCCTTGTCTTTATCCAACGCTACGCTTTGCATATTTTGCCGAAGGGATTTGTCCGTATACGTCACTACGGTATATTGAGCAGTAGAAGTAAACTAAAATGCCGTATTGAAATAAACAGGCAGATAATCAACTGTGATGCGATAAATACGAAACAGCTCCATCAATTATTTAACCCGAAAGAATGTCCTTGTTGTAAGCAGCAAACCATGAGAACCATCATGTGTTTCAACCGCAGGGCGCCGCCGGATAATTGGGCAGAACTGGCAAAGCTATTTTTAAATACCTATGAACCTTTACTTTAAATTTAAATGCATCAGCATAATGGAGAACCTATGCTCTATTGTGAGCAAAAATCATCAAAAATCATAAAATACTTAACAAAAGAAAAAGGTAACAGAATATCAAATCTAATTTACAAGCCTCTATACAACATAACCTTTACTTTTAATGGTATGAACAATATACCTGCATAAATTATTTACGGATAGCTCTATCTATTAAAACCCCATAATAAAAGACTGCGATACTGACCGGTTTACTACAAGCAGGCTTCATTTTTCATGCTTCGCAAAAACGAAGCCTTAACTATTATGGAAAGTATATAATTATGTGAACAAATAACTACAACCATCTGAAATAAAGATTATTTTGTATCTATTTCTTTACATAATATTTTATAACGATCCTCCATTATTCAATGTTTCCAGATTTTCCAAGATTCTATATCTTTTAGGTAATTAAAAAATTTCGATCTTAAATAAAAAAGGTTGATTAACTATTGTTAAAATAGAAAACATTCACTTCCTTTGATAGTGAATATTATTTAATACGTATTATGGATTTATTGATTATATCACAAACGCATATTTTTTAACGAATGGTAAAAACGGTTTTTCAATAGGTAATATATTCTTTTATATAAAAGCAATAATGATAATAAAGTTTTGATGAAATTGGTTTTATCTTAAAAGAAGAGATAGACGCAATGAATAAACAAATAGAAAAGAAGCAGAAGATGTAGTTGTGAACAATCATCCTCTATAAAATTTGTCAGATTAAAGTGAAAATTATGAGAGCACGCATTCTTGTACTGATAATCTTTATCAATATATTTATATATACATATCCACAACAGGAACAATCCCATTTTCGTAAATGCTATCTGATAGCATACGAATCTAATAGCGATTTTTCAAGAGCTGAAAGGCAAACATGCATCAAACAGACATTGGAAAGCTGGTTTAATAACCAGCAATCCGAATGCGATTCAGACGATGCAAGAGGCAGCGTTCCCTCCGACTTTTTCAACTCAAAAGAAGACGAAGTCCTATTTTTTAATTTTGGACTATACTCCAATAACTATCATTATAATGACATTACATATCCTTCTTTAGTCGATACTGTTGATTACTTCAACTCATTTGCAACCAAATTTATACACTACCACAACCGGTACTCGCAAGAAAAAGGATCCATTGAAGATTTTCTGAACAAGTGCTTCACACAGACATACCAATTTATAGCACAACACAGACAAAATTCGTCATCAGTATCCTTATCCAATTATGTCTTCCCTATTCTATTTACCCAACTACCTCTTGGAATACGTGCGCAAGAATACTATGTATTACAGATCAGCGATTTTGATAATCTCTCCCAAAGAGGAAGTGCGCGCGATTATGAACAGCTCCAACAAGTAATGGGCAAATCCACCTCGATGCTAAGAAAGAAATTTATCGATCCTATTGAAGATAATCTGGGTAAAAAAACAGAGTTTCATAATTCCTACCATATCGGGAATAAAAACGTAGCCATTTATTGTTATGCACCAGAAAGCCTTCCGGCTCCAATCATCAATTCAAATATAAACCTGGGACAGATAAAATACGGCGAAAACCTCTACCAGTACGATACTGTACAAATTGATTTTCAGCATACAAAACAATTTATTGTTACAGAATTGACAGAAAAAATGTCGGTGCACAAAGCCAGTAACGAGCCACAAATAGTATATCAAAGGAAAGTGGAGCCACTACCCCAAGCAATTCCTCAAAAAAGAGAAAACAGTTATCTATATATAATTAATGGGGAGACTAAATCATTAGATTCTGTTGTAAAAGACAAGGAGTTCAATACCATAGAAATACAGTACACCTTCTATTTAAATCAATACCTCCTTGAACCATCCCGTTACCAGTTAGGATATATCGGTTTTACTTCACGCAATGTTCCCCAATCAAACATTCAGTTCCAGGAAAATCCTGCCACTAAATTATGGAACAAACTCCTTCCCTTTTTGCCCTACATAGGAATATTACTTTTCATTTTTGCAATGATTGGTATTGCTATACGTCGCGGCAAGAATATCCAAATAAACAAAGAGGATATTGATTTTGACGGCTTTACTGATAGGTTTAAAGAAATGAAGGATTGCGTAATAAACGAAATAGATTATTGCGCTTGGGACAAAAATACCGGAAGGGTAAGCCTCAGAGTAAAAATAAATCCGAAATACCAAAAATGGCTTATCATAAAATGGAAATACCAGCTAACCGTAAGAGTCCATATTAGCGACCTCAATGATTCAGGTCTTAAAGCCACTATACATCATATTGACGGATCAGGCGAAAAAGAAATCAACAAGGAATTTATATTGAGGGATGACGAATACGCTATTTCCCTTACACAATCTTTTGGTTCGAAGCTTGATTTTGACAGCCAACGATATACCTTTAAAATAATTACGGATATATCCATAACCAAATCGCTTTGGTGGTTTAAGCCCCAAAAAGAAACTATAAGAGGCAACATCAAACCCTACCAATTCGAAATAGGTAGAAACCTGGGCAGAACTTGGGTAGGCTTCGACCCCGGAACAACAGGCTCAAGTATCGCATTTGGTAATGATTCCCGTAAAATTCATTTCAGTAAATACTATGATTTACAAAAAGGTTTATCAACCATCAATAATTCAGTGGTTACTTTCGAAAAAGAGCTGGACAAAAATGAATACAATAAATGGAAACCAGGCATCGATTATCTATATGGGATAAATGCGCACAATGCTCCTGATAAATTCAGGAAATTCCGTTCTATGAAAAAACTATTGGGATACCAGGACGAATTGCCGGTAATAATAGATAGAAAACAGGTTTTTAATCTCAAAGGAACCCAGATATTCATGTTGCTTGTAAAGGGATTATATCAGGAGTTAAAAGATTATGTAAATCACACCGGAGAAGGAGAAGGCTATCTACAATCCGGTGATAAACAAGCCTTGTTTCATTCCGGAGCCTTTGCTCCACAACGGGCAGTGGTGGCAGTACCCAACTCCTTTAGTAGCCGTCGTACTCAGGATATGATAGATAGTATTGCCGCTTTGGGAGAATTCAAAGAAATCATACCTGTTTACGAAGCAGAATCAGTATTATTCTATTGTATCAAACGGAACATCATTGCAAACAACAGCAAAGTACTGGTTTTCGACATGGGAGGAGCTACCATAAACACTTCGTTTTTCGATCTGTGTATAGAAAAGGATACAGAAGGTACACATTACACCATCAATACACTTGGACGTATTGGCTACGGTATCGGCGGAGATACAATAGACTTTTGTATCATTAATGCTATACTCTCAATAAAATCCTTACAGAAAACACTCGGTATTGACGGCGATGAGAAAATGGTAAAAAAATATAGGAATGAAAATGCCTCAAAACTATTGGCGCTGGCATTCAAAATAAAAGAAGACATTGTAAATAATTTCCATGCAGAAAAAAAAGATTATATCACCGCTAACAATTTAACGAATTGGGCACGATCACGCGAGTACCTAGATGAAACAGATATCCATATAACAGAAGAAGATGAAGATTTCAAACGGATATTCTCAGGCAGTAATCCGGAATTCTTCGAAAAATATATAAAAGATACAGTCTATGATAATATACGGGATTCCATTAAAGAATTACTCGCTTTCAAAGAAGTTGTTGATTGCAAAAAACAACCAGTAAAACTCATATTCTCCGGGCGAAGCACAACTTTCCCTTTTGTAGAAAAATACGTGAAAGATGAATTAACAGATAATGGATTTACTATAGACATCCTGAACTTACAAGAAGGAAGTTATTTGTTAGAAAATTTGAAAACAGTAGTGGCCGAAGGCTCTTGTTGGTATGGACTACAACGGAGCAATGTAACCCTCAAGAATAATAAATGCTTCCATTCATTTGTTGTCAAAAAATCAATTGATGGCCGTGATATCGGAGTCGACTTTATCCCATTTATTGAGCGGGGAGAAGCTTTTTCCAAAGATATTAATGGTAAAATGAAAATCTCAAAGGAAAAGGAAATCAATTCAAGATTCGGCAACGACAATAACAATGCCTATATCTACCAGGTAACAGGAGATTCGCCTAAAGATTATTACAACAAAGAGGGCTTGAAACACAAAATTTCACTCGTTGCCTCATTAGATGCCGTAACCAAAATCGAAGAAATAGAGCTTATTTTAACCCCTGATGACATACTGGAATGTGTAGCCAAGTACGACAAAGACTCGAAAAATCATCGACGCAGCAACGGTAATATGCAAGCGGTAGACATTGTGAATGAAAACGACGAGCATTACATTTTTGCAGCCAAACAAGAACAACTTTAATCCTAAAAATATGAGAAGAAAAATTCTGACAACGTTAACGTTATTTATACTCAGCTTTTTTGCAGCTAATGCTCAGCAATATTATAGGGTTGATAAGAATACGACTATTCTTTCAAGAGATAAGAGTATAATTAACTGGGATGAAAATTATATTATTGAAGTCATAGATTCAGAAATATATTGGGGTAGGGATACGATTGACTACAAAAAACGCGGTTCTGAGTCAAATGTAGACCCTCTTTTTACATTAAAAAGAAATCGTATTTCGTTTATTCACAATCTTTTAGATTCCACATGGATTATCCATAATAAATTGGATGAAACACACGACCTTACTTATAAAAATGGAAACGCAATATCTACTGGATATAGTGTTTTTGCTGCAGACGAGTCGTGTTTACCTTTGTTTTATAATGATCGTGTCACAATCAATTACAGTGGAAAGTCAAAGGTTATAGATGGCAAGATTCCTTTATTTTATAACTTCGAATCTTTATTACCTATTGAATCTGAGATTAAAAGAGGCGTCGACTCATTGGCAATAAAAGAGTTTATTGAGAATGACACAATCTACTCATACATGGATACAGAATTAATAAGTGTCAGTAAAGATACATTGTTGTCTAAGTTTGTTACAAACCCCGCACTTCTTTATTTCAAAAGCGATAATGATTATCTGATATTTAATAAAAACAATATTAAAGATAAAAAAGCACCATTATCATTTAGCTTGTTTGTAATCATTGGACTGTTTGCTGTTGCTATTGTATCATTTATTTTGTATCGGAAACTTGGTGGAAAAAAGAATGAAAAAACTCATAAGAAATCTAATGAAACACCCAAGAAAACTGACGCAGAAGAAACGGCATTACCACTTCCCGTGAGATTAGAAAAGATTCTTTCTAATATACAACATCCAGACATTAAGAAAGCGCAGGAAGAGATACTCGCTATCTTTACACAGATTGAAACAAATAAAATAGAGGAAATTAATAGAATAAAAGAGGAAAATGAAGCAGCTATACATACTGCAGAAAATGCAGCTAAGGAAGAAATCGAAAGGAAATATCAAACAATTATTGAATCAAAAAGCGAAGAAATAAAACGAAAAGGAATAGAAATAAGTAGTCTAAAAAATTATATTAAGGAAGAAAATGATAAAATAATATCTCAAAAGAATAAAGAAATTGAAGTACAGAATCTCAATCATCAGACTGAAATTAGAAAAAAAGACAATCAAATAAAAGACATAGAAGAACAACGGGATAAGATCGCAAAAGAAAAAGATGAACATTATAAAAAAGAATTAGATGGAAAAGACAGGGTTATTAATAAGCAGAAAGAAGATAAAGAAAAAGAGATAAAAGAAATAATTACCCGTAAAGACAAGGAATCGCAACGCTACCGCGACAATGTTATATTTGCAGATGAATTAAAACCCTATGCCAAAAAAACACTAAAACTGATGGACATGGCAAATCTTTTACAGAAAGAATATGCACGTGTCTATAAAAAGGAAAAAGAAAAAGGAAATTCGGAAAATAGTAGTCTGTGCGACAAGGCATTTGCGAAATTTCAGTTTGATACCTACACTCTGAATATAGGTGACTGGCGCGAACAGCTCCACACTATTGTAAACAATGGAGTGCTTGTAATACCAACTAAAGAAAATGAAAATAGTTATTCGGCTGTTTATGCAACTATAAGACACATATTAGAAAGTGCACCTGACAAGCGTGCCGAAGAATTCCAGAAAGCAATTTCCATAGTATTGCTTAATAGCTATGGGAGTGCAATACTGGTACTCATTGAAAATATTATGCTTCTTGCTGAATATGGCATATCAGTACCATCACCAATAAAAGAGCTCCGGAACACCATTCGCATACATCTTGCAAAAGAACTAGAACTCGAAATAAACGATATACTGTTGCTAGCGAGCAGCCTGAATAACAGCGGTATAAAAGTAGTAGATAAAATACCAACTACTTTAAAAAACATACCCGAAAATTCGGTGATTGAAATACTTTCCTATGGCATAGACAGGAAAGGAACAAGTGTTCCTCTCACTCAGATAATAACAAGCATATAACCATCAAAACGATACAACCTATGAAGATGAAACAAATTATTTATGCACTCCTTATCACATTGATGGTAGTCTCCTGTACCGGTAATCCAACGTTAGAAATACGTCCCAGCAAACTCGATGCCACTGCTACTGGGAAAATAGATTCTGTAAACGTATTTATAGATTGTTCCGGCAGCATGAAAGGTTATGTTGCTTTTGATGACAAAGATGTGGAAGGTGCCAGACAAGAATATAAAACCGTTGTACCGAAACTCATTACCAATATCGAACAATGGGTAGGTAAAGATAATCTTACCATTTGGAAAGTAAAAGACAATAAGTACACCAAAGAAAATTCTCCCCACGAATTTTACTCCAATCTCACCAATGGAACCATTTTTGGTGGACAAACTACCGAACTCAATGAGATCGTATCGCATATTATAAGCGGTTCAAAAAACAAATTATCCATCCTGATCACCGACGGAGTAATATCTTTTGGCCCGGCGGTATTAAGGGAAAAAGGAAGAATGTATAACGTATCAAATAAACACATTTTGCAATCCCATCTGCATCGTGCCCTGGCAGCCGATACCACGGTGTCTGTAGCAATCGTAAAATACGTGTCAGATGTCAACGGTAATTTTTATTACACCTGCAAGGAAGAAGTTGAATATTCAAAAAAACAATTAAAAAGCCGTCCCTTCTATGTATTCATCTTCGGCAAAAAAGAAGCGGTGGCCACTCTTCTCACTACAGAAAACCTTTTACCCCGAAGCGAAGGCGTATTTACTTTAACTAGTCCACCGCAACTTGAAGTAGCCCTTTTTAAGAAAAAACTCGAAAAAGGAAAAGATAAATTAAACTCCTTGCTCAAAGTAACCAATCGCAAAGGTATTATCACTGCCACCACCACCTACGATAAAAGAAAAGATAAAGTCTTTATTGCAGGAATAAAAAAGAGAACAGTATCGAATGCCATTTATAAGAATGAAAAAACATTTTTCGACCAATTAAAGTGCAATGATCCAAACGTAGAAATAGAAAAGCTGAATTCCATAGATGGCGAAGATGGCATCGACCTAGTAACACTAAATCCTCATAGTGTACAGGATTACGATCACTTTTATAAAATCACCTTAGATAAAGAATTATTTTCCGGTAATCTACAGGACAAACAACTGGTATTCTATCTTGAACCATCCCTGGACGTTGCAACTTCTAATATTGATATAGATTATGATCTGGCTACAAATATAGACACCCTTGCTGGTAAAACATGGGGATTCAACCTCATTACCAACGCCATTGAAGCCGCTCACCCCGGCAAACAGCCACAAGGAGCAATATTTACACTGACATTAAATAAAATAACTAGATAAATATAAACTAAATACTCGAAAATAATGAAAGACTCTTTAGAATTAATCTATTGCTTTTTAGGTCAGTACGAAGACCTTGACCCCGTGTGGCAACTTTATGATGCGGGAGGTGAACGTTCAGGAATGCTATACGGATTTCTGATAATGCTTGTTATTGCCATTCTAGGGGCAGCCCATTTTTACCTGATATATACTAAAAATGATGCCAACCGTGCCGAGTTTAAAAACTGGTGGAAATGGTGGGCTTATTCAGCCATTGCCATTTTTATCATCGAGGAACTTGTGCTGGCTGGCATTTTTACCGTAGCAGGAGAAGGAACAAGTAGTTACTTTGTCAATCTGTTTGCAGACAACGGAAAATTAGTATTATTCAGTTTGGCAAATGCAGTTTATTCCCTCTTTCCTTACTTTTTGATTTCTTTTTTTGTATTTAAAAGAATATCAAAAAATGCTCGTTTCATTCCATGTAAAAAATAATAAAATCAGGAAAAAACATGAACTTATATATATTTTCAATAGGAGGAAGCGGAGTAAGGGTACTCCATTCACTCACAATGCTACTAGCAGCAGGAATAAAAATGCAGGCGGCAAAAGTAATTCCCGTAATCATCGATACCGACGAAACCAATGGTAATACCACCACCACTTTGAACACAATTAAGAACTACCGTATAATTTGTGATACGATAAAATTGATGGACGGGCAAAAGACCGCTATAAACAAAAAACAAGTTACAAAAACATCCATTTTTGCAACTGAAATTGATGAACCACGCATTATAACCATTAGTGGTACTAACTTTGGCGATTTGAAAACAATCGTCGGTGAAAACGCGTCCGATATTGACCCCGAAATAAAAAAAGTACTTCGTATTCTCTATAATAACGAAAACCTGGATATGCCTCTCACCTATGGTTTTATCGGACATCCTAATGTAGGTAGCGTAGTATTGAGTTATCTGTTCCAAAAAAATGAAGAATTCCGCAATACCATAAAAGGTATAGGCAGTGATGATAAGATTTTCCTGATAAGTTCTATTTTCGGCGGTACAGGAGCTGCAGGCTTTCCGCTTTTGCTCAACATCTTTAATAATTCCAAAGAAACTGGTCTTAATAAAAAAAATAATTTCAAAGGAGCCTTATCCGTAATACCCTATTATGGGGTAGGCGACAATAGTCACAGTATAGGCAACGACATACTCGATTCAGCTAAGGAAGGGGATGGAAGTAAACTCTATAAAATAGATTCAAGCCTCTTTGATGCCAAAACCTTTGCCGCCCAGCTGTATTACGATAATTACATTGATGGAGATATTGATATCATGTATTATGTCGGAGATAAAAAATATAAAAGTCAGTACGCAAACTCTTTGGGAGGCGAAAATCAAAACAATCCGGCTCATGTGGTAGAAGTTTACGGAGCGTTGAGCATCATTCATTTCGATAACCAGAAACCGGAAAGAATCTCCAACAAAGACGACTCCAATACAGACGCAAAATACTCCAATTCCATTCTAAATTCGGATAATACCAAACTTACTGCTGGAAAAAATGAAGAGCTGCGCAATTCACTCATTCGTTTATGGATGTTCCGTCGTTTTTATATAAATTATTTGCCGAAAAAATACCTCGACAAAAACCCATTGCCATCCGTTTTGCAACAAATTGGTTACACCGAAAACAGCTACAGTGAAAACGGCACTCAAACCTTTCCGGTAAATATGAAAGCCTTTCTGAATACTTATAAAGAATGGGCGGAACAACTGAAAGGTATAGCCACTTCCGAAACCAGATTCAAGCACGACAGGACTTTCCTTTTCGTGGATACAAGCGTAATTCCCGATGATGAATGCATACACGACGGTTTTGAGGAATATAAACCTAAAACCGCTAAAGGATTATTCGGTATAAAAGCAGGCATTGTACAATCCGATTTTCTCGGTTCCCTCAATAAAGTAGCACTCAAAAACGATATTACGATCGCTGATGTCAATACCAAATTAGTAAGATTTGCTGTGCAGGTAATTGATGATATTATTAACAATAAAATGAATTAGGTTATGATAATCACAAGTAATAAAGAATATAAAAAACCCTTCAACGAAGAAATTCTGAAGAAGGAGTTTACAGAGATTAAATCGCCGGCAAAAATAACTTCCATTCCTTCGCCTTACGCACAGATGCATCTGTTTAATATGGCATTTTTTGCAGCCAACGCATTTGTGCAAAAAAATGCGAACGATAAGGATGAAATAAAGAAAATATACGAAGATAATATAGAAGGGGAACATCCCGGTCTATATGATAAACTCATTTCGCAATGTCTTGATATTTATGAATTGCTATTCTACTGGGACGATCTCAACCTCGATCAGAAAGGGTTTAAGATACAAGCATTTGCCCTACCCGAAATATCAGCCTTAACGGAAAAAAACAGGAGCAAAGAAAAAGAGAAACATTTCAATTTCAGAACCACCATCGATCTCTATATAGACCGTTACACCACCAAACTCAACTTGAGTAAAGAAGCGATAGATTGTGGATACTATATCTGTTACAACGGACAAATCATTGCCGTAACTTCTCCCCTTACAGGCTTTTATGTATCCGCATCAGTCGATTTTGGTTTCGAAGGCATTAACAATTTGTGGCCCAATGACAAAAGCATCATTTACTTATCAAACGATGAACACACCTACCGTCCGTTAGGAAACCGGAATGAAAAACTCCGTATTTTCCTGCATAAAATAATAAATCAATATTGCCCCAAGGGCTATACCTATTTCAGAGAATATGTCAAAGAGTATGCAAAAAAACTAAAGCTGGAAGCAGATTACAACAATGATGAAACAGTTGATTTGAGTAAATATGGTTTTGGCAACAACAGCCCTGTAGACCTGATAAAAGAAGCCATAATAACTCCCGACACAAAAAGCGGTAAAACAAAGAGCAATGCGGAAAATGTGATCGCCGTTCCCGACCGTTACAATAAAATATATTTCCGGTCACTACTCGATATTAAAAAAGGTATTTCATTCAATCTCACAGCCGATGATTACAAAGATGACTTGGATGACAGAAAGCTACTCGGCCAAAAAGTAAAATGGCTAAGTGTTGATGACTTTTTCAGGAACCATATCGTAGAACTGGATGATGCCATCAATACCGACCGTTTTTATTGCTGCAAAGTAAGAGACAAACATGGAAAAGAGAGTGAAGTAAAAGTCCTTCTACCACTGAAAGACCGTTTCTTCCAGTTCTTCAATTACGACAAAAACGATGATAATGCTGAAAATCAGCTTGCCGAACGCCTTGAGATAAAGATCGTAAATGAGGAAAGATATGTAGCGACTCTAAATGTCCCCACTAAAAGTGGTAACGTACTTCTTGTAAAAGAATACCAGTATGCAGAAGAAACTGAAAAATCCGGTATCGTTCGTCTAGCCGATGATGAAGACTCCCTTTATCTGGGCATCTACCCATTTGTAAAAGATGCTACCCATAAAGAAAATAACGCATTTTTCAGAGTCTTTACCTATCATTCCCAAAAAATCGCCTCCGAATTGGAATTTTACAAAGATACCGACAATGGGTTGACTGTAATAAAGGATAATAATCAGGAACGACACATTACAAGTAAATCCTATCGTCAGGATTTTGAAATGTTCCCGATCTCAACTTTTTACGCACTCCAACGAAGCTATCTTTATGTAGATCGTGCATACAATCTTTCAAACGAGAAAGATATAGATTTTGAAGTGATAAAGATTACACTAAAAAAAGGAAATAATAAATATGAATCAGTACTTATACCCAATTTTATTCACAAGCAATGTAATGGAAAAAGCGGTATGGTAAGTGTGGATTTCGGAACCTCCAATACCAACATCAGCATCGGAACAAACGGGGGTGCTAAAAAAGTATCCGACTACGATTCATACATATATAATAAAGAATCAGAGCAAATTTCACAGATTGTGATGCTTCACAAACCGAAGGACAATAAATTTGATTTCGAAGCTTCCCGGTTCGGTGCAACCAATCAAAACCATTTGCTTAGCGAATTTATGCCTACGATAATTTCGAAAGACCATAAACATTATAAATTTGCCCTGCCTTCTGTCATTAACCTGCACGAGGACCTCATGGAACCTGAAAGCGTATCCTTGGTTCATGCCAATATACCGGTGGCATACTACAGTAAAGGACTTCGGATAATGCACAACAAAGAAATAGACAAACCTTTCGCCAATTTTAAATGGATAGGCAATGACAAGCAGAAAGAGCTTTATGTTTACCTCTTCATTGACCAGCTCTTGTTTATGGCAAGAAATCTATTGCTCGCCAATGAACAAGATCCGCGGGAAGCCACTCTCATCTACGCCACCCCTTTATCCATGAAAGATAGCGAGAAATTATTTTACTCACAACTTTGGAATGGATTGTCCGAAAAATACTTTGCTAAAAAGAACCTACATAATATATCCGAATCCCGTGCCCCCTATTATGCCTCCGGTAAAGAATTCGGTGCAAATTCTACGATACTATTAGATGTAGGTGGAGGTTCCACAGATATTCTGTTCTATCAGAATAAAGTAGTAAAAGGAACCACATCTTACGCGTATGCAGCCAATGCTCTTTTTGCCGGTACACCTAATGAAAATATTTTTATAAAGCAAATGCCGCGCGAAGCCTCTAAAGAGAAAGAAACTGATATGAACGAAGTGGAAGAAAGTGCAACCATGTCTGTCTGTGATATTTTCAACTACCGCTTTACAAAAAAAGAGGACATCGTAAAAAAACATTTCCTAAATAGCAGCGAATGGAAGTACCTGCTTACACTGCATTGCAGTGCCCTTCTTTACCATACCATCCAGGTAAACAAAGCTCTTCTTGAGGATGACAATATCCCATTAAGAAATATTCTTTTTAGCGGCAACGGATCCAAACTGTTTAAATTATTGAATGGAATTGAGTCCAATAATAACAAGTTAGAAAGGCTAACGAACAATATTGTTAGATATATTTACAAATGTAAAGAAAATGAAAGAAAAATCCCTGTCGAGATCAGTTTCGTAGACGATAAATGGATCACAGATAATGTCAAATTCGAATCCACCGTAGGTATGAAAGCAGCCACCAGTATCGGCGGTATTTGTTGGCAAATGGACCTGAAAAATGACAAAGGACAAGAGGAAGATCCGCACATAATCCCCATTGGAGACGAAACTGAATTACTGAAAACACAAGATCTCACCAACGACATAAAAAGAGAGAAATATGATGCCGGAAACAGAACTAAACAAGAAGAGATTATTGAAAAAGTAAGTAGCAATTTTGAACATTTCCTAAACGGATTTCTGGGTGTTGAAAATGAAAATTCTCTATTCGATTGCGGATTGAGAACCTTCATCCTGAATCCGATACATGCAGAAGAAGTTCGGAAGATTATAGAAAAAAGAGATTTAATCCGTACAAGTATCCAAGATTATCATTTAGAGTATCCTACACCCGAACATTCCATATTCTTCGTTCCATTACAACGGTTGATTATTGAGTTATCCAAGCATTTTGCAAGTAAATAAAAAAAACGGAACCCCGCAAAGTTCAAAGCATATTTGGTGCTTTGCGGGATGTTCTACATAAATCAGGATATTATGAGAAATATGTTCAAATGCTTCTCTAAGAAAGAGGAAAAAAACACCGACAACACAACCAGGCAATATCCGGAAGACATGGCACAAGTAATTTTGGAAAACAGGAATGAATACCGGGATATTAAATCTTGTCTAAACAGGTTAGAAAACAATCTGCAATCATTAGAAAATTTACCGGATACAATTACAGACATACAACATAAAATTACCGATATACAAAATACAATTGCTGAGATACAACGTAAAATCGGAACACCACAAATCATCTCTTCGGGCACATTGCAACCCCCAATGAATGAAGAGTCTCCGATACCCGAAAATAAGGAACCCAAACCCGTTGAAGTACATTATATCAGACGGATGGATACAAGTGGTAATATTGAAATACGTGCCAAAATAGACAAAAGCGAAGCCCTGTTTGAACTTACAACACAAGGAAATACAGCACAACTACGTCCGTTTGCAACACAATCATCCTATCTAATTATGCAACAAAAATACCTGCTCGAACCGGCTTTCGATATTTCGGGCGCAGGACAGGTAATAGAAATCAAAACACCTGCACTTTATGAACTGGATGAAGGTATGTGGCGTGTAAAAAATAAGGGAAAGATAAATCTGATATAAATCAAGAACAGAGAAAGCAATGAATTTTTTGCATAGATTATCGAGGTAGATTGTGAAAATGCAACCGGATTAATTGCTATTCCGGTTGCTCTTTTGCAATAATCGTGACAATATATAAACCATCAACAGTGATGAGAAGAAGATATTCAGGATTTAAACATATTACCATTTATTTGAAAAACACAAAGATGTAGATAAGGATACATGTTACTCTGAAATAACATTGAAAGAGAACACCACAAAGTATACATATATTTTAATGATTGACAGAACTGGAAAAACAAGTTTAAACAATAAGATGAATTTATACTTACAAGAAAATCACTTGTAGTGTTTGGAAATTTCAGCTCATAACATTCTGTTTTATATGATTTTGGCTGATAGTGAATATTTTATTGAGATGTTATTTGGTTAGTCTATTTACACCTCTGTTTTTCAATTGCTTATGTAGCAATATTCACTTTGTGTAAAAGTGAATATTTTAAGATAATACTTGAGCATAGGTATATGGAAAAGTATAATAACGGGAAAGAGTACCATGAACTTGACACACCTTCCCGTTATTGTGTCAAAATGATTTCAACCAACTTAAGATATTCATATTACCCTCCCATATAGGCTTTTCTTCTGGATTAATATTGATATAAGCTTTTTCTATAGCTTCCCGTTTCTGTTTAGAATCTGCTCTTGCGTAGATTTCTGTTGTCTAATCCGAAATTTCGGATTAGACAACGAATCCTAAACTCAAACAAATCCTAAACTAAAATGGGACAATTCTTTAAATCAATAAATTATCCATAGAAAGTTTAGGATTTATAATATACATTGTCTTTATTCAAGACTAAATATGATTCTAAGATTATCTTCATTCCATTCCTCCCTCATTGTATTTTCGGTATTTTCATCTTCAAGGTTTTTCAAGGCATTAGTAATCTGGGATATGCTGATGTCAAGATACCTTGCCGTAGTC
>JAISUS010000012.1 GCA_031271965.1 Prevotella sp. | reverse complement strand
ACGGTCATAACACCGCTTAGAGCACATAACTTTGCTATGCAGATTGATGGCAGACGTGACCAGAGGACCGTATTTACCCTTCCCAAATTTACAATACCGGACGATAAACAGCTCATCATCGAACTCAATGAAAAGGAAGGCGGACGTCACCAATCCTTTGTCGTTGAAAACAATGACCTGGTAAGGGCCAGAGTAATAAATGAACTGGAAGTAAAATAAGAACATCACCTTGAAAACAAAAAATATGAATAGAATAGTATTGGTCATATCATTGGTATTCTCCATGAGTTTGTTGTTCATGGAGAAGGTACAGGCTCAACGATGCCTGCCGGGGATGCGGGGCATAGAACTTCGAGCGGGAACAGTTGATGGCTTCAAACAAGAGAAGAACAAGGAAGCTTTTTATTTGGGTGCTGCTATCAGCAAATATGCATCAGGTGGAAACAAATGGGTATTCGGTGCGGAATATCTTCAGAAAAACTATGACTACAAAGAAACGGCAATACCTGTTTCTGCATTTACTGCGGAGGGTGGCTATTACTACAATTTTTTGTCTGATGGTAGCAAAACTCTCTTTATATCTTTAGGTACATCAGCCCTGGGTGGCTATGAGACTTGCAATTGGGATGACAAGGTTCTCTACGATGGTTCTACACTTACAAATGAAGGTGCTTTCGTATATGGTGCTGCTGCCACACTGGAGATAGAAACCTATCTCACTGACCGTATTGTACTGATCATTAGTGCACGGGAACGGATGCTCTTCGGCAGCTCTGTAGGTAAGTTCCATACACAAGTAGGAATAAGTTTAAAATTTATAATCAATTAAAACAATGAAAAATAAGATAGGAAAAATACTTGTCGGATGTTATGTGCTGGGTGCACTGGCATTCGTGTGTGCCTGTAGTGACCGGTTGGATATTAAACAGGATTATGCGTTTGATCTGGAAACACTTCCGGTTCAAAAGACGATAGCAGTAAATGAAACAGCGGAAATCAGATGTCAGCTAATCACAGAGGGGGATTACATAGAGAATGAATACTTTATCAGGTATTTCCAAAGTGACGGAGAGGGGATTTTGATGGATAATCAGGGAACTGTCTTTGCCCCGAATGACCTGTATCCGCTGACAAAGAGAACGTTCAGGCTTTACTACACCTCTCTTGGGACAAGCAGGCAAGTTGTAGATGTGTATATCGTGAATTCTTTTGGAAAAGTGGTTCAAAAGACTTTTAGTTTCACGAATAGTTCAACTGAAACTGATAGTAGCGAAGTAAACTTAAAATATGAACAATTTAAATTGCTGACAAATGGGCATCGCAATCGGCTTCTTTGTATATCAGGTAGTAGTGTGGGCAGTTATTGTCTATAAGCTAAGAAAGGCTCCTACAGATAAGGAGTTGTGGGATGAGGAAATTGTTGAATAATAGAAAAGTCTCTGATAAAATCAGAGACTTTTCTATTATTTATGTAGTCGATAAAATTATAATAATCATTATTTTTTTTATGACCTTTCTCATTTTTATTAAAAATATACATTGTTTTAAGAGTAAAAAACAATACATTTGCAATTATACCACACGTATGGTATAATTTTAATATGGTTTATAATGATAAAATAGATACTTACGTAAGTCAGCTATATCTTATTTTAAATCTGTTTAGAGATATAGTTTATTAAGAACAGATACATTAATAAATTAAATCTTAGAAACTATGTTATTCAAAAAAGTTTTTGGTTCAGGAGATGTTCTTGCAGAAAAATTAAATGCAGAAGAACTTGATGCATTAAAAGGAGGTTTAAGCGCAGCAGCAGCTAGTTGTGCAAAAGGAGGAGGTTGCTCAAACGGAGGAGGTTGCTCAAACGGAGGCTCTGACTCTCCAGCACAATTAGAGAGAAATCTAATAAGTGCTTGGTAATCTAATCTATCAAATGGGGCAATTAAAAAAATAATTGCCCTATTACATTTGTGTTGCTTTATTAATCTTATAAATTGATTGCTATGATATGGTCAAAATATAATATACTATTTGTTTCGAAAGATAATATCCATTTTCTCTATAACAGCCGAAGTAATTCTTTCTTCGAACTTGATGAGAACTACTATAGTTTATTGAGTTCAGTCGATAAAGGCAATACTCAAATACAAGATCTGTCAATTGATATTGTGAACGAACTAAGAGAAAATAAAATCATAGTTAAGGCATTGGAAGATGATAATTACATTTCCCAAATGCAATATCTAAAACGCAAAAAATCTTTTAACAGCAATAATTTGAGTCTTGTACTGGCTCCTACTCTGGGATGTAACTTTAAATGCCCTTACTGCTATGAAGCAGGTTTGCCTAGTACGAAAATGACACTTGAAACACAAGGCAATCTTATTAATTTCATTAACCGTCATGAGCATAAAACAAAAAGCCTAAGTTTATATTGGCACGGTGGAGAGCCGTTAATTGCCTTTAAGACAATTCAGTCAATCATCTACAAAATAAAAGATAAATCATTATTGCCCTTAGTTGACCATAGAATGGTGTCTAATGGCTATCTATTTAATAGAGAAATGTGTCGTTTTTTTAGTGAAACAGAATTAAACTACCTTCAAATTACTGTAGATGGAACAGAAGAGACACATAATAAAAATAGAATCCATAAGTCAGGTATTCCAACATATACAAAAATCATAGATAATATAGATATGATTGTTGAGGAGATGCCACATTGCAAAGTTGGGGTGAGAGTAAATATCCATAATGATAATAAACAAGATTATCCACAGATTCATAAAGAATTATCTGATAGATGGAAAGGTAAAAACTGTGTAGTCTATCCTGCATTTGTTTTACCTCAAAGCAGCGGTTGCGATGTATCGTGCCTTTCAAGTAAAGAAAAGTCTCAATTTTATATTGACTTATACACGAAATTCGATATGAAAAACATCGAATTTACTCCTTTCTTAAATTTAGGAGCTTGTAGTGCGATATACGAGAATCATTATGTAATAGATCCTGAAGGTCTACTATACAAATGTTGGGCTGATATTGGGCTGGATGAAAGAGCAATCGGAAATATTTTAGATGGTATTAATAGCTGGAATTACGTTTCCGAATATACTATCGGCACAGATAAATTCAATGATTCTAAATGCTTAGATTGCAAAATATTTCCTATTTGCGAGGGAGGATGCAATAGATTTAGGCTTGAATACAAAGAAAATAGAACACCTTACAATGTTTGCCCAATTGATGAAAATGGTCTATCTCAATATTTAGAAATAATATATGGTCAAAACAATAAAAAAAATGTATTAATAGATATTTAAATAATTATGAAATACCTATTATTAATATTAGTTTTCTTATTTTCTACATTTATCGAAGCACAAAATGCATCTATAAGAGGAGAAATACAAACAGAATCTAAAGAAAAAATAGATATGTGCACAATTTTACTTTTATCTATGAAAGACTCAACTGTAGTCTGTTGGGATACTTTTTTTTCTAAAGATTTTGAATTCAAAGGCTTAAATCCTGATTCTTATATATTAAGAATTCAAGATGTGCAATATCAAACGTTAGATACAGTTGTAAGAATAAATAATGGAGAAAATTTTATTAGAGAGCCTATAATTCTTAAAGGACGATTCTTAAGTGAAGTTGTTGTTAGTGCAAAACGACCAGTTATGTACAGGAAGAATGGTAATATAGTATTAGATGTCCGTAATTCGTACTTGAAAGACGAAAGTCGTATTAGCAATTTACTAGAAAAGACACCGGGTATAGAAGTTGACGCATCTGGAAGTATTTCTATGTTTGGAAAAGAAAGCTTATTAATATTTATTAATGACAAACAAGCAACATCTCAAGAGCAATTAAAAGCTCTCCAGCCCTCTGATATCGATAGAATAGAAGTGATAAGAAATGTAGGAGCGGAATATAGCGCAAGTACAGATGGAATAATTAAAATTTGGACAAAAAAGAACATTGAAGAAAATTATAGAATAATAATAAATAATAACACATCCTATGGTAGGAAATGGTCTAATGATATCAATGTTAGCACATTTATAAATATAGATAAGGTATCCCAATACCTTTCCTATCAAAATGATATTTCCAATGGACGTCAGTTTGACCTGAATGATACGTATACTTTTTTGACGGATTATTCAAGTATTAATCAAAGAGAAATAACTATTGATAACAGATTTAGAAACCATTCTATTTTGTATTCATTAGAGTATGACATAAATAAAAAAAACAAATTAGGGCTTCAGTACTCAGGGCTTATAAACAAATGGGTTAGCAATCATTCTGGCATACAAATCATAAAAAACAAAGATGTTGAAAAAGAGAAAAGAGAGATAAAAAACGAAGACATAAATAAAAAAAACCTTCATAATATAAGTCTCAATTATAAATATCTTTGGGATGATAAAAACTCCTTTAGCCTTATCTCTGATTATGCGACTTCCGTGGTGAAAATAGGTAATGATATTAATGAGAGAAGTGCAAATTCTGATAATTTTGTTCATCAATATAATCAATCTACAGGTGATTATAATATTTTCTCAATACAACCTGAGCTTCAATTCTTAAATAAAAAAAACGAAGTAACTATTGGAGCTAAGTATTCAACAATGAATAATAGATCAGAGATATACTATTCTTCCACAAATACATTATCAGACCTCAAATTGAAGGAACATATTGGAGCATTGTACGCTACATTGAAAGGAAATATAGGCGATTGTAATTATAGTATTGGATTAAGGGGAGAATATGCTCAGACTAAAATAGACACAGGAGATTCTCAAAATGAAGTAAATAGAGACTATTGGGATTTATTTCCATATGTAATGATTGGAAAAAATTTAACGGAAAAGATCAATGCATCGTTCTATTATAGAAGGCGTATTCAAAGACCCTCCTTTTCCGCTTTAAATCCAACCTTTTTATATCGAGATTCATTATCATACTCTACAGGAAACCCTTATTTGAAACCAATGAATTCTGATATGTTTGCTCTATTCATAGATGGTTCCAAAATTTCTTTTTCTATCGGATATTATATTTACAATAACTCAATTTTCATGGAAGATATTCAAGATACGACAAATCCGAGTATTGCCATAAGTACTTATGGCAATATGAAAAAAAAGAATGAGTTACTAAATGCAAGTGTTAGTTATTCATACAATTATTCAAAACTTTCAGGTGTTGTTGCTTTTGATGTTAATAAACCATTCATGGAAATTCCCTATTTAGATTCATATAAAAAAATGAATCGAGCTATATATCTGTTAAAACTATCCGCAAATCTGCAACTACTTGAAAATACTTCAATAAATGGATCTTTCACTTTGAGGAGTAAAGGAGATTCGAAAAACATTGAATGGGATTCCTATAATAGATTAAATCTAAGTATCAACCAACATGTATTAAATAAAAAACTATTTATGTCTCTATCAGTAAATGATATTTTTAATATGAATAAGACTAATCATTGGACATCATATAGTAATAAAATTCGTTATATGATGAATTCTGATTCTGATAGCCGCTATATTACTTTATCTTTAAAGTATAATTGGGGGATCTCTAAAAAGAACATTCAAAAAAAATCATCAAATACTGAAAGTATAAATCGAATGTAAAATAGCAATATGAAAAGGTTCCCTTTTATAAAACAGTTAGATGCGATGGATTGTGGCCCTGCATGCTTAAAAATGATTTCTGCATATTATGGGAGGGATATCTCTTTAGACAAAATACGAAAATACGCCTCAATTGGGAAAGATGGTGTTTCATTAAAAGGAATCAGTAACGCAGCTGAAAATATAGGATTTAGATCACAGGGAGGGAAGATAACTACAGACATATTGATGGATAAAGCACCTTTACCTTGTATCATATATTGGAATCAGAATCATTTTGTCGTTTTGTTTAAGATTAAAAAGAAAAAAACAGATATAATTTATTCTGTTGCTGATCCGGCTAAAGGAATACTAAATTACTCAGAGAAAGACTTTCTAGATAGTTGGTTAAATACACAAAGTAAAGGAACAGAAAAAGGTGTAGTCTTATTATTAGAGCCTTCAAATTTATTTTATAATCAAAATAATGATGAAAAAAGCAAACAAAACAAAACCCTGTTTCTTGTAAGCTATATAAAAAAGTACAAGAGGTTTTTTTTTCAATTAATTTTAGGATTGCTTGTAGGAAGTATTTTGCAGTTAGTTTTTCCGTTTTTGACACAAGCAATTGTTGATACTGGTATTGAAAGAAAGGATATACATTTCATTTGGTTAATACTTATAGCACAAATGATGCTCCTTTTTAGCCGCACAGCAATTGATTTTGTTAGACGTAAGTTGTTATTACACATCAGTGTTCGTATCAATGTTTCTCTCATATCGGATTTTTTCATTAAGTTAATGAAATTACCTATGAAATTTTTTGATACTAAGCTTACAGGGGATCTATTACAGAGAATAGAAGACCATAAGCGAGTCGAAAATTTTCTTACAAACCAAGTCCTTTCAGTGATGTTTTCAGCCTTCTCTTTTGTGATCTTTTCAATAGTCCTATTTGTATACAATATTCCCATATTCTTGATCTTTCTTACGGGTAGTTTAATATATGGTATATGGATAATGTTTTTCTTAAAAAAACGACGAGTATTGGATTATACAATATTTGAAAAAGAAGGGAATAATAGGAATGCTGTTTATCAATTGATAACAGGAATGCAGGAAATAAAGCTACAAGGTTGTGAACAACGTAAACGTTGGGAGTGGGAAGATATTCAGGCTGATCTGTTTGATGTAAATCTTCAATCTCTTAATCTGAAGCAAACGCAGGATGCTGGAGGAATTTTTATCAATGAACTAAAAAACACGATAGTTACTATCTTGGCTGCAACAGCAGTTATAAATGGAGAGCTTACTTTAGGTATGATGTTGGCAATTCAATATATTATAGGTCAGTTAAATTCACCTGTTGAACAAATTATGAATTTCATTTATCAATGGCAAGATGTGAGCATTAGCTTGGAAAGAATGAATGAGATTCAAATGCAAGACAACGAAGAAGATGAAAGGCATTCGATATCTAATCTGCCAGCAGATTGTTCAATCCATATAAGAAATCTTTACTTTAAGTATGATGGCGCTTTGTCTCATTATGTATTAAAGAATATAAATCTAACCATTCCACAAAACAAAGTGACTGCGATTGTTGGAGCAAGTGGTAGCGGGAAGACAACTCTGATTAAATTATTATTGGGGTATTATCTACCGACAGAAGGTAGTATTTATATTGACCAAAATGAATTAGAAAAATTCAGTCTTACTTGGTGGCGAATGGCTTGTGGTGCTGTAATGCAAGAAGGTCACATATTTTCGGACACCATTGCTCGCAACATTGCAATTTCTGATGATGAAATAAATTTAGATAGATTACGTCAGGCGGCTTCTGTTGCTAATATATCAAACTATATTGAAAACTTACCTCTCGGTTATAATACAAAAATTGGTCAGGATGGACAAGGGGTAAGCCAAGGACAACGGCAGCGTATATTGATTGCCCGCATTGTGTACAAGAATCCTGCTTTTGTTTTTTTTGATGAAGCAACGAATGCATTGGATGCAAATAATGAAAAAAAGATTGTAGAGAATCTGGAAGAGTTCTATAAGGATAAAACTGTGATTATTGTTGCTCATAGATTGAGTACGGTAAAGAATGCTGATCAAATTGTAGTTTTGGACGATGGTTGTATTGTAGAAATAGGTTCACATGATCAATTAACAAAAAAACAAGGGAAGTATTATGAATTAGTAAAGAATCAGTTAGAATTGGGGAATTGATATGGAAAAAGATAATAAATCAATTGAGCTCAGAAGTGAGAAAATTAGGAATATTATAGGACAAGTGCCATCCGTCTTGGTTAGAAATGGGACTTTAAGCATTTGCATGGTTTTAATAATATTACTTATTATCTCTCTATTTCTTCCTTATAGAGAAATAATTTCAATAAAGATTAGAGTTAAAACAGTTCCAGATACATTTTTCTTTAATGCAACGAAGAATGGTTTTTTTGTATCAGACACCATTCTATCAAAAATAACATCGAATACTACAATTGGTTATATCATTGATTATGATACGATTCAAACAATACATAGTCCTATAAGCGGAGATATACTAATGAATGTGAATAGTAAAGAATATGTAGAAAAAGGGAAAAACATATTTTGGATTGTACCCCATAATTATACATACTTTGGTCTTGCTGAAATTACAATAGAAGATATCAAAAAAGTAAAGAAAGGAGATAAAGTCTCAATGAAATCCTACAATAATAAAATAATTGAGGGAGCTATAGAGAATGTCTATTTTATTCCTAAAACACAAAACTTTTATGAAATTAAAATTAGGTTCAATGAGAACCCATTAAAAGAGAATCTACTTCCTGAAGTTGTTTATGAAGGACAAATTATCCTTAGTGATATCTCTTTGTTAAAGAAGATAATGTTATCAATTGGCATAAAGTAAATGTAATTCAAGATCTCATGAGCTAAAGTCTAATACAGAATAATATTAAAAGATGTTATTGTCCAGAAATATATATATTAATTCTATAATAATTGAGAATAAATTATGAGTTACCTAGAAAACAATCTTACTCAAGGCGAAAATGTAGTTTATCAAGCTAACCTCCATTGGTTTCTGTTTGTTCGTCCTGTTCTGCTCTTAGTGTTAGGATATCTATTTTATTCAGCACTCAATACTGGATTTATTCATTGGATCGGTATTATATTGTTAGTTTTTGGATTATTCTCATTGGTGGAAAGAATATCCATTAAAATTGGTTCATTATATATTGTAACAAATAAACGGGTTATACTAAAGTCCGGCATAATAAAAAGGGATGCACTAGAACTAATGTTACACAAATGCGAAGGTATTAGAATCAATCAAGGTATCTGGGGACGAATAGTCGGATTTGGCACTATCATTGTAACAACTGCGGGGGCAACAAACAGCTACCGCTTTGTGGCAGATCCGATGAAATTCCGCAATATAATAAATGAGCAAATAGCGAATATCGGATAAAGAACACGTTTATTCAAAGACTTTCAGTCTGACGACATTATTTATGTTCTTATCTCCGGTTTGAATTAGTTCGTATTTATCCAGTTTCTGATAAATAGCACCAAGGGTCTGGCATCCGTACCTGTTAGTTTTAAATTTCGGCTTAAGTTTCTTCAGTGCTGTTCCCACAAGGGACAGGGAAACTTCTACTTTGCCATCTGCGGCAATCTCGAAGGCTTTGTCGAAAAGGTCGGCTTCTTTCAAAAGCAACACATCGGATTGTTTTATTTTTTCGGGAGTCTTATCCGAAAAAAGGAATTGTCTGCAAGAGTTTACAAAAGCAGCCGGAGTCTTACTTTCCCCATAACCCAACATCAATAAGCCGGCTTCTCTTATGCGTTGTGCTAAAAGTGTATAATCCCCGTCACTGGCGACAATACAAAATCCGTTTACGGTACCCGAGTGGAGCAGATCCATTGCATCCATTACCAAAGCTATATCTGTTGTGTTTTTTCCCTTTACATAGGATGGAGCCTCGATCTGGCGGAAAGCTAGTTCCTTTGCTGGTTCTTTCCATTGGGATGTTGCAGTTTTAGACCAGTCGGCGTATATTCTCCTTACAATGGGCATCCCATAGCTTGATACAAACTTTACCACTTCATTTAGTTTAGAAGCTGTAGCATTATCTCCATCTACCAGAATAGCGAGAGATAGTTGGCTCTTATCTTGTGGTTCTTTTTTAGCCATTGATTTTACCGTTTGGTTGGTGTTTTTTATTCGCCAGGATTATAACAATTGCCTGCGGTATAAAGAGCCAGAATCCTGAAATCGGGATGATAAGGCAACCTATTATCGCAAATAATAACATATAATACCCTAAAAAAGAAGGAGCAGGCTTTTGTTCTCTTTTTATATAATGATGTAGTGTCCTACCAAACAATAGAAGGAAGATACCACAGATTAAAAACCATAATGCTAAACCTTTAGTAGTGTCTTTCTGTATGGAGTTGATAAAGCCGTCACTGAAAATCTGAATGTATGTGTGTCTAAATGAGATAATGGAAACGATACAATGTAATATACCTGTTATCAGAAGATAAACACCGCTATATTTCCACCATTTGATTGATTTTAGTGTCATGAGGAATCCGATTTTAGTTTGGAGAAAGCTTTTCTGGATCTGCCAGAAATTCTGTTAGCGTTTGATCTTTTACCTCCGGATCTGGAGCTAATAAATATTTTTCCGTGATTTCATCTAGCAGACTAACAGGGAGATGCAAATAGACGGCAAAATCAGAATAGTATGACAGACCAAAGCCAAACATAATTCCGTCTTTTTCGCCTTCGCAGTCAATCATAAAAACACAGTAATTATGTTTATGCTCTCCATCAAGATTCAGGATCACTTCTGCATCGGACAATTCCGGCGGGCGTACACCTTCGGGCATCAATTCATAGTAATCGAAATCTTTCCACCCTTTTTTTATATAGGTGGTATATAATTCCTGAAGCTGCCCGGTGGATAGATGGCTTATGTCATAAAAACGCTCTGTCATGGTTCACTCTTTTTTATCCTACCACAAAGATATGGATAAAAATAAAAAACAAGCTGTTCAGTTTGAGAAACAGCTTGTTCAAGTAGGTTTTTGTTACTTTTTTTCGCACGTTTTCTGACGCTCATGAAAAAGTAAACGGGCAGATTACCTGCCCGCCTTATGTTATCAATAAAAGTTTTGTTATATATCCGGTCCTTGAGAGTTTCCCTCCGTCCCACAATTCTATCTTTCCGTATTGGAATCCCATCAGGGGGATGGCTGTATATTTGATGTATGCCTGATAATCTTTATTATCCTTGCTATTTTTGCCTGTCAGGTTATTAAATATCATAGCAATAGATATATTATCATCACTTTCGAGAATTATTTCTCCGTTTTGTCTTATTTCTTGTTTCATCATCTTATCTATATTATTCGATTATATATTGACCTAAAAAACCTCCGCATGGAACAACTAAAATATCCCGATCCATCAGGAAGATGTCTGCATTTTTAAGTGATAAGTTTTTATGTCCTACAACATTGGCACATATCCAAAAATTGTCCCAATCCCATCCATAAATTACAAGCCGAGTGAGCCTTCGACCTACATATCCAAAATCTTCATGCGGTTTGAATGGGCGTTCGGCTTGGAATATATGACCTCCGTACCTGAATTCATGTGCTTTCAGTCCTTTGGTTACAACAATCTTTAGCTTTTCCATAAGTTTGTTCCTTCTGTTGTAATAATAGTGTGGGATGACTTTATCCATCAGGTTGCAATACTTCATTGCATCGTTTATTTCTGTCAATCCCGATAGTACGTCTGCTTCATCGGTACAGTATCGGACATGTGTATAATTTGATAATTTTCTCATAATTCCCTGTCGTAAGATTTCCAATAATAAGTACAAGCCTGTACAATTTCTGTCGTATCCGTTAGTTGTTCAACGGAGGGATATGAAAAAATACAGTCTATCGCTTCCTCATGCGTCTTGAAAAAACAACCTGTTTGGAAAGGTATTCCGCCATCGTCAAAGGATACAGACCTTAAATAGTACTCTCTGAATAGATAATTATATTCAAGGATGATGGGTATAAACTTACATATCGGATTGTTGCACCCTCTTTTATAAGCGGTCTTGCGATTTTCTATGATAGACAGGGAGTCTATGACGATTGCCCTTAATATAGGATCTTTTATTTTTCTAACTTGCTTTTGCATGATATTTCTCTGTTTCTGTTCTTAATACTTCCTGTAGATACGCTAATTTGTCTTCTTTGGCTTTGACTTTCTGCATCGCATCCAGCCAGATCGGGTCGTTTTCAAAATCCTGGAACAATGTTCTATTGCGTTCTTCTTCGTACTTCTTCACCTTATTCTTTGCCCTTGTCAGCCATGCTTTTGCTGATATAATCTTGGTGTACAGGCTGTCATATTCCAACCGCAAAGAGGTTCTTTTATCATAATTCGTGTACCATATGCATATATCCTGTTTGGGATATTGACATTGTAGTTTGGCTACTCTCCAACGGATTACCCAATCATATTTTTCTTTCAGGTAAACAGGAATATTGTATTTATATAACAGTACATCAGGTGTTTTAAAATCTTGGCTTCTGTAGCCGATGGATATAATTACCCATCGGTCTACATTCAACTCTCTCTCTACTTGTTCTTCGGCTCTCTGTTGCTCGAAGTAATCTTTTACGGCATCCATAATTATACAGATTAGATAATTCTAAGAATCTTGTTTGTTGCTATACTTTAAATAGATCTCGTTCCTTTCTTCGGATGTTTTATTTTGCCAAAAAATATGGCAGGTATCGACAAAACGAACATCTTTCGTATTATTGGCATCCCTGTCCTGTGCTATTCCTGTAATGGCTTCCAATTCATCAAAACTTAACATATACCACCATTGTTGATAATTACTTATCATCTCCATTTCATCCCTCAGTTGATTATAAATCTCTCTCAACATCGGCTCGATGGTAAACCATTTTGTCGTGTTCTTTATCTTCCTGCATGTAGCAGGGTCACTCACGTCATTCAGGTACAAGCCGTTTGCGTCAAGGCTACAATAACAGTCATAGCAGAATTGTGTGTGATACTCCGTTTCGGATTTCTTGACGCACTTGTTTATAATTATTCTGACAGGGTTATTCTGTGTGATGTAGATACGGATACTCCATCTGTCTGTTTCAAAGCCGATCTGATAATGTTTGCTCTCTGTCCTGTTTAGGATATACACCTGACTTCTATAGGTGATTGCTATTTTATTTGTTTTCATATTGTTTATTCTCTGTTTTTAGTGAATAATTATGCTGCTAACTTCTCTTGAATCAGAGGAATGTTATTTTCTACAAGTTTGATGATCTGTTGGTGGTATTTGGTGATTTTATTGGAAATACCCCTGCTTTGCAGTACCTTTAATTCGGTTAATGACAATTCGATGGTTTCTAACCTTTGTTCGTTTATACAAGCCGAAAGGATGAGCGAATCGGGTTTCAGGTGGTATTTATTTGTAAATAAACAATGCTTCATAGCATCTCCCTCCTGCATGATTTCATCCACACTTTCAAGTACATGCACCTGTATCAACCCATCCGAAAACTGAATGCCAAAGAATTTTGATTTTATCTCTTTGAAATAGGCTTCGTCTTCCTGTGCTTTTCGTCTTGCGTCTATCGCATCCTGCTTTTTCAACCATTCCCTGCGTTTTTTTACATATTTATCATGTTCGGCTTTCAGATTGTCGGGACACACATATTTTGCATTCCGAAGGTCTTTTTCGAAAGAACAAAGCAGGTCTATATAGTCGCACCATATCTGTGCATCCTTAATCGGATAGCCGTTTCTCAAACATATCCTGATAGATGGCCAGTATCCGTTAATCTTCCTGCTCCGATCATAGGCAAAGTATTCGAATAATTTTCTCTGTCCTGCCTTTAATAGCGTTTCCGCCTTGCTTTCAGCCAATAAAAAATGTATTGTGTCGAAAGGCGTTAGTTTTCCGAATGTTTTTTTATATCCTGTACGTTTTAGTTCAGGTATCATTTTTTGACGTGGATAAACTTCTGTCGGTGTAATATTATACAATGTCTTTTCGGGTCTGATCTCTAATCGGCTATGATAAATCCATCCGTGGACAAAGAATCCCATTGGGCGCAATTTTGCCATTGTTGCGTGTCTTCCATCAGGCGCTATCCATTTTTGTACGACTTCCGAATGGAAGTAATGTGCTTTTTCCCCGACTTTCATATTGCACTCTATATAGAGGAATCGCAAAACTTGGTAGCCTTTATGGGCGGTAACAACGCACAGGTATTCATAATCCAGAAAAGTACGCTTGCGTGTTTCTTCTACTTTTAATTTTAGCTTGCAATTAGGACAGGTGCAATGTTCGGCTGTTATATCCTCATCTGTCCAACGGTGTCCGCAATCCAAACAGGTAATAATACCTTTCTTGGTTTTATGGGCAATATGCTCAATGCAATGCTTATACCCCCAATCGACTTGTACATCTGTCAGTTTAGGCAGGGTTTTACTCGCTTCGACTATTCGCTGTTGAAATTTATTCTTCGGTTTCATAAGGATACAGTTTTAAAAATCAAATAAACTTGGTTGTTGTGGAATAAGAGATACCTTTTTTGCTTTCTTTACAGGCTGTCTCATCTTGTTGTAAGCTTCGTTGTGTACTCGCTCTATCGCTTCTTTGCGTGCCTGCTCTTTCTCTTCTTCGGTAAGGATAACGGTATGGTTCACCACTACATTGCAGTTGATCGGGTTGCCAATTTCAATATCGTCCTCGTCCCAAAAATGAACAGCCATGCCAAAAATCTCATCGTCTGTAAAACCGTTACAGCCACTCTTTTGGACTGCATTCAAAATATAAGTAATACAGTCGTCTATGTTCTTGTTCTCTTTGGATGTATATGCCCATTCGAACTGCGGATCGCTTGCTGCACGTTGTTCTAAATAGGCTTGTATGGTATTTTTGAAATGATTTGTTGACTTCATAATTATATGTATTTAGGTTATTGTAATTTCTTAGGGAGCTTATCGGATGTGGCATAAAATCTTAACTCCAATCTATTATCGTTTACAGATAGTAGATATTGCGTTCTACTCCTTTGAGCTATTCTTTTGAATGTATTTATATGACTTTCCGACAAGTCCAGATATTTTATTATCAGATAGAAGAACCCATTTCTGCTTTTAGGATATGCAGGGAGATAGCCTGTTCCGTTGGTTGCATTGGCTGATAAATATTTTGTTTCCGCTGTCAGATATTCTATTTGCTTTTCTGTTAAATCTACATTGTCTATCATGGCTTAGTTACTTTTTAGTTTTAATATTGTTTCAAGTTCCTCTCTTTTAGTTTTGGAAAATATCCATCCTGCCTGCTTTCCTGCATTATGGCTCAATCTCGGATTGAATTTTCCCCCCATCGCTTTAAGCAGGTCTTTAATTTCTTTGGTATCTCCGAAAAGGGCGATTGCTTTCTCGGAATAATCAACTATTTCAAAAGATAGATTACCTGTGTTTACCTGTTCTGCGGTCGGCTGTTCGTCTGCCTGTTTGCTTCCCAAGTGTATGCCATCAGGACACCCTGCGGTATAGGCAAAATCTTCGATTGTTTTTTCCCTCGTGTAAACAGGGCATTTTTCGATTATCCAACCGTGATACTTGCTTTCCCCTAAATAGTACCCTGCACCCATCGAGTATTTTTCCCGGTGTTCGTATTTTTCGTTGTACTCCGCTAAATAGGCGGTTTCTTTGAAATTGGATGCGTGTTTACGCATTTCGGAAAAGATGTCTCTTTTGTGCTTGGAAAAGCCTAAAATGACGGTGTATTGTGTACGGCTTGCAAAGTAATCGCTTTGGCTGTCGCTCTCGTCCTGCTTCAATCGGGCAACAATTAGTGCTTGTACATCATTAGGCAGATTCTCCTGTAACCACTTGCGACCGATTACCCTTACTGCTTCCCTGCGTTCGTTTTCTTTCTGCTCCGCATCCCTTTTTGAATCTCGTTTTTCGTTTGCTTTGGCATAGAGTTCTGCAACCTCTGCTTCGGGCATAAACTCGATATTGTTTTCATCGTAATACATCCCGATACCAAATTTTTGGCTTAACGGTTTGATGATTGTCGATTGTTGCATATCAAGGGTACGGAGGTTTATCAAATGGTAATGGTAGCCGTATTCATTGTGTGTAATCTTGTGAACGACATAGCGGTCATAACTGTAGCCTTGCATCTGAACAACTTGGTTTTCTACTACTACTTTTCGTTCTGTATCGGTTGTTGTACCACCGAATAATGAATATAATTTTGTCATGATAATTTGTTTTAAAGGGTGATTAATCTATTCTTATGTATCTTCTCAGTCTGTTAGAGAATCTTTGTTCATAGTCTCTGACGGCTTGTTTTAGCTTCTTGTATTCTTCGACCTCTTTATCATAGTTGAATGATATATCGTTTAGAATCGCTGTAATTTCGCTTATCAGGTAGATTATTTCTTCGTTAATGGTTTCAATGGTCTTCTCGCTATCCAATCGTTTGTTATCATCTGTTGAGATTGTAAATTCGTAATTGGACCTATCTATGTTGCCGTTGCCTGATGTATTCTCACTTTTGTACATCCGTGTCAGGCTATCTACACTAATGTTGATGGTGTTACCCGACAAACTGATAAAGACATCTTTGATAACTTCTTTTGCTGATTTTATCAATTTGACATTTACCATTTTTCCATCATACTGGGCAATTATGGGTTTGATAGCTTTTAGTGCAGTCACAAATAATTGATATACCCTTTCCTGCTGTTGGTACTTGGCTGTAAATTCTATTTTTCTGTATGGTTCTGTGTAATACATATCTGCTGATTTTAAAGGATGAATAATGCGATCAATGAAATAAGGAGAAGTAGAAAAAGGATAGAGAATATCAATTTGATGATCAGTTTTATTATCCGCCATATCAGACGAAATAGAAGATAAAAGGCAAAGAGTGCCACCACCCACCCGAAAGACACCGTAACGGAAGCTAAAACCCATACAAGGATACCTACTAAGGCTACCACCAACACCAATTTTATGCTAGATGGAAAGTAGGAAATATTGTTTTCTTTATTTTTTTCTGTTCTTCTCATAATCATCGACTTTTTTTTTATGCCGGGACGGAGCCAGTGAGG
>JAISUS010000017.1 GCA_031271965.1 Prevotella sp. | reverse complement strand
CTTTTTCCCTTGATTTTTTTTAAGGTAAAATAATACCTTTAACTCGTTTGTCATAACACTCATTTTTTAGTTTTAAAATTACTTCCAAATGAGTTATTCGGGCTATGAAAAATGAGCGGCAGGCTATCAATGTGCCACGGGTAGGAATTATTTTGGCATAATTCGCTTTTATTTGCGCAAACTCCTAAATAACAACCTTATAGATAGTGTTTCGCCGTATTTTGCTTCACCAAAAACAGGTAATGGTTTGGTAACGGAAAAGCAACGAAAACGATATGATTTTGCGTTTTTCGGACTAAGACAGCATCGGACAACCTCTATATATCAGACTAAATATCAGCGGGTTCATCCTTTTTCGCAGTCAATCACTTTTTTTGAGAACTTAGATTGCAAAGATAACAAAGAAAAGAATGGATAGAATAAGGTTATTCTTCCGTATAGTTCTTTTTATCCTTTTTTCGGTTGTATGTTTTTTTACTTTGATGTATGCTGGTGATCCGTTTCCATCCTGCCGAGCGAGATAATTCTTCTTCTCTGTCTGCTTTTTTTATGGCTTTTATGTAATCTTCTATTTTAATTTTCCCGTCAGCTTTTTTCTTCTTTTTTTTCATAATCTGATCTGCCCGTCTCCTTCTATTATCCATTTATAAGTACAAAGCTCTTCCAGAGCCATAGGCCCGCGTGCGTGCATTTTTTGTGTACTGATACCTATTTCTGCCCCAAGCCCGAATTGTGCCCCGTCGGTAAATGATGTCGGCGCATTGGAGTAGATACAAGCGGCATCTACTAATTGCTCGAATAGTTTTGTGGCATCTTTGTCTTCACTGATGATAGCTTCACTATGTTTCGAACTATAAGTGGAAATATGATTGATGGCTTCTTCTATATTCGATACCGTCTTTATAGCCATTTTATAATCCAGAAACTCAGTGCCGAAACTTTCTTTATCTGCTTTTTTCAGCAGATCGTATGGGTAATATTGGAACAATGCTTCATGGGACGCATTATCAGCATATATAACCACATCTTTTTTTGCCAGATCTTCACATAAGAAATTCAGATCATCCAATCTGTCTTTATCGATAATAAGACAATCCAGAGAGTTGCATACGCTTACCTTACGTGTTTTGGCGTTGGTTATTATATCCCGTCCTTTTTTCGTGTCTCCTTCTTTATGGAAATAAGTGTGACAAACACCGGCGCCCGTTTCGATAACCGGAATATGTGAGTTTTTACGTACATACTCTATAAGTTCTGAACCTCCTCGAGGTATAATAAGATCCACATAATCGCGGGCTTTAAGTAGTTCGCTTGTTGCAGCCCGCCCATTTGGTAGCAGAGTGCATATATTAGGGTTTATACCATTTTCGTCAAGAACATTACGGATGATATCCGTAATAGCTTCATTGGAAAAACGGGCATCCGAGCCCCCTTTCAGGATGCATGCATTGCCTGATTTCAAGCATAGGGAAAAGACATCGAAGCAAACATTTGGACGTGCTTCGAAAATAATGCCTATCACTCCAAAAGGAACAGTTATTTTAGAAATATTGAGTCCATTAGGCAAAGTTTTATGCATAAGTGTCTTTCCTACAGGGCAGGGCAGGGAGGCAACATTGCGTATATCCTTTACTATATCTTTTATACGGTTTTCGTTCAATAGAAGTCGGTCGTATTTAGGATTACCCGTATCCATCCGCTGCAAGTCTTTCTGATTCTCAGCAAGGATATAATGAATCTTCGATTCCGTTTCTTTGGCAATAGCTTCCAGTATTGCATTTATTTCAGCTTCGTCTAATAAGTTGAGGCTTTTGCTTACCTCTGCCACGAGCTGAAACGTGGGCTGGTGATAATCATCCATTTTTGTTTGTATCTAATATTAAGAAAACCGAAAGTTAGTAATTATTTTATTTTCCAATATACATATAGTCATAATGTATGATGGGTTTGTTATTACTCTTTCCTATTATTTCTTTTGCTTTATCACTGTTAAATGTTGTACGGCCGATACCTATTTGTTTGCCATTTTCGTCCATGATGCGTACAATATCGTCAGCATCAAAGTTACCGGTAATTTTTGTAACGCCTACAGGCAACAGGCTTACAGCCTTGTCCCCAAGCAAAACTTCTCTTGCATTGGTATTTACGTGTATCTCACCTTTGGTAAACCCATCGGAGTGAGCTATCCATTTCTTAACACTTGTCGCTCCTTTTTTAGACGGGATAAAATGCGTAGAGATAACATCTTTTCCTTTGACTAAATCTACCAGTATGTTATCCTTTCTGCCATTGGCAATAATTACTTCTATTCCTTCTTCGGCTGCTTTGCGGGCAACATTATATTTCGTAGTCATTCCTCCACGTCCGGTCGAAGATTTCGAAGATTGGATAGAATTTTCTATATTATCTTTGCGTACATCAATTTCACGATAAATGTGAGCGTCCGGTTTATCAGGAGCGTCACTGAATATCCCGTCAATATTGCTAAGTATGATTAACTTCCGGCTATCCATCATTGCTGCAACAAGCCCCGAAAGTTCGTCGTTATCGGTAAACATAAGTTCATTCACCGATATAGCATCATTTTCATTCACTATTGGTATAACATTGTTTTCGAGCATCACAGTCATGCAGTTCCGTTGGTTGAGATAGTGACGGCGTGTTGCAAAATCCTCTTTTGTAACTAATATTTGTCCACAGGTAATGCCATGCTGTCTGAACAGGTCAGAATATCGGTTGATTAGTTTTACTTGTCCGATAGAAGAATATAGTTGGCGTGCAGAGATTATATCGAGTTTGGCTTTAGCCTTTATTTCTGTCTTGCCGGAAGCCACAGCGCCGGACGAGACGAGTATTACCTCTATATTGCTTTTATGCAGTTCGGCAATCTGGTCGACCAAAGCCGACATGCGGGTAACATCGAGTGTTCCGTCTTTGCGGGTAAGGATCTGGCTGCCTACTTTTACTATAATACGCTCTTTCATAGAAAAATATTAGTGAAAAAGCAAAGTTATAATTTTATTCTTACTAAAATACGGTAGAAAATAGAAAAATGATATTATGATACAGGCTTAAGCTAAAAAGAATTACCTTTGTTTACATTCTATAATACTATATATGAACTGGAAGCAACTTTTATCAGCTAAGCGTTTCGGAATGGAGAAATACCATGATGACAAACACCATGACCGTACCGATTTTCAACGAGATTACGACAGATTGATATTCTCATCCCCATTTCGCAGGTTACAGAACAAAACGCAGGTGTTCCCTTTACCCGGTAGTATCTTCGTGCATAACAGGTTAACACATAGCATTGAAGTGTCGAGTGTGGGACGTTCTTTGGGTGTTATTGTCGGGCGAGAATTGAGAAAGAAATATCCGGCATTGGATGCTGCATTGGAAGAAATAAGTTCGATAGTTGCAGCGGGCTGCCTTGCTCATGATCTCGGGAATCCTCCTTTCGGACATTCGGGGGAAACGGCTATAACCAGTTACTTTTCGGAAGGAAATGGAAAATATCTGGAGGATAAGATAAATGCAGAAGGCGGCAGATGGGAAGATTTTACCAATTTTGAAGGGAATGCCAATTCGATACGGTTGCTTATTCATCAGTTTAACGGCAGGCGTCCCGGAGGTTTTGTGATGACATATTCCATGCTTGCCTCTATTGTAAAATATCCTTATTCATCTATTGCCGCAAATGGTAAAGGTAAATTCGGCTTTTTTCAGGCTGAAGAGCAGGATTTCAAAAAAATAGCCGATGAGTTGGGGATGCATTGCATACAAGACTCTCCTTTGAAGTATACGCGCCATCCTCTTGTGTATTTGGTGGAAGCGGCTGATGATATTTGTTACAAAATAATGGATATTGAAGATGCTCACAAATTGGGGCTGCTTTCTACCGAGCAGACTATTGAGCTGTTTATGAATTTCTTCACAGAAGAAAGACGGGCTAAGATGTATAAGACAATGCAGGTGGTAAGTGATATAAACGAGCAGATTGCTTATCTGCGTTCCAGTGTGATTGGCTTGCTTGTTGACGAGTGCGCGCGGGTATTCATTGAAAATGAAGAATCAATTCTGAATAGCAGCTTTAGCGGCGCTTTGATAAAACATATATCTTCTCTTCCCGACAAAGCATATAAAGAAGCAACTACTGTTAGCTATAAGAAGATATATAAAACAAAAGATGTAGTAGATATCGAACTGGCAGGACACCGAATTATTGGATTCTTGCTGGATACACTTATTGCGGCTATCGAAAATCCACATGCAAAATATTCTGAACTAATCTTAAGTCGCATTCCTGAACAATATGAGACGAATGCATCTTTGTTATATGAGCGTATTTTATCCATATTGGATTTTGTTTCCGGTATGACGGATGTGTATGCTCTGGATTTATATAGAAAAATTACAGGAATGAGCCTTCCTACCATTTAGTGTATGATAAAGAAACAAACAAGCAAATACAATATTTTCAAATAACATTGAGAAGTAAGAGTTTTTTAATTTTACCTTTCTCCTATGGAGGAAATGTTCGATTTAAGACTAGGGCAAACGCATCAAAATTTATTTCATTTTCTGGATTGCTTCACTATGTTCGCAATGACGTTCACAGTAAAGCACTCTCGTCATTGCGAGGGCAACAGCCCGAAGCAATCCAGAAAAAAAATGAAAAACTAAAAACTAAAAATGAAAAACGAAAAATGATAAGTGAAAAATATTTTTCGTTTTTCATTCTTCATTCTTCATTTTTAATAAACTCTTTGATGGTATTTTGATGCGGTTGCCTTAATTTTTTAAGAGATCAGTATATAAGCTCTATACTTGTTGCTTTCGCTCATCGGGCATAGGGGCAAGTATCCACTGGCTATTTTTCCTTTCTGATATTGTACAGGATATTGCTGTTGCATTATAATATGCTGTTTATATAAATTCCCTTCTGTAGAATTGAAATCAATATAAAATTTACCATGTGAAGTTGGAATTATAAAATTCTCAAATAGCTTTAGAGCAAGATATCCCATATTGAAACGCATGTTTATCTCCACACAAGGATGTAGCCTGTAATTTTTCTTTTCATCGGTATATATCATCATATCCACTCCGATACATCCTTTATATAACCCGGCATATTTTTCTTTTAGTATGGATGTCAGGACTTGTTTTACTTTACCAAGCAGTTCCAACGGAATATCTTGTGTTAGCTCTCTTTCTATATTCTGTTGAGAACCTAAATAGTTGGATTCGTAAGCTCCTTTGCTGTTTGTTTCGAATAATGAATATCCTGCAAATTGGATATTGCCTTCTCCATCAGACAGGAACTCCATGGCAAAGTCTGTTTTCTTATTCAAAACTCGTTCTATAGATACAGAACCCTGCTTATTCAAAATTCCATGCAGTATTTGATTCTCTATTCGGGTTAATCCGCTAGTTGGCAACCATAGGAGACCTCTTCCCGAAGATGAATACGGGGCTTTGGCTAACAGTTGTACCGGTGAAAGTCTGACAGCATTATCTATTTCTTTTAATTCTTTATAAAACTGAGGTGTAATAGAATCTTGTATTTGAGATATCTGCCTTACTATCTCTGCAAGACAATCTTTAGCATTTGGCCTGCTATTGAGAATTTTGTATTCGCTATGCCATTTCGGAATATTTAAGTTTACTTCATATTCCTTATTTAACATATCAAAGTAGTGAACTGCTTGTGGTGATATTCCCCATAAAGAGACCTCTGAATCCTTATATTTTGTCAGTTCATCTTGAGTTATAGCTTGTGGTAAATTGCCGATATTTCTATTAAGTAAAGAAAAATAACCATTTGATTTTTCTACGAGGACAAGATCATCTTTATCTCCATACCAAGCGGGCAGAAAAGCCAGCTCTTGTTGCATGGTAGCAATATTTGCAGGAACTGTATAATATGGAGAGCCATTATGAACAGCCGTTTCGTGCCCCGGATTGAAATAATGAATTTTCATACGATTATCAAAACTGGAAGTAGATGAACGGCTGCGGACCACTCGATGCTGTCGCAAATATTGTCCAGAATATCAATCCGGCTATTGCAGCTTTTACTATTAACGGAGTATTATTAAATCCGGCTTTGATTGAATTTACAAGCTTCTCCGGTAGGAAATGCATTATATAACCGATTACCAGCAGAATGAATACATTCTTATATCCTTCCAGTATCGCTAACCACTCATTTGGGGCAAAGGTGAGTTTCCCTATATTTGAGATTACTTTACCTGCCGACTCAAAACTATCGGCACGGAAAAATATCCAACAAAATGCGACGAAGTGAAATGTAAACAATATGCAGATGATACGGGAAAAACGATTGTCCGGCACTTTGATAAATTGTTTGAAGAAGCGTTCTACGCCAAGAATAGCACCGTGTAGTCCGCCCCACATGACGAATTTCCACGAAGCGCCATGCCACAGTCCGCCGATGAGCATGGTCAGGAATAAATTGATATACGTTCTTATTTTTCCTTTACGATTTCCTCCTAATGAAATATATAGATAGTCGCGCAGCCATGACGATAAGGATATGTGCCAACGGCGCCAGAATTCAGTGATGGATTGTGATTTATATGGTGTGAGAAAGTTCGGCGGTATATGGAATCCCATCAATAATGAAAGGCCGATAGCCATATCCGAATAGCCCGAGAAATCACAGTATATCTGGAGTGTGTAGCCATATACAGACATCAGGTTCTCGAATGCAGTATAGCTCATGGGGGAGTCGAACACCCTGTCAACAAAGTTGGTAGATATATAGTCCGATATTACAGCTTTTTTAATTAGTCCTATCAGTATAAGAAATATTGCCGCACTTGCGTCTTCTTTGCTAAGATGCAGTTTATTTTTCATTTGGGGAAGGAAATCCTTTGCCCGGATAATAGGCCCTGCTACCAACTTAGGAAAAAATGTGATATAGAAACAGAAATCCAATAGCGAACCGGCGGGTTTCATTTGTTTGCGATACAAATCGACAGCATAACTAATGGCTTCGAAGACAAAGAAGGAAATCCCGATAGGTAATATTATATTTTGCAAGGCAAAGTCGCCATGGAAAAGGGCATTCAGATTTTGGATAAAGAAGTTGGTATATTTGAAATAGGCCAACATCAGTAGATTGCCTGCTATAATCAGTATTAACAGAAACTTTTGAGTCGATCGCTTTTCCGTGTAATACATCTTATTAGCCAGCAAATGTGTGACGACCGCGCAGATGACTAGTAATATGAAATAGTTTAAACTAAAGTGGAAGCCGAACAGATTGATTGCAATCGTATCACCTCCGGCCAGATAATAAAAATATAAAGAAAAGGCAATCAGATACCACTTTCTGAAATGATCATGTTTGGCACTAAGAACATAAATAGTATAAAATACAAGAAAAAATCCCAGGAAAAAAATACTATTGAATAGTAAGCGGTGTTCGGGATTGAATACAAACATGTGCCCGAACTCCTGTATCAGATCGTCTATGTAATCAGGCAGGTATATGCCACTGATTTTATCAAAAAACTCTTTCAATTCTTCTTGTTTTTAAAATAATTGTATGCGTCAATAAAGTCTGATGAAAACAACTGTCCTTGTGCTTCATATCCTTGTGTTGTGTAATGGACATTGTCGTGGGCTATCATTTTCGAGTATTCACCATGTGGCCTTATACCGGATTCGCCTCCCATACGCGAGAAAAGATCCCATACCGGCAGGTTAGTCAGTCCCATTAGGGCTACACTGTATGATGCTACATAAGGGTTGGTACGCCGGCGCGGGAATAATGACGGTGGCGGAGTCATTACCAGAATTGTAGCCTTGCTATTCAGTTTTTTTATGTTGTTTACAAACTCTGCTAATTGGTATGTATATTCTGTGTCAGAAAGTTTTCCGTAAGATTCGTTTGTCCCAAAAGACAGAATAATGAGATCAGGCGCCAAAAGAGGTAGTTGCTTAAAGAAAAGCGGGTACTTATTATAATCTGACATTTTTGCCCCATTTACTCCAATAGTGTGGTATACGATGCCCGGTTTGTCGTTTTCGATGACGAATCCGTTGAGGTTATACATTGCACTTTTTTTGTCAGGTAATATTGTAATTCTATCTAATAAAGAGTCGCTTGTGTATGAGGAACAATATGGTCGGCTTTCCAGATTGACAAAATCGAGTTCTTCTTCTTTTATATTGGTTTCCCTGGTTACTGTTTTTACTACTTTAGCCTTACCTTTCCCGGGGATTTTGAGTCTTTGTTTCGGCTTTATAAGATTAGACTTCATACCATTGGCAGATTTTATCTGATTTATGGTCACTCCATACTTACGACTTATAGCAGACAGGCTTTCACCACTTTTTACTGTATGATATTTTATAGCTGTACCACTCGATATACCCGATGTGCTTCCTCCCGACACCTCCAGAGCATCGGCTGTTACCGACATCCTGTAATGGGCTTGTTCATCCGGGTATATAATTTTTATATGGTTAAATTCATATTCTTCACGGGCAGATAATTGTAACATAAAATCCTGAGAAGAAGTATAGAGGGCAATACCGCTTAAACCCACTCCCACATCGGCTACGGGGGAAACATTTTTTAGGCTTTCCCACGCTGCATTACAGATATATTTAACATAATAGGTGCCATTCGTTCTCACTAAGTTGTAAGGAAATGTAAAACCGAAGCCTCCGTTTCCAAATTTCTCTTGCAAAGCCATTCTGATGGTATTTGTGAAAAAATCGGCCTGAATATGTGAATCTCCAATGTGCACAATATTTATTTTTCCTTTTTTATTTTTCTCAAGACTGTAGAGCTTTTCAAATATCGGTGATAATAATGGCTGGTTAGCAAATATACTTCCTCGGCTATCTTCTTTACTCTGGGCTGTCATGGTGGGCATCATCGTTGCTAGAAGAAGGCAAATAAGCAATATTTTTTTCAATAACATCATCGGCAAAGTCTCTCTTTATTCTTATTTAGTTTTATACTTGGCGTAGCCTTTGTTTATCTCTCCGTAAAGCAGTTTTGCAATTTTTCTTGATCCGGCCATATTGAAATGGGTATAGTCTTTGTTAGCCATCTTGTGTTCATCCACCCATTTTACCATCGATCCGTTTCCTCCCATCAAATTATATAGGGAAATATAACCACAGCCCGTTTTGCGGGCGTAGTTGCGTTGTGCATTCGCTAAAGGTACTACTGCCGGGTCGGTTTGCATTGTCTGATCTATTTTGGATGCTTTATCGGCTGTAGAAATAATTAATATATCAGCATTCGGAAAGCACTGACGCAGATTTGCTATTACTGTTGTCATGCTTTTTTCATACCAATTGTAATTTAATGAACCGTAACCCAGTACATTTGCTCCGTACTGTAAAATAATAAGGTCGTAATTTAATACTTTGTCAAATGCATTCATTAACCCGGGATTGAGGATGGATAAAGGCAATCCCGAATTTCCCCTCATAGAAAAATTGTCGACATGAACACCTTTTCCATCATCGAAGTTGAAACCATAAATCGGTATTGAATCCGTCTTATGAAAATCGACTTGTAATGACTTAACATCATAGGATGTAAGACTAAGCGTATTCAGTAGATTATTAGGTGTGAGCGATTTATTTAATACCGAATCCTTGTTTGCTTTAACAGATATATAAGCATGTTCGTTATGCGAACGTCCATAAAATAATTCAGGATTGTTTAGATCGGTAGAATGTTTCTGGGATTGAGCTTTATATTTCACCCAATATGTTTGGCTAGGGTCTTTGGCAAAGAATACTTGTCCGTCTATACCAAATGGACGAGTCGGTTTCTTTACTTTCAAGAATGATTGTACCGTCCAGTTTTTCGAGTATTGGTGTGATATGGAACCTCTTGATAGAGCCGACAGGGAAGATATAGCTACAAAGCCAACACCACGTCCTCCATAATTTTCCTGAAACTCGCTACGAATATCTTGCACAATAAAGTCCCCATCATTCATCGAATCTCCGAAGTAACCGATACGTACCGTGCCTGTTTTATCTTTTTCCAATTTATGCAGTTTTGCATAAAAGCGTTCTAAATTCTGGTACCCATCAACTTCTATGGATGGATCCAGGCTTTCATCGATGTTTACTCCTTCTACATGAACTGAATCAGGCTCTAAGACAGGATCGTTTTCTACAGTCTCCAAAGTGTCATTTATCGCACTGATCATCATGCTGTCTACAAGGATATTTTCTGTCGCTGCTACTTGTTCCGGAAACAAACGGTTTGGCAATACAGCTTTCAGAGCCAGAAAGCATGTTGTAGAGGCTATGATAAATAGAATGACTTTGCCAAAATAAGAATTACTGGGTGTACTCACAATCTGTAAATTAAAGTAATATTTCATCTTTGAAATATAATTCTTGTAAAGATGTGCAAAGCTAGTTACTTTCTTTGTAAATATATTGTGGAGACAACGATTTTAGTTGTTTTGTTTTTATTATTTAACTTCACAGCCACAATAACATTTTCAAGTTAGTATCATCTTTTTGATATTTAGTTTAGAGATTATGTTAATTTTGTGATGTATAAATATAAAACTAATGCTAGGGATGGATAAAAAAAAGGCAGATGCGGGATCTTTTAGTTTTTTTCTGAAAGGGAGAGACCAGCGGTTAGATTGGATTGTATTAGCAGTAAGTTGCCTGTTGGGCTACATTATTCTCAGAGTTTGCTATCCTTATCCGGCAACAATATCCGATTCGGGTACGTATGTGAATACAGCAATGACCGATATTTTCAGCTTCTATCGTCCTTTTGGTTATTCAGCCTTTTTGCAGTTTATTCATGTGTTTTCGTCCAGTGTGCATGCTATATTTATAGTGCAAATGATATTATATTTCCTCGCATCATCGGCTTTTGCTTTTGTTATAAAATATATCTATCCTCCTGCTAATAAAATATTTTGGTACATTCTTTTGCTTTTTTTTGTGTTTAGTCCAATCGCTTTTTACATGGCCAATGCTATCATGAGTGACTTGTTGTTTGCTGTGATGGTATATTTTATGCTTGCTTCATTCATGTATCTTTTCAGGAAGACAAGTTGGTTTGCATTGGGCGTGTTTCTTCTTTCGTTATATTTTGCGTTACATATCCGTTATTCTGCGATGATTTTCCCGGTATTGTTCATTGTTTGCTTCTTTATGGTGAAGGGTAAACTGAGCTGGGTAGGTATTGCAGGAACGGTGGTTGTGTCTTTGTTATTTTATAATCAGGTGAAAACAGATATGCGGAAAACGACAGGTTTTGATCAGTTTTCTACAGGTTTTGACGGATGGCAATTGGCAAATAATGCCTTGCATATTATCCCTCATATAGATTTACAACTAGATAAAATCAGTAACCCGGAAATAAGGTCTGTACATAGTTTTGCATTGGCTCAAAAAGACAGGATAGCGGAAATAACACATAATGGGGCGGTTCCTTCTGCATCTTTTATGTGGATAAACGACCAGCCACTGAAACAATATTTATTCGCGTACATGCAACATACAGGCGAGCCATATGCATCCTCATGGATAAAATTGGGAAGCGGTACCTATAAATTATACGGACAGTATCTGATGAAAAAGTACCCGGTCGAATTTATGCGTTATTACTATCTTCCTAATGCCAAAAGTATATTTTATGTAAACAGTAAAGAGATTATTGGGAAATATACTCCGATAAACGTGAAAGATATTTCGGAATGGTACCGGATACCTGAGGGTACAGATATGAATGCCAAATATACACCTTATGAAAGCTTTGTAGCCGAAGCTTCCGCTGCCTCTTATATCCCTATCTGGATTATTATAGCCATCGGCAGTGTTTTATCCGTAGTTATGAGAAAAAAACTCTCCTGGCAAAACAAAGAAGGGCAGAGAGTGTTTTGGGTAATTATTGCCGCTGGTGTATTTTACTATACGGCGACCGTATTTGCAAGCCCTGTTTCTTTGCGATTTTGGATACCTATGAATGCAGTCTTATTTGCTGTTATCTATATTCTATTCAATAGGGTATTGGAAAGCAGAAAGAAAACAGGTGCGTGATTGTAGAATAAATTACTGATATTTTGCCTTAGCCGTAATATGCTCTGTTTTTATTTTGAAGACCGCTGTTCAATCCTGGGATTTGTCCATATATTATCCATTTATTCAATATAAACTCTAATATAGTTTTTTAAGCTTTCTCTTCTCTATATATCATAAAATCAGATATAGTTTTTTCTAGCATTGTTTGAACCCTTCTACATAATCTTGTTATTTCTTGTCGAAGAAGCTCCCTTCTGCCCTGTCCGCTTTGTTTTGCTTTTCAATTAGTTGTGTCAACTCTTTTACGATATCAGGATATTTATCCGATAAATCATACTTCTCTGAAGGATCATTATACAAGTTGAACAGCAAGATTTGTTTTTCCGGAAAATAGTCAAACCCCAACTGACTATACGTTTTTACATGTAATTTCCAAGAGTTTTTTCTTACAGCCATCAGTTGATTATCGATTCCATAATAGAAAAACGGAACATCTTCCTTCTCTTTTACTTTATTCTTTTTTGTAAGGTACGATGTTATATTTTGCCCGTCGACCACCCGGTCAGTAGGAATATCACCATCAGCCAATTTTATACAGGTGGCGTATACATCCATCGCATTGACAATATTTTCGTTTATCTCCGACTGTATATGCTTTGGCCACTGTACAAAGCAAGGAACACGCATACCGCCTTCCCACGTACTTCCTTTTCCATCTCTAAACAATCCGGCAGAGCCGCCTGCTTCTTTCTGTAGCAGCCATGGCCCATTATCACTCATAAACCAGACTATAGTATTTTCATCAAGGCCTTCCTCTTTTAAGGCTTGCAAGATTTCGCCCACACCCCAGTCTATTTCTTCCACAGCATCGCCATAAGCTCCCCTTTTCGATTTACCTATAAAGTTTTTCCCGGGATGTAAAGGGGTGTGAGGCATAGCATAAGGCACATAAATAAAGAATTTTTCTTTTCGGTGTTTCTTAATAAAAGATACTGTTTTTTCTGTATATAATGCGGTCAATTTCGATTGGTCGGGATTAACTTCCAATGTATCATTTCCGCACATCAATGCTATATCCGGATGTTTCGGCGGAATCATATCGTTACTATATGGAAAACCGATGTATTCGTCAAATCCGTTCTGTAGTGGCAGGTATTCTTTTTTCGTACTGCCCAGATGCCATTTTCCGTAAATAGCAGTGGTATATCCCTGTTTCTTCAGCATCTCGGCTAAAGTAAGTTCTGTGGGATGGATTCCTTTTTCCGAATCGGGGTTGAGTACCCACCTGAATCCGGAACGTATCGGATAACGCCCCGTAAGTAAGGAATAACGGCTGGCCGAGGAGGCAGGCGATGCACTATAATAGTTTGTAAAGCGCATGCCGTCGAGAGCCATTCTATCCAGATTCGGTGTTTTTATATCAGGATGCCCTGTAATACCTATATCTCCATAGCCAAGATCATCAGGGTAAATGATGATAATATTGGGTCGTTCTTTGTTTTGTGCGATAGCTGGTGAAAAAGCCATTGAAAGAATGGGAATATATAACCAATTTTTTTTCATGTCAATTTTTTTTTAGACAGGAGATGGAACCGGTAAGCGATTCCATCTCCTATTGTTACAGGATACAACTTATTTATTCTTCCCATCCGGGATTATTTGGCAGTAAATTAGGATTCAACGTTGTTTCATTGGTTGGAAGCGGTTCGAGGTAATATTTATTGAGCCAGCCGGGAGGTGCGTCGAACCACCAAACATATCCTTCACCGGCAGCATCTCCTTTTTTGAGTTCTTTAACGGCTGTCAGAGCCGGATTGTTAAAGTCGCTGCGTTTTATATATACTCCCAGATATACATTTTCTTTGTTGACATATTCACCCTTTTTCCAACGTTTCAGATCATCAAAGCGGAACCCGTCTCCCATCAATTCCGAACGACGTTCGCGTCGCACCTCCCACAATAACGGATTTACACTTTGATCCCTATTTGTATCAAAACCAGCATCGATAGTGGAAACTGTCATGTTGGGTAGATTGGCACGAGGACGCAGTTTATTAATGGTAATATCGGCTACACTTTGTGTAAACCCTCCTCTTTCACAAGCTGCTTCTGCATAGTTGAGCATTACTTCTTCTATAGTAAAAAGCGGAAAATTTTCAGTGTCTACACCCAACTCCTGATTTACCTTATGCGTGTTGTAATACTTCCAGAAATAAAAGCCCATCTTGTTACACACGGCAGCATGCCCTCCCAGATCGACACCTTGGATATGAGGGGATACGGCCACATAATTCCCTGCAAATTGCTGCGACGGAAGACGTTTTTCCGAAGTTCCGTTCCCCGGGAGGCCTGCCATTAAGTCGATAAATTCCCTGTCGCCGGGATTGCTTGTGTAAGTCCATGCTGTACTGGGGCCAACAGTTACCCTGTAGGGTGGCATCACTGTAAAATACAAACGGCGGTCACGATTGCGGAACTGGCTATACATGGAACGGTCACCGTCATAAACCGTACTGGTCGATACCGGACGTCCATCGGTACAGAGGTAGCTGTCCACAGCATCTTTAGTTACACTGTAATTCCATGCGTTTGTTCTTGTTACACGACCTATGCGATGTCCCTGTATATCTGTCGCATATTCTTTGCAGAGCAGAATTCCTGCTTTACCGCCCAATTGCACGGAGTTGTATTTTTCATTGTAATTTAATAATATGGCCGATTGGTCTCCTAACAATGCTGCCGAAACGCGTATGCATTCGTTTAAAAAAGCAGAACCATCGCTGATGTCATGATATTTCTCCCAAGTACCTTCAAACAAGGTAATACGAGACAGTAATGCTCTCACTACCTGCGTATTTATTGTATTGGTACCATCTCCGGCAGGTTTAATGTGTGTTTCGGCCCATTTCAGGTCATCGATCATGTTCTGGGTTACAGTGGTCCTTGATACTCTCGGACCAAAGAGAGTTTCCTGATCAGTGTCAGTTACCACATGGTCTACCCAAGGGATATTACCATACCATTTAAGCAGATCAAAGTGGTACAACGCCCGAAAGAAATAGCCTACACTACGCCAGTGGTCTTTATCGGATCCGACCATTGATGAACCGTCTATATTCTTCAACATAATATTCACTTTCCGGACATATTCGAATGTTCTGTTCCAACGTGTACTGGTGGTAGGAACTGTTTTTAACTGATAGGCATAAGGCGAAGTTATCTGTGAAGCTCCGGCATAAACCATATTATCAGAGTACTGTTCATCCCAGGAACTTTCGATATCATATGTATTTGTATAAGTATCAAATCCTCTGAAAAATCCGTAACATCCCCATGCATATGTCTTAAAATTGTCATATGTATCGAAAGCAGTCTCTTCTGTTTGTTTGTCTAACGGATATTTATCCAAAAAATCCGAACACCCTATAGTCCCTGCCAAGAGGAAAAACAGAGATACCATATGAGTAATATATTTGTAAAAATTCTTATTCATAACTTTAATATTAAAAGTTCAACGATAAACCGAATGAATAAATCCTCATCACTGGATAGCCGATTCCACGCCCTTTGTTGTCCAAAGTCGGGTCCATACCTTTAGGAAGATGGTGGAATAAGAACGGATTTTCAACGCTGGTATTGATTTTCACCTGATTAACGCCGCATTTTTTGGTAATGGAGGCAGGAATAGTATAACCAAACGCTATGTTTTTTACACGCAGATAGGCTCCATTCTGCAAGTATCTGGTTTGCGCCCTTACATTTGAGCTATAATTTCTGTCGCTGGTACCTGTCTGATATACTCTCGGAAATTTGGCATCTATATTGTCGGGAGTCCAGTAGTCAGACAAATGAGTAAACAAGCTGCCCCATTGGTAATAGCCGGGGAACGTCAGTTCATTCGCCACCCATAGGTCGCGTTTGCCTACACCTTGAATATAGAAAGAAAAATCAAAATTATTCCAGTTTATACCTCCATTAATCCCGTATTGAAACCTCAACGAGTTGTTCCCGATGATTTTTTGGTCTCTGAGCTCATCTGCTGTTCTGGCATTCATAATCTTTCCGTCTTCGTCGAAATCTTTAAACAGCACATCTCCCGGCTTAGGGTTAACTCCGTCCGGAACGGCAATTCCCGGTTTCAGGACTCCGTTTTCAAAATCATCTTCTGTATAGTAACGGTCGGTTACATAACCCCAGATAGTACCCATTTGGTATCCTTCATAGTAATTGCTGATCAACTTGGTTTCGTTGGAAGGGAATCTGGTGATTTTGGCTTTATAGTCATAGAGGTTAAATCCTATATTATAGCCTACTTTTCCTATCCGGTCTCTCCATTTCAGGTCAATCTCCCAACCTTTTGTTTGGAGGTCGGCCACATTCTGCAACGGAGCAGCAGTTCCAAGTACAGCAGGGTAGGTTATTGCCCCGTAGTCTAACATATCTTTGGTTTTACGGTTGTAGAGATCAAATACAAGATCGAAACGACCGCCAAACATGGTTATGTCCACCCCCATGTTAGTAGATTCAATTGTCTCCCATGTATAATCGCTACTTACCAGACCCGGCGTATTGAGCGCAATAGTTCTGGCATAGTCATTGACCCATGGATAGTAAGTGCCCATGCCATCGACAAAGCTATAGGCAGCAATATTTTGGTTGCCAAGGGTTGAATACGATGCTCTTAATTTCAATTCCGGTATAATGCTTTTTATATTAGCCATAAATGGTTCTTCCGAAATTCTCCAACCTGCCGATATTGAAGGAAATAAGCCCCAGCGATGGTTTGGCGGGAACTTCGACGAACCATCGTAACGGCCGTTGATCTCGAGCAGGTAGCGGTCTAAAAAGCTGTAATTGATACGTCCGAAAAATCCCATCAAAGCATATTCCGAAAAGCCGTCATTGGGGACTTTTTCTCCTATGGACTGATTGAGGGAGGGCAATTTGTCATTAATCATCTGAGTTGCCTGTCCGTTCAAGTAGTCCATATGGTAAGATTCTGCGTTATATCCGCCAAGAATAGTAAATTTATGTTTCTCGAAGCTCTTGTCATACGAGGCAAAAAGGTTGAATACAGTATTACTGGTAGCCCGTTTAGTGTTATCATATATGGAGTTCGCAACAGTTTCAGTTTTGTCGAGCATATAAACCCCTGCATAGTAATATCTGTTGGCGTAATTCACCGTTTCCTGAGTCAGGTGGTCATAAGTAAGCTCTCCGGTGATGGTCAGGTCTTTTACCGGTTTGGCAATTAACCGTCCGGTCATCCGCGTATCCATGTATTGATCATTGTTCAATGCACTCATGCGTACTCTGTTTCCGGGCGTTCCTATTATCAAATCCTCACCATTAACGTTCCATGTTCCCGTAGGGGTAAAAGAAGGGACAGCCACTGCCATGCTCCAGTCCGCATTATTCGGCATGGTTTTCTTCGATTTATAATAATTTACATCCAACTGTCCGGTAAGCCACGAAGTCATTTCTGTATTAATAAAACTTCTCAGGCTATACTTGCGGTAGCTGTCCTTGTCGGTAACTACCACTCCATCAGAATCTGTATATCCTAGCGACAGGCGGTAAGAGGTCTTTGCCGATCCTCCGCTTACGGATACATTGTGTATTTGCTGAAACCCGGTTTCTCCCAGAAAGTCTCTCATCTGATCGTATTCTTTTAAGAAGTAAGGAAGCGTTGAACTTGCGGCATCCATCGCATATCCGTCGGGATAAAGCGAAGGATCGCTATTGTATGCTTGTATCAATTCAATCCATTTGTCAAGGTCATTACGTCCCTGCCAGGAAGTAAACCCGAAATCCTTAAATGCCTGTACGGTTCGCAACGGCGATTCTTTGGCAGGCAATTGGCCTGGGGTGGTGAAAGCTATATTACCTGTATAGCTCACTTTTGTCTTCTGGTCGAGTTTTGCGCCTTTAGTAGTTATCAATACTACCCCAAAAGCTCCGCGTGCTCCGTAGATAGCGGCGGCTCCCCCATCTTTCAACACGGATACAGACTCTATGTCGTCAGGATTCAACAGGTTAAGCGGGCCTGTCAGCGGAACATTATCTACCAGTACCAGTGGAGATCCTCCGCTGTTGATAGATGTAGTACCACGAATATTAAAGCTGAATCCGGCTCCCGGTTCTCCCGTACCGGATGTTACTTGCAAGCCGGGTATAGTACCTTGCAGTAACGTGGCTGTAGTGGCCACTGGACGATCTTTCAATATATCATCCATTTTTATCCCCGAAACAGCTCCGGTCAGATTTGCTTTTTTCTGTCGTGCAAAACCGACTACAAGTACCTCATCCAATGTCTTGGAATCTTCGTCCAAAACAACGACAAAGTTTGTCTGATTTCCGACAACAATTTCCTTAGGCAAAAAGCCAAGATAGGTAATAATTATAGTCGCATTATCAGGAACATTCAGTGTGAAGTTACCGTCGATATCAGTCATCGTACTGTTAGAGGAACTACCCTTTACCAATACAGTTGCCCCTACAAGCGGATCACCGTTAATATCGGAAACCTGTCCTGTTATTTTTTTCTGATTTTGTTTTACTCTATCGACCGAAAGCGTTTCATCTTTTTCAATGATGTTTCTTTTTTTCAAAATGATATACTTATCATTCACGCTGTAAGTAAGGTCTGTATTTTTAAGCAGCCTGTCAAGTAACAAATCGACAGACTCAGACAAGGCCCGTATATTTGCTCTTTTCTGTTCGTCTACATCATTATTGTTGTAAATGAACACCAGTGTTGTCTGCTCTTCTATTTTATTAAAGATATCTTTGAAAGAAGCGTTCTTCATGTTCAATGACACTTTACTACTTTGCAGGATGTTCCATTCCGGAATACTTGCATTTATGCCTGCTCCAAAGTGGATGAAGCAGATAAACAATAATGCATACTTTATGTATCTGTGTTTATACATAGTAAAATAAATTAAAAGGTTAAAAAGAAATAGGGTTTCTGAACAAAAAATCTTAAAAAGTTATTCCTCATAGGCGATGTGTTTTGGTTAAACTTAAATTACGGTTATTTAACTAGATAGGTGTTTTCAACTTTTCTGACCTTTGAATAGGTTATCTCTGAAATCGGGGCCAGTATTTCGTCCAATGATTCGTTTTGTACGAACTTTGCAGATATTCTGTATTTTTTCAAAGTATTGCTGTATTCGATCTTTTTACCGAATTGGATTTCAAGTCTTTCGATCACATCTGCAAAAGGGGTGTTTTCAAAAATTAGGTTTCCGTTAATCCACGATGTATAAAGTTCTGCATCTATATCTTTTACAGTAATTTCATTTGAGGATAAATCATAGTATGATTGTTGATTGGGCTTCAAAATTCTAGGTTTTACAGATCCTTCCCGGTTGACAGCCTCTACCTGGACTTTGCCTTCCACCAAAGTGGTCTTTACATTGTCATTCTGAGAGTAAGCCAATACGGAGAATTCCGTTCCTAAAGCCTCAATAGTCATTAGATGGGTTTTTACCCTGAATGGTTTTTCTTTATTTTTAGCTACTTTGAAATAGGCTTCACCTATCAAGAAAACACTTCTTTCTTTGGTGACAAACCGGCTAGGTGAAATAAGAACAGATTTAGAGTTTAAATAAACGATCGTACTATCGGGTAGTATAACCTTTTGCGGCTGTCCCACGGGAGCAGAATATACTAAATCAGTTACATATGTCTCAGGTCTTTGTGGTTTCACTGACAGTAGTATAAGGATAGGAACGAGTATAGCCGCAGCAGCATAGGTCAGCAATGACTTTCTGCGTCTTTTCCGTCTGGCGGATCTTTCATGTTCAAAAAGATTGATCCTATTGATCAGGAGCCTTAATGAATATTCGACCGATTCCTTTGAAATATCCTGTCGCTCACTATTCCATAAGTCATATATATCTTTTTCCTCCATTTATTATTATATTATATTTGTTATACGATTTATGGCTATATAGCACGTACTTCTAAAGCTGATTTTTTACTCGAAAAATCAACGATAAAATATAAGTAATTGTAATACAGTTTCTTATATAAAGAATAACATGTAATTATTTTTCACAATTACTTTGATTATTTTTAATGAATTTGAAATGTGTTTCTCGACAGTTCGTTTTGATATTCCTAATTTACGGGCGATTTCTTCATTCAGCAGTCCGTCTGTTCTACTTAATCTGAAAACTAATTGCTGCTGCTTCGGCATTTTATCCACCGCTTCTTTAATTAATTTCTGCAAATCAGAAAAATTGATCTGAGAAGTGGTCTCATTGGCATGTGGTTCGGTAGTTCTGGAAAGTTGGTAGTTTTGATAACTTGTTTCAACGGTATTTTTTCTGTAAATATCCATTGATATATTCTTGGCTATTGTAAAAAAATAAGAATCGTAGGACATTGTTTCATCCAATGATTGATGATTGACCCATAAACGGAAAAATACTTCTTGTGTAATTTCCTCAGCTAAAGATTTATTTTTTAATATCTTATATATAAATCCACAGATCTTAGGATAATACATCCTGTATAATTCTGAAAAAGCATCCTTGTCTCCTGATTTTATTTTAGATATAATCTCCCTCATACTGTCTTTATTGGGAACAACTAGCTATATGTCGATAAAATTACAATCCAGGTAATGTATATCCGGCATAAAAATAACAATATTTTTATGATGACATATCATTTAAATGTATTATTTCAAACACGAGATAAATATATTTTATTGAAAGACTATGTAATATAGATATTTTTAGGGCAACCGCATCAAAATTTATTTCATTTTCCGGATTGCTTCACTCTGTTCGCAATGACGTTCACAGTAAAGCACTCTCGTCATTGCGAGAGCTTTGTCCGAAGCAATCCAGATAAAATAAATTTCGTGCGTTTGTCCTGGAAAGATCTCGGTATGTTCATCAATTTAAATATATACCCATAACAGAATTGGTTTTTTTGCATTCTTTAGCAAGGTATCTACTTTACGCATTATATCATTGTTTATTACCGGACAACCTTGGCTCCATCCCAAAGGTAGGTGATTGGGATAAATCTCGTGCTCTGGAACGGGGGTATGTGAGTGCAATACTACCCAACGTTTGAAAGCATTATTATTTGTTTTATCAAAACCGTGCATCTTGTAATGGACATTTATACCCCATTGACTATACGAACGTACCCCCATCTTGTATTTGCCCAATGAGGAGCAGTAGCTCCCTTCTACATTGCTGAATACCGGTTTTGCCTGTGTGCTTTTCATCCCAGAACCATGACAGCACAAACTTTCATACTTGATGGTGTCTTTCGCAAAGTCCCATACGAAAAAACGATTTTTCCCCGAATGAATACTGAAATCGGCCAGAAAACAATATTCTGTATTCAGGCCTTTTTGCTTGCAAAACGCTTTGGCTGTATCGGCTTTTGTTTTCAAGCGGGACAGGAGAGCCTGTCTTTCAATAATCTCTTTATTCTCCTTCGAGGCTTGCTCTCCTTTTCGATTTTCTTTATTATTAGCATTACACATAATAAAAGTAAGAGACGATACCAAGACGATAAGAGTGTGTGATATTTTATTCATAGTTACAAAGTTTGTAGGATAAGAAACTGCTATCCCATAGTTTATTTTACGGGATAGCGGTTAATCAGATTATTTTTCTTTCACGGTCACTTTTATGCCCTGCGTATGTGACGTAAATTCAGGAGCATACATACATTGTATGGTAGTGATACCGTTGGTATACTCACCTGTACGGTTTACAAATACCGGGTATTCGAGTACATATGTGCCTTTTGGCAGACGGTCGAAGTAGAAGTTGGTCGAAGCATCTTTTGTCGATTGGTAATAGATCAGGCTATTAGCCCATCTGATACCCGAAATTACCTGTTGAGGCTCGAAACATGAAGCCCGCATATCTTTCAGGTGTACAAATTCCATATCCCTGTCTGCTTTTATGGTCAATCGTACAATTACTTTATCACCTATGGTCAATGCATTTTTTTCTGTGACTTGTGACAGTCCTTTGCCCGAAGCATCAACGGTTTCTTTGAATAACTGTTTCTCTATATTCAGATCGCCTTTTTGCGCCGTGATCTTGTCCAGATTTTCATAATATTGCCAATATAATCCTCCGAATGCAGGTTCGGAACTTGAAGTTTTTACTTCTACTTTGGCCATATTGTTTTTTATCTCCGATTTATCCCATGTTTGCTTGATGTAGCCTGTACCCAATTCCTTTTTCTCAGGTTCTACCTTTTCTCCACCCACTTTTATTGTTGCCGAAGATGTTTCTCCTGTAAACCAATCGGAACCCGTACTTAACAGAGCATTGATAGCATCGATTGAGGCATGTGTTGTCTCCCATATCTGAGTTCGTTTTTGATTGATAAGCCAGCATTTCATTTGATTCATTTCATCGTTGGTTGCTCCTGCTTCTTTCAGTGCGTCCATTATAAACGTATGGATGCTAACAGCCGACATGGATAAAAACACATTGCCATGACTATTTGCCCAATACATCCCCAATTTATCGTTTACAGCATTTTCTTTGATTGATTTTACGATCTGGTTGACTGTTGTTTTGTCCCCATTACGTTTTAGTACCATTGACAAAATGGAACGTTCGTACATACTTAACTTCGTCCAGTTCTTAGCTGCAACGTCGGTGTAGAAGCGTTCTGCTTCACGGGCTTCTTTAGAGATAGGTATATCGCGGTAGAACGAGCGTACATAAGCAAATTCGATCTGGTTGGTAGAAACATAGGTTGTCTTTTCCCAGTCTTTATTATGTTTTTTCAGATTGTTGAAGTCTTCGGCTATTCCTTTGTCTATAAACTTCAATGCGTTTATTTGCATTGTTTTTATTTGCTCGGAATATTCCACCTGTCCTACCTGTTGCAGTTTTGCATATCCGTAAAGAATATATTGCGAGATAGAACGGCTGGGATACAAACCTTTGTACCATGACCAGGCATTTTCTTTGTTGTCCATCAGTTCTGCTAATTTCCGTGTAGCGGCATCGGTCAGTTGTTTTGTATTATTTAGGTCGAACAACAAGGATAGACGTTGCATCTGTTCTGCTTCGTCTTTAGCATCCAGCACCCACGGCGTTTCTTCCAAGAGGACAGATTTCAGTTCTTCGTCTTTTTGCAGTTTAGAAACTAATGTTTGCTTGTCAGCTCCTTGTTTTTGCCATGCCTGTATCATTGCCGACACCTTAGGATATTGGCGGACGATGGACGAACCCAATGTATTCACATAGTAGCTTGCAAACCAGTTCACCGCGTTCTCATTAGTCGGATTGCTCATAGTAGGTAATGCCTGTACAGCATACCAGGCAGGATTAGATGCATATTCCAGAGTCAGACGATAATTGCTTATAGTGGATGAATTGCTTTGAAGCAATTTATCCATTGTGAAGATGCTTGTTCCTGCTTTCAGAATATCTATCGGCATGCTTTCGGTTACTAACATACGGTTTGATAATACAGCTAAAACGTGTTGTTCTCCATCGCTGAAAGTAGCATTCTGTGCGACGATTCGACAGCCTAACAATTCTATATCGCTTGGCACATCAAATGTCCAATTAGCCGAAGTAGATGCATCTTTTTCTATTGTGAACGATTGATCTTGATTCGGAATATTCAAATTGATAACGTTATCGGTTACCGGGTCGAAGAATTCGATACGTACTTCTCCCGAAATAGTTCCTTCCGACAGATTTGAAATTTTAGTCGAAATATTTGTCTTATCTCCCTGACGGATAAAGCGAGGCATGTTCGGCGTCACCATCAATTCTTTGCGGGTCACCACCATTTGTTCTAATGTACCTGCACGTGCACCCGTATCGTGTGCCAATGCACGGAATCGCCATGTGGTATTACTTTCAGGTACAGTAAAAGAAATAAGTGTTTCTCCTTTTTCGTTTGTCCGCAACTGAGGGTAGAAAAAGGCTGTCTCATTAAAGTTTTGGCGGATTTGAGGGGTATTTGTATCTATTGAACCTCCTCCGGTATCCATGCCGTCTTCGGCAATTGTAGGCGGAACGAATTGAACTTCATCTAGCATCACTTCTTGTTTCCCTAGACTTTTTACTTCAACCCCGGCGATAGCTCCTGTTGAATAGATTTTTTCCCTTCTGACAGTCCCATATCCAACGACTACATTATCGGAAAGATATGTTGAACGGTACCCAAACCAATTGATGCGGTCGAAAGTCAGATCCGGTACTTTTAGATATTGAATACCCTTTCCTAGAGAGAACCATTTATCTCCGATATAAGAATAGCTTTGCTGAAAATCCATCGGATATAAATACACCTTGTGGATATACGGACGGTTTAAAGCCCAAGCCGTATAAGGATATAACTTATCCAGAGATGTATCGTACATAGAGGCTAATAATTCAGCTTTAACAGGATTGTTTTCTTTGTCTTTAATGCTTATTGTCCATGTTTCTTCCTGCCCCGGACGCAATTTATTGCGGAATACTTCCAGTTTTATATTTAGGTCGGTATCTGCTGTTTTTTGTTCCTTTTGTAGCAGAATGTTTTCGGTCGAAGATACGCCATCCGATACGGATGAGAATGACATATATACCTCATCTCCATATTCGGGCTTGTACATTACGTAAAATTTTTGATTCTCTTCGCTGAATTTTACATAACGGCGTTCGAATATTGTATCATTATTGAACAACTGATACAAGACATATCTATCTTTTTCGCTGGTTCCGTAGATTACTTCTACCGGTTTGTTCCCAAAAATTGTATTTTTCCTGACTATCCACTCATTTGTTTTGAAAGGAGGTTTTTTATCGCTGTAAGAATAGATAACAAAGTCTTTCTTTTCGGTAATATCATTCCCTGTATTGTCTTTTGCGGTCACTTGTAGCTGATATTTACCCGAAGTCAGGGTTTGCAATCTGTGCTTTAGGTCGGTTTGCTCACCTGTCTTGAATGTGCCGGCAAGCACTTTATTCTGAACAGCATTATCGTCATCTAAGGTATGTACTGTATATATTCCGGATGTTTCGATATCGGCACCTTGAAGATTTTTAGCAGCTATGTTTAATTTGTATTCGCCTGATCTTTCCATTTGCTCCGGTATTTCCAGATCGATAATCATCGATACATTCCCTACATTGAGGCTGTAACTGTTCGATTGAGTTTCGCCATTTACATCGGTTACGGTTGCTGTTACATTGAAAGTATAAATTTGCCTGTCATTGTAAGGCCGTAAAAAACTATTATATCCGTCTCCTGATTCGGGTGTGAATGTAATTTCAAACGAACCGTCGTCATTTGTTTTCACAGTGCCGTCGGTGAAGTACGAGCCACTGTTTGATCTCCAAAACCAGAAATTGAACTGTTGGCGGGTAATGGTATATTTTACATTGGCATCTTGCAGGCTTATTCCGGAAAAGTTTTTGGCATAACCTTTTAACTTGACTTCCTCACCAAATGTATAAGTCTTATCCACCTTATCGAAAGAGACTTCAAATGTAGGACGTTTGTATTCTTCTACCGTGAAATAAATCGTATTTCCGTTTACCTCGATGCGGTATGACCCGGTTAGTCCGGTTGTTGGTAGGGAAAATTCTCCGGCCAAAGAACCGTATTCGTTGGTTGTGATATTTTTCTGTGATATAACTTCATCATTTTGGTTATACAGTTTTGCTGTATAGGATTTATGTGTGATAGGTTTAGAATTGCTATCCAAAATGATTGCCTTGAAGTATGCGGTTTGCCCCGGCCTGTAAATACTGCGGTCTGTAAAGATGGAGGTTGCCGGAAGATTATGGTCGGTTACGGATTGGGTATTTGTCCAACGATAATTGTAATTCCCGTTAATCCTTCCTTTTTCCAGATAAATATCTTTTCCATATTCTACCTGATAGGTCGCTATATTATAGCGCCAACTGTCCTTTGATTTATAGGTATCTTTATAGATAGCAAATCCAAGGTCGTTTGTCTTTAAAGTAACCGCCGATCGATTTTCTTTTTTACCGTCATCACTTGGATGTACTTTGATAGTCGCTCCTTTTAAGGGTTTGCCCGAAAGCCTGTCAACAACAAATATCTCATACTCGTCTTTGTTTGAACTGCGAGTGAACGTTGTCAAAGAAGATACGGTGAAGTCAACCTTATTTGTGTCGTCATTCTTTACGGAAGCTTTCTCCAATGTTGTAGCAGGATAGGTGCTGAAACAATATTTGCCGATAGGCAGAGAGCCTATATTTAGGGACATCGTATCGACATTGTATGCCTGCTCAGACCTTAAATCCGGATTGAAATTCTTTATTAAACTATATTTCCCGTTTTCTACCCGATATAGCTTAAATACAGGTTTTGGAGTCAAAACCTGCGTGTTTTTATATCTGATAGATAATTGCACAGGTGAATTTGGATATACAATAGCCTGACTGCTACTAATACTTAAAGCTGGTTCTTCGAGTGCCTGTAATTGGTTTCTTAGGGAGTTGGTGCGCGGATATTTAGGATATTTCTGTATTCCTTTTTTCAGCCACGTATATTTGTTTTCATTAATTTTTCTCTGATCGGCTTCATTGTAAGAATAGGAATTGACGATCTTGTCAATTATTTCTATCGACGTTTCATCTTGTTCATATAATTTTTCTAAACGGATATATGCGTCTAGTGTAGCCTGGCCGGATAGTGTACGGGAGTTACTTTTTAGGTACTCAACTTTATCTATCTCAGTTAAAATTAACGTTGGAATCAGATTTCTGTCTGATAAATCTTTCAGGAATTGCTGATAATACAGCCATACAATTTGCCTGTTGTCAGCCCCTATAACCATATTCAATTTTGTATATTCATTTGCAGGCAAAATAAGTTGCTCTTTCTTTAATCCGGTAGTAGAAATATCAAATTCTTCATCATTTATGCTGTTAACGCCTTTGGCTATCGTAATTGCCCTATCCATCAGAAAATCATATAGGGTCGGGTAGTATTTTGTGCCATCCGCGCCTATCAGGATAATATCATTGTACTCTTTGGTCGTATATTTTTTTAGTTCGGCAACTTCTTTTATAGAAAGGTCGAGGTTTTCAATTATCTTATTGCTGAATATATTACTGCTCCACTCATTCATATCCTCGGGAACAAGGTCAACCAACTTTGTACGCTGGTTGATATTCCATTCGTTAGAGTTGTAAAAGTTCAAATATAATTCTGCCAACATAGAGTGTAACAGAGCTTTCTCACCGGTATTGGCCGTTTGATTAACCAATGCCTGAAGATCGGTAAAAATCCCTTTGTTGTCATTATTGTCTATTTGCCGTTTATACTTATTCTTGTATATCAGGGCTTTTATCACTTGCGTGTTATTTTTGTCAGCTATGGCCTTTTCAAGAATCGCATTAATAGTCTGAGTCGCCGATTGGGGCAGGTCGTTTCGTTCATGCGCTTCTATCAGTTTCCATTCTGCTTCATATTTATTGTTTGATGTTTGTGTTATCATATTGATACTCAGTAAAAGTAGTAGTCCGGTGAATAGATATTTTTTCATATGGATTATATTTTTTCTTTACTAGTTAGACGGTTTTAGAGGAATATTTTCACATCAAAATGTGTTAATATTATGAAAAGAAATTATTTTGTGATGTACATGCCCAGCCATACAGCCCCAACACCCAGAATGCAGCTGGCTAATACATACAAAAAGGCTGTTGGCATCTGATTGTTATTTACTAAGCTTAAAGTTTCGTTGGCAAATGCAGAGAATGTTGTAAAACCTCCGCAAAATCCGGTGATAAGAAAAAAGCGCATGCTATTTGAGGTCGGAACCAGATTGATAAATAGGCCGATGCAGAAGCAGCCTATGATATTGATAGCAAAAGTGGCCAACGGAAAAGGATCGGCCTTAACCATAAAGACCGATGTAAGATAGCGTAAAATACTACCCGCAGCTCCTCCGGCTCCTACTAATAAAATCTGTTTTATCATATCCACAAATTTACAGTTTATTTCAAGATTAAGGAGTACGTAAAATTAAAATTATGGAGTATATTGTAAAACATAATTGTAAATATATTGTTCATAACCAAGAGGCGAGGATAAGCATCTCATAACATAGGTTGTGATTTTTTATTTTTTATCTTTGTTTCTTTAAAATTAAAAAGGATGGATCTTCTTTCTAAGCTCAGGAAATTTTTACTTATTACCGTATTCTTTATATCTTCTTTGTATGCATACCCTCAGTTTGCTATTCGCAAGCCTGTTGTGTCTCCTAAACCGGCCGATTCATTGGATATCGCATATTATTCTAAAAAGAACGGATGGGGAGCTGCTACACAGGTGTTTTCCATCAATATGGGCTTATGGGCATTTAACCGTTATGTTGGCAACAAAGATTATGCCTATATCAATATAAAGACAATCAAGAAAAATCTGGGTCATAAATGGGTATGGGATAACGATGATATGGGAAACAATATGTTTTTGCATCCATATCACGGTAGCTTATATTTTAATTCGGCCAGAGCAAGAGGTTTCAACTATTGGGAATCGGGGCTTTACTCACTGGGAGGAAGTGCTATGTGGGAACTTTTTATGGAGAATGAATACCCTTCTTTCAATGATATAATAGCTACTCCGGTGGGAGGACTGGCTTTGGGGGAAACTCTTTATCGCACATCCGACCTTGTGTTGGATGACCGGCGAACGGGAGCTAATCGTTTTGGCCGCGAGTTAGCCGGATTCCTCATTTCTCCGATGCGGGGGCTGACTCGTATCATCAACGGCGATGCTTGGAAAGTACGCCCTACTACAGGAAAACAATTCGGGGTGCCTGACGTTGCAGTAGAGGTTTCGACAGGAGTCCGGGCATTGGAACTGAAAGGCGAAATACTAGATAAAGGGGTGGGGGCAGCCATAGATATTAATATCGAATACGGAGATCGTTTTGCCAGCGAAAATGAGAAGCCTTATGATTATTTCACATTTAAGAGTAATGTGAACGTACACGGTTCTCAACCCTTGCTGAGTCAGTTGAACATAACAGGGCGGCTCTATGTAACTGACTTGATAGATACTCAAAAAGATTTCCTTAGCCTTGGTTTTTATCAGCATTTCGATTACTATGATTCAGATACGATCTCTGATGTGTCGAAAAAGATTCCTTATAAATTTTGTACACCTGCATCTTTCGGTGCCGGACTTATATATAAGAGCAACCGAACGAAAAACTTTAGTTTTAATGCATATACTCATGCTAATCTGGTATTGATGGGGGCATCTCTCAGCGATTATTATGTAGTGGATATGCGTAACTATAATCTGGCAAGCGGTTTTAGCCTTCAATCCGGGTTTAACTGGGCATATAAAGATAAGTTTAGCATATCGGGCACATACGAATCATATTATATGTTTACATTGAAAGGTTATCCGCAAGATATAGACTGGGAGAATATCGATGTGCACGAGTTCGATTATCAAGGTGATAGATCTCAGGCAGTTCTGCATGCAACAAGTCTCAGGGCAGATATGAAGCTTAGTAAACATTTATATCTGTCAGGTATATATTACAGTTATATTCGTGATACCAATTACAAATACTTCCCTGATGTTTTTTCAAAGACATCGGAAGGTCGCTTGATGTTAACATATAAGTTTTCTCAATGAAAAAGGAATTACTTTGGGATGTAAATTAAAACTTATCTGTTTAACCTTAACCGGGAATTAGTTATTTAATTGTATATTTGTAAGTACACTGCTGAGTTTATTACAAACTTTGATTCGCACATGCTTGACTATCTGGTTTAATGTGTGATATATAAAAACTAATATCATAAAACTAAAATAATAATGAAAAATTTATTTTTTCTGTTTCTGTTTAGCCTGATTTTTATATCATGTGACAATGATGATAAAGAGAAATTTTCTCTCGAACTAGATAAAAATTCGGTTGCGATTGACACGAAAGGTGGACAAGAATCAGTGAAACTCATGGCAAGCGGAGAGTGGTCTGTCTCAGATGTTCCCGAATGGGTATCAGTTAGTCTTTCTTCGGGTAATTATGATGCAGAGGTAATGATTGTCGTTGCAGAAAATGTAGAATCGGAACGGCGAAAAGCTACATTGATATTTATATGCGGGGATGCAACTAAATCCCTTGAGATAGAACAATTGGGAGTCAATGATATGGACCCTTTCATTGAGTTAAGCAAGAGTACTTTATCAATGAGTATCGGAGGAGATGAGCAAAAAATAAAATTGACAACTAATAGGCCGTGGAAGATAGAGAATATTCCGACCTGGCTCACTGTTAATCCTATGTCGGGAGATAGGTCGACAGAGATAACTATTTCAGTAGCGGAGAATAAAGAGCCGATCGGAAGAGGTGCAAGCCTTACTTTCATTGGCGCAACGAAAAGTGGAATTTTGAATGTTAGTCAGTTTGGTCTTAAAGATGTTATATGGACTCCTTCTCTACCGATTTTTTCTTTGAAGTATGTTAGTTTTACCGGGGAATTGGACAGCTATGATATAAACGTTTTCACTCTGTTTGTAAATCCGGATATTAAGAATAAAGTGTATTTAGGTAGTTTGCTTAGCTATAATGCTGGTTCTGTCACAAATATCCCTGAGTTTACAGGTTATACATTTAACCCGATCACTATTTCAACGTCAGCTATAGCTAACGGTATAAAATCGAAAACCTATGTACCTTCATTGAGCGAACAGAATGCGTATGCCCAAGAAATAATAAATAAGAAACCGGCTCAGAATTTATCTTTTGTTTCTGATAATGGTACGATTGAATTTTATACTTATAGGCGGTTGTTTACCTTAGGTATCGCTAATATGGGAGTAAAACTGGATGAAGTAGTATCAGGTTCTTCGTATGAGACAGAAAGAATGACAAAGAAATATGGATTGATATTCTCTTTCAAACAAACATGTTTCAGCCTTGATATGGATATTCCGGGCGAACTGATTAAAGAAGAACTCAAAGAAGCAGACAAAAACAAAGGTGTGGCCTATGTTAGCACAGTTTATTATGGTAGGCTGGGTCTTTTGATTGTAGAATCGGATACTTATTTTGGAAATGTTAAATCAGCCATAAATAAAGTAATATCAGGACAGTCTTTATCCGCAGAAGAAAGCCGTCTTATCGATGTTTCGGATATTAGTTATGTTTATTTCAATAATGATAACCAAGTGCAAATTAAGAAAGGCCATATGGATGCCGTGAATGCATATAGAGATGCTCTCGCAAAGAATGATTTCAGCAATGTTTATCCGGTAGGTTTTAACTTATCTAGTCTTATAGATCATTCTATAGCTACTATCTCATATTCTTTTAAGGTTCCGAAGTGATTGCGTCAAAAATCAGAATATGGGAAAGGAGGGTGTGCCAAAAGGTCTTTGGCACACCCTCCTTTTTTATAATCTGACTTTTCCACTATCTATTATTATTTCTTTTTGGTCTGCCATATGGCGGATAACGTTTACAACCTCTTTTTGTGGATATTGAGAAAGTGAATTTACGATGAGATCTATATTTTGTTCGCCGTCCTTAAGGGTCTCTTTTATTGAAGTGGCTATCTTTCTATATTTGTCGTTTGTTATTGCCGGCTTATTTTTGCTCAGGCATATATCGCACACCCCACAGGTTTTAGTATCTTTTTCCCCGAAGTAAGATAATAATAACTGGCTGCGGCAAATATCTTCTTGTTCAGCATAGTGGCTCATTGCCAGTATCCGTTTTTCGAAGCGTTCTTTACGTTCTTCATTTACCAAACGGGGAATGTTTAGGTATTTGCTTTCAACACGAGGACGCGTATAAGCTATAAGCGGCGTTTTCTTGTGCGGTATATAATCTATAATATTTTTTTTCGAAAGTATTTTTAGCTTTTCGTATATATGCTTCCTGTTTGAATCGAGCCGCAATGCTATCTCTGCTTCATCTATTGTTGCATAGTTTGTGAACAGGCCTGTATATAGCCGCAGAATAGTATTTACTAGTTGCTCATATTCCTTGTCGAAATCGTAATGGTACAATTCGTCTCTGTAAACTGTAAACATCACCCTCGAGCGATTGTCTATTTCTTCTGTGTACTCAATATAACCCGCCAAATCGAGTATCTTTAACGCATTATGTGTTGGCAAAAGGGGGAGCTTGTATGTTGCGCAAAATTGACGGATATTGAAATCGAATGTAGGGCCTGCCGACCCTTCAGCCACTTGAAAGAAGTAAGATAATGAATCGTATACATGATGTATGAACTCTCTTTCGGGGAACTCGTCCCTTACCCGTTTTTTTAGTTTGGTGCTATCATTTTTTTCAAAAAGAATTATAGCAGACGCTCTTTTTCCGTCTCGTCCGGCACGTCCTGCTTCCTGGAAATATTCTTCAATTGAATTTGGCAGATCAGTATGTATTACTACTCGTACATCGGGTTTGTCTATTCCCATTCCAAAGGCATTGGTACATACGATGATGCGAGTTTCGTTGTTTTTCCATGCATTCTGCTTTTTGGTCTTCTCTGCGCTGCTTAGTCCTGCATGGTAAAAATCGGAAGAGAAATTGTTTTGTACGAGAAAGTCTGATGTCTCTTTTGTCCGTTGCCGGCTTCGTACATAAATAATAGATGACCCCTTTGTCTTTCCCAATATACGAACTAATTCTTCGGCTTTTCCTTCAATATTTCTTACAGAGTAAACTAAGTTCTTGCGTTCAAAGCTTTTACGGAATACATTTTTCTCTCCGAAATGAAGTCGTTCTTGTATATCGTCGATTACTTCGGGCGTTGCCGTTGCCGTGAGTGCCAATACGGGAATATCAGGCAGATGTTGTCGTATGTCCGCTATTTTCAGGTATGATGGACGAAAATCGTATCCCCATTGCGAGATGCAGTGTGATTCATCTACTACTAACATGCATACGTTCATATCTCTGAGCTTGCTCAAAAATAGCTGAGTAGCCAGTCTTTCGGGAGAAACATAGAGAAATTTATAATCGCCGAAAATGGCATTTTCCAATGTTGTGATAATCTCTTGCCGTGTCATCCCTGAATAAACGGCTAAAGATTTGATTCCTCTTTGCCGAAGGTTATCTACTTGGTCTTTCATCAAGGCGATGAGGGGGGTGACTACAAGACAAAGCCCCTCCATTGTCATGGCAGGGACTTGGAAAGTCAGGGATTTTCCTCCTCCGGTAGGCATCAGTCCCAGCGTGTCTTTCCCTGCACTGATAGAGTGAATAATATCTTCCTGCAAAGGGCGAAACTGATCGTAGCCCCAATATTGTTTTAATATTTTATGAAAGATATCCATTCTTTAATGTGCTAATATGAGAATATGCCAATGTGCCAATAGATAACTAAATTATTGGCATATTGGCACATTAATTCATTAGGCGATTAATTTTTCATCGGACGTATTTCCAACTTAATATCTGTTCCTTCCAGAGCCTTCTCGATTTTTGCTTGATCGAACTCTGACATATGATACGGATACAGAATTTTAGGCGATACCTTTTTTGCCGCGTCGATAAACATTTCGTCGGTCATCGTATAAGGAAGGTTTTTAGGCATAAACGCTATGTCTATTGTTCCTTTCGGATTATCCATTTCAGGAATGTTTTCTGTGTCAGCGGCGATGTACACTCTTTTATCGCCGAATGTAATGATATAGCCATTACCTCTGCCTTTTGGGTGGTATGCTTCGCCATCGGATTTTTTATTCACAATGTTATAGGCGGGAACAGCATCTATGTGAAGGTTTCCCCAATGGGAATGATCTCCGTTGATCATCACATCTCCATATCCTAAAATCTCATTACAAACCTTGGAAACTATAAAATGCGTATCAGCTTTTTTTATGGCATTAATCGCAACGGTATCCAGATGGTCACCGTGTTCGTGAGTTAACAAAACCAGGTCTGCCTTAGGTAACTTCGTATAATCCGCTACTTTTGAGTAAGGGTCTACATGAATAACCTTACCTTGATAACCGAACATGAGAGACCCATGTCCTACTAAAGTCACATTCAGCTTTCCTTCACTTGTTTCATAAACATCGGATTTTATATATTCCTGAGCCATACTTAACGTGTCAGCACCTTTATTGTCGGTGTTATTACTATTTGTCTTCCCTCCGCAAGCGGAAAAGATGAATACTATTGCGATAATCGATAATAACGTCTTTTTCATAAGCTTTGTTTTATTGAGAATCAGTTTAATTGTCCGCTATCTATGTCTTTTACATATAGCTGTATATTCGATTTCCCGTTGTGGACATTTTCTTCCAACGTATAGCAAATGTCAAAAGGTTCGCCGTTTCTCACTCTTTCATAAGAGTCGCTTTGACGAAAAGCAATGCCGTTTACAGGGGCTATGACGGTTTTATCTACCATCTCAAGTTTCAGATGCACATTGTCTTTTCCCACAACCTTGCTGGTTCCATAATCCTGTACATCACATGTGACAAATATAGGATTCAGGTTCTCAGGGCCAAAAGGTGCAAAAGAGTCCAATTCCTCTATAAACTTATTGTTTATTTCCCTGAATGTAAGTTGTGCGTCAATATTTATCTGGGGACGCATCATTTCCGGTGCTATCATTTCCAACGATAATGCTTCGAAGCGTCTCTTGAATTCGTCCAGGTTTTCTTCTTTGAGAGACAAGCCCGCTGCGTATGTGTGGCCTCCAAAGTTTTCGATAATATCTTTACATGCTTCTATAGCTTTGTAAACATCGAATCCCATTACCGAGCGGGCCGAACCAGTAATCATTCCCTGCGACTTAGTTAGGACGACAGCCGGACGTAAATGTTTTTCGGTCAGCCGGGAGGCAACTATTCCAATAACTCCTTTATGCCACGTTTCGTTGTATATGACAATGCTCTTCTTGCTTTTCATATCCATGTTTTGGTCTATGAAAAGAATTGCTTCATCAGTAATACGTTTGTCCAGTTCGCGTCGGTCGTCGTTGTAATGGTCGATATTTGCACTTTTTTCACGAGCATCCTCAATACTGTTAGCCAATAGTAGGTCGACAGCCTCTTTCCCTTTCATCATACGGCCGGAAGCATTGATTCGCGGCCCTATTTTGAAGATGATGTCGTTTACTGTTATATTCTTGTAAGTGAGTCCGCAAATATCTATAATTCCTTTCAATCCCAAGCTTGGATTAGAATTTAGCTGTTTTAGCCCATAGTAGGTTAGTATCCGGTTTTCTCCGGTTATGGGTACTATGTCGGATGCAACACTAACAGCCACCAAATCGAGAAGATCCTGTATTTCGGAAAAGTCTATTTTGTTGTTTTGCGCCAAAGCCTGAACCAGCTTGAATCCTACTCCACACCCCGAAAGATGTTCGTACGGATATGTGGAGTCGATACGTTTTGCATCTATAACAGCCACAGCATCAGGTAAGACTTCATCGGGCATATGGTGATCGCCAATTATAAAGTCGATACCTTTGCTTTTTGCATATGCCACCTTTTCAACCGCCTTTATTCCACAATCGAGCGCTATAATAAGCTTTACGCCAGTTTCTTCGGCATAGTCGATGCCTTGTTCGGAGATACCGTATCCCTCGTCGTAACGGTCGGGGATGTAGTAGTCTAGATTCGTTGTAAATTTCCTCAGAAATTTGTAAACAAGTGCAACAGCGGTCGTTCCGTCTACATCGTAGTCACCATATATCAGGATACGCTGTTTTTGTCCCAGTGCTTTTTCAATTCTCTTGATAGCCTTATCCATATCGGGCAACAGAAAAGGGTCATGTAAATCTTTCAGATTCGGACGAAAGAACTTACGGGCATCTTCAATCGATGAAATGTTTCTTTGTACCAAAAGTTTGCATAGAACCGGGCTTATGCCTAATTTCTTAGCAAGCTCATCTCTTTGCTCTTTTTGCTGGGTTGTTAGGTCTTCGTAATTCCATTTGTAAATCATTTTATATCGTTTTTTCTTTCTTCTGTCCCGGGGAGATCGGATAATATTCCGGCACTAAAATGCCTGCTTTTATTCTTAACACCAATCTCAGATAAGTATCATCACTTCTGATAAAAGGAGATACTATAATCTGTAAAGATAATATATATATGTGAAAACGTTGTGTTTGATTTTCGTTTTTATTTTTCCGATTTTCAAAATTATCTGTAAGGGCTTTGTTTATAAGTTGATTTTACATAATGGCTATAAAGGGCTGAATTATGTTAAAGTACAGAATGTTTTTAATAAGATTATTTTTTTAATATCTTTATGCTAGAGTTATGAGAGATACTATGGACAAACAATTAGAACTGACCGAACAACAAATAGCTATCATACATAAGATTCCTTTATTCAGGGAAATATCCCAGGAATTGAAAGGTAAGCTGCTTGACAAACTCGATTATTTTTTGACACCTTTAAAAAAAGGAGACGTCATCATAAAGCAGGGAACCTCGTGCAATCATATGCACATTTTGTTGACAGGAAAATTGGAGGTAAATATTATAGATGTTTCCGGTAACGATATCAAAGTTGAGGATCTGGTAGCTCCCCGTTCTTTTGCCACACCTCATTTGTTTGATGGTAATAATGTATTTCCGGCGACTTTCACAGCAGTAGAAGACGGGCTTTTGCTCAGGGCGACGAAAGAGTCTGCATTTGAATTGATTAGCTCAGATCCGGGATTGCTTAAAAATTTTCTCCGATTGACCGGTAATTGCAATGTGTGTACAGTTAGCCGTTTGCGCATTCTCTCATATAAGAGTATTCGTAGCCGTTTTGCTTATTACTTGTTTGAATATAAAGGTGACAATAGAGTGGTATCTATCACTCATAACCAGACACAGCTTGCAGAATACCTGAATGTGACTCGTCCGGCTCTGGCTCGGGAAATAAAAAATATGATTGATGAGGGGCTTATTGAAATGGATGGGAAAGTTGTCACAATTCTTAATCGTAATGCCTTGATGCAGAATTTGTAATCCTCGGTTCTTTAATTGTTTTTAACAAAATTATTCGTCTCTTCGAATTTTACTTTTTACAGTTTCTCTAGTCTAAATAATTATGATGTGTGAGACGCAGATCTTAGTGCGGTTCTCCGGACTTATATGTTTATTTTAAATTATAATTATTTGTGTATGAAAAAGGTAGTATTGTTATTGATGGTCATGTTTGCTGTGGTTACACTATCTGCACAACAAGGACAAAGAGCGACCCCGGAAGAAAGGGCAAAACGGCAAACTGAAGCTCTGGTTGAAAAATTAGGGCTAACAAAGGAGCAAAAAGAAAAGGTGTACGACATTTATCTGAAATCGGCACAGTCTATGCCTCAACGTGGGGAAAATGTAGATCGTGAGAAAATGCGGGAACAATTTCAGAAAACACAAAAGGAAAGAGATGAAGCGATAAAAGCTTTACTTACTGAAGAGCAACAGAAGAAGTATGATGAGCTTCAGAAAGAGATGCAAGAACAAATGAAAAATCGCAGACGCTAGGATTTTGTCGCTAATGTATTTTGTAATTGGATGGTTTATAATTAATCATCCAATTTTTGTTTCCCGGAGTTTTATTAGAAAAATTCAGTTAGATTTTTAGTCTTATTTTAGCTTTCATAAGTAACCATGCAATGCCTATAATAGCCAGGGAAAATATTAGCGATTTGATTATTCCTGCTATACCGGTCATCATCCAGTCTGGATAGTTGAATCCTATTATTGTCTGCAAACTATACCACGCATAAGGAATAATATAACAGGTAAGCGTTACGGTGCCTGCCGGCTTTATTATATCAAACCAGCTGCTTTTTCCTTTAATGTCCGTGAGCCAAAAAACAAAGGCAAACAGTGGGAAGAAAATAGCGCAACAATAGAAAAACCAGGTAGGGGTAGCTTGTATTTTAGAGATGATCCAAAATTGGTGGGTTATAATCGCAATTATTAAAGAAACAACGCCTATGGCAGTCATTACAATAAAAAAGTGCTTCGGTTTCTCTTTGTTTGCATATTTTCTCATAAATACTCCTGCACATACACCTGCCATACCAAAAGCATATAAGGTAGCTTGGCTCGGAATCTGATTGATTATAGGCCGTCCCTGAAATATGCCTGCGGCAGACAACAGTGATAAAGCGATCAGGGCGATTAAAGCTATAGAGTTATATAAAAGATTCTCTCGTGTGATGAGATATATGCCTGCACTGAGAACGTAGGTCCATCCGATCAGTCCCAAAATACCCCACCATCTGGGGGGAAAACTTTCACCGTTTTTCCCTTCATATATTACGAACAGATATACTAAAATTATGATACCGACAATTTTCATAGCGATGAACAGGTTACCCTTCCAATCATCTGTTTTGGGATATACGCTCCATATAAGAAAGAATGCTAATACCATTAACAGCATGAAGGCAGAAGAAGTCATACCCGTCTCAATAGGATCAAGGTGGCCTATATTTACGGTGAATAATCCCATGATTAGGAGAGCCAGTGTGCGCCAGAAAATATGCCTGCCTATTTTGATCGTTGTATCGCCTTTTTTTAACCTGTTGTGGATTGCATACGGGATAGCCATACCCATTGCAAAGAGGAATGCGGGGAAAATGGTATCCGAAAAGCCTAGCATATCTTCGTTTGTTGCAGCATGTAACAACCAGTGGGGGATATTCTTTAATCCGGGGATATCATTCACAAATAACATTAGAAACATAGTGATAGCACGAAATATATCCAATGCTTCTACACGAATGGATTTGGTTTTATTCACGGTATAATTTTTAAGCTGAAAAAACTACTTACTGAAAAGCAAAGTAAAGCTTTTTTTATGAAAAAAATCCTTTTTTGATAATCTTTTAGGGTTATATAGATAATCTGCCGGACTATGTTATATTATCGTTTTTCCACAAGTTTCAATAATAGTTCGGGTTCATCTGTCGTAATGTAGTCCAATCCCATATTTATATAGGTTTTCATATCTTCCTCTTTATTCACAGTCCAGACGTTTGTTTTCAGATTTAAGGCGTTTGCCTTTTTTACGAGGTCAGGATCTTTTTCAAAGTGGGAAAAGTGATAATCTATCCCTGATATTTTTGCAGCTTTTAGTTCTTCTAAGCTTTTATCCGCTTCCAGATAAAGTATATTAGCAGTAGGATCTAATTCCCGTATGCGCATTGCGGCATCAAAGTTGAATGTAATATAGTCCACCCATGCTTGTGCTCCTAATCTGTGTACTAACTGCACCGATGAATCGGCGACAGCCTCGCAACGCTCTTTTCCTTTTTGAGAAGCTTTTACTTCCAAAACCAGACGGGTTTTGTTCTGACTTTTTATGTGAAGTAGATATTCTTCAAGGCTTGGAACAAAGTCTCCATCTTTAAGAGCTATCTTAAACAGTTCTTCGGCAGTTGTTTCTTCTACTTTTTTGCCTCCTGTCGATGGATCGTGTGATAGTATCGGAGTGTTATCTGATGATAGCCATACGTCAAATTCTGCGGCTTCACATCCCAGTTCGATTGTTTTTTTTAGAGATTTCATTGAGTTTTGGCTCGCATCTTGGTTTTTCCATGCTCCACGATGCGCTATAACCTTATTCCGTATGAAGTTGTCCTTTACTAGTACAAAGATTTTCTTTTCACCTTTGTTGTTCTGTAATGTTATTTGAAAATGTTCGGGAGACTTTTCTGTTATAGAAATATTCTTCTTTAGAGTGATATAACCTTCCTTGTTAACCGTAAATATATTAGACGGATCTTTGAGTGTAACTCTTTCTCGCGGACGGGGGACAATTTTACCTATGATAGCTCCTTTTTTATTCACGGGGATGAGATAGTTGTCTAAAGTCAATAGTTCTTTCCCTGATTGAGCAAATGATATAATTAAATTGAGTAACAAGACTGAAAGTAGAAATATTTTTTTCATAAAATGGCATTGTAAATTAGAAGTACAAATTTAATAAAATAGAAGATAATAGCCTCGCTTTTTTATGATCTTGCAAAAAAACAATGTAAATTTGAGAATTGATTAGAATAAATGAACATTACTCATCCAAATAAAATAAAGCAACGAGTTCAGGCTTCGGTTGTCTTTTGCGGAATAATCATTCTTATAGGAAAATTTACGGCTTATTTTCTGACAAATTCGGTAGGTATACTAACGGATGCGATGGAAAGTATTGTAAATGTTGTTGCCGGGTTCATTAGTCTTTACGCTATACGGTTGGCAGCAAAGCCTAAAGATAAAGATCATCCTTTCGGTCATGGAAAAATAGAGCTGATATCTGCATCTATCGAAGGCATACTTATTTTTACGGCAGGGGGGATTATCATTTATGAGGGTATTCGGCGGATATTTAATCCATCGGTGATCGAAAGCCTTGATATTGGTATCATAATAGTGGCAGTATCCGGTGTGATAAATTATCTGTTGGGATGGTACAGTATTCATCAGGGAAAGAAGTATGATTCTATCGCGTTAGTTGCCGGAGGGAAACATTTGCAGTCGGATACTTATTCTACAATAGGGCTGGTTGCCGGGCTCCTTGTTTTATATTTTACAGGTTTGACTTGGGTAGATAGTGTATTAGCTATTATATTCGGTGCTATTATTGCTTATACCGGAATTGGCATTTTGAAGAAGACAATAAACAACCTGATCGATACAGCAGACGAGGAAGTGTTGAAGAGGATATGCGCCGCTATCAATGAAAATCGAAAGCCGGAGTGGATCGATATACACAATCTGAAAGTGCTGAAGTCCGGAAGTAGTTATTTTATAGATTGTGATTTGACACTCCCTTGGTATTACAATATAGACGAAGGACATTCTTCGTGTGAAGAGTTGAGGCTCACTCTCTTGTCAATATTTCCCGAAAATGCTTTGGTTTCCATACACTCTGATTCTTGTCTCGAACATTTTTGTTCTTTGTGTAAAGTGCCCGAATGTAAGTATAGGAAACTGCCATTTAAAGATATAAAACCTTTTACGGTAGAAAAGCTTATAGAAGCAAAAGAGAGCTAATTAGATTATATAATAAAAAGAGCCGGATATTCAGGCTCTTTTACTTTATTCTATTTCTTCATGTGCATTTTCCACGTTCCGTTTTCTTGTATCATATCTATGTTGTTCTCTTCCGACGTTCCGTCGCCGTAGGTCATTTTTAGTGCGACTTTGGCCGTTTTGCCATCATCCGATAGGGTTTCTGAAACTGCTTCAATGTCTTTTATTCCTCCTTTTTCATTCAATTTTTCTTTACCTGCTTCCATCATAGCTAAGAGCATTGCTTTACCTGCCTTTACATTAGCGTCAGTTGCGTCTTCACCAAAGGCTACACCGTCGACCCATTTTTCGAAATCTCCATTTTTAAGATAATTTGCGTATTTCTTAGCTGCTTCACTTGGTGAATTGGAAGAACAAGCTGAGAACAGAAGTGCGCACATAGCCAATAAGCCGAACAAATAATAAATGTTTTTTTTCATAATGGTAATTCTTTAATTAATTAAATAATTTTTTAAAAGCTGTATATAAGTTTCAATTCTGAATTTTTTTGTATGTCGGATGGTAAAATATATATGGTATTTGAACTGAATGAATTGACAATGCTTCTACGGCCCTGAGTTAAGTCTATTCCTGTATTTTTAAATATATGGTAAATCAACTCTGTGCAATACATTTTTGTAGTATCTTCAAGATTGTAACTGTGGTCGAACAGAATGTTTCGTTGATAAAGGTCGAAAGCTTTATGTGCTGCTCCTTTAGCTATAGAGTCGTTTTTTGTGCGCAGAATAGCTCCAGAGAGAGCCCGGTTTTTACTGAAATAAGTCTGTATATCTTCTATTTTTACACGGTCTTTGTCTCCTTCAAAATCGGGTTCGCCGGGAACAGCATGAATAATCTTCCATTTTTCGTTATGTCTTACTACTATACCAATATGCGAGTAGTTGCTGTTTTTGTCAATACTCAATATAATTCTACTGGCTAAACCATCGCCTTTGCGAAAAGCCAAATCTCCTTCTTGCAATATGTTTTCGGGAAATGTACAGGCCGATTCTATATTGGATTGTTCGCATGATAAAAACAAACCACACAGATAAATTATCCAGATATGGATTTGTTTTTCCGGCTTCATCCTTTTTTATATTTGTGCTGTATGCAAAAGTATAAAAAATATTCAGAGGAAAACAATTTTTGTGAGACAGACGTTTTTAGACACTGAAAACCATATTTTATTTGTTGAAATTATACCTTTGCGTTCGATTTTAGTAAAGGTCGCCAACTGAATGAAAATAAATAAATCTTACACGATTTCTCTGATTGTAGCCATTGCTTTTTTTATGCAGGGACTCGATACCACAGCTGTAAATACAGCGATTCCTGCAATGGCTAAGTCGTTTGGGACGGATGTCGTGCATCTTAGTGCGGGAATAACGTCATATCTTATAGCATTGGCTATTTTTATACCTGTAAGCGGATGGATTGCCGACCGGTTTGGTACCCGGAGAGTGTTTTGTACGTCTATCGTATTGTTTATTGTCGCTTCTATACTGTGCGGTGCATCCCGGACTTTAACCCAGTTTGTTCTTTTTCGTGTCATGCAAGGTATGGCGGGGGCTATGATGACACCCGTGGGTAGACTTGCGGTTCTGAAAACAACATCGAAAGAGAATCTGGTGACAGCAATAGCCTATATTACATGGCCGGCATTGGTTGCTCCTATATTAGGGCCTTTAATTGGCGGGTATCTGACAACTTATTGGTCGTGGCATTGGATTTTTTACCTGAATATACCTATCAGTATTATCTGTGTATTGTTGGCTTGGTATCATATTCCGGAAGAAAAAGAGGAGAGGCCTGTAAAGCGACGCTTTGATGCAGTCGGATTTGTATTGAGTGGATCAGCTCTTGCCGGGTTCATGTACGGGGTGGAACTCTTTAGCCGGTCAGAAATTCCCTTTTATGTCCCCATTCTTATGCTTGTAGTTAGTCTGGGGCTATTGGCTTTTAATGTCAGATATTCCCGGCATATTTCCAATCCTCTGATTGACTATTCCATAATAAGGATTCCTACTTATAAGGTTACTATATTTACCGGGTCCGTGTCGCGAATGGTGATAGGTGTTGCGCCTTATTTAGTTCCGTTGATGTTTCAGGAAGGCTTCGACCTGAATCCTTTCCAGTCGGGTATGCTTTTTCTGGCAACAATGGCTGGTAATTTGGCGATGAAACCCGCGACTATATGGGTGATGCGACACTACAATTTTCGTACGGTGCTGATTGTCAACGGAGCACTTGTTGCATTGTTTTCCTTCTTTACGTCACTACTTCTTCCTCAGACTCCTACTATTATTATTGTGGTAGTGATGTTCTTGTCTGGTATGTTCCGTTCCATGCAGTTTAGTGCTATTACTACATTAGCCTTTGCCGATGTGCCGCAACCTAATATGACAGCCGCTAATACATTATATAGTACGGTGCAGCAGATGTCTATTGGTATGGGTATAGCCATCGGGGCTGTTTTTCTCCGATTTTCAAATATGATAAATGGCAGTACAGATCATTATTCTGTAGCCGATTTTCGTCTGGCATTCATTTTCGTAGGAATACTGGGAGTCCTTTCTCTTTATGGATATACAAAGCTGGCACCCGATGCAGGTGATGTAGTCAGGGTTAAAAAACGGGATAGAAATGGATAGAATATATTTACAATATTTTTTCCATAATAATGTAGTCATATCCATTTTTCTGAAAAGAAGTTCCTGTCTCTTGGTAACCAAATTTCCTGTAAAATCCGGTGGCTCCGACACGGGCATTACACCATACTTTTTCAAACTTCATGTCATTTGCATAGTCTATCAGCCATTGCATTAATCCGGAAGCATATCCCATCCCTTGCTTGTCGGTACGTGTTGCCAGTTTGCGAAATTGAATAGCTCTGTCTTGCAGGAATATAGACATGACTGATATTAATTCTTCATATTCATATGCACCGATGTGCAACCCTTTGTCATCATCAGGAAGTTTAACAAAATCAATCTCATAATTTGGGTACATTACGGTTTGCCTCAACTGTAATACTTCTTGATAGGGGGCTTCTGTTATTATCATATTTATTATTTTTCAGATAGCAAATATATGATTTATATGCCAATCAAGAGAGCAAACCCCGTCACTTTTGCTTATCTTTACGCAATTATCATTTTGTAATGTTATTTTAATAATGATAGAAATTATTCCGGCAATAGACCTTATCGATGGTAAATGTGTCCGTCTTTCGCAAGGAGATTATGAAGCTAAAAAAGTATATAACGAAGATCCTTTGGCGGTCGCAAAAATGTTTGAAGATGCAGGGCTTAAACGTTTGCATCTGGTAGATCTTGACGGAGCTAAGGCGAAGCATGTTGTCAACTACAATGTGTTGCAAAGAATAGCAACACAGACATCATTGGTAATTGATTTTGGAGGTGGGGTACAGAGCGACAAAGATCTGGATATTGTCTTTAATTCAGGTGCGTCGATGGTTACCGGAGGAAGTGTTGCCGTAAGGAATAAAGATTTATTTCTTAGCTGGGTTGCAAGGTATGGCAGTGAAAAAATCATACTTGGCGCTGATTGTAAAGATCATAAAATAGCAGTTTCCGGTTGGCAGGAATCTACCTCGATAGATATTTTATCATTTTTAGATGAATATAGAAAAGACGGACTATCGAAAGTTGTTTGCACGGATATCAGTAAAGATGGTATGTTGCAAGGCCCCTCTATCGATCTGTATAAAGATATACTGACGGCTTATCCTGATTTGTATTTGATAGCAAGTGGAGGTGTAAGCTGTTTTCAAGATATTACAGACCTGGAGAAAGCGGGACTTCCGGCAGTTATTTTGGGAAAAGCTATCTATGAAAATAGGGTGACATTAAAAGAATTGAGTAGTCATAATTAAATAAGCGAATGCTAGCAAAAAGAATAATACCCTGCCTTGATGTAAAAGATGGGAAAACCGTAAAAGGCGTCAACTTTGTTAATTTCCGCGATGCGGGCGACCCTGTGGAATTGGGGGTTCAATATAGTGAACAAGGAGCTGACGAGCTTGTTTTCCTTGATATTACAGCATCATATGAAGAGCGTAAGACCTTTACCGAATTAGTAAAGCGTATTGCTGCAAATATCAATATTCCGTTTACTATCGGTGGGGGAATCAATGAACTTTCAGATGTAGACCGTCTCTTGAATGCAGGAGCCGATAAAATATCTGTGAACTCTACGGCTATAAGGAATCCAAAAATAATTGAAGATATTGCAAAAAATTTCGGTTCGCAGGTATGTGTTTGCGCAATAGATGCTAATTTTGAGGATAATGTCTGGTCGTGCTATACAAGCGGTGGACGGAATAAGACAAATAAGGAGTTGTTCTCGTGGGCAAAGGAAGCCGAAAACCTTGGTGCCGGAGAAATTCTCTTTACCAGTATGAATCACGACGGAGTAAAGACGGGATACGCAAACGAGGCTTTGCGCCGATTGTCCGAAACTTTGAATATACCTGTTATAGCTTCGGGTGGAGCCGGGGCAATGGAACATTTCAGAGATGTGTTTATCGAAGGTAAGGTGGACGCTGCACTGGCTGCCAGTGTATTTCACTTCGGAGAAATAAAGATAAAAGATTTGAAAGAATATTTGAAAGAACAAAATATAAATGTGAGATGACTCTTGATTTTGAAAAAGTAGGTGGGCTGATCCCCGCAATCATACAGGATAACGAAACGAATAAGGTGTTGATGCTTGGCTATATGAATGAGGAAGCATTGAAGAAGACTCAGGATATAGGCAAAGTAACATTTTATAGCCGGACCAAACAACGTCTTTGGACAAAGGGGGAGGAGAGTGGTAATTTTCTGAATGTGCTCAGTATAAAAGATGATTGCGACCACGATACTCTGTTAATCAAGGTGAATCCTGTCGGGCCTGTTTGCCATACCGGTGCTGATACATGTTTCGATGAAGAAAATAAAGAGGATATTATGTTTTTGAAGTACCTTCAACACTTTATTGAGAAACGGTATAGCGAAATGCCCGAAGGATCTTATACAACATCGTTGTTCCGGTCGGGTATTAACCGTATGGCGCAGAAGGTGGGAGAGGAGGCCCTGGAATCTGTAATAGAGGCATGCAATGGAACAGACGACAGGTTGATATACGAATCCGCCGATATGCTTTATCACCTTATTGTGTTGCTTACATCCAAAGGTTTAAGTATTGAGGATTTAGCAAGAGAGCTTCAGAAAAGGCACAAGAAATAATTTTTGTAGGTTTGCCGTTAATTATTAATTCTTCGATAAAGAATAGTGATGGACAAAGAAAAAGAAGTAATTGTAGAATATGAAGGCGTAGATCTTGGCCGTGACGGAAATACGATACTCAGCGATGTGAATATTTCTATCAGCGAAGGTGATTTTGTATATCTGATAGGAAAAGTGGGTTCAGGGAAAAGTACCTTTTTGAAGAGTATTTATCGGGAAATCCCTTTTGAAAAAGGGCATGGACGGGTATTTGACTACGAACTGGAAAATATAAAGAAAAAGCAAATACCATACCTGAGGCGCAAAGTTGGTATTGTGTTTCAGGATTTTCAGCTTTTGACAGACCGTTCTGTGGAGAAAAATCTTGAGTTTGTGCTTCGTGCTACCGGATGGAAGAATAAAGGTTTGATCGATATACGTATCAATGAGGTATTAACTCAGGTAGGTATGCAAAACAAAGGATATAAAATGCCGCATGAGCTTTCGGGTGGTGAGCAACAACGTATTGTGATAGCGCGTGCTTTGTTGAATTCTCCTGAGATAATTCTTGCGGATGAGCCTACGGGAAATCTTGACCCCGAAATGGGGCGCCAGATCGTGCAGTTATTGCATGACATAGCCGGTGAAGGAACGGCTGTTGTTATGTCTACTCATAATTATGCTATTGTTCAAAAATATCCCGGTCGTATCGTTAAATGTGAAGATGGTTATTTGAAGGAAGTTAAACTAAATAGTTAAGTTTGACTAACGATAAAATATTAATAAAATGGAACTTAGAAATTTAGATTTGTCTGATATTGAAGAAGTATCGTTTGTAGAAAATCTATATATAGAGTCTTTCCCTCCGAGCGAACGCCGCCCGGTTAAAAAGATGCAGGATTTGTATGAAAACAACGGCCTTTTCTTTATAGACGTGGCTATCGAAGAAGGACGCCTTGTCGGTTTTCTAACATATTGGGATATAGATAAATTTATATTTGCAGAGCATTTTGCTATCGCTCCTGAGTTTCGTAATGGAGGATACGGCCGTAAGGTTATGGAACTATTTCAAAAATCGGCTAAGCCTATCATCTTAGAGGTGGAATTGCCGACTACTATATTATCAGAACGCCGTATTGGCTTTTACCAACGTTTAGGGTATAAATTATGGGAAAATGTGCAATACCAACAGCCGGCATACCTCAGCGACGGACTGGCTATTCCCATGAAGCTAATGACTTATGGTGATCTGAATGTTGAACGTGATCTGATAGAAATAAGGAGTAAGATATACAGTATCGTATATAATACCTGAAAAATTACTTGTTTCTTGAATCGTATATCGATTTGCGGGATAATAGTCTGACCGGAAATTGGATAGAATCTCTATTCCCATATATATCCCCGCATACTACATTCACTTTGTAATCTCCCTCAATAGGAAAGTAAAAGACTGTTGTGTCTTGCACATTTTTACCTCTTTCTGTTCTTGATATAGAGTCAGGTATAGTCATTAATCTATTATTCCAGATGTCTGCATCTGTCATACCAAAGATGCTCTTGCCTATGGCTTTCAATGTATCGTCTCTTTCTTTCAGATTCTTGCTTCTTGATTTATACCACAGTTCTGCTTTATATCCGGATAAAGCGTTGTCTTTATTACTCGAAAATTTTCCGGATAAGTACAATACTTTGCCTATGGTTAAAGTGTCCAGTTCTCTGTTTGTAAAAGTGGAATCGTTTATTTTTATAATAATGCCTTTCCAGTTTATTGTGTCGTTAGAATTAAAGCGTACAATCCCTATTACAGGCGCTATTTTGTCATTGTCTTCTTCAGTTTTTGCACATGACGAAAACCATAACATTGGTATAATAGTAAGGCCTATAAGCAGCAGGCATAGATTTTTCATTCTTGAAATTATTTAGAACAACAAATATAATAAGTCTCAAACTATTATCCTAACAGGTTTTTTATGGAATAATTTTTTTATTAGAAATGGAATAAATTATGTCGATATTTGTATAGTAAATATCTATTTGATTTATAAAAAGAATGCTACTATATTTGTGTTAAAATTAATAATAAAAAAATATTATCATGGCAGTATTAGTAGGAAAAAAGGCACCTGTTTTCAATACAAGTGCAGTAGTAAACGGTAATGAAATAGTAGAGAAATTTTCTTTAGAGCAGTATAAAGGGAAAAAATATGTGGTTTTCTTCTTTTATCCCGCTGATTTTACATTTGTTTGCCCAACCGAGATTATAGCTTTCCAAGAAAAGATAGCAGAGTTTGAATCACGCAATGTGGCTGTTGTGGGAGCTTCTACGGACTCAGCTTTCTCACATTGGAAATGGCTTCAAACAGAACAAAACGATGGAGGTATCAAGGGAGTTAAATATCCGTTGGTATCAGATCAATCACTGATGATTTCTTCAGCATACGATGTCCTTGCTGGTTCATTCGATTACAACGATGAAGGTGAAGATATGTTTGTGGGCGCACCTCAGGCATATCGTGGACTTTTCTTAATTGATAAGGAGGGTATTGTACGTCATCAGGTTGTAAATGATATGCCGTTAGGTCGTAGCGTTGACGAAATATTACGCTTAATCGATGCTCTTCAGTTTACAGAAGAATATGGCGAAGTTTGCCCTGCTAACTGGAAAAAGGGAGACAAGGCTTTAAAAGCTACGCAGGAAGGAATTTCTGATTACTTGTCTCACAAACATTAAGTTCATCGTATCTTGATATTGATGTGTTTGATTTAATGAACTGTTAAAGAGGTGTTATATAGCACCTCTTTTTGTTTTTTTAACTCATGTTTTTATGAATATTAGATTATTATAATTAATTTAGCACAATATAATTTTGTAATATTAAATTGTGAATAAAAATCTAAAATTAGAAAATCAACTTTGTTTCCCGGTTTATGCTCTGTCGAGACAAATAACGAATCTATATAGGCCTTATCTGGATGAGTTCGGATTGACATACCCCCAGTATTTGGTATTGCTGGTTTTGTGGGAAAATGAAACTGTTACAGTAAAGCGTTTAGGCGAATTATTGTGGCTTGATAGCGGAACTCTTACCCCACTATTGAAAAGGATGGAAGCGAATGGGGTTGTGGAGAGAAAGCGTTCTTCAAAAGACGAGAGAATTGTAGATGTTCTGCTTACCGATAAGGGGAAAAAGCTAGAGGCACAAGCAGAGAAAATACCTTTGGCTATAAAGAAAGAATTGAAAATGAGTGATGAGCAATTAATCAAATTGCGCAAAAAAATTTATAAAATATTGAACATTGCAGGTAAGTGCGATGTTGAAGAGTAGTGATAATTGGAGAAATATATATTATTAAATAAATAAAAATAAAAAGATTATGTCAACAGTAACATTTAAAGGCGATACTACAGTTAATGTAAGCGGTCAATTGCCATCGGTGGGAGTTGTGGCTCCGGACTTTACTTTAGTTAAGAAAGATCTATCGGAAGTGTCTTTAAAAGACCTGAAGGGAAAGAATGTAGTTCTCAATATTTTCCCTAGTATTGATACCGGTGTTTGTGCAGCATCGGTTCGTAAGTTTAATAAAGAAGCAGCAGGTTTGCCTAATACGGTAGTGTTGGCTGTTTCTGCCGACCTTCCTTTTGCCACCGGTCGGTTTTGCACAGCTGAAGGTATCGAGAATGTTGTTCCTGCTTCTGTATTCAGGAGCCCTGAGTTTGCAAAAAGTTACGGCGTGCTTATGGCAGATGGTCCGTTGAAAGGACTTTTGGCCCGTTCTGTTGTTGTGATCGATGCTGAAGGGAAAGTGAAATATACAGAATTGGTTCCTGAAGTTACAATAGAACCTAATTATGAAGCTGCAATAAGTGCTATAAAATAATTTAGTTTAGTATATAGGATCAAATTAAAAAGCTCCTGACTATTCAGTCAGGAGCTTTTTTCTATTTTTAGAATTGGATTTATCCATTCACTTTCTTATAGTCGGCAAGGAAGGTTGCCAAACCGCTATCGGTCAGAGGATGTTTCAGTAACCCTTTTATGGCCGGCAGAGGGCATGTAGCTACATCTGCACCTACTTCGATACATTGTATGATGTGTTGTGTGCTGCGTATCGATGCGGCTAATACCTGAGTGTCGATATCGTAAGTCGAATACATGTCTACTATCTTGCTCACCAGTTCTATTCCGTCGCTGGAAATATCATCGAGGCGTCCCACAAACGGAGATACATATGTTGCTCCGGCTTTGGCTGCCAATAGGGCCTGACCTACCGAAAATATCAATGTGCAATTTGTCCGTATCCCTTTTTTGCTGAAATACTTGATAGCTTTTATCCCGTCTTCGATACAAGGAACTTTTACCACGATGTTCGGGTGCAGTGCTGCCAATTCTTCGCCTTCGCGAATCATACCTTCGTAATCAGTTGCAATAACCTCAGCGCTTACGTCCCCGTCTACTATCTTGCATATATCAAGGTAGTGTTTACGTTGATTGTCCACACCTTTGATTCCCTCTTTAGCCATCAAGGAAGGATTGGTTGTTACTCCGTCTAGCACACCTAACTCATTAGCCTCACGGATTTGATCCAAATTGGCTGTGTCGATAAAAAATTTCATATTGTCGTTGTTTATATTTGAAATAAGGTTTAGATACCTCTAATATCCGAAAATATTTCTATATAAGCAACATAACCTATGTGTTTATTTCAGATTCGAACTGATTATCTCAGCTATCTGAATAATCATCACTACAAGACAAATAATAATTGCTGCGATCATAATACCTAAAGTTTTATTTGCATATTTTTTCATTGTTGTTTCTCCTTATATTGTTCGTAATGCTTTACTATCTCTTCTATGCTTATATCAAGCAGGTTCATAGATTCAAATGTTGCAGGTAGTATTTCGTCGAAAAACTCCTTTTTTTGCAGTATCAATATCTTTTTCTTTGCTTCCGGCGATACGTAATAGCCCATACCTCTTTTCAGGTATATAATATCTTCGGTTTGCATGTATTCAAATGCGCGCATTGCCGTATTCGGATTTACCTGTAATGTAAGCCCCAGCTCCCGGACAGACGGTATACGGTTATCCTTAGCCCATTCGTTTGTCAATATATTCTGGAAGCAAAAATCAACTATCTGCAAGTATATCGGTTTGTTTGATTTAAAATTCATAAGCCTAAATTTCTTTTTCGCGGAATCTGATGTAACTTAATGCCCATAGCCCGAAAGGAAATATTAATTTAATAATCCAAGAGCATATTTCATAAATGGTAGTAGTTCCCGTTACTACGTAATGATTCCGGGCTACTGTATGGTTGTAAAATCCATCAAAATTCAATATTTCTATTATACTGAGATTGTCATGAATAGGGGTAACTTCAGGATATATTTGATTGATGATAAGTTTGGAAATGAAATATATCAATATAAATAAAACTGTTACAGCAATGGCTGTATTAACCAAGCTTCTTTTTCTAAAATAAATATATCCGAAAAAAAATAGAGACTGACAAAAGAATGTAAAGTATATTCCTTTAAGCCCAATTTCGTTACTGAATATTTCGTTGAGAGGAAATGATGGTAATATCAAATTCAATAAGGTTATAGTGGCTATAACAAGTATTGGCATAATCAGTACCGATTTCACCCAAAGTAACAACCACTTCTCGAAATTAGAAGCTGGGACGGTAAAAAATGCATTGAAGTTATTTTTATTAAGGTTTTTATTGATAAGAGATGTTCCACATATTATAATAGCAATTCCTATTACTAGTAATAAATTCATCAGTTTGAATAACCATATTGAGTCTAACAGTTTTGCAACTATAAAGTAAGCAACTAATCCAGTCACTATATACAGAAATATTTTCCATGAATATGTAAACTCTCGTTTTAAGAGGTTGCCGAAACGTTTTATATTAAATACAGCATCCATATGATTAGTCTTTAGTGTTAAATAATTCTTTCATTTTTCCTTTGTTCATCACTACGGCATTGAACAAGGCTTCTATATTCAGGCTGCTCTCTTCTTTATACTTGTTTTCCGAAACAGAAGTGTAACCAAGTATTGTTTGTTCGCAATACAATGTGTCTTCGGGTTTCTGGGTCGTATACGAGAACAGTAGCTTTTTTGTTATTTCCGCCACGCTATTGTTTAATAAAACCTGATTTCTGTCAAGGATAATGATGGGATCAATCAGATTTTCCAAGTCACGTACCTGATGGGTAGAGATGACAATACATTTATTCTCATCGAAAGCTGATGCTATCACCTTCCTGAATTGCGCCTTCGAAGGAATATCCAAACCATTGGTTGGCTCATCCAGGAGAGTGATCGGTGTATTCAATGCAATAGCATATGCGATGATTGCCTTTTTCTTCTGTCCGAAAGATAATTCAGTTAACCGGAGATCATTCTCAAGATGAAAATTGGCAAGGTACGAGTCGAATTGTTCATAACTGAAGTTGGGATAGAATGCCGAATTGGCTTTCACATAATCTTTTATTGTAACTGCCGGCAATATGAATTCCTCCGGTAGATAATACATTTGATTCATCATCTTCGGGTTTCGCATGGATGAATCAAAGCCAAGTACCTCACATCTTCCTTCCTTAGCAAAGTTCAGGCCACTAATGATGTGTAACAGGGTAGTTTTACCCACACCATTTTCTCCTAACAAACCGTAGATGCCACCTTTCATTTCGAATGAAACATGGTCGAAGATTGGTTTGCTTTTTCTGTAATAGAATCTTAAATTTTCAATATTTACCATAGTGTAATAGTATATTAATACACTGCAAATGTAAGCAAAGATTTAAATAATGCAATAGATCGGATGATTTTTTTTATATAAAATGTATGAATGTTAAAAACGAATTGCTTTAGATATGGGAAATTTTGTTATTTTTGATAAAAATATTTATTATGAAAAAGCTATTTTCCGTTTTAATCACTTGCATGTTGTTTTCTTCATGTTCTGTTTTCTATGTCAATTATAATAATAGTAAGAATATTCGGAAATTAGCCCTTGGAATGAGTAAAGAAGAGGCTGTCGCAATTATGGGAAAAGTATATACTATAGAATCGACTTCGCAAGAGGAGGATGGAACTATCGAAATAATAAAGTACGATTCATCTGTGGATATAGCATATCTATTGCATTTTTTTAATGGAAAACTTGTTGTTTTTAATAAGTATTATCCTCCACATGTTCCACAGCATAATGTGACAATAACACGCGAATAAAGGTAGCTGTCTTAAAATTTCCTTTGTACTATTTCTTATTACATCATAGGGACGCTTTTTATTTATAAGAGGTGTATTCTTTATGCTTAATAGTCATAACGTAACTTGATTATTCTGTAAGCATTATATCTTTTCCTTATATTAACAAAAAAATACCTCTTAGGCCCTCTCTCTTCTTAACAATTTAGTACCTTTGCCGTAAATTTTTTTAACCATGAACACTTATACAAAATTTCAAAAACATCTTCAAACAGAGCTGGCTGATATACAGTCGGCAGGGTTGTACAAACAAGAACGTATAATAGTTTCGCCACAGGGTGCAGCTATTCGTGTAAGTACAGGACAGGAAGTTCTCAATTTCTGTGCAAATAACTATCTGGGCTTATCGGATAACCAAGAACTTATTCAGGCAGCTAAAGATGCAATGGATAGCCGTGGATTTGGTATGTCTTCTGTTCGTTTCATCTGTGGCACGCAAGATGTTCACAAACAATTGGAGGCCGCTGTGGCTAAATTCTTCAAAACAGAAGATACTATCCTGTATGCTGCATGTTTCGATGCCAATGGCGGAGTATTCGAACCTTTACTGACAGATCAGGATGCCATTATCTCCGATTCATTGAATCATGCGTCTATCATTGACGGGGTACGTCTTTGCAAAGCGGTTCGTTACCGGTATGCGAATGCCGATATGGCAGATCTGGAAAAGCAACTTAAGCTGGCGCAATCGCAACGCTTTCGTCTGATAGTTACCGATGGCGTATTCTCTATGGATGGCAATGTAGCTCCATTGGATAAGATATACGAGCTGGCTCAGAAGTACGATGCAATGGTAATGATCGACGAATCTCATTCTGCAGGAGTAGTAGGAAGAACAGGTAGAGGAACCCCCGAGTTATTTAATCTGGAGGGTAAAATAGATATTATTACAGGTACATTGGGTAAAGCTTTTGGCGGTGCAATTGGTGGATTTACTACCGGAAGAAAAGAAATAATAGACATGCTTCGTCAGCGTTCCCGTCCCTATTTGTTCTCGAACTCAATACCGCCATCCATTGCAGGCGCAGGTATTAAGATGTTTGAAATGATGGAACGTAGTAACGAACTTCAGGACGCTCTGCACGAAAATACTACTTATTTTGTAGAAAAAATGAAGGCTGCCGGGTTCGATATAAAACCGACTCAATCATCTATTTGTGCGGTAATGCTTTATGACGCAAAATTGTCACAAGATATGGCCGCGAAACTTCTTGACGAAGGTATATATGTAACAGGATTTTATTATCCGGTTGTACCAAAAGACCTTGCACGTATCCGGGTGCAAATTTCGGCAGGGCATAAAAAAGAACATCTGGATAAATGTATTGCTGCATTTACTAAGATTGGAAAAGAATTAGGTGTTCTTAAATAAGAAATTCATATAGAGTCTGTAGTCATAAAGATCGGCTATAAGTTCTGGTTAAATTATATTGGGGAAAAATAAAAAAACTAACAGATTTTTCAAATGAAAAACATTCTTATTGTAGGTAGTACGGGCCAGATCGGCTCGGAACTAAGTATTAAGTTACGCTCTATTTACGGCGAAAGTAATGTCATCTGCGGATATTATAAACCTCCTTATCCGGAAGGTTTTTTCGACTGGGGACCGACTGTAGAAATAGATGCGACAGATGTAAATCAGATAGCAGATGCCGTAAAAAAATATAAGATAGATACTATCTACAATCTGGCTGCTATCTTGTCGGCTACAGCTGAAAAAAATCCAAAACTCGGATGGGATGTAGGTGAAGGTAGCTTGATGAATTGCCTTGATGTAGCGAGAGAATTAAAGTGTGCGGTTTTCACTCCAAGTTCTATCGGCGCTTTTGGCCCAAATACGCCAAAAGATAAAACTCCTCAGGATACGGTGCAAAGGCCGAATACTGTATATGGTATAACTAAAGTCATGGGTGAGCTACTGAGCGATTATTACTATACCCGATGGGGAGTAGATACTCGTTCTGTTCGTTTTCCGGGTATCATTTCTAATCTGACTTTACCAGGTGGGGGTACTACCGATTATGCTGTCGAGATATATTACAAGGCTGTTAAAGGAGAAGCTTTTACTTGTCCTGTAAAAGCCGGTACTTTCATGGACATGATGTATATGCCGGATGCTTTGGATGCGGCTGTCAATATCATGGAGGCAAACCCTGCGAAACTTATACATCGTAATTCATTTAATATTGCTTCGATGAGTTTTGATCCGGAAATGATTTATGCTGAGATTAAGAAACATTATCCTGATTTTAAGATGAGTTATGATGTTGACCCGCTAAAACAGGCGATAGCCGATTCATGGCCGAATTCGTTAGATGATACCTGTGCTCGTCAGGAATGGGGGTGGAAACCTGAATATGATCTTCAGAAAATGACTGTGGATATGATCGATGTTCTTCGAAAGAAGAATCTATAAAAAGCAGAATAGAATATAAAGATAATGAGGCGATTTCATTTTGGAGTCGCCTCATTTTTTTTATATCAAAATTAAGATTTGTTATTTAAATTCACTTTTCCGGAGCTAATTGTGAAGTTTATATAAAATATTAGGTTTTGTACATATTAAAGGTTATGTTCGTAAATCTGCTAAAATTCTGATATTCTGTGTGTAAGTTTTAGTGAGAAGTTTTTGATATCACAGACTGGTATTCATTGGTCAAAAAATAATTAAAGATGGAATTACAAAAAAGGACACCTCTGAGAAGAGGTAGCTCTATGAAGAAATCTGAACGGCTTTCTCAAGAGGAAATGTTAATACAATTGCTGAATGATCACAAGCAAAGTCTTGGTGATATGGTCTCTATCAGAATCGATAGCAGAACATCTATCGAAGTCCCGGCTAATATGTCCGAAGAAGATAGAGAGAAACGAGTAAAAAACTATCTGAAGCATTCAAACTATAAGCCAATGTAATGATTAAAATAATATTAACATTAATTATTCCCGCCAGCAATATACAATAGTATATTAATTAGATACTTTGTTTATCGAAAAGCTGCCTCAAAACATTTATATGTTCTTGAGGCAGCTTTTTGTATTTAGAGATAATTCTCATAGTTTCGATCCTATAATTTTCTTCTCGTTATCCTTGTTTCAATCAGTAATACCATTTTGAAATCACATCAAAAAAAATTATCTTTGGACAAGTTTAGAAATAGCTGTATAAAAACTATTATATATGTTTCCCGAAGATATTATTGACGAGCCGGAGTATTTGGATGATGAGCCGATAGCGGAAGAAGAATCTGATAGAGACGATTCCCATTCCGATTATAAGCCTGTGAAAGAAGTTGCTGACACTCAAACGCATCTTTCGGGTATGTTCCAGAACTGGTTCCTCGATTATGCTTCGTATGTGATACTCGAACGTGCTGTGCCTCATATTGGAGATGGCTTGAAGCCTGTTCAAAGACGTATACTCCATTCGATGAAACGGATGGATGACGGGCGTTACAATAAGGTAGCAAATATCATCGGGCATACTATGCAATTTCATCCCCATGGAGACGCTTCTATCGGCGATGCGTTGGTGCAACTGGGACAAAAGGACTTGCTTGTAGACTGTCAGGGTAACTGGGGGAATGTGTTTACCGGAGATGGGGCAGCCGCACCACGTTATATTGAAGCACGTCTGTCTAAATTTGCGCTTGAAGTGCTTTTCAATCCGAAGACCACCGAATGGAAACCTTCTTACGATGGACGTAACAAAGAGCCTATAACTCTGCCTGTAAAATTCCCATTGCTGTTGGCGCAAGGTGCGGAAGGTATTGCTGTTGGACTTTCGTCCAAAATTCTTCCTCACAATTTTAATGATCTTTGCGATGCGTCAATCGCATATTTGCAGGGAGAAGATTTTATATTTTATCCTGATTTTCAGACCGGAGGATATATTGATGTCAGCAAATATAATGATGGAGAGCGTGGTGGTTCGGTAAAGATACGTGCTAAAATTTCTAAGCTGGATAATAAAACGCTAGTTATCAGCGATATTCCTTATGGCCGCACATCGTCTTCTGTAGTGGAGTCTATCTTAAAAGCAAACGATAAAGGTAAGATTAAGATACGCAAGGTCGATGATATCACGGCTCAGAATGTTGAGATACATGTGCATCTGGCTCCGGGCGTTTCGTCCGATAAAACGATAGATGCCTTGTATGCATTTACCGATTGTGAAATAAGTGTTTCTCCAAACTGCTGTGTGATTGAGGATAACAAACCTTATTTCCTGACTGTAAGCCATATCTTGCGCGACACTACAGATAATACGCAGCGATTGTTACAGCTGGAGCTTGAAATTCAGAAGAACGAACTTGAAGAGAGCCTTCATTTTTCATCTTTAGAAAAAATATTTATTGAGGAGCGTATTTATAAAGATAAAGAATTCGAGAATGCTGTCAATATGGATGCTGCGGTAGATCATATAGATAAGCGTTTGGCAAAATTTGTTCATTTGTTTATACGTGAAGTAACCCGTGAGGATATACTTAAACTGATGGAGATAAAAATGGGGCGTATCCTCAAATTTAACTCTGATAAAGCGGATGAACTAATTGCCAGATATAAGGAAGAAATAGAAGAAATAAAGCATAATATCGATAATATTGTAGACTATACGATCTCGTGGTATGTTATGCTCAAAGAAAAATACGGAAAAAATTATCCTCGCAGAACTGAAATCCGCAGTTTCGACACTATCGAGGCCACTAAGGTTGTGGAAGCGAACGAAAAATTATATATTAACCGTGAAGAAGGCTTTATTGGTACATCATTGAAAAAGGACGAATATGTTTGTAACTGTTCGGATATTGACGATGTTATTATTTTTTATAAAGACGGGAAATATAAGATCGTAAAAGTGAGTGACAAGATGTTTGTCGGTAAAAATGTATTGTATCTGTATGTCTTCCGCCGCAATGATAAGCGTACTATTTATAATGTAGTTTATCGCCATGGTAAGAACGGCCCTTCATATATCAAACGGTTTGCTGTGACGGGCATCACTCGGGATAAGGAATATGATGTGACTCAGGGAACCGATGGTTCACGCATTACTTATTTCAGTGCCAATCCTAACGGTGAAGCGGAAACAATACGTGTCATATTGAAACCCAAACCACGTCAGAAGATTCTGGTGTTTGAAAAAGACTTTAGCGAAATTGTTATCAAAGGCCGTCAATCGATGGGTAATATTCTGACCAAAGCCGAGGTTCATAAAATATCGTTAAAGCAGAAAGGTGGTTCTACTTTAGGCGGTCGTAAAGTATGGTTCGATCAGGATGTGTTGCGCCTCAACTACGATGGACGTGGCAAATATCTGGGAGAATTCCAAAGTGACGACCATATATTGGTCGTCAATCAGAACGGAGAATTTTATACTTCGTCTTTCGATGTAACCAATCATTACGAAGCCGGAATAATCTTTATTGAGAAATTCGATCCGAATAAGAATTGGACAGCTGTACTTTTCGATGCCGATCAGAAATATATGTATCTGAAACGCTTTACTTTTGAAGTTTCTGCTAAAAAACAGAATTATTTGGGCGATAATCCGGAGTCGAAGTTACAGATCCTTACCGATACAGTTTATCCACGTATACAGGTTATGTTTGGAGGACGTGACAGTTACCGGGAAGCATTAGAGATAGATGCTGAAGAATTTATAGCGGTAAAAAGCTTTAAGGCGAAAGGTAAGCGTATTTCTACGTTTGAAATAGGAGATATAAAAGAATTGGAGCCGCTTCGTTTCCCGGAACCGGAAGAAGAGGAAGGGAATAAATTTGAGGTGCAGATAGACGATGATGATGATGAGATAGACAATCGTCCAATATCTGATATTATAGATGAAATAACAGGACAGCAATCACTGTTTAAGGATGGGGAGGAATAAAAGAATAAAAAATGTTATACTTAGGTATCTATGTATTTTTTTTATAAGTATGCCTTTTTCTTTGTCTACTTTTTCACAGGAAATAGATAGTATTGAAACCTTTTATTTTCGAACAAAAGAGCAACCAAAGGAAATTGTGTTATCTATATCCGATTCTATTTTTCATAATAATAATTTAAAATGCAGAATAGAGGATCCAATAAATTTTACGGTATCTCAAAAAAGAGAATTAATCATCAACAATACCATTACAGCTTCCATTGGTTCTTCCAATATGTACGACACTTATTTATCTCCATTGGAATATAAAGGCATATCCATAAGGTTGATGTATGAACAAATGCGCCGTACTACATGGTTCAATTATCGCTTTCATAAACAGCAGATATTTGAACTTGATCTGGCTAAAGGAGATAATCCCGCTAAAAATGCATCGGAATATTGGCTATTGGCAAATTATAGGATAGGAGGGCATTACAGTCTGTACAGTACAGATGCTTTCCGTCTGGGGCTTGGCGGGCTGTGGGATGTCAATGCCGGAGTGCTGTATAATGAACGAAACGGTAATAATCCCGCATCGGCGAGGGGATATACCAATCTTAACCTTTCCCTCATAGCCTCATATAAGCTGAAATGGTTTGCCATTCGGTGGCAACTAGATAGTCCGTTTATGGGAATGTTGTTTTCTCCTAAATATGGACAATCGTATTACGAAATATCTTTGGGTAATTCGGTTGGAGTCCTTAATTTTACATCGTTGCACAACCAACGTGCACTCCGTAGCTATCTGACTGTAGATATTCCGATAAATAAATATACGATACGTGTAGGGTATCTGGGTTCATGGTATCAGACTAAAGTACATGACATCCAGACTCATCATTATACTAATAGCTTTGTTATTGGTTTTCCTATAGAAAGTGTGAAAAGAACGAAAGAAAAGGCTCGTAATAATTATTGGGACGGTTATTGATTCATAAATATTCATGCAAAAAGATATAGACTTACGCATTACGCCAGAGCAGGCGTCTGATATTGAAACAGTAAGAAAGATTTTTTCAACTACTGCAAGTATTCCATTATCGGAAATCTCTTCAGTGCGCATCTTAAGACGCTCGATAGATGCCCGTCAACGAAATATATTCATCAATTTACGGGTAAGAGGATATATAAATGAGGAGCAAAACGATCCTGCATTTCTGAACACATATTATCCGGATGTGAAAGATTGCCCCCAAGCCATTGTTGTGGGAGCCGGTCCTGCCGGACTATTCGCAGCACTGCGATTAATCGAACTTGGTATTCGTCCGGTTGTTGTCGAACGGGGCAAGAATGTGAGAGACCGTAAGCGCGATACAGCTCTGATGAATCGTGAGCATGTGGTTAATCCGGAATCCAATTATTGTTTTGGAGAGGGCGGAGCAGGTGCCTACTCAGATGGTAAATTGTACACCAGAAGTAAGAAACGGGGGAATGTGGAGAAAATACTGAACGTTTTCTGTCAGCATGGAGCCGATCCTTCTATTCTCATTGATGCTCATCCTCATATAGGTACGGATAAATTGCCCAGCATCATAGAAAAAATGCGTGTGCAGATTATCGTTTCAGGAGGGGGGGTCCATTTTGAAACACGCATGGACAAGCTCATTATAGAAAATAATGAAGTGAGAGGAATAGAAACCAATACAGGAAAAACTTTTAAAGGGCCTGTTATTCTTGCAACAGGACATTCTGCTCGGGATGTATATTATATGCTGTATGATCAGAAAGTGAAAATAGAAGCGAAAGGTTTAGCTATCGGTTTTCGTATCGAGCATCCGGCACATCTTATCGATCAGATACAGTATCATTGTAAGGAGGGCCGTGGTGAGTATCTTCCTGCGGCTGAATATAGCTTTGTTGTGCAATCGGGCGGTCGTGGTGTTTATTCCTTCTGCATGTGTCCCGGCGGAACAATAGTTCCTTCTGCCAGTGGACCGAAACAAGTCGTTGTGAATGGTATGTCACCTTCTAATCGGGGCTCACGTTGGTCAAATTCAGGGGTTGTGGTGGAGATACACCCTGAAGATTTTCCCGAGTATGCCAAATATAATGAATTAAGTTTGCTCAAATTTGTTGAAGATATTGAGGAACAAGCATGGATACAAGGTGGGAAGACGCAAGTTGCTCCCGCTCAAAGGATGTATGACTTCGTCAAAGGGCAGAAAAGTACATCATTGCCGGAAACCTCATATACCCCGGGTGTAATATCGTCCCCTCTACATGAATGGATGCCTCGATTTATATCTACGCGCTTACAAGAAGCATTTAAGAAAGTAGGTAACAGTTATAGAGGATATTTGACAGATGAGGCTATACTTCTTGCTGTTGAAAGTCGCACATCGTCTCCTGTAAGGATTATTCGCGATAGAGAGTCTATGCAACATGTTGAAATAGAAAGTCTTTATCCATGTGGCGAAGGGGCAGGATACGCCGGAGGGATAGTTTCTGCGGCTATGGATGGAGAACGTTGTGCAGAAGCTTTAGCAGAAAAGATGAGAATATCCTTAATGAAAACTTCACTGTAAATTTATATATATCAGAAGAATATGTGTTTTTCAGTTTAATTTATACGATTAAATAGTTCAGATATTGAAAGATATAATTAACTTTAAGCGAATTTTTATTAAGCAATTGTGATATGTACAACATGTCGCAATCAAAAATTTAAAAATTTTTCCCCAAAAAAAAGCGAGTGTCGTGAGATACTCGCTTTTTTAATTTTATAAATGTCCCGTTCTAAAATAGGTTGACAGCATAATCATTTTTGTATAACAGGCTGGCCATCTCTACTATATATGAGAATCAAACTTTATAGAGAGGTGTTAATAAATAACCTCCCTGTTATTGCAGGGAGGTACACGCGTTTTGTATTTTTGTAAAGTTGTATGTTGTTAACGTTGGAGTCTTCCATACGCGTGTTGTCAATTAATAAATATCTTAACTTTTGTCACAAAAGTGAACCTGTTATCTTTTAAAAGTATTATTATGTTATTGTTTTAAATATTAGTTATGTAAAATTATCTTCAATGCGTGACAAAAGTATATTTAATTATTAGTTTGCACAAGTAAAAAAAAGTTAAGAATGTGACAGTCTTATTTTAATGCTGAATAAATCTCGTTAATGGTTGAAATTGATTGAATTCTGATTTCTGTATTGATACTTTATTGAATTTAGTTTTGTAAGTTTGTATTGGGGCGGTTTAGAAGCTTAAAGTTAGAATTTATGGCTTTTTTAGCGCCATATATGTGTCATATAAGGGAAGAAAAATCTATATAGGGTTAAGTCTGTTTCGGTTTAATTATTTGTTTTATAGATGTTTATAGTGTATTCGTGAAAGAAAAATCTATATGTCTCAAAAAAGGCTTGAAAAGGTATAAATTCTTACTTATCTTTGTTTTGCAAGCTAATTATTCAGCATTAAATGAAGAGATATTTATACTGAATTATTTAAAGAAATCAAATCAAAGGAGTCTGTTATCTGCTTAATGAAGTATACTGATTTTGAGTATAAACAAACGTGTAAGTGCAGATATATGGTTCTGATAAAAATAAAATGAGTGTGTTTTCAACATAGGCAAAGTTGAAAAATGTTTTGGGAGGTATTGGGAGTGATTCTTAGTACCTCTTTCCTTTTTTATTCTTGTAATAGAAATAGAATTTTCTCTATGAAATATCTTTTACTTAATCTTTATTCTTTTAATCTTTCTTCTTCTATTGAGTCAAATTCATGCCTTCTATTTCTTATAGAAAAAATCCATAAAACAATTATGAATACATTCTGTTATATAGGTATATTTTCATGGTATTAGATTTAAAGTAACAATAAAGATTGGTTGTCGGGAGGACAACCTTTTCTTTTTTATTAATATTATATTGTCAGTAATACTCCTAAATAATCCCGTTTGAGATTATTTTAACATGTAATCGGCTTTATTAATGTCTAAATTATGCGGCTATCTGTATATTTATTCTTTTCTTTGTAAATAGATAATCGGTATAATAGCAGTATACATTTTGATTATCTATAATTTCCCGAATAGGAGAGGACGACTTTTATTGAGCCGCGTTTTGTATGGCGTCAATATTTACCCATTACGTTATTGGTGTTAATTTTATAGTGCTAAAATTGATGCGTAATATTATTCAATGTGTAATAAATACATTGTTGTATATGTGTTCTTTTCTCTATTCAAATGCACTTATTCTTTGTGTCAAGAAACGTTTTAATACAAAATAGCCCAAATGTTGTACCAAATGTCCACTAAATAAAAATAGGTGAAAATTAATTATATATTTGCACTCGTCGATATAGTAAGGGCAGAGGAATATTGTAAATATGAATAAGACTTTGTCAAATAAAAAAATACTAACAACATTTTTAGAGAAAGATTTTAAAGTTATTATTGAGGCAAAATCAATCCCAATGAATATATTTTCTTCAGAAGAAGGGTATGGGATATTAGGGCTTTGCCTTGAAGGTAATATAGTATTTGATGTCCATTTTTATGAATATTCTTTATCGAAAGGAGAGTTGTTAATAATTTCTCCGGGTCAAAATGTAATACTGAAACAACAGAGTGAAGATTTTCTTATTAATTATTTTCTTGTATCTCAGGATATTATTAATGATGTTTTGATAGGGATCTTCCGGTTATCTCCTCTTTTTTTTATTCATATGAGGAAAAAACACCAATTTAAATTGGATGAAATGGAGATTAGACGATTTCAGATTTATTACAGATTGATAGAGCATCGTATAAAACCAATGGATCTTGTTTTTGGAAAGGAATATGTGCTGAATGTTCTCAGATTATTTTACCTTGATCTTTATAATAATTATCAGAATGCCCTATTATTAAGAAAGATAACTTTAGACGGTAATAAAGAAAATCTGGTTTATAATTTCTTCTTACTGATAATGGAATATTATAAGGAAAATAGGGAAATTGTATTCTATGCTGAAAAATTATGTATAACGCCCAAATATTTATCTCGAATAATTAGAGAAATAAGTGGACAGTCTGCTAAAGAGTGGATTGTAGAATATACAATCCTGGAGATAAAGTCTTTATTGCACGATTTATCCTTGAACATACAAGAAATAGCAGTAAAAACAAATTTTTCAAGTCAGGCGTCGTTGGGGCGTTTTTTTAGAAAACATACGGGAATGTCCCCTTCGCAATACAGAATGGATATATCGCAGTTGTAAAAATATAATGTAGTTTTGTAAGTTTGTGTTAAGGTTGGGTCCTGCTTGTCGTGAGATAAGTAGGACTATTTTATTATAAAAAAATAGCCGGAGTGTAATAGGGCAGGAAATATTTTTATCTGGCAATTATTTGTAATCCTTGAGAAGTTCCTGTGATCTTTTGCGTGCATAGAATATCCGGCATTTGACTGTTCCCAAAGGCAATTTAAGTTGTTTTGCGATCTCTTCATATTTGTACCCAAGAAGATGCATCGAGAAAGGAACTTTGTATTCATCCGAAAAACTGTTTAATATGCCATTTATTTCTGTTATAGAAAAAGAACTTTCAGGCGACTCGAATCCGGATTCTTGAGGTAGATCCAAAAATTGAGAATTATCTGTTAGGTGTATTATTGTCTGAATACGGATGGCTCTGCGATAGTTATTTACGAATATATTATGCATTATAGTAAATATCCAACCTTTAAAGTTCATATTGTTATAGAACTTATCTATATTAGTTAAAGCTTTTAAGGTAGTTTCTTGAGTGAGGTCTCTGGCATCGTTCCTATTGGCTGTGAGAGTCATGGCGAAACTCAGCATATTTGGCTGTAGTTCTACTAAGTTCTGTCTTAGCGATTTTTTTATTTTTGATGACATGATCCTTCTATTTACTGAGTTTGACTTTACAAATATACAAAATACGTTTTAACAATTGTATAGGCAACTAAGGTATGGTGTTAATATTAAGGTGGTTTCATCCGGTATCTTTATTGAATAATAATAAGTTCTCCCATAAATATAATGAGAATTGACAAAATTCTATTCGGATTGAAAGTATTCTCTGTTAACTTCGATATTGGGCATACTGATCTCATATCCAAACTCATTAGAAACTTTTCCGGAGTTGGCATCTATAGTCAAGGTTTTATATTCAGTCCCTTTTCGAAGTTTAGCTCCCCATTGATGAGCAATGTCGTTATACCAAACCACAAATACTTGCCAATTATCGGGACCATTGAGGAAATTGTATCTTTCCAATATTTTCAGCATATCATTATAGTTGACGCTTCCTCTTTCCATGTCTTGGTCAACCACCCTGCATCTTCCATTCCGATCGCATTCCAACCATTTTCCGATAGGGAATTGCTGTGGTAAATATAATCCTTTCTGCTTCATATTGCCATCGGGATAAAATTCTTTATACAAGCGATGTACAGCCGGCGATGGAGGTATCTCATACACTTCTATAGGTTCTCCTATTCTTTGACAGGTTACCCGTATTTGGGTTCCGTCAGCTTCGGTATAAGTATAATCCAGACTACCGGATTGGGCAAATTTAGAACTAAATGTGTTTAGGTTAAATTTCTCATAGTTCAGTGTTATAGTCCTTTCCGGATATATATCCACATTTACGCTATTTTGTCCCTCTATTAATATTGGAAAGAACAATAGTAGTAAGGCTAAAATGTAAAATTGTAATTTTCTCATAATAGTTTTGTATAAGGTGTTGTTAAGATATTGTCAAAGATATAAAAATATCAAAAACTTTACTAGGTTTATGCTTTTTGAAAATATTTTATTTTTCGGTTATTTTAACATTCTTTGGATATAATATGTAGTTGTTGTCTTTTAGAACATGCTTTATTTACGTAATTTCGGCCATCTTAAGTTTGATAATTATGAATGGAATACAAAAAGAGCATATCGCATGGGTCGATATCCTTCGTCTCACAGCCTGTTTTTTGGTTATAGTTTCTCATAGCTGCGATCCTTTTGTCGGGCAGTTTGAAAACAATCATTATGAATTTCTTACAGGTGCCTTCATCGGTAGTCTTGTCCGTCCATGTGTCCCTCTTTTCGTTATGATATCGGGTGTATTGCTATTGCCTGTTGACGTAGATATGGCTACATTCTACAAAAAAAGGGCTAGGAGGCTTATTGCTCCGTTTGTATTCTGGTCAATGATGCTGCCCATACTATATTATCTTTATATTCACTCCGGCATAGAAATCATAAGCCCTAATATTGTAACAGAAGATCATACGTTGACTGCTACATTAATAAAATTATATACCTTCCTTTTTAATTTTAGTTACGATACGACGGCTCTTTGGTATGTGTACATGCTAATAGGTCTTTACTTGTTCATGCCTATAATAGGTGCTTGGCTGAAACAAGCTTCAAAAAAAGATGTACAATGGTTTTTGCGTATCTGGATAGTTAACATGTGCTTGCCTTATCTGCAAATGCTTGCTCCACTGTTAGGCTATGAAGGTAATTACGGAAATATGGGGTTGCTCGGTGTGTGTGATTGGAACCCTTACGGAATGTTCTACTACTTTTCCGGATTTCTGGGATATATGGTGTTGGCATACTACTTGACGCACCATCCACTTAATTGGGATTGGAAAAAGACTTTATCTGTTGCCATACCCCTGTTTGCAATCGGATATGCCATTACTTCGGGAGGTTTTATCCTGACTCAGGAATATTATCCGGGTAGTTATGCCAATCTTGAAATCATTTGGTATTTCTCCGGAATCAATGTCTTTCTGATGACATTCTCGGTATTTATCATTATGCAAAAGATAAAAGTGAAATCTTCTCCTTTTTTGAAAAAAACAGCAGCCTTAACTTTTGGAATTTACCTTTGTCATTTTATCTTTGTACAATTAGGATATGATCTTATATATCCGGGTATTCCGGTTCCGCCATTTCTTAAGATAGTGATAATAGCTGTGTTTACTTTTGCTATATCCCTGTTGATAATATGGTTGATGAGCATGAATAAAATAACAAGAAAGGTAATCATGTAATCGAAAAGATGAGTACAGAAAATAATTTATTAAGAGTAAGGATTGTATTTTCTTTTTTAATTGTTCTGAGTAGTCTGACTCTTTTGCCAGCACAGAATAATCGAGATAAGGTATCGAAAAAGCAAAAAGAATGGTTCTACGGTAAGTCGTGGATGGAAGGTGTAAACGCAATTTGCGATCCGGGTATTGACATAAATACTTTTGCCAAACACTACCGGAAGCATCCTCAACGGTGGCAAAAGGTATTCAAATTTATACATGATAATGATTTATCTTCATTACCGCTTGGGCAACAAACATTAGGCGATGATGTTAAAATCAATGTACAGGAATATACCACTCGTGTTCCCGGTAAGGAGCAGTTGGAAGGGCACAAGAAGTATATTGATTTGCAATATGTTGTTTCAGGGCGGGAATTACATGGTTATGCCAAGCTGCAAGATGCTACCGAAACGGTAAACCCCTATTCCGGGGAAAAAGACATAGCTCTTTTTAAAGTACCGTTTATTACATACCATGTAGTTGGTGCTAATCATTTTACTATCTTTTTCCCTGATGATATCCATCTTACGAATATACAGTACGGAGAAAAAGAGCCGGTACGTAAAGTTGTATTTAAGATACAGGTAGAATGAACCTGAAAATGGAATAATTATATGCGTATTTTTATCACAGGCGGCACAGGTCTTATCGGAAAAGCTTTGATTCGGACATTATCATTGCAGGGGCATGCTATAACTGTTTTTAGCCGTGATGTAGATAAAGCAAAACTGAAGTTAGGTGAACAGACAGATTATTGCAGTTCTCTTGATACCTTAAAATCGCTGGATGGTTATGATGCTATTATAAACCTTGCAGGTGAACCTATTGCCAAGAAACGTTGGACAAAAAAACAGAAAGAAAAGTTATGTAACAGTCGTTGGAATATAACCCGAAGGCTGACCGAATTAATAAAAATGAGCACTACCGCTCCCCGGGTATTCGTTTCGGGATCGGCAATAGGTTATTATGGTGCTCAAAAAGAAAATGTTATTAATGAAAATTCAGAGCCCCATGATGAGTTTACATACCAGTTATGTAAAAAATGGGAAGAACTGGCAATGGCAGCTGACGGTCGTCATACCCGTGTATGTACATTACGAACAGGGGTTGTCCTCTCCGGCGAGGGAGGTATGTTGTCTATGCTGACTCTTCCTTTCCGGATTGGATTGGGTAGTATTTTAGGGTCTGGAAAGCAATATATATCGTGGATACATATTGATGACATGGTGAATGGGATAATCTTTCTGCTTAATACTCCTGAAGCTCGCGGTAGTTTCAATTTTACTTCACCAAATCCGGTTACAAACAGACGGTTCTGCAATATATTATCGAAAACGCTGTACCGTCCCCGTATTTTTCATATACCGGCTTTTCTTATAAAACTAGTAATAGGCGAGGGTGCCACACTCATTACAGACGGGCAACGTGCCATTCCCGAACGTTTGCTGGATATGCGCTATCGATTTAAATTCGAATATTTAGATGAGGCAATAAAAGACTTATTGCATAAATAAATATATTATCCTATACTTGGGATAGATCTTCTGCAAATTTATCAACTATACTTTCCGGAGTAGCCCATGATGTTATCAGGCGGATACAAGAGTGGTCGGAGTCTATAATATTCCATACCAAAAAGCTATATTTCCGCTGTAGCTTTTGTATAATATGATTAGGTAATACAGGAAAGATCTGATTTGTATCAGAGTCAATAAGCATAGGGTACCCCGAGGATTTGAAAGCATTGGATAGCTTGCTTGCCATAAGATTGGCGTGCCGGGCCAGATCAAAAATCAAATCATTTCTGAGTAATTGATCGAATTGTATTCCCATCGAACGCCCTTTGGCTGTCAATGCTCCCCGTTGTTTCAGATGGTATTTGAAGTCCTTTTTTAATTCAGGATTTACTATGACAACTGCTTCTCCCAGCAGAGCGCCACATTTGGTGCCACCTAAATAAAATATATCAGTCAATGCAGCTATATCCGCTAATGTAAGATCGTTTGAGGCTGCCGTTAATGCCATTGGAAGGCGTGCTCCATCCATAAACAGAATAAGATCGTTTGCCTTACAAAATTCTGACAATCCGGATAGTTCCTGCTTGGTGTATACTGTACCCAGTTCTGTTGAATTAGAAATATATACAACACGAGTCCGCACTACATGATGCCCCCGGGCTTTATTTAAAAAAGGTATAATATCTTCCGGACGTAGTTTTCCATCCTTAGAAGGAGCAGCTTCTACTTTATGGCCTGTAGCTTCTATTGCTCCTGTTTCATTTACATAAATATGTCCTGTAGTAGCAGCCACTACCGATTCAAAAGGCTTGAGGATAGAGGATAATACAGTAAGATTAGCTAATGTGCCCCCGGCTATCATATGTACTTCTGCGTCGGTAGCTGTTAATTGGCGTATAATAGATTCTGCATTTTTCGTATACTCATCGTCGCCATATCCGGCCTGTTGGATAATATTACTGTCGGTAAGAGCCTTTAGTATAGAAGGATGGCATCCTTCGGCATAATCGTTCGCAAAACTATATATCATATCCTGTTTAGTTATTTTATGCGAAAGTAATTATTTCAGGTAAAAGTACCTCGTTTAAAAGGGCTAAATACTGATAAAGTTTTTTGTGCGGAGCTAATTTGTTTATAACCAGACTTTTTTTAGGGTTGGGTATTATTGTTTGAATATGTCCCTATTTTTCTTACTGTGGTTTCGAAATCGTCACGCGATATTTTTGTTTTATTTTTTACTTTTGCCCTGTAATTATAGATTGTATTCACCGAATAACCAAGGAATTTTGCAATCATGGAACTATCTTCTACACCAAGCCTGATGAGTGCAAAAATGCGTAACTCTGTATTCAATTCTCCTTTTTTCGGAATAATTTTTTCGTCATCCATCAAAAGATTATTGAACTCATCTACAAAATCGGGGTATATATGTAAAAACATCTTATCGAAATTCGAGAATAATTCTTCCAGTTCAATTTCTTTCAGATCGCTGACTCTGGTAAGTCTTATTAATTCGGCAGTTTGTCCACCGGACAATTTTTTGCCTACCATTTTACGGTAATCGTCGAGTTTATCTATATATGTAGAACATAAGCTCAGAAAATATCCTATATATTTTTCTTTAATATGGTTGGCCTCAGATAGATCTGTATTTGTATCGCTCAGTTGTTCGTTCATTTTCTTGCGGAGACTGTTGAGAGAGTTCAGTTGTTCATTTATTTCTTTGATTTTTTTATTTGTGGCAGATTGTTTTTTCATTTGCCTGTATATAAAAATCAGAGCAAAGATTAGCAAGAGCAATAATGCTGTAATAAAAAAGAGATAGAGACGAAGTTTTTGGGTCTGAAGGTCGTTCTGACTCTGGTACGATTTATTGATAATTCCTTGAGTGCTGAAAATTTCTGATCGCCTCAACTTGGTATTGTAATCATTTGCATTTTCCTGCGAAAAGCGGATATATCTATAAGCCCGGTTTATATCTCCTTCTTCGTATAAAATATTTGCCAGATTAGATAAGGCGGCATTGTCTTTATTAGATGTTTCAATATCAGTGAGGGCAGAAAGAATTAGAAATTTCTTCTGCATAAAAACATCGTTTAGTTTCTGATAAATCTGAAATCTATGAAAGGTGACCAGTGCGTATTTGGGCATTCCGGGTTCGGTAAGGCGCAATCGCTTGTCATTTAATGCTAATGCTTCCTGTACTTTACCCATCCGCCTCAGTAAAGTTTCTTCGAGCCTAAGATATTCTTCTGATTCGGGATTCAATATATTCAAAAGAGAATCTTGATAAGCTTTATAAAGTGCTGCGTATTCTTTTCCTCTTCTTTTGTCTTGAGTATAAAAAGATAGGCCGCTATATAAATATCTTTGGCATAGGTAATAATCTATGAGCTGGGATTTATCAAATTTTTCTCTGTCAATGCTGCTTAAGGCATCTACCGCTTCTTTGTATAATCCTAGAGAGGTAAATAGGGAAGACAGCTCCATATTTGTCTCGTTTATTCTTTCTTTATCATTTAGTGAATAAGCTATATCGAGATTTTCATTCAGGAAATGTATTGCCGAATCTGCCATATAAGAATAATATTCGGTAGAAAGCTGTCTATTAATCTGATATACACTTTTTAAGGATATATCTTTGTTTTGTTTATCTCTTTTCAGATTATTCAGCTTTCTTTCCTTAAATTCGATATATTGATGATGATTCTGAATGCTTTTATCTAGTACATTGAAGAGAGAATCTAATTCACTACTGAATATAAATGGAGAATATATGCTGAGTAATAAAGTAAAAAATAATCTCATCTTTGAACGTATATTTTTTTCTGATAAAATGTGGTTAACTTTCATGTTTTTTATAGGAATATGGCAGCAGCTATGGCCTTACTTTACTCGAAAGATATAAAATTACAATATTTTCTTAAGTGATTACTTCTAGTAATAAAAATATTATACTAAAAGTAGCGCATCGAATGGATTTTTTCTTTTCTTTTGTTTTAATTAATAACAAAACAGAATTGTATGAAATATATTTTTCTAATCATTGCTTCTATATTTTCTTTTTTCTCATGTAATAATAAAAATACAAATAAAGCAACCGTGGATGCAAATAATTCAACAAATATCCGGACAGGAGAGTTAATTGACGATTCCAGTCTGTATCTGATAGCAGGCACATATACGACAGGTGGAAGTGACGGTATATATGTGTACCAATTTGATACTGTATCCGGATATTCGACTTATAAAAGCAAAGCAAAGATAACGAATCCTTCTTATCTGGCTATAAGTAAAGATGAAAAATATGTTTATGCTGTTTCTGAAACCGGTGATGATAAAGCTTCGGCTAATGCATTTGCCTTCGACAAGGAAAAAGGGGAATTATCATTGTTGAATACAGAACCGACGAAAGGTGCCGACCCTTGTTATATAATTGTAGATAATGCAGGTAAGCATGTTGTTACAGCTAATTATTCAGGAGGAAGCATTACCGTTTTTGACGTAAAAGAGGATGGATCGTTGGCAGCAGCATCTCAATATATTAATTTCACAGGTAAAGGAGTCGATCCGGACAGGCAACAAAAACCTCATTTGCATTGTGTGACATATTCCCCTGATGAAAAATATCTATTTGCAAACGATCTTGGAACTGATAAGATACATAAGTTTGATGTGAATTTAGGTGGGCAAGGCAACTATCTACGGGCAGGTGTACCTGCGGCCTTTAAAGTTGCTGATGGATCGGGACCACGACATTTGGAATTTCATCCGAATGGAAAATTTGCATATCTTATCAATGAAATGTCAGGTGCAGTTGGTGTTTTCTATTATGATAGACATAAAGGAGACCTGATTCAAACACAGTCTATACAGGCCGATACTTTGAATGCAAAAGGTAGTGGCGATATTCATGTAACTCCTGATGGTAAATTTTTGTATGCTTCGAACCGACTGAAGGGAGATGGATTAGCTATCTTCTCTATAAACCAAAATGATGGAAAATTAACAAGGGCAGGCTATCAGGAAACGGGTATTCATCCTCGTAATTTTGTAATCACTCCTAATGGTAAATTTCTCCTTGTAGCCAGCAGGGATAATAATGTAATACAAGTATTTCTGATAGATAGAAATACAGGACTACTGGAAAATGCGAATAAAGATATAGAATTAGACAAGCCTGTTTGTTTAAAATTCGCTTCACTTCGATAGATATATTTTAATAAGCAACTTTTGATATAAATTGTACTAATCGCTTGTGTTTTATATTTTATTATAATATGGGTGATTTTATTTGTGTGCGAACACACACTGCTAAGTTTTTGATATGTTTTGGGCATGCTTTATCTAAATAGTGTCCACTTTTTAATGCATATGCTATCATTTTAATGTGTTCATTAGTAGTTGTATATGTCTTTATTGCCTTTGTTAAAATCCACTATATCTACCCCTGAAAAATCATGTGCATATTTAATGTCTAGTTTTGTTGCATCCGAATTGTAAAAATAGTTTTTGCAAACATTTCACTAACTTAAATTTTTAATACACATGAAAAGAAACCTATTTCGAAGGAGAATAGTTCATAGTCTCCTTGTGTGTCTCGCCCTCTTATGTTTTGACATAGGCCTATATGCTCAGAATGTACTTACTGTTGAGGGGGTAATTTTAGACAAGAATACCAAAGAGCCTCTTATTGGTGTAACTGTATCAGAAAAGGGAACTACGAATGGCACTATGACTGATATAGATGGAAATTTCACATTAAAAGCCAAACAGGGTGCAATATTGGTATTCACCAGTATTGGTTATAAATCGGTAGAGCATCCGGCTTCTTCCAAAATGAACGTTGCAATGGAAGAAGATTCAAAGATGTTGGATGATGTTGTGGTTGTCGGTTATGGCGTGCAGAAAAAAGTAAATCTTACAGGGGCTGTCGCTGCTTTAGATGGTAAAGATATTGCTTCCCGGCCTAGTGCGAATGCTTTATCTTCAATGCAAGGACTATTACCTGGTGTTACAGTATTACGCAGTGGAGGTCAGCCAGGTAGTGAGACATCAGGTATCAGAGTGCGGGGCATGTCATCCACAGGTACAGCTAATGCACTTGTGTTGATTGACGGTATAGAAGGAGATATGGCTTTACTTAATCCTGATGATATAGCTAGTGTATCTGTATTGAAGGATGCTGCTGCATCTGCTATATATGGAGCACGTGCTGCTGCTGGTGTTATATTGGTAACAACAAAAAAAGGATCGTCGGCCCAAAAAGTAAAGATAAGTTACAATGGTTCAGTTGGCCTTAATTTGCCAACATATATGCCGGAACGTGTGACTGCTTGGGAAGAACAGTCTATGATTGACATCTCGCGTATTAATGCAAGTATAAATCCTGTGACAGGTGCTCCAACAGGTGCTGCTGAATGGGATGCGGAACGTGCTTCATGGGTAGGAAATCCTAACTATAATTATCGTCCGAACGGACAACGCTGGGAGTTTTTCCAAAGTACAAATTGGATAGATGAAGGGGTAAAAGATTATACTATGTCTCAAGATCATTCCGTTTCAGCCACTGGTGGTTCTGAAAAAACACAATATTATTTATCATTTGGGTATCATGACAAAGAAGGTCTTTTGAAGTACGGTCCGGATGGTAATAAACGTACAAACTTGAGATTAACACTCAATACTGAATTGAATAAGTATGTCTCAGTTGATGTGTTGGGTACTTATCAAGGTAATTACACGGAACAGAGTGCGTTCGGTAGTCTTGGTGTTTTAAACTCGCTTTATACCGCTCGTGGACGTCAGCCTATATTTAATCCTCTGGAAGATACTAATTACGCTATAAATCCATATAATGGAGACTTACAGGTAAATCCTATTGATATAATGAAAAATTCAGGTATAAATAAGTCTCGTTATGAGGCATATACGGGAAAAGTAGGGCTTCATTTCAAAAATTTTGTAAAAGGTCTGACAATAGACATTAATGCTTCTCGCAGAGCTGATTACTTTAATCAGGAAATAGATAGGCGTTTGCTTAAATGGCCGGGGAAGGATGGTCAAGGAGAACGTAGTAATACAGGAACCAGTAATAGTTTGACTAAAACGAAAAATTATGCTTATCAGGATAAATTTGAAGCTTTGGTTAATTATGATTATAAAATAAAGAATCATACATTCCATGCCTTATTAGGTGCTTCTTATGAACAGTATAATAAAGATCAGATATCGGGTGTCGCAAATAATTTACTTTCGAACGATTTCTTTAGTTTTAACTTTTATGATAATGCACTTGCAGCCAATTCATCTCTTTCGGATTTGATACAGCCTTGGAAAATGGCTTCACTATTTGGCCGTTTGAATTATGATTTTGCAGGGCGTTATCTTTTTGAAGCGAATTTCCGTTATGATGGAAGTTCTCGCCTAGATCCGAGTAGCCGTTGGGATATATTCCCTTCGTTCTCTGCAGGCTGGCGTGTAAATGAAGAGCCATGGTTTGAATCACTCAAAGATAATGTAAGTAATTTGAAACTACGCGCATCATGGGGTGAATTAGGTAATAGTTCAGCTCTTTCCGGGTATTTTCCATATTTGGGCTTGATTACGAATAGAGATAATAATAATAATGTTATTAAATTGGTTGGTAATCCTGTATACTATCAAAAAGAAATGGCATCTAAAGATATTACATGGGAGATATTGCAATCTACTAATGTTGGGATCGATTTGGGCTTGTTTAATGGGCATTTAAATATGACCGCTGATTACTATTGGAAGAAGAATAAGAATATGATGGCTAATATGCAAGTTGGGCATATCATTGGCGTAGATGTTCCTGCACAAAATATAGGTGAATTGAATTCATGGGGATGGGAGCTTTCTGTTAACTGGAATCATAAAGTCGGAGATGTCTCCTATCAGATAGGAGTTAATGTTGATGATAGCCAAAATAAATTAGTGAAATATACCGGAGCTAATGTTGTACAAGAAGGGACAGTTGAACGATTGGAAGGCTACGCTTTAAATACAATCTGGGGATATAAAACTGACGGGTATTGGAGTAGCCGCCAAGAGTATTTAGATTATAAGAGTGCAAATCCGGGCTTTAGCAGTTTTTCAGACAACATGATTACTGGTGGTGATGTAAAATACCTGACTCAAGGAAAAGCAGATCATACAATAGGTACCGGAGATGCTACACCTGAGAATCCGGGAGACTTAGTTTATCTTGGTACAACAAACGGACGCTATCTCTTTGGTGTTAACTTGAGTGCACAATGGAAAGGCTTTGATGTTTCTTTGTTTTTTCAGGGAGTAGGTAAACGTACATTCCTTATCAATGCGGAAACAATTGCACCATTAGCTCGTTCGTATGAAATGCCTTGGACTATTCATCGTGACTATTGGACAGAAGATAACCCTAACGCTTTCTTTCCACGTATCATAAATCAGAATACTTATAATTACAAACCATCTGATAAATGGGCGCAGGATGGAGCCTATATCCGTCTCAAAAACGTACAGTTGGGATACACTATTCCTGTATCGAAGAAGATTGTACAAAGTTTGAGAGTTTATATTGCCGGAACAGATGTTTGGGAGCATTCAAGTGTTCTGAGCGTGTTTGACCCCGAAGTGGGTAATGATACAAATAAGAATAAGTATTATCCATTTTTCCGAACATGGACAACAGGTGTTAACCTAACATTCTAAAACAATGAAGAATATGAAAAAAATATTATATATAGGTATATTATCTTGTACAATGGTACTGTCCGGTTGTGACGATCTGCTGGATGTTAAACCGGGATCAGAGTTGACAGATGATAATTTTTGGAGGTCAGAAGCCGACTTCAAAGGAGCTTGTAATAGGCTATATTATGATTTGGATGGCTGGAGTAACGATACTCGTGCCGATGAGTTCGTTGCGGCTAGTGCCAATAGTACAAGCAATGGTACACGTACTGTACCGGGTACTAGTTCTGATTGGACAGACCCGTACGATCGTATTTTTACAGCTAATAATATTATAGAAAAAGGGAGTGCGTCACCTTTGGTAGAAAATATCCGTAATCGTTGGATTGCCGAAGCCTATTTTTTTCGGGCTTATCAATATTTTACATTGATAAAAAGATATGGAGATGTACCATTGATATTGAAAACTTTTGCAAGTGTCTACGACCCGGAACTAAAAAAAGAGCGTACGCCGAGGGAAGAAGTTATTCAACAATGTTACAAAGATCTTGAATTCGCAATACAGAATCTACCTAAACGTACCCAACTACCCACGGGTGAATTAGATCGTCGTCGGGTCAGCGTATCTTCTGCTCTGGGAATGATAGTTCGTATAGGACTTTATGAAGGTACTTTTCAGAAATATCATAATGTAAACAATGGGGCAAATGCTAATGGGCACTTTGATAAAGCGATAGCTGCATTCGAATTGCTTAAGGCTGAAGGGCATGATCTGTATCCTAATTTTAATGAAGTTTTTTCTTATAAAAATGAAGCAAATACTAATTTAGAAATTGTCTTTGGCAAAGCTTACGGTGAGAATGACTTTTCTACCGTGACAACAGGACATACCTATACACGTAATCTTGAAGGTAGTAATGCTCTTACTCGTAACGTTATAGACATGTTTCTTTATGCGGATGGATTGCCTATTGACAAAACCACATTAAAAGTACCTGTAGAAACTTCGTATAACAATGTTGTTGGTTTGGATCAAAGTGGTAGCTCCTTACCAAATGGCATTGGACAGCGCGATCCTCGTTTGTTGAAGACGATTTGGACTATAAATGACCCTCTTGAAAATGACGCTTTCATGGGTTGGAGCATAACTGGTAAAGGGAAATATTACCCATTCGATTCACAAAGGCCAAAAGGTTATCCTTGTAAGAAAGGCTTCTTTGGTTCACTATGGGAAAAGAGTGTGGGAAATAGAGATTTCACTGATAAAATTATCATTCGTTATGCCGAAATGTTGATCTCATATGCTGAGGCTTTGTATGAGCGTAATGGAAGTATTACAGACGCTCAGCTTGAGGCTACAGTTAATAAACTGCGTTTACGTGTTGGGTTTAATGTAAAATTGACAAATGCCTTTGTTAATGCTAACGGATTGAATATGCTTGACGAGATTAGGCGTGAGCGTACTGTTGAATTAATGACCGAAGGCCTCCGTTACGATGACCTTATACGTTGGAAGACTGCCGAAAAAGCACTTCCTACAGACTTAGTAGGTCCTATTTGTCTAGCGGGCGAACTTCAAAATCCATCGTTAATTAATACGTTAGCACCTCGCATAACTGATGCTTCTGGTAAAGTAAATGGGGTATTTGTTTATGGGCAGGCTAACACATATGTTATAGAGTTTAAGAACACAAGATCCTTTAATCCTCAGAGAGATTATCTTTATCCGATTCCAACATTTGAAATTGCTCAATCAGATTTTAATATTAAACAAAATCCTGGTTGGGGAGAGGATTAATGCAGTATAATTAAAAAAGAAAATAAGATGAGAAAATTAATATATGTTTTTACAACAATGCTGGCAATGTTATGCACTGTAGGTTGCAGTGACGATGCCTGGACTACTGACCCGGCTTTGGAGCATGTTTACTATATCGGTTTTTACAAGACGAACGTTTTTAGTGATGCTCTTAATTATGAAATAGCAGCAGATGGTACAGCGAGATGGCGAATCAATACTGGAACATGGAACGTAACAGGAACAGATGCTACTAGTAGTAATATTCCTTTTCAATTTCATAGCGAGCGCGTGCGCTCATATGATGCTACTACTTATTTTTTTGTTACAAATAACGGTACTTCAACTTTAGTCGCTGGTACAGATTATATAGTTGTTAACGAATCAGGTAATGCAATAAATATGGTAGATGGGAAATACTCATTATTGTGGCCGCAGGCAAAGAAAGGTATTCAGAATATCAGAATAAAACGCCTGACTACAGCTAAAGGTGCTTTGAAAGTGAATACGCTTGACCCGGCTAATGGTACACCTTCCACTGCCGAAGATAAATATAAAGAAAGTACATTAAATAGTAAAACTGGAGAGTATGAAGTAAGGGGTTTGACCCATGACTTTAATAAGGTGACAGTGACATTAAATTAAGAATAATGAGTTAATATAATAATCATGAAATAGGCAGGACATGTGTTCGTGTCCTGCCTGTTTTCTTTAATCAAATAGATAATGAGGCCATCTTTTTTTAAAACTACATTGTTTTTATTTCTGTTTCTATCTGTAACAACTTTTGCTCAACGTCAAGAGAAAACCATCAATGATGGATGGCGATTCCTGCAGCAAGATGTTATAGGCGCAGAGCAAGTAGGATTTGATGATAAACAATGGGGGAATATATCTGTGCCTCATTCTTGGAATAGCGATGCTTACACAGTAAAAAACTATTATAGAGGAGTGGCATGGTATCGAAAGGCACTCTTTATTCCTCAAGCAGAAAGCGATAAACAATTTTTTATACGTTGGGAGGGTGTTAATCACTCTGCATCGGTTTACGTTAATGGAGAGTTTGTCGGTCAACACAAAGGCGGGTATACCTCCTTTACATTTGATATAACACCGTATTGTAAATTCGGTGAAAACAATATTATTGCGGTTAAAGCCGATAATACACTGAATGATGTTCCGCCTGTTTCTGGCGATTTTACAATTTTTGGCGGAATGTACCGTGATGTTTGGCTGATTACAACGCCAAAGCAACATATAGACTTGTCTAATAAGGGCTCTGATGGCATATTTATCGAGACAAGGAACGTTTCAGAAAAATCTGCAAATTACATTATAAGAGGTTCGGTTGTAAATGAAACGGCCTCAAAAGCTTCAGTAAAAGTAGCTAGTACAATCAAAGATATATCGGGTAAAACAGTAAAAGTTTTAACTCAGACAATTTCGTTTAAAGGAAAAGAACAAAAAGATTTTTATTTGGAAGGGACTATTGTTGATCCAATCCTGTGGTCACCCGAAAATCCAAATTTATATACAGTGGAAACAATAGTAACCGACACTAAGACAAATGCAGTTTTGGATGCGGTGAATTCATATACAGGATTCAGATGGTTTTTATTTGATGGAGAAAAGGGATTTTTCCTGAACGGAAAACCATATAAACTGAGAGGTATATGCCGGCATCAGGATCAAAAGCCTTTGGCCAATGCATTGAGTGATGAAATGCATAGGCGCGATATGCGCCTGATAAAAGATATGGGTGCAAACTTTATCCGCATTTCGCACTATCCTCAAGATCCGGCTGTGATAGAACAATGCGACAAGATGGGACTTCTTGTATGGGAAGAAATACCGGTTATTGATATTGTCCCCGAATCTACCGGGTTTGCTGATATTTGCGAATCTGTACTGCGTGAAATGATTCGTCAGCACTACAATCATCCGTCGATTATCATGTGGGGATACATGAATGAAATTCTTTTGGTTACTCAACGAAAATATAAAGGTGAAGAGTTGAAAGTTGCAACCAATCGGGCTTTAGAACTGGCAAAAAGATTGGAAAAAGTTTTAAAAGAAGAAGATTCGTCACGATATAGTGTTATGGCTTTTCATGGTAGCCAGAGCTATAATGACGCAGGATTCGGTAACGTAACCGATATTGTGGGGTGGAATCTTTATCAGGGTTGGTATTCCGATAATGTTGCACAATTTGACCAGTTTATGAAAAAGCAACAGCAGCTTTATCCTGATAAACCTAAAATCGTAAGCGAATATGGCGCAGGATCGGACAAACGTATTCATTCACCGGAACCGCAACGATTCGATTTCAGTATTGAGTATCACCAACTATATGCCGAACATTATTTGAAAACGATAGAGCGTGAACCTTATATTGCAGGTGCTACTTATTGGAACTTTATCGACTTTGGTTCGGCCCAGCGCGATGAATCAATGCCAAGGATAAATAACAAAGGTCTGGTATATGCAGACCGTACGCCGAAAGATGTATATTATCTTTTCAAGGCATACTACAGGGATGATATACCTGTATTACATATTGCTTCCCACGATTGGGTAAACCGTACAGGCGAAAGCCGCCAATCCGTAAAAGTATATTCTAACCTCGAACAGGTAGAGTTATTCTTGGATGGCAAATCGATGAATGTAAAACAAATTGTGGATAAGAAAGCCGAATGGCAATTGTCTCTCACGCCGGGTATGCATTATATTTCCGCTAAAGGTATTTTTAAAGGAGAGAATATAGAAACGGGATTAACGATTACGTTCGAAGAAACGCCCGACATCTCTAATTTGGGGAATAAAGAGCTTGCCATTAATGTTGGCAGCAAGGCTTATTTCACTTCGGCTGAAAGTAATCTGACATGGGTGCCTGACAAACAGTATGCTCCGGGTAGTTGGGGATATATTAACGGAGAGAGCTATTCTACTCAGACCGAAATAACAGGAACAATTGATAATCCGCTTTATCAGACTCTAAGGGTCTCTCCTCATATGTATCGTTTCGATGTGCAAAACGGGCAATACGAAGTAGAATTATTGTTTGCTGATGTTTTCCAAACTCGTGATGTGGCGGCACATCTACTAGGAGCTGGGTCGCAAGGAGGAAATTTACAAAATGTATTTGATGTTGTAATTAACGACCGGAAGGTAGATACTGGTCTCAATTTTGCAGATACTTCAGGTTATTATACTGCTGCTAAAAAAAGGTATATTGTAAACGTTACTAACAATAGTATTACCTTGCAACTCCTTCCCATATCAGGCAAAGCATTTTTGAATGGAGTAAAACTTAGAAAATTATAAAACAAAATAAAAATGAGAAGAGTATTTCTGACACTGTTTACGCTATTTTGTCTCTTAATGTCTGTACATGCTCAATGGATGTGGAATGCAGGTAAGATGAAAGAGATAAAAAGCAGTTTAAATTCTTTTACTTACGCCAATTCGTACCGGGCTCTTATAGATGATGCTGAAAAAGCCCTGCAAAGAGGAGCTTATTCGGTCACTTTCAAAGAAGGTTTAGCTCCGAGCGGTGATAAACATGACTATGTGAGTCTGAGCCGTTATGTATGGCCCGATCCGTCCAAGAAAGACGGGCTTCCATATATAACGAGGGATGGAGAATCAAACCCTGAGTTGGAAAAATATGACCGGAATCCTCTAGGGAGTATGGCTGGTTCGGTAACTACTCTGTCGTTAGCATATTATTATAGCGGAGATGAGCGTTATGCTCAAAAAGCAGTGGATTTGTTGAGGGTATGGTTTCTCAATAAGGATACAAGAATGAATCCTCATTTGACTTATGCTCAGTTTGTACCGGGGCAAAATGATAATAAAGGACGCCCTTTCGGATTGATCGACACATATTCTTTTGTAGATATGCTTAATGCGGTGAAATTGCTCGAAACATCGAATAATTATACATCCAAAGACAGGGAGGGACTGCAACAATGGTTCAGTCAGCTCAAAGAATGGTGGCAGACCAGTGAACAGGCGATAGCTGAAAAAAACGGAAAGAACAATCACGGGCTTGCCTATGATGTACAGCTTGTTATGTATTCATTATTTTCAGGAGATAAAGAAACAGCTTTGAAGGTTATCAATGAATTTCCTAAACTGCGCTTGTTTGATCAAATTATGCCTGATGGTAGCCAACCACACGAACTAAGAAGAACACTTGCGTATCATTACTCGGTGTATAATCTTTACTTCATGGTGGATATGGCTGCTATAGCCAAGAATCAAGGAGTAGAGATATATAAGATGCAGTCGGCTGATGGCAGATCGCTATATAAAGCGATTGATTTTTTGTCTCCATATTTAGGCAAAAGTAAATCGTCCTGGCCATATAAACAGATTAGCGGATGGGATGGTGCATTACAATCTTTATGCAAGGAATTGTACAGGGTGAGTACAATTGATCCTTCCCGTCAGGATTATCTGCAATTATATAAGACTTATAGTAAGCAGGGTTTGTCGGATCGTAACCGTTTACTATACGGAGCAACAAATCCTATCGAAGAAGCTTTTACCTTTGCGGGAAAACAATTTCAGTATGCCTATAAATGTGCTGACGATGTGATGGCTAAATCAAAAAACACGAAGAAAGTTATCCCACGTACTATTAATAAGGATGGAAGTCTGCGGCTGGTCGATCTTCGCGACTGGTGTTCAGGTTTTTTTCCCGGATCACAGTGGTTTATGTATGCCTATACCAAAGACGATAAATGGAAGGTAGCAGCAGACAAGTACAGTAAGATAATAGAAGAAGAGAAATTTGACCGCACATCTCACGACGTAGGTTTCAAGATGTTCAGTTCTTATGGAAACGGATATAAACTGACTGGGAATGAATCTTATAAAGAAGTTGTAATTCAGTCGGCAAAAACATTGATCAAACGTTTTAACGCAAAAATAGGATCGATACGTTCTTGGGACTTCAATCGTAAAATTTGGCAGTATCCTGTTATCATAGACAATATGATGAACCTTGAACTACTGTTCGAAGCATCGGAATATACAGGAGATAAGACATATTACGATATAGCGGACACTCATGCTGAGACTACACTGAAAAACCATTTCAGAGACGATTATTCATCATATCATGTGGTGGACTATGATACCATAACCGGGAAAGCCCGTCATAAACAGACTCTTCAGGGTTTTTCTGATTCTTCTGCATGGGCGCGCGGACAAGCGTGGGGTGTATATGGCTTTACTATGGCATACCGGTATACGAAAAAAACAGAGTATTTAAAACAAGCGGAAGGAATAGCCGATTTTATGTTTACACATCCCAATCTTCCCGAAGATATGATTCCGTATTGGGATTATAATGACACAGCTATACCGAATGTGTCGCGAGATGCTTCTGCGGCAGCAATATCTGCATCTGCACTATATGAATTGGCTCAATATATACCCGAAAAGAAAGGCCTGTATATGAAGTGGGCTGATACTATACTGGCTAACCTCATCCAGCATTATGAGACAAAAATTGGTACTTACTACGGATTCCTTCTTCTTCATTCTACCGGGCACAAACCGGGTGGGGATGAGATAGATGTTCCCATCTCTTATGCCGATTATTATTTTTTGGAAGCATTACTTAGGCGAAATAGTTTATAAAGATGAGTGGTTTTTAATCGGCTTAACATTGGATGGTTAGGCCGATTTTACCAATTTATTTGTAGATTTGTTAAACAGATATATATAGAATACATATAAAACTTAAATCATTATTTTATCATGAAGCATTCATTAATTATTTGCAGTTTGGCTTTTTTTTCATTTTTCTCATGCAAAAATCAGCAGAATAATGAAGATATAGTTAAAAAAGATTTTGATTTTGCGGCATCGCAATTGGCTTATGCTATGACCGAAGTGGATAAAGCCTTGGCTGAGGATACCACTGCGGCAAGAAAGATGCTGGTTTCTCCCCGTACTATCGGGCCGGACGGTAAGCTCAGGCTGGTTGCTTCCCACGACTGGTGTTCAGGTTTCTTTCCGGGTTCGTTGTGGTACATGTATGAGTATACAAAGGATAAGAAATGGGAAGACGCAGCCCGTAAATATACTGACCCTTTGGAGCGTGAAAAGACCAATGGAGGTACCCACGATATGGGATTCAAAGTATATTGCAGTTTTGGCAACGGGTATCGTCTGACAAACGATGAAGCCTATAAAAATATTATGCTGGAATCGGCTTATACGCTAATTACGAGATATAAGCCGAATGCTAAAATCATCCGTTCCTGGGATCATGGAAAGGATAAGTGGCAATGCCCTGTGATTATCGACAATATGATGAATCTGGAGTTGCTTTTTTGGGCGTTCAAGGAAAGCAAAGATTCAACTTTTTATAACATCGCAGTCAATCATGCCCATACTACAATCAAAAATCATTTCCGTGAAGATTATGGTACATATCACGTAATCGATTACGATACAATAACGGGAGAAATATTACATCGCAATACGCATCAGGGCTATGCCCATGAATCTACATGGGCTAGAGGTGAAGCTTGGGCTATTTATGGTTATACAATGTGTTATCGTGAAACTAAACTTCCAGAATTCTTGGAACAGGCAAAACATGTAGCCAATTTTATATTTACAAATGCGAATCTTCCCGAAGACCTTATCCCGTATTGGGACTACAATGCACCGGAAATACCGAATGAGCCACGTGATGTTTCGGCTGCAACAGTTACAGCTTCAGCTTTGTATGAATTGAGTACATACGACACGGAAAATGCTGTGAAATATAAGAAATGGGCTGATACTATACTCGAAAATCTGAGTAAGAACTATATTGCGAAACAAGGAGGAGACAGGGGATTTTTATTGTTGCACAGTGTAGGTTCTAAGCCTAGTAACTCTGAGGTAGATGTACCTTTGTCTTATGCTGATTATTATTTCCTTGAAGCGTTATTGAGAAAACAAATACTTGAGCAAACAGGTAAGTTGTTTTAACAAGATAAATCTTGAAGCTTAGACAATGAATAAATTATTTTGTAAAATAATTTCTATTTGTATCTTTTTGAGTATTGGTTTGTCTGTTTTTTCACAGATAAACTATTCTCAAAAGGTACGGCTGAATGATGAGTGGGAGTTTCTACGTCAGGATTTAGGTAGCATATGGGAATCGGTAAGGCCGGTAGCAAACAGTGATGCTCCCGAAGCTGTTCCTTTGTGGACAAAAGTATCCTTGCCTCATTGTTTCAATGCGGAAGATGGAGTCGATCCGGATGTCAATTACTATGAAGGGCCGGGCTGGTATCGTACCATGTTGGAGATAAACAATCCATATCTGAATGGACGTACCATACTTGAATTTGAGGGTGCAGGACAAAAGACCGATGTCTATATATATACGCAGAAAGTGGGTAGCCATGTCGGTGGATATGATGAATGGGCGGTAGATATAACAGATGCCGTTAACAATTTTTTTAAGAGTGCTGATGCGAAACGATTCAACGGTAAAATTCCATTGTCTATCCGGTGCGATAATACACGGGATACTGAACTAATACCCTCGGATATGTCTGATTTTTCCATTTATGGAGGAATTTATCGTTATCTGAATCTGGTTTATACTCCGGCATTAGCGTTTACTGATATTCATGCAAATGCTACGGTCGATGAAAAAGGGAAGTCCGGTAGTCTTAAAATAAGCGGAAGTTTTTCTAATAAATCTACTGATAGTTCAGCATCATTAAATATTAAAGTATTCGATCCTAAAGGTAAATTGGTAAAAGAAGAGAATAAATCGATCTCGAACTTTAATAAACAGGAGCTTTTATCTATTGACATTGCCAAGCCTTTGCTGTGGTCGCCTCAAGTGCCGAACTTGTATTCTTGTGAATTGATTTTATCCTCTTCGTCGGGAACGATGACCTGTAAGGACGTATTTGGATTCCGACATTTTGAGTTTAAAGATAAGGGGCCGTTCTATCTGAATGGAGAACGTTTGTTACTCAAAGGCACGCATCGTCACGAAGATCATGCGGGTGTGGGAGCAGCTATGACCGAAGAGCAGATTGTACAGGAAATGAGGTTGATGAAAGATATGGGCGTAAATTTCATTCGCTTAGGTCATTATCAGCAATCCCGGATTGTTCTTGAGCAATGTGACAAATTGGGAATATTGGTATGGGAGGAGATTCCATGGTGCCGTGGTGGACTTGGGGGTGACATATATAAGAAGCAAGCTCGCAGAATGCTGACTAATATGATTGTACAGCATCGCAATCATCCTTCGGTTATCCTTTGGGGATTGGGGAATGAAAACGATTGGCCGAACGATTTTCCCGAATTTGACAAAGAAAAGATTCGCAGATTTATGAGCGAGTTGCATAATCTTTCTCATCAACTGGATAATACTCGTCTGACTTGTATCCGTCGTTGCGACTTTTGCAAAGATATAGTAGATGTATATTCTCCTTCTATATGGGCAGGCTGGTACAGAGGTTTTTACACTCAATATAAAGAGTTTACACAGATGGAAATGGAGAAAGTAAACCATTTCCTGCATGTAGAGTGGGGTGGAGACAGCCATGCCATGCGTCATGCCGAATACGATTATTCTGCAATAGAGAATAGCACTGACAAGAATGCAGCTTATGTTGAGATTGCTAAAGCATCGAAAGCAAAACAAGATTGGAGCGAATCATATATAACAGATATTATAGACTGGCACCTGAAAGAACAGGAAACTATGCCCTGGCTTACAGGAACAGCTTATTGGCCATTCAAAGACTTTTCTACACCGTTGCGTCCTGCCAACCCTGTGCCGTTTGTGAATCAAAAAGGAGTTGTAAGCCGCGATCTTGCATTGAAAGAAGTTTATTATGTCTTTCAGTCATATTGGACAGATAAGCCGATGATCCATATTTATGGGCATACATGGCCTACACGTTGGGGTAAAGCCGACGAGGAAAAGACTGTAAAAGTTTATTCCAATTGTGATGAAGTCGAGTTTTTCCTGAATGGAAAAAGTTTAGGCAAAAAGAAACGTAATTCGCAGGATTTTCCAGCGGCCGGACTGCGCTGGAATACTTTGTTGCAAAGCGGGAAAAATACAGTGAAAGCAATTGGCTCAAAAGGTACAGGTAAAGCTAAAGTCGTCGTAGAAGACGAAGTAACTTTCAACTATGAAACAAGGCCATTTGGAAAACCGGCTGAAATAAAAGTAACAACTTCAGATGTAGATAATAATACTGTATGGGTAGAAGCTGAGCTTAGGGATACCAATGGTGTCGTGTCTTTAGAATCGTCAGATTTTATATGTTTTGAGGCTGTTGGTGACGGACAATTGATAAAGAATCAAGGTACATCTACAGGTTCGGGCAAAGTACAAGCTTACAATGGCAGAGCTAAAATAAAATTGGAAAAGAATAAGGGCAGATCGATTGTAGCTGTAAAAGTAGATGGATTGAAAACCGTTTTTGTTACTATCGAGTAAGGATATTAGGATGAAAGTGTTTTTAGGTTATTATATAGTTTTTTTTAGTCTATGTGTATTACATGTCTCGTGTAATACACATATTGACTGGAATAAAAGTACAGGCATTGTTTTGCATGACGTAATAAAACAGAATGCAGCTTGGGCTTTGGAACAAACTCCTCAGACAATCACAGATTTCAGATGCGAGCGCAGCGCAGGCGGAATGCATGATTTTTATTCCGAAGGGGATTATTGGTGGCCTGACCCATCAAATCCCAATGGGCCTTATATAAGAAAAGATGGAGAAACAAATCCCGAAAATTTTATAGCACACAGGCAGGTGATGATTCGCTTTAGTAAAATAATAGGATCGTTAGCCTCGGCATATGTTGCAACAGGAGATGATAAATATGTGCAGGCAGCTTTCAAACATTTGGATGCATGGTTCGTAGATACTACAACAATGATGACACCTAATCTTCTGTATGCACAAGCCATAAAAGGCGTAAGTCAGGGTAGGGGCATAGGTATAATTGATACCGTTCATTTGATGGAAGTAGCTCAGGGAATTGTCTGTATGCAAAATTCCAGATATGCCGATCCTGAGACTTTAAAAGCCATAAAGAAATGGTTTTCGGATTATATAGAGTGGCTGACTACTCATAAGAATGGAATAGATGAAATGAATGCCAAGAACAATCATGGGACATGCTGGGTGATGCAGGTGGCTTCATTCGCAAAACTTACCGGTAATGAAAATGTTCTTGAGTTTTGCCGTAAACGTTATAAAGAAGTCTTATTGCCAGACCAAATGGCTGAAAATGGAAGTTTCCCACTTGAACTGGAAAGGACAAAGCCTTATGGTTATACCCTGTTTAATCTGGATGCTATGGCTACTATCTGTCAGATATTGTCTACCGAGAAGGATAATTTATGGACTTTCAGTACAGATAAGGGGAAAAGTATTAAAAAGGGAATAGAGTTTATGTATCCTTTTATTAAAGATAAGCCGGCTTGGACTTATCCGCAAGATGTTATGTATTGGAATGATTGGCCAGTAGCGCAACCTTCACTTGTTTTCGGAGCTGTTGCATATAATAATAAATTATATTTCGACTTGTGGAAACAGCTAAATCATAATCCTACGGTGAGTGAAGTGGAACGAAACCTGCCAATAAGAAACCCTCTGATATGGTTGAGAAATTAAGCTGTTAAAATTCGGGATATTTTTTGCTTTAATAAGATAAAAAGGTTATCTTTGTCGGCTGAAAAAGAAAAATAATTAAAAACTACTATAATGAAGAAAGGTATTCATCCAGAAAACTATCGTCCGGTTGCTTTCAAAGATATGTCTAATGATGAGGTGTTTATCTCACGTTCAACTATCAACGCTAAGGAGACTATCGAAATAGATGGCGTTACTTATCCACTGGTAAAACTTGAAATCACTAGTTCTTCACATCCTTTCTACACAGGTAAACAAAAACTTGTGGATACAGCAGGGCGTGTTGATAAGTTTATGAGCCGTTATGCAAAACGTACTCAACCGAAGAAATAATAATTGAGTGTAGAAATTACGTGACTACGAAATAAAAAAGGGTCAACCATACGGTTGGCTCTTTTTTTATAATTGTCGAGATTGTAACAGTATATTCAAAAAATATCCGTTAAATTTATCAGGTTATTAGAGCCAGTTTAAATTTTGCTGGTCAAATAAATTATAGGTGTTTTTAAGGAAAATTGGAGCTTGATTTTGCGATAATAGTGGGCTATTTGAGCAAAAGACAAGTTTCAATTTTACAAAAAGGAACATAATTTATGACCAAAAACGTATTCTAGCTCTATATTGTAAAATATTTGTGAAAAATTTAAACAGGCTCTTAATCAAGGAAACTATTATGTTAAAAGAAGAAACACTTAAATTTATTACAGAACTAAAACTAAATAATAATAGAGAATGGTTCACCGGGAATAAGCCCGGATACGAAACAGCACGTGCAAATTTTGAGCAGTTGGTGGCACAGATAATACAGGGGATAAATACATTTGACACAGAGTTAGGTTATTTAGAACCTAAAAAATGTATTTTCCGGATATACAGGGATGTTAGGTTTTCGGAAGATAAATCTCCTTATAAAACACATTTCGGGGCAGTGTTTCGTCCTAGTGGATTGAATAAAACTTCCGGTTATTATTTCCACCTCGATCCGGATGAGGCTTTTGTATCTTGTGGGCATTATATGCTGATGCCAGACCAATTGAAAAAAGTTAGAAGAGGTATTTATAATGATTTTGAGATGTTCAGTTCTATTGTTAATGATAAGAATTTCAAAAAGGAATTTGGCGATCTATATAAGGATGATGACATGCTGAAACGTGTGCCGAACGGATTTGATAAAGATCATCCGGCGGCCGAATATATGAAACTTAAACATTTCTATACTCTAAAGCCTTTATCCCGGAAACAGTTATTGGATAAAAATCTGGCGACCTATATTACCGGGATATATAAACAAATGCATCCGTTGAGCCAGTTCTTAAATGATATTCTTTTAGAAGATTAAGTATTTGTTTATGGAAAAGGTTGTGAAAAAAGAGAATAAGAACGGGGTGGGTAAAAGGTCTTTTGCACGTCATTGCGAGGGGCGACAGCCCGAAGCAATCTACTTTAAAAATTAAAAATGAAGAATGAAAAACGAAAAATATTTTGGCTCTGCCGATTTTCAATTCACTTTTCACTTTTAGCTTTTCACTTTTTTCTGGATTGCTTCACTCTGTTCGCAATGACGAAAGTTCTATCTTTTGCCCCCTCTTTTATTATTCATAAGCAGTTTTCGGCATGATAAGACGAGCGTACCAAAGGGCCGCTTTCTACATATGCAAAACCTTTATTCAATGCCGTTTCCTTTAGTTCTTTAAATTGATCGGGGTGCAAGTAGGCTGCTACTGGTAAGTGTTTCCGGCTTGGCTGGAGGTATTGCCCTATAGTAAGCACAGAACAGTTTGCAGCTAATAGATCGTCCATTAGTTCATGTATTTCTTCTATTGTTTCGCCTAGTCCGACCATCATTCCCGATTTTGCTTTCAAACCATTCTTGGCAATGCGATTCAAGACCAAAAGACTCGTGTCATATTTGGCCGCACTACGGACTAGTGGAGTAAGCCTTTTGACTGTCTCCATATTATGTGATATGACATTCGGCGCGGCTTTACATACCATATCTATCAAATCGGTTTTACCTCTGAAATCAGGAATAAGAACTTCTAAAGTAGTCTCTGGATTTAATAACTTAATTTTATTGATTGTCTCTACCCAGTGCGCAGCCCCTTGATCGGGCAGGTCGTCCCTGTCCACAGATGTGACAACTGCGTGTTTTAATTTCATCAATTTGATTGACTCTGCTACATTCTGAGGTTCTTTTGGATTAAGGGACAGAGGTTTCCCTGTTTTAGTATTACAAAACTTACACGATCGGGTACATATATCGCCTCCAATCATAAAGGTTGCTGTTCCGCGTCCCCAACATTCGCCCATATTCGGACAACGCCCACTAGAACAGATAGTATGTAGGTTGTGAGATTCTACAATATTTTTAGTTTGGGAGAAATTGTCGTTCCCTCCAAGTTTTATTTTTAGCCAATCAGGCTTTCTTACGTGCTCCATTATGTACTATTTAAATACAAATATAAACCATCGATCGTTAATAAATGTTCTATAATCGGTGAAAAAAGGTTATCTTTTATTTACAGAACAAATTTGTACGGAAAAAGATCTTTATTATTTTTGCTGTAATTTGAACCCTAGACCCCTTATTTTAGAAAATTGTATGACTTATAGAAATTTAACTTCTCTTGAAATAGAGAAACTTACCCATAATGGCTGCATGTGTGAGAATTGGGAGGATATAACAGTGAATCCTGATTTTTCTCCTGAATATATCAAATCTGTGACTTTTTCGGGGAAAATAAAACTCGGAGTTTTTGAAGAATACTTCACTCTTTCCGGAGGTTTGAAAAAACATTCAGGAATAAATCATGCTTGCTTGCATAACTGTGAAATTGGCAATAACGTATTAATCGAAAATGTTCAGAACTACATAGCGAATTACCGCATCGGTAATAATGTCAGGATTCAGAATATACACCACCTTTATGTAGAGGGTGAATCTGCTTTTGGCAATGGTGTGGAGGTGTCAGTATTGAACGAAACAGGAGGTCGCGAAGTTTTGATTTATGATAAGCTTAGTGCTCATTTTGCTTATATTTTGTCATTTTATCGTCATCGTCCTGTTTTAATAAAGAAAATGCAGGATATGGTGCACAGTTATGCTGAAAAACAAACCTCCTCGATCGGAACAGTAGGTAATGATGTTGCTATTGTAAATGCAGGAGCGATAAAAAATGTCAATATAGGAGATTGTGCCGAAATAGAGGGAGTAAGACACCTCGAGAATGGAAGTATCAATAGTAACCGATATGCACCAATCCATATCGGATATAGTGTGATGGCATACGATTTTATAATCTGTTCAGGATCGCGCGTTGAGGACGGAACAATGCTTACGCGTTGTTTTGTAGGCCAATCCTGTCAATTGGGACATACTTATTCGGCAAGCGATTCTTTGTTCTTTAGTAACTGCCAGGGGGAAAATGGTGAAGCCTGTGCCTTGTTTGCCGGGCCTTATACCGTTACACATCATAAATCCACGTTACTCATTGCCGGTATGTTTTCTTTTATGAATGCCGGGTCCGGATCTAATCAGAGTAACCATATGTACAAATTGGGACCGATACATCAGGGAATAGTTGAGAGAGGAGGAAAAACGACCAGTAATTCGTATGTATTGTGGCCTGCCCGTATTGGTGCGTTTTCATTAATAATGGGGCGCCATTATCATAACACGGATACTTCTGATATGCCATTCTCTTATCTGATAGAAGATAAAAATGAATCGATACTTGTGCCGGGCGTAAATCTACGGAGTGTAGGTACTATCCGTGATGCTCAAAAATTTCCAAAGCGGGACAATCGTAAAGATCCGGAGAAATTCGATCAGATCAATTTCAATTTATTAAGCCCTTATACTGTTCAGAAAATGTTTAAGGCTATAGATATATTGAATGGCTTACAAGATACTTGTGGCGAGACTTCTGCTTTCTATACATATCAGAGTTGCCGGATCAAGGGTACGTCCCTTAAAAAGGGGGTAGTCCTGTACAATATGGCTATTATTAAGTTTTTAGGTAACTCTATTATTTCACGTTTGTCTAATTGTTCTTGTAAAAGCAATGAAGAGATCAGGAATTGTTTGAATCCTGATACATCTGTCGGATTAAACGAATGGAGTGATATCGGGGGATTGTTAGCACCGCGATCAGAAATAGAATCTTTGATAAATCAAATTGAATCCGGTGATATAAATGATGTTGAAACAATAAATAATGTCTTTGTCGAGCTTCATAAAAGTTATTATTCATTGGAATGGACTTGGGCCTGGGATAAGATACAACAGTATTTCGGAGTTTCGATAGATACAATTACCTCTGAAGATGTTATTTCGATTATTAAGAGATGGAATGAAGCTGTTGTAGATTTAGATAAGATGATTTATGAGGATGCCAAGAAGGAGTTCTCACTTTCTTCGCGTACCGGATTTGGTGTAGATGGAGACCGATATCAACAAAAAGTGGATTTCGATCAAGTACGTGGAGTATTTGAGGAAAATGCATTTGTAAAAGCTATATTACAGCATATTGAGGCTAAGACCAAGCTGGGGGAAGAACTTATAGATAGATTGAGCCAATAGTATACGGTAATTGGGTTTGTTACTTTTACTGAAAATATACGTTACATAAAAAAAGAGTCCGCAGTGTCACACCGCAGGCTCTCTTATACCTTAACACAAACTTTACAAAACTACAATACTATAACCCGATTAGCAGCCAAATAGTTCAGCTATATTAGTTAAATATGTGTAAATGCCGTGTTTACACATATTGGATTATTCCTTGTTTTTTAATAATTGTTCAAGTAAATCAGCTTTTTCCTTTTCTGTTTTTAATATGCGTTCGTATCACTCTATTTTCTCATTGTATAGCTCTACTATTTTGTCGATAGGATTAAATGAGCAGTTGAAATTATGAAAGACATTGTGATTTGTAGCCTCGTCGTTAAACTATAACAAATGTATGAGAAAAAATAATAATTTTTACCGTTTTGTTTTACATCCTGTTAGCGGTATTATACAAGCGTATATTGTTCTAATACAAGCTGCCTCCGATCTATCTTAACATTGGATAAATAGTGGTTTATGCCACATTCAAATACCGCTAAAGAGGCTGTTCTATACCACATAGAACAGCCTCATATTATATAATATTCGAATTACCGGTTATTAGTTGTTAAAGTGATATAGGAAAATAACAGTCTCTTCCAGTGCACTTTTAGGGGAGTCTTTAATTTCCAGAACAACTTTTAGTTCTGCTTTTGCTATGCCTCGAAGATTAACTAAGGACGCCAGTTTTACATTTAGGCGTACTTCATTGCCTGCAATTACAGGTTGATTGAATTTTAGCTTTTCAATTCCGTAGTTTATGAGCATTTTAATGTTATTTACTTCAATTATCTGATCCCATAAGTATGGAAGAATAGATACCATCAGATAACCATGCGCTATTGTGCTTTTAAACGGACTTTCTTCTTTAGCCCTTTTTTCGTCGACGTGTATCCATTGATAATCTAAAGTTGCTTCGGCAAATTTATTTATGCGATCTTGCGTGATTTTTAAATATTCGGAAGTGCCGATTTCTTTGCCTACGTATTGTTCAAAATCCTGATAAGAATTAATGATTACTTTGCTCATAAAAAGTTTGTTACAATTTCAGGATAAAAATACCTATATTGGCTGATATAACCAAATCTGATGTTAATATTTTACTTCAGGATGTTTTACAAGGCAGTTCTTTATAAGCATTCTCCGTCTTTAATAGTTTGCCGATAATCTGTTATCTTGTCTCCACTAATTTATATTTTAATTTTTAATAGTCTCTTTTGCCTTAATCGGTGCAGAAAGAGTAGCCTTATACAATTGTGGATCACTCAATACTTCTATAGCTTTAGCAACTTCCCTATCGTGCTGCAGATCATATTTTGCAACACCTTTTTGGAAATAATACCTTTTGATTATTTCTGAGTTAATTAGCCGTGTGATAGGTTCCTTGAAAGTTTCCATATCTCTGTCCAGATTTGGGACAAGCTTTGCCTCCAGAGCTTTAAATTCAGCTTCGGAATACTTCATATAGCCTTCAAATTCCATAACTTCCTTTAGTGAAGCCATTGATTTTTCACTTATACGGTCATATTGAAAGTCTTTCGATTTGACAAATTCTTTGAAATCGTCATAGTCCTGATCTGTAATAGAAAAACTCTCGGGTCTGCTGATTGTTTTGTGTTTTTGCACCCAATTATTCACCCAATCAAAAACGATATACTGGTTAGTCAGATAAAATGTAATTGTAGGAGTTTTTACTTCATCTAAAGTTATATCGGGAGTAACACCCCCACCATCTCTTACCGGTCTTCCGGCCTCTGTATAAAATACTGTAGTAAGGCTATCCGGAGTACGAGCTGCACTTCCGTCGGCATTGCGATGCGAATAGTCTATTGCTTGTACACATCTTCCACTAGGTATATAGTATTTGGATGTGGTAACTTTTAATCCACCTCCGTAAGGCATTTCTCGGGGTGTTTGTACAAGCCCCTTGCCGAATGTGCGTTCTCCTATCAGCACTGCTCTGTCCATATCTTGCAGCGACCCTGCTAGTATTTCCGATGCTGAAGCAGAAGAGCGACTTGTTAATATTACCAGTGGTATTTCAGTGTCATTCGGCTCTAGAGTCGTACGGTATGTTCTATCCAGTTGTTTAAGCTTACCTTTTGTAGATACGACTATCTTTCCTTTTGGTACGAACAGGTTCACTATTTGTACAGCCTCTTCCAGAACACCTCCTCCGTTTTGTCTTACATCAATGATGATGGATGTTGCCCCTTGTTTCTTTAAGTCAAGAAAAGCGCTTTTTATGTCCGAGGATATTTTATCGGTAAAAGTGGAGAAGTTGATATATCCGGTGGTTGGACTTACCATTCCATAATAAGGTATGATATCTATGGATATTTTTTCTCTGGTAATTTTCAGGGTAACAGGTTTTTTTTCGCCCTGACGTTCTACGGTAACTTCAATAGTTGTTCCCGGCTGCCCTTTTAGATTGTTGCTAACATAGCTGTTTAGTGTAAGGCCATATGCTTCTCCTTCTACTTCGTCACATTTGGTCATGTCCTTTCCATCTATAGATAAGATTTTATCTCCAGCTTTCAATCCGGCTTTCGCTGCGGGGCTGTTTTCGTATGGTTCTATAATTGTGACTTTATTGTCTTTGTACGAAATCACAGCTCCTACTCCTGCATATTCACCGGTAATTTGGGTGTTGAATTCCTTCATTTCTTCTTCGTTGAAGTATTCTGTATAAGGGTCAAGAGTATTAAGCATATTATCCAATCCCGTGCGTACAGCTTTACTTACATCAATGCTGTCTACATAAAACAGGTCTATTTCACGCAGAGCCGAATTGAATATATCCAAGTTCTTGTTTATGTCGAAGTAGCGTTGTTGCTGTTTGTTTTTATCAGGATTGTTTTGAGATTGGACTTGTCCTATTCCGACGAGTAGAAATGTCAGAACGATTGCAGCTATTTTATTGTTCATTCTATGATATTCTTTATTTATTTTACGCAAAGGAAATACTTTTTTATTAATATGAGAAATTCGTATTATTATATATCTGATATTTTTACTAAAAATAATGAAATGAATAAAGGCTAAACTTTATTAAAGCTTAGCCTTTTTTGTTTTTATAATGGTTTATTAGTGTTCTGTTTTACAGAGAATGCACGTGAGCAGCTAATTTCGATTTTAGGTTGCCTGCTTTGTTTTTATGTATGACATTCTTCTTAGCCAATTTGTCCAACATAGAACATACTGACGGATATTGCTTTTGAGCTTCTTCCTTGTCTGTTAATGCGCGGAATTTTTTCACGGCATTACGAGTAGTTTTGGCTACATATCTATTTCTCAAGCGTCTTACTTCTGCTTGTCTGATTCTCTTTTCTGCTGATTTGTGATTTGCCATGATGACTAATCCTTATTTTTTGTTATTTATTATTTCCGTAGCCCATAGGGGAGTCGAACCCCTCTTTCAAGAATGAAAATCTTGCGTCCTAACCGATAGACGAATGGGCCATCTTGCGGGTTGTTCTGTTTTTGCAGCTTTTATCCCTCGATTGCGGATGCAAAGGTAATTCATTTTTGATTATCTGCAAATATTTGGGTTGATTTTTTTAATAAATCTTTATTCAGGTTTTGAATATAGTTGATTTTCAGGGATGTTTTATCTATTATTTTTTTGTCGTTTATCTGTACCCTTTGTTATAATAGAAAGAAACAGTTATTTTTGTGTTTATTAATAACGCGGACTGGATGAGAAAATTTATTGTATTTCTACTTTACATATCTTCTTTTAATCATATAATTGCACAAGATCAATATAGATCGCCTCTTGATATACCTATTGTGCTGAGTGCTAATTTCGGAGAACTACGTCCAAATCATTTTCATTCTGGCATTGATCTGAAAACAGCAGGCGTTATTAACAAACCGGTTTATTCCATAGCTGATGGTTATATATCCCGGATATCTGTTTCTCCTTCAGGCTATGGCTTAGCTATATATGTTACACATACCACCACAGGGCAGACAAGTGTGTGTGGACATTTAAATAAATTTGCGCCGAAAGTGGCGGAGTATGTGAGAACGAAACAGTATGAACAGGAAAGTTTCAGCGTCGATTTGAAAGTAGAGAAAGATTTACTCCCAGTAAAAAAAGGTGAATTGATTGCATATAGCGGAAATACCGGATCTTCAGGCGGGCCTCATGTTCACTTTGAAATAAGAGATGATGAAAGTCAAAAGGTTGTTGATCCTTTGATTTATTATAAAGATATGATAAGGGATACACAGCCGCCTCAGATAAAGGGAATTGCCGTATACCCTGTAAATGAGAAAGGTGCGGCAGATTTTAGCCGTGATCCCGCCAGAAGAAGTATATCTGTTTTGAAGGATGGGGCATATTCACCTATCAAAGATACCGTGGAAGTATGGGGTGTGATAGGTTTTGGCGTATATGCTAACGATAGAATGAATGGTACAACCAATATATATGGGGTGAAAAAAGTCCGTTTGTTTTGCGATGGTACAGAAATATATTCTTCGGATATCGCGAATGTCGATTTCAGTACTACAAGGATGATAAATAGCCTCATAGATTATGAATACTGGGTGAAAAGGAGAATCTTTTATCAAAAGATGTTTGTTGAACCGGGCAATAAACTACAGATTTATAAGACTATCAATAACGGATATATAGACATCAAGGAGGAGCGCATATATAATCTTCGTTGCGAATTGGAAGATTTATATGGAAATCAGGCTGCATATAATTTTTGCGTGAAAGGCAGAGAACAGACTATTCCTCAAAAGAAAAGGTGTATGCAACAGATGAAATGGGATATGGATAATAATTTCACAACCGGACGATTTTCTTTGTCTATACCTAAGAATTACTTATATGATGACCTTTGTTTTATTTTAAAAAACAAACCATCTGAAAAGTATTTATCAGATATTTATGATGTAAACGATGTGCATGTCCCTTTGCATAACTATTCTGAAATGTCTGTTCCTCTTGAGAAAGACACCGCAACCAATAAGTCTCAGTATGGTGTGGTTCGAATTGATGGTTCTAAAGAATCATGGGTTGGGGGAATATACGAGAATGGTGTGATGAAAGCTCGTATCCGTGATCTGGGACATAGTTATGCTGTAAGTATAGATACTGAAGCGCCCGTAATCACACCTGTACAACCTCTCCGGTGGGTGAAGAATGCGGAAGTAAAGGTTAAACTGTCAGATAATAAGAGCGGTATTCATTCCTCCAAAGGGACGATAGATGGGGATTATGTATTGTTTGAAAATGATGTGAAATCTTCCGTTTACTCTTATAAATTCGATGCGAAAAGATTGAAAAAAGGGCAAAATCATAAACTGATATTTACGGCTGTAGATAGGGCCGGAAATATCAGTAATTATGAATATATGTTTAAATATTAATCAGGCTTTCGTATCCTTATTTGAATGGCATTTTCAACAGGGGTATTGCTGACCAATATAAAATACCCTCCTCCGCCTGCTCCACTAAGTTTCCAACCCAAAGCTTGGTCTTTATATTTTTTTAAGACATTCAGAATGTCAGTTGTTACCATATGAGGATACATCAATATCTGTGCCTCAAAGCTTTCTCGCAACGATTTTCCGAACTTCTGTATGTCTTTATCTTTGATCGCATTCCATGTATTTACTGCTGCATCACTGAGTTTTTTTGCATTTTCTGCTATAATGTTTGTTTCGCAAAGCACATCATAGTCGCTATGACGTGGATATAGAGGTATAAGCCATAAGTGTTTTTCTAACCAGGTTAAAGTGTCACTATCAAGTATACGCTCTATTTCGGATGGCCAAAACCCTCCGTTGTAGTGTAATTTGTTTAATCCGGGAAGTACAATGCCTAGAGCATCCTGCGAACCACTTACATATTTTGTTCCCGGAGGATTTTCATAACAGAAAAGTGTTTTTGCTAATTTTTCTTTATCTCCGGCCGGAATATCTATCTGCCATAATTCTATTGCTTTTTTCCGAGAACTGGTAGACATTCCACTGCGGTCGTTGAACTCATAGTCGGGTTCTATAGATATTGTTAAAACCGGGCCCGGGCATAACGAGCTAACATTGGGTTGATCGAGCCATCCCCCGGCCAGGTCGATTCGGTATGGTATCCGGCATTCCTCGCGTAACGCAGTTGTCGAGCGTATGGGGAGGTTTGCATGGGGAATACGTTGACTTACCAAATATTCTATACCTAACTCTTGACATAGTTGTTCTTTCAGAGCACTATGGCCATCACTATTTACAAAAAATATGTCAGGCTTTAAAGTTTTTATTTCTTCGATAAAGTCTATAATACCACTACCCTGATTTATCCAGGCATCTTTAACCGACTTCAGGGCTTTTACCATGTACAGGCGTTCTTGTTCGTTGTTTATGGTTCTTCGAGCTTTTAGTTCATTGATAGTTTTGTCTGATCCTATTCCCACATATAGTTCTCCGTATGTTGAGGCTTCTTCAAAAAATGCTACATGCCCACTATGTAGCATATCATAGCATCCGCTTACAAATACTCTTTTCATATTTTTATGATATTTCGATCTGTAAATATAGCCTTTTATTCTTTAAGAGTAAATATTTGATCTTGTTTTAGATAATAACTTTAAATAAATATAAGGAGTAATTTCTTTATTCCATTTTAAAAAGTATTTTTGTAAAACGGTTAACTTTATAAGATAAAGATTGTTTACTATAGATATAGCGGGTTTATTCCTCTTTATATTTCCAGAGTAGTGGCACTATGATGGATTATTTTACTTTTCTTCGAAAGAAAGAAACAATCCTAAGTGTCTGATAAAGATAAAAGGCAACTTATTAATGATATGTCGGTAAATTTGATATTCTTTTATTGAAAATTATGTAAAAGGAGTAGAATTGAAAAATACTCAAACAATAGTGTGACTTTTTATGTTTACAATATTGGTGCCCTAATATCGTATTGCGAAATGACACTATAGTTGTGTTGTAAATAAAAATTATTTTCTTTTTATAGAATGAATATGGAACCGTACTCTCCATATATAAAGAAATATTTGAAAAAGATAGAGGCTGCAGGTTATTCGATAAACCCGAATGGAAGCCAATTGCATAAGTTTATTGCTAACTATGAAGTGATAATAACGGATCTTACGGTGAAGAGCCTTTTTATGATAAAGACAGTATTAGTATGGATAAAAAATACAGATACTAAAGTTATTGAAAAAGAACAATTCTTCCGCCATGAGATTTTACCTCTTCCGTTTTTTAAAATAAATGACTTTGCGGAATCTGTTGTTGCCGATTTGAATGAATCGTGGGAAAAGATGGAGGGATCGCCGGATAGCTTTGTAGCTAAAGATTTGGTGCATAGCGTAAATGTAAGTGACGTGACTACTTTTTGATCTCCTACTTTAAACAGCCTGATATAAAAGAGCCTGACTATATTATTTTTAGTCAGGCTCTTTATGGTTATAATTTTTCTTATTAATCTTCAGGAATAATATCCTCTACTGTTGCAGCTAAACCGTTAATTCGTTGTTCTAAATTGTATTTTCGGATTAATCCTGAAACTTCCGGGTCCAGAGGTGCCCGGTATACTTTGCTCGGGTCCATTTCGCACGAACGCATTAAGTGATCTATAGCTTCTTGATCTTTTCCCGAACGGATTGATAGTATTGTACGTAGGTACTCATTATTTCCTGTTTCGGGAAGATTGTCCAACACTTCTTTTGCCTTTGCATTATATCCCATGCATATCAAACACAAAGCTGTGTTATAGTCAGGATAGTCTGATAATATCTCCAATGCTTTCCAATACTCTCTGTCCTGTAGAAGTTGCAGCCCTTTCTCATAGTCGGGACGTTCCTGTATATTGACCATTGTTTCTTCAGTCATGTTAGGACGGTGCATGTTGAATTCAAAATCAGCTCTGTTCAATAATGGATAGATAGAGTCGCGGATGGTTTTGAAATCATCGGGAAAATCTTTTCTGATTTGCTTTTCTGTTTCATCAGGATGTACTGCACCTTCCAACATAGCTAATATCTGAGTCTTATTCATAATATCATTCCTTTGCTGAACTTGGCGTGCTAAAGTATTCCAATCCTCTCCGGCAAAGTTTACTTTGATTACATTCTCAGCGTCTTTTACTTCGCCTGAAAGAGACTTTACAAAGTAGTTTTTTATAGAATTTGCCCGTTTTTCCGACAGTGCATAATTATTATCATAAGAACCATCTAAAGCTGTGGTAACTCTAATGACAATACTGTCCATTACGAACATATTATCTTTGGTGAATGTCCTGTATGTATTTAATACATTGTTTATTTCAGCTTTGTTGTTTCCATAATTCAAATTGAAATCAGCTTTGCCGGATACAAATTTAGGATAAACCGCTTGACGGTTATAGGCATCTCTGTACAGCTTCGTTTTCTTGAAGATTAGAGATGTGTCGGCAAGTTGGGCAAGTGAAGATATATAATAAGATATTGTATCGGCAGAAGGCATTATGTACCTACTGCGATCTATTGCATCGACACGGGCATTCATCGTTAGCCTTAGCTTTTTCAGGCCAATGGTAACCGGATGGTCCTGTTTGTAAAAATAAATAAATTCTTTATTTGTTTCTATAATAGTATCTAGTCTCATACCTTCTTCATATGGGAAAGGAATGAGTTCTTTTGCAACTTCTTCTTTACGGGTGGATTTCATTTCGTTTTCGGCTATAGCCTCAAACATATATCTGTTCGATGCAATTTCGATAGAATCTGTTTCGGTCATAACATTATTCATAATGTCATCCAATGTGCGGCCCGCTTCATAAGCTTCGCGGAACTTAGCCGGTAATTTCATGTAGTTGATTTTGAAATCCTCGTCGTCTAATACCAGGGATTGGGCATTTTTGTTGAACTTCTTCATGTAATGGTCAAACAGGCCTATAGTATCTTTGCCTTTAGCCATGTCTCTGATCACTTGTTCACGAGCCTTGCGTACATATTCATTATAGAATCGTTGACGATAGCCTTTCAATTTGGCAAACTGGGTTGCATCAAATTTGCTTTTTTCAGTTTTCCATTTTTCGTATTCCATTTGTTTACTCCACTCTTTGTAATATTCCTCATAATACAAATTTTGGCGATTTCGGATGTCTTTATCTGTTGCGTCTTTGTCGAAAAAAACATTATCATATTGATCTTTGCTTACAATTGATTTGAGATACTCATCATATTCTTTGTAATCCTGCTTTTGTTGAGCATAAAAAGTAGAGCCTTTCAATATCACATCCTTTAGAGGAATGATTGAATCGTTATGAAATAACATTGGTGACAATGTAACTCTCCAGTTTTCAGAAAGAAGTTCTCTCGGGACTCTCAACATGAAGTCAACATTGACCCTGCCATTACGTTCAGGTGTGAAACGAGATTTAGCCGTAACGACTACTTCCGATAATTGTTGTACGTCACTAAGACTGGAAGGTTTGCCCGATTGAGTTTCGTCTGTTATTCTTTCAGGATTTATATATGTCACTTCTTCTGACACTGTTGCCGATCCGGCTCCAAGTTTAGATTTTTCCTGAAAAGGTAGTTCAATATTTGCCCGTTTCGACTGCATGAATAATGGTTTAACCATTGCTTCTCCCGGAACTTTTGATGAATAGGAAAAAGAAGATGAAGTAACAGCTTCCCCTCGGGAAATTTTTATGTCACGAACTGAATTCGATGATTTACATGCATACATTGCCATAATGATAAGAAACCCTAATGGCACGCATTTAAATATAACCCAGGGAATTGGATTAGAGATATTTTTCTTCATAAGTTTTTATTTGTCCCTCATCAATTATGATGATTCTGTAAAGTTTATATTCAATATGTATAAAAATTGCTGCAAAGATAGTGATTATTATGTAAATATAAATGATTAAAATATTTTTTTAGGTTTATTATTAACAGATCGATCAACCTTGTTGATAATTAAAACTTAAAAAAAGTATTTCGATTTAATTAACCGTTTTGAGAATTATATGTTAAATATTAATATCTAACTTTGGTCTATTAATTAGTTTATTATGATAAATATACAGGTCTCGGAAGAAATAAAGAAAAATTGTCCTGAGTTTGCAGGGGTGGCTATTTTTGCTAAAGTAACTAATTCCACTCATAGTAAGGGGTTGTGGCGACAAATCGGTGATGAAGTTGCCAGATATAAAGCAACTTATGAAATGGAAGATGTGAAAAAGAATCCGGCAATATTAGCTACGCGGCAGATTTATAAACGATTAGGTAAGGACCCTAATCGTTATCGCCCTTCTGCAGAAGCGTTGTGTCGCCGGATAGTCAGGGAATTGCCTTTATATCAGATAGATACTTTAGTGGATATTATAAACTTGGTTTCTATCCATACGGGCTATTCTATCGGAGGTTTTGATGTGGATAAGATAAAGGGCGATACGCTTATTTTGGGCGTAGGTATGCCGGATGAACCATATGAGGGTATTGGTCGTGGAGTATTAAATATCGAAGGCCTGCCCGTCTATCGTGATGCCGAAGGAGGTATCGGTACTCCCACAAGTGACCATGAACGTACAAAGATAGATATAGGGACAACCTCCTTTCTGGCTTTAATAAATGGGTATAGCGGAAAAGACGGACTGCCGGGGGCTGTGGCTTATATGCAGTCTTTGCTGCGAGAATATGCGGGTTCGGATGGAGGTACAGTCTTTTATTATTAGATAGAAAAAAAGTATGAAGAAGATAATTGATGAGATTCGTCAGGCTTTAGCGGATAGTGTAGACGAAAAAACATTGAGCATGGGGAAAAACTTCTTTAAAGAAGAAGTGAAACTGTATGGAGTTAAAATCCCTTTGGTAAACAAAATAAGTAAAGAGGCTTTTGATCTTATTAAAGATTGGAGGAAAAAAGATATATTTTTTTTATGTGAAGAGCTCTGGAAATCGGGATATTCTGAAGAATCCTATGTAGCTTGTAATTTGTCCTATTATATTCACAGGGACTATGAACCTTCCGATTTTGATGTGTTTGAGCAATGGGTCAATCAGTATGTAACCAATTGGGCTTCATGTGATACTCTTTGCAACCATACAGTGGGTACATTCGTTGAACTGTATCCCGAATATATCTTTAAACTGAAGGATTGGGCTAAATCTGATAATCGTTGGGTAAAGCGTGCAGCGGCCGTTTCATTAATTATTCCGGCACGGAAAGGCTTGTTCTTGAAAGATATATTCGACATAGCAGATATATTGCTTCTTGATGGTGATGATCTTGTACAAAAAGGATATGGTTGGATGCTGAAAGCGGCAAGTGAAGCATATCAGGATGAAGTGTTCAAATATGTTCTGTCTCATAAATCTGTGATGCCGCGTACATCGTTGCGCTATGCTATAGAGAAAATGCCTCAGGATATGCGAGCTGAGGCCATGAAAAAACAAAGCCGGATATGATGAAAATATTAACAGGAACTCAGATTAAAGAAGCCGACCGATATACGATAGAAAATGAACCTATCACTTCTGTCTGTCTTATGGAGAGGGCTTCTATTGCTATTTCTGACTGGATATCTGTCAATATAGATAAGCAGCATTCCCTTTTATTTCTTGCAGGAAAAGGAAATAACGGAGGCGATGGCTTGGCTGTAGCCCGTATTCTGTCTCAAATGGGGTATACTTGTTCTGTGTTTTTAGCTTTTGATAAAGAAGCAATGACGAACGAATGCAGAATAAATTTAAAGCGTTTGCCTGCGGAGGTCGGGCGGGTACAGCCGGATTTTATATCGGCTGATACAGTTATTATCGATGCTCTTTTGGGTACAGGAGTAAACGGAGAGGTAAAAGAGCCTCTGCTGTCTGTCATTAATAAAATTAATTCATTGCCGAATCAGGTTATATCTATTGATCTGCCTTCGGGTATGAAAAGCGAATTTGGAAATAAAAATCAAACGATAATTAGAGCGGATGTCACCCTCACATTGGAATTTCCTAAACTTGCTATGCTTTTACCTGAGGCGGGAAAATATTGTGGGAAGATAGAGGTTTTGTCCATTGGTTTGAGTGCAGAATATTCGCAAAAATCCGATTCGAATTATACTTATATAACGAAAGAGTTTATTGATAATATAGTGCTCAAGCGGGATAAATTTGCTCATAAAGGTACTTATGGACATGCCTTGCTCATTTGTGGCTCCAGAGGAATGGCAGGTGCAGCCATATTATCTACCGGTGCGGCACTCAGGTCAGGATGTGGATTGGTGACAGTGCACATGCCTGAGAAAGAGCGGTTTTCTGTTCAGGCAGCTTATCCGTCTGCACTTTTTAGCTTGGATGACGGGTCCTGTTTCTCTGAATTGCCAGTTGATATGTCTAAATATACATCAATAGGTATTGGCTGTGGTCTGGGGCAATCGTATATTACCGTAGAGGCTTTCAAAAGGCTATTGAATACTTTTTATAAACCGGTCGTAATAGATGCCGATGCCTTGAACATAATATCTGAAAATTCGAAAATGAAACAAAGTATACCCAAAGGCTCTATTCTCACTCCTCATTTGGGAGAACTTGCCCGTTTCGTAGGAGAATGGCATACCGAGGAGGAAAAAATAGGTTTGGTACGACGTTTAGCTTCGAATCTAAAATCGGTTATTGTAGTAAAAGGAGCCCATACAATGATCTGCCTGCCGGATGGAGAATGTTATTTCAACTCAACAGGGAATAATGGAATGGCAAAAGGGGGGAGTGGTGATGTACTGACCGGATATATTACCGGGTTGTTGGCTAGAGGATATAACAGTTCTCACGCTGCAATTTTGGGAGTATACATACATGGCTTGGCAGGAGACAGAGCCGCAAATTTTTATGGTATGGATGCTATGAACAGTAAAGACCTTATTGATAACTTATATTACTGTTAATTTTTCTCTTTTTCGTATCTTTACCATATATTTATATATTATGGACTTGCGTACAGTAAATGTAATGAGATATATAACCCCTTTGAGAGAAGGTGGTTCTTTGCCTGCTTTAGCTGAGGCTGATGATGATTTTAAGTATGTAGTAAAGTTTCGTGGTGCAGGACATGGGACAAAAATGCTTGTGAGCGAGCTGATTGGATGTGCCGTAGCACAGACTCTGGGTTTCCGTGTGCCTGAAATCGTATTTATCAATCTGGACGAGGCTTTCGGACGCACCGAAGGCGATGAAGAAATTCAGGATTTGTTGAAGGCTAGCCGGGGGCTTAATATGGGGTTACATTATTTATCAGGAGCTTTGACTTTCGATCCCGTTGTATATCCGGTCGATGCGTTGACTGCTTCTCGTATTGTATGGATGGATGCCCTGCTTACTAATGTGGATAGAACAGTGCGAAACACGAATATGTTAATCTGGCATAAAGAACTATGGCTTATCGATCACGGTGCGTCTCTTTATTTCCATCATTCATGGGTAAACTGGCAGAAGTATGCGTTAAGTCCGTTTTCTCAGATCAAAGATCATGTATTACTGCCTTATGCATCGGAATTAAGTGCAGTTGATATTGAATTTAAGAAAATAATAACTCCGGACAAAATAAAGGAAATCGTAAACCTTTTACCTGATGATTGGCTCAATTGGGAAGATGATCCTCAAGTAATACGGCAAACTTATATAGACTTTCTCATAGAAAGAGTTAAGCATTCGGATATCTTTATTAAAGAGGCACAACATGCAAGGGAAACACTTATATGAATACGCCGTTATTCGTGTTGTACCAAGGGTTGAACGCGAAGAGTTTATAAACGTAGGGTTGATTATGTTTTCGAAAAGGAGCAAGTTTTTGAAAGCACGCTATATAATTAATGAAGAAAAATTAAGATTATTCTCTACGGAACTCGATATGGAATCATTAAGAGATAACCTGGCCGCTTTCGATCGCATTTGTTCGGGTGCGAAAGACGGTGGGCTTATTGCTTCTTTCGAAATGATCGAACGTTTCAGGTGGCTAGTTGCCGTACGTAGCACTTCTGTTCAAACTTCAGCTTCGCGTATGGGTTTTACTGATAATCTCGATCTTACATTTGAACGCTTGTTTCACGAGCTTGTGGAATAAAAATATTTGTATATTATTCATTGTTTGCTGTTTGTCGAAAATTGTTTTTGATAGATAGGATTTTTGTATATAAATATTATCTATAATGCATATCTTCAAAATATTCTGTAAAAAAATGGTTTATTAGAAAACTTCCCCGTATTTTTAGCATAAAGATAGTGTCTAATACTCATTTAATTTTTTTTACATTCATGAAGATACACGAATATCAAGCTAAAGATCTGTTCTCGTCTTGTGGTATCCCTGTGAAAAAATATGTCCTTTGCTATCAGGCAGACGAGGCTGCGAGGGCATACGATGAAATAACAACGGAGTGCGTTGTGGTGAAAGCACAGGTTCTGACCGGAGGACGCGGCAAAGCAGGTGGCGTAAAGCTGGCTAAAACAAAAGATGAAGCATTACATCATGCAAAAAATATCTTAAGTCTGACTATCAAAGACTTTCCGGTTACAAAGGTCATGGTAAGCGAATGTGTCGATATAAAGTCGGAGTATTATGTAAGCTTTATTATCGATAGGAATTCAAAGGCAGTCGTATTAATGATGAGCGCCGAAGGAGGAATGGAGATAGAAGAAGTTGCTGCCGAAACACCTGAAAAAATACACAAGTTCGTTATTGACCCTATAATTGGATTGCCTGATTATCTTGCACGTAAATATGCGTTTGTTTTGTTTGATAACATTGCTCATGTCAATCAGATGGTAAGCATTCTGCAAAAGTTATATAAACTATTTATAGATACAGATGCTTCCTTAGCTGAAATCAATCCGCTGGTTGTTACCGGTGAGGAAGAATTGGTTGCTGTAGATGCTAAAATGACATTTGACGATAATGCATTATACCGTCAACCGGAAGTGCTATCGCTGTTCGAACCGACAGAGGATGAGAAAATAGAGACATATGCCAAAGAAAAAGGATTTAGCTTTGTTCATCTCGATGGCGAAATAGGATGTATGGTCAATGGCGCGGGCTTGGCAATGGCTACGATGGATATGATAAAACTGTATGGTGGAACTCCTGCTAACTTTTTGGATATAGGGGGAAGTTCTAATCCGAATAAAGTTATTGATGCGATGAAATTGTTGTTGAAAGATAAAAAAGTAAAAGTTGTTCTGATTAATATATTCGGAGGTATTACTCGCTGCGATGATGTTGCTTCCGGTTTGCTAACCGCTTTTCAGCAATTGGATACCGATATCCCTGTCATTGTCCGTTTGACCGGAACAAATGAAAAGGAAGGTCGTGAAATGCTGAAAGGGACTCGTTTCAGAGTTGCTGAAACAATGGGAGAAGCAACACGTATGGCTGTAGAGGCTTCGAAATAAGGAATTGTACAGCTGCTTATATTCATAATTTAAAAATCAACAACATGAGTATACTTATAAATGAATCAACACGATTGATCGTACAAGGGATAACAGGACGGGATGGTAGTTTTCATACAAAAAAGATGTTAGAGTACGGTACTAACATCGTTGGGGGTACAACGCCGGGCAAAGGAGGAACCGAAATGCTTGGAGTGCCTGTTTTTAATACCGTATACGAAGCCGTAGAAGAAACACAAGCCGACACATCTATTATATTTGTTCCTGCGCGTTTTGCCGCCGATGCTATTATGGAAGCTGCCGATGCCGGAATCAGATTGATAATTTGCATATCGGAAGGTGTGCCTACTTTGGATGCCGTGAAAGCGTATCGTTTTACCCAACTGAAAGGTGCTATGTTGATTGGTCCTAATTGTCCGGGATTAATGTCTCCTGATCAATGTCTTGTCGGCATTCTTCCGGGACAAATATTTAAAAAGGGCAATATTGGTGTTATCAGCCGTAGTGGAACACTTACTTATGAAGTGGTATATCACTTGACTGCTAATGGAATGGGACAATCCTCTGCTGTGGGAATGGGAGGCGATCCTGTTGTCGGCTTATATTTCCGTGAGCTTTTACAGATGTTACAAGACGATCCCCAAACAGACGCTATTGTTATGATTGGCGAAATCGGAGGTAATGCCGAGGAACTGGCTGCCGAATATATCGAAAAGCATGTGACAAAGCCTGTGGTAAGTTTTATTGCCGGGCAATCTGCACCTCCGGGCAAACAGATGGGACATGCCGGAGCTATCATTTCAAGCGGTTCGGGTACAGCAGTCGAAAAAATAGCAGCCCTGGAGGCGGCTGGGGTGACAGTAGCCAAGGAACCTTCCGAGATTCCACATATACTGAAAGAAAAATTAAAGAAATAACGGTAAATAAGGGGCTGTCTCAAAAGGTCTTTTATACGTCATTGCGAGGGCGATAGCCCGAAGCAATGACGGGAATTCTATCTTTTGGGACAGCCCCCTTTCCTTTTTATCCTTCAATAATAATATCAAACTGATTGAGAAGTCCGGCTAAACCGTCTTTAGCGAAGCGGGCTTTTTTTATACTGTTTTGACTTAAATCTATCGAATAATTATAAGCTGTTGTAAAATCGGTTTCCTGAATATTCGTATTGTAAAAAATAGCTTCGTTGAGGTCTGTGTTTATAAATTTAGATTGTTTTATATCTGCATCCCCGAAATCAACACCTTTGAGAGAAGAATTCTTAAAAATGGTCTTGCTCATCTTCCGTCTCTCAAAAGAACTGTAATCAAGCATACAGTTATCAAAACTTACTTCAAAGATAAAATCGTGGCAATTATTGAACTTTACGCCTAGTATCTTACAGTTTTTGAATTCTACATTATTTAGCGCAGACTGATTGAGGTCAGTCATGGATAGGTTGCAATTAATGAAAGTGCAATCGGTGAAGTTGCAGTATAAAATTTTTGCATCCGTGAAGTCACAATTCGAGAAAGTACATTCTTCGAATGTGTCTTTGCTTAGCCCCTCGGAATATGAAACTCCCTCGAATATTTTATCCTCGTATGCAGGCATTATTCTCTTATAATCTTTATTTCTCCGCTTTTTCCGAGTTTTATAATACTGGATGCCTTTGTTTTAGCAGTATCTTCCTGGCGGTATCGGACAATATAGTCGACACCGTTCTTTATTTCATCGCTGATCTCACTAAAATTTGAGGGAGAAGATTCTCCGCTAATATTAGCTGATGTGGATACCAACGCTTTGCGGAAACGATTACATAATCCTTGCGAGAAAGCTTCTTTGGTTATTCTTATAGCTAGGCTACCATCCTCGGCTATCAGATTAGATGCCACATTTCGGGCATTATCGTATATAATAGTGAGAGGTTTGTCTGCCAATTCTATTAAGTCCCAGGCTACATCGGGTACATCTCCGATATAGTAATTCAACTTTGCAGGACTATCTAATAATGTAATCAAAGCCTTACTGTCGGTGCGCTTCTTTAGTTCATAAACCCGCCGGACTGCATCTTCATTGGTTGCATCGCAACCTATACCCCAAATGGTATCGGTAGGGTAGAGGATCAAACCTCCGGCTACCAATACATCAAAGGCTTTTTTTATATCCTCGTTCATTTGCTTTTATTTATAAGCTGGCAGAACTGTACATCTTCAAATCTTTCTCCTCGTTGTACCCAATCTTTTAAAATGCCGACATGCTTAAATCCCACTTTTTCGAACAGGCTGATACTCTTCGTGTTGCTTAATGATATGTAAGCATACACTTGATGCAAGCGTAAAAAGTTGAACGCATACTCTCTCATCAGTTCCAATGCCTGAGTCGCATATTGTTTTTTGCGATGGGTTTCATCTATTAATATTCCAATACCGGCTCTGCGATTGTGCGGGTCTATATCATAGAGGTCGATGGTGCCGATAGTAACATCTTGATCTTTATCTACAAGATCTATCATCAGCCGTAGTTGCTTACTTTGATAAATATCCATTTCTATGGCATTATTGATATATTCGCGTAATACCAATTTCGAGTAAGGGGCAAGAGTATTTCCGTGTATCCATAATTCTGTCGAATTTTCCCATTTATAAAGTATTTCAAGATCTTCGGGTTCGACAGCACGAAGACTCAATTGAGAATTTTTTAAAAGCATATTGTAGCATTGTTTTTTAGTAATTGTCTTTTTCGAACATCTCACCCAGACGGATGAAGAAATTCTTTTTTCTCCTGCGAATACGTTGATTTTCTCCGGACGACATCATTATCTTTTCGAAAGAGGTTTCTCCTTTTTGTGCTGCTTTTATAGCATGGTAGATTATACCCCAATCGGGAAGTCCGCCTAGATTTCGATCGTCGATAAAGATTTCCGCATCGAGTTTGCGAGAAGCTTTTGTAGGGTCTTCTTCCGGGTGATTTTTATTAGCGGCATAAAATTTTACACCTTTACTTTCACAATAGTCTATAGCCTCTTGTAGCAAACTTCCGTTACGTACCGACCACAATAGAAGGGTGTGTCCGTCTTTTTGTAACTGCTGTAAGGTTTCGATTGCAAAGGGGATCGGACGTCCTATCTTCGGATATTCATGTTCTACTATTGTTCCGTCAAAATCTACTGCAATAATCATATTATAAGTTTAATCATTTTCAGACTTTTCATTTTCTGATTCATTTTGTAATGCTTGTTTGTTTGGATAACAAAAAAACAGTGCAAAGATAATCATTATTGTCAAATACATTGTATTGTGTGAATTATACAACTGGAAGCCTGTCAGATTAAGGATCGCCATCGCATCAAATATGATCAGGCGTAGGTAATAAGCTGTTGTATATTTCTTTATAAATGTATTTTGCTTCAAACTTTTCGTTTTCAGATGATAAGAATGGAAAAGTTTCAGCGATATTGGTATTATAGCTAATGTAAGAATGATTGCATACCTCTCAAAGGCAATATTTGTTGTGGGGCTAGACGCAAAGTCCGGCCCTTTGGCTTGGAGTACAACAAGTAAAGCGGTTGCAAGGAGAATGATATTTACCCAAAAAGCTATTATTTGGAGCGTATATGCTTTTTTAATTTGATTACTCATAAGTCCGTTTATATTCTGTACGATTCGTTAAAAAGGGTACGGTTTAAGATAGAGCGCCCTAAAGTAATCTCATCGGCATATTCTATTTCATCACCGATGGAAATGCCACGGGCAATCATCGAAACTTTCACATTATAAGGCGATAGTTTTTTGTAGATGTAAAAATTGGTGGTGTCTCCTTCCATCGTAGTGCTCAATGCTAATATTATCTCGGTAATTCCGCCATTAGATACGCGTTCCACCAAACTTTCTATCTCCAGATCGGTTGGGCCGATACCGTCAATAGGTGATATAATTCCTCCCAGTACATGATAAAGTCCTTTGTATTGCATGGTGTTTTCTATGGCCATCACCTCTTTTATGTTCTCTACTACGCATACGGTGGAAGAATCGCGAGACTTGTCGAGACAAGTAGAACATACCTCGTTGTCGCATATATTATGGCATACCTTGCAGTATTTTACCTGATGTTTTAGTGAAACGAGTGCTTGTGAAAAACTGTCTACAGTAGCATCATCCTGCCGCAGTAGGTGCAGAATAAGGCGTAAAGCTGTTTTTCTGCCTATTCCCGGAAGCTTGGCAAATTCGTTTACCGCATTTTCTAATAAAGCTGAAGGATACTTCTGATTCATTACTATTAATTGAGGGCGTAAAGATAGTAATTATTGATAATTTTCCTCTCCATAGAGCGGTTAAAACTACATTAAATACGTTATCAGGATATAAAAACTAATATGATTAGTTTTTTAACTAAAAATATTAGTTTGTAAACTAAATTGTTTAGTTATTTGTGAAAAATATGATTGAATTATGAAAGACTTAACTGTAAGGGAAGAGGAACTAATGTGTTTCTTTTGGGAAAAAGGCGCTTTGTTTGTAAAAGAAATATTGAGTTTTTACGATGAACCTAAGCCTCACTTTAATACCTTGTCTACTATTGTAAGAGGTTTAGAGGAAAAAGGATTTTTGTCCCATAATACTTTTGGAAATACATATCAATATTATCCGGTTGTATCCGAGAGCGATTTTAGGAAAGGTACGCTAAGAGGTGTTATCAGGAAGTATTTTAACAATTCGTATCTTAGTGCCGTGTCGTCTTTGGTACAAGAGGAGGATATTTCTTTAGAAGAGTTGAAGCAACTGATAAAAGATGTAGAGAATTCTAATAGATAGATTGTATGGGCGAGTTCTTTGTATACATACTCAAGTCGGCCGTCTGTCTGGTCGTATTTTACCTGTTTTTCCGTTTGTTACTGAACAAGGATACGTTCCACTCCTTTAATCGTGTTGCGGTTCTTTGCATATTGGTTTTATCGATTGCCGTACCGTTTTGTAATATTCATGTAGATGCCGAGGTTCAGGTGAGCCAGGCAGTGTTCAAATTTCATCAGTTATTTGTAGAATCAAATAGCGTTGATGCTGTTGCATCACCCGATAAGACTTTTACATGGATGCATGGTATATTACTTATTTATCTGATAGGAATTATATTCTTCATATGTCGGAATATATATTTTTTGGTGCGTATCCGGCATTTGTTCCGACAGGGGAAAGTAGAAAAATTAGATAACGGGGGTAAACTTGTGATACATGATAAAGCCATATCTCCATTCAGCTGGATGAATTATATTGTGATATCTGAGACTGATTTAAAAGAAAATGGCAAGGAAATAATGACGCACGAAATGGCACACCTGCAAAAACGCCATTCAATAGATATTTTGTTAGCAGATATTTGTATTGTTTTTCAGTGGTTTAATCCGGCGGCATGGCTTATTAAACAAGAACTGCAAAATATACATGAATATGAAGCGGATGAATATGTTCTAAAAGAAGGTATTGATGCTAAACATTATCAATTATTATTAATAAAAAAAGCTGTCGGCAAAAGGCTCTACTCAATGGCCAACAGCTTTAATCACAGTAAACTTAAAAAACGTATAACCATGATGTCAAAACAAAAATCAAGCCCGTGGGCCAGATTGAAGTATCTTTATGTACTTCCGGTAACAATAGTCGCAATAACAGTGTTTGCCCGTCCTGAGGTTTCCGGTGAATTGAACAAAATCTCAGAAGTCAAAGTTAGTGATTTTGCCGAAATGGCAAAGGTAAGTGATGCCACAAAAAGTAATTCTTTGGTAAGCGATACAACCGATGTATTTGAGTTCAGAAAAACTCCTGTGAAAAAATATGAGAAGGCTGATGTTTCAAAGAAGTCGTCTCTTCCTGCAGAAGAAGATGAGGTGTTTGTTATGACGAATATTCCGGTAGACGAATCTGGAAAGGAATCTGTAACAAAGATTGTAAGTGGCATTGTAAAAGACTCGTCGGGCAATCCGGTAATAGGAGCTGCGGTTGTCATTGTTGGTACAAAGGCAGGGACTATTACGGATATGGACGGTAAATTCGTTTTGAATGTTCCGGATAATGCGACTCTTTCTGTATCGATGATAGATATGAACGGTGTTACAGTAAAGGTTGATAAATCAAATTCTTTGAGTATAACTTTAACTCCACTGAGTTCTAGTCAGAAGTCTGGAGTTTCTTCAACTCCCATAGAGAAAGATGATAATACAACTTTTATGAATTGGCTCGCAAATAAAGCGCCTCTGATTATTATAGATGGGAAGAAGGGGCCAAACAATGCTTTAAAGAAACTTAAACCTGAAGATATTGCAAATATCAAAATTGTGGATAAGGATGAAGCCGTTAAGCTATATGGTGAAGATGGAAAGGAAGGAGTAGTTATCGTTACCACTAAAAAATGATATGTTATTTAATCAGAAAGGCTGATCATTTTGACCAGCCTTTCTGATTAATATTGTATTTTATTTTAGTTTCATGTTCTTTTCTTTAGCGAATTCCTTTTGAACTGCAAGATAGGCATTTGTCCTTTCTGCTATTTCTTTAATCATATTTCCATATTCTTCAGAAAAAGCTGTTACTTGTTCTTCTGTCGGTTCGCTTCCCAACGATTCAGCTTTATTGCCTAAAGCAACAATTTTTTTAGCCGATTCGAAATATTCAATAGAAGTTTCTTTAAATTTCTCCCCTCCGGAAGGAGTTTTTAGATTTTTGATTACTTCTATACTTTTGTCAATTTTCAACAAAAGGCTGTCTCCTAATTCTTTTATTCCTTCATAAGAATTACTTGCCATAGCCTGTCCTAACTTGTTGCTGTATTCGGTGATAGGGGCTTCTAAGGACCTCTCTTCATTCACTATTGTGTCGTTGAATTTTACAGCATCTGTTCCACATGAAGCAAAAGTCACCATCACAACAAATAGAGAAAATAATACTTTTTTCATTTTTTTTGAATTTAAGTAGTTTTATTAAAATTTGATGATTCGCGGTAAAGGTAGGTAAAGAAACCCCAAATGCCAATATTTTATGACGATAAAGCCTTCTTTTTTGCCAAAAAGTCTTTTATGCCACCTATATGCTCCCTTACTCTTTTGTCCGAAAATTCAAATACTTTTGTCACCAGCCCATCCAGAAAATCTCTGTCGTGAGATACTAAAATAACAGTGCCGTCATAATCTAATAAAGCATTTTTGAGAACTTCCTTTGTTTTCAGATCCAAATGATTGGTCGGTTCGTCGAGAATCAATAGATTTACGGGTTCGAGCAAAAGTTTGATCATCGCAAGGCGGGTGCGTTCACCCCCTGAAAGGACTTTTACTTTTTTCTCCGAATCATCTTTGTTAAACATAAAAGCGCCTAAGATACTTCGTATCTGTGTGCGTATATCACCTTCGGCAACACGGTCTATGGTTTCAAATACAGTGAGGTCCTCGTCCAATAAGTCAGCTTGATTTTGGGCAAAATAACCAATTTCCACATTATGTCCCAGCATAATATTTCCATTATATGGAGTTTCTTCCATAACACATTTTACAAAAGTGGATTTTCCCTCTCCATTTTTTCCGGCCAAAGCTATTTTCTCGCCACGTTCTATCATCAAGTTGGCATTTTCGAATACGAGGTAATCATCATACTTCTTTGTTACCATATCCACGGTCAGAGGGTAATTTCCCGATCGTGTTGCAGGTTGAAAACGGATGCGTATTTGCGATTTGTCTTCTTCGTCTATTTCTACGCGCTCCATTTTTTCGAGTTGGCGAACCCGGCTTTGTACCAGAACAGCCTTTGCTGCCTGTGCTCTGAATCGTTCAATAAATTCTTCTATTTCGGCTATTTGTTTTTGCTGTGCTTCCCAAGCATGTATCTGTTGTAAACGCCGCTCTTGCCGCAACTCTATATATTTAGAATAGTTTACTTTATAATCGTATATGCGTCCCATCGTCAGTTCTATGGTACGTGTAGTAACGGCATCGATAAATGCCCGGTCGTGAGAAATAAGCACTACAGCCTTCGCTTGTGTATTAATAAATTCTTCGAGCCAGCCGATTGATTCTATGTCCAAATGGTTTGTTGGTTCATCTAATAACATGACATCAGGATTTCTCAGTAATAATTTTGCTAATTCGATCCTCATACGCCATCCTCCACTGAATTCATTGGTTGGTCTGTCAAGGTCGGTGCGTTTGAATCCCAGTCCCAATAGGGCTTTTTCTACTTCTCCTTCAAAATTTATACCTTCTACCATAGCTAAATGCTCATGTGCATGGGCGAAGTCATCTATCAATTTGGCATAGTCATCCGACTCGTAATCGGTACGAGTCTCCAACTGCTTGTTCATATCTTCAATTTTTGTTTGTAAATCGAAGATGTGAGAAAATGCAAGAGACGCTTCTTCCCGAACAGTGCGTTCATCGGAAATTTTCATTACTTGAGGAAGGTAGCCTACTGTTACTCCATCCGGCCCGGTAATAGTTCCTCTGTAATGGGTATTTACTCCGGCTAAGATTTTCAACATGGTACTTTTGCCTGCTCCATTTTTGCCTACAAGAGCGATTTTATCCTTGTAGTTTATTATATAGCTAATATTATCGAACAAAATCCTGTCGCCTAACTCTACTTTAAGACTATCTATTATCAGCATTACTTTTTTATTTTTTGAAGCTGCAAAGGTAGATAAAATTTACTTTTCGGCGAAAGGCAAGAAGCATACAAAAAGAGAGTTTATATTAAGAGCCTGTTTAAATTTTAGCGAAAATTTTCATTACAGGCTCCCATAAATAAATCTTAGCAACTTTTTTCTGCTCTTTTTAGCGTCTTTTACCCTTTTTCCTCTTGGTTTAGCCCGC
>JAISUS010000001.1 GCA_031271965.1 Prevotella sp. | reverse complement strand
TAATGCCTTGGTCAGATGAATTGCCAGATCGTTGTAGAAAACTAAAAACACGGTAAATATACCGCCGCCCCAATCGGGCGGCGAACTTATTGACCTGGACTGGTTATTTACCATTTACTATCCTTCAGTTTGCGTTGTTTCATTTTCTATGAGACTATTCAAACCGCGAGCAAGTTTGACGCTTACTATACATCTTTTTTGTAAACTATACATTAAATTTTTATTCGAATCAAAACATCCGCTTTCGGCAATGCATATTTTAATATTTTGTCGGAAACGGTGATAGCACCTGCAGGTAATAATGTGCTATATTCACTCCACATTGACGGATATACCACTATTTCATGCTGTCTGTCTACTGTCTTAATAAAATGCTTTGTTCCGTTGCCAATGATCTCAAACTCTGCGCTGAGTGCATTTAGCGGTCTCAGCAGCTTGTCCTGTTCTTCATATGACAAAGCATCTGGGAGAACAGAATCCTCGCACCAATTCAGCAGTTGCAGCGCAGCCGGCCTATCCAACATTGAATGGACACGTTGATTCCAGTAATGCATTAAACACTCGTGACAAGCGCTATCGCATCCCGCTGGGCAATTCGTCAGAACTTCTCTGGTAATCGCCATTAGCTCATCTGTTCGCTCTGGCAGGGCCGAGCAATAACCAGCACCACTTGAAAGACTATCAAACAAGAAAACGTCAATATATGTTTTATGTTTTTCTGGTGAGTATCTCAGTCTATATCCGCTTTTTATTTCGTTGAACTCAATATCAAGTAACCGTCCACCCGCTAAAGTCAGTGCATCGGCGAGGGTCTGACCTGCTCTTCTAATCCACAAACCACTCGGTTCCACATTGATTTGTTCTGAGTCAAGCGAAATCTCATATACAACCATATCAGTCAGGAACTGATTGCCCAAATATGTATTAACAATCTGAGCAGCTGGGTGGTGACACTCATAGATTCGATGAGGATGTCTGTAAGGTTTTCTAATACGGACTAGAAGGGACTCGTCATCACCGGGAATAGCTGCACCGCAGTCTTTGCAAACCATGAAACCTGTAGCTTTAGGCCCCTTATTCAAGATAATCAGTGGATCACCAGACCTCTTAGAATAGCGAAGATTATCAAAACCGTTTGGAGTCACCATTTCACTTTCTGCAGGGGTAATTGAATAACACGGATCTTCCGCATATGTCATCTCAGCCTCAGCTTCAACTTCCTTTGCATTGATTCCATTAATTGGTGCAAACCCCCATGGTTTTAGCAAATTCTGCTGTTCAATAGTTTCCTTACCACAAAACGGGCAAATATGCTTGTACTCAAGACCCATCCAATTGCACGCACTGTTGTTGCAGTAGTACAGCGGCTTAAAATATTCCTGACTCTCAAAGAACGGACGTGCAGGGTGTTCCTGTTGATCTGGACGAAACTTGGAATGAAAGCTATAAATACCACCGGATTTATATGTAGTCTTATTGATAACAACCAGACGTCCCGGTGCATATTCGCTTATAGCCATCTCTATTGCACGTTCGGGTTTTTGTATGATAACAGCACCTTTATTATTTTCGACATAGAAACCAACAACATCCTTGGGAAACGAATATGTGGGGAAAATGCCACATTCAAGGAATGTGTCTAATACGCTCTTTTCATGGTCATCGTCATCCCGATATTCTCTTGGGAACTCTTCAACTTGTGTCTTTAAATGTTCAAGCTGCTCTAAAAAATCGAATTTAAATTTATCGATATCAATTTTTACCTTGCTGGGGATAAGGGCTTTAAGATCAAAATTTTGAGATCTTAGCCCATAGATGAATGCTGTAAATTTAGCATAGGTATTTTCAATAAAGTCACAGATACCAACTGTATCCGCGCCAACACCCATTTTGTCAAAGAATTTTGTTACACAAATAACACTGAGGTGTCTATATGCCAATTTATTGTTTTCCACATCGATCCAAGGTGTTCTTGGATCACCAGAAATTATTTTAGCAGGGTTATGGAAATAGTAGCTATCATGCGGTCTATTATCTGTATATGTAACAATGGTAGAAATGGCTGCACTCCTTCGCCCTGCTCGACCAGCTCTTTGCTGATAATTTTCGCGCATTGGCGGAATGTTTCTCAGACCGACTGCAGTCAAAGAACCAATATCAATACCGACTTCCATTGTTGTTGTGCAACTAAGTACATCCACCGGACGGTCATTATCCACATGTACATTTTGAAACCGCATTTCAAAATCCTCAGTGGTAGACCATGTTTTTTGACGCTGATCTTTATGAGAAAGCTGAGCGGTGTGTTCTTCAGTGTTGATACGGGTCATCAACGCCTGAGGATCGCCATGAACTGCTCTCAAAACGGGATTTCTCCAAAATTCTATACCAGCGAAATCGTCTGCTGACATCTTTTTGGGCACGCCTTTTCCGCAATGCGCACATCTTCCCCAAAGTATATATGGGAATACGCCACTGCATCGAGGACATTTATACCATTCATGGTCTTCATCAAAACGCAAAGCCACCATATCGGTGTTTAAATATTTTGCAGAGGAATTCACTCCTTGTACCAAATATTGCGAAAGGGTATTAGTAATCACGAAAATTTGCTCTTTTGTAAAATCTTTTGCTTCAAGCATTTTTCTGATGCGTGGTGGCAGTGTTTTTTCGTTCTCAATTCCCAAATGTTGATGGTATGAGGTGAGTCTCCTACGGACATCATCATCAATTTCGGAACCCACCGCATATTGGGAGGTCATGATCTCCATTGCCCAGGCAGCAAAGAGTATCTCAAACTCATTAAGAGATAAATTAATCTCCGCCGCTTTAAATGCCTCCTCAATCTCGTCAAAGGTTTCATCATCGATATCACATGGCTCTATCCAACAGAGTCCTGCATCGGTCAAGGAGCGGAAGTTACTGCATAGCTGCCGCAGCAGATGTTCATTATACTGATCAGGTATCGTTTTAAATAACGTTTTAGCAACAACGTCGTATTTTACCTTCCCCTGCTTCTTTTCATATTTTTCGCCCATTAAATGCACTGCTTTGAGAAGATGCTCTTCGTTATTCCCATAAAAGAAACGAAGGTTATTCTTATATGCAACTTTTAAGAATACTGTATAAAGCAGATTAAGGGTTGGTATTTTATTTTCCGATTTAGCCCATTCTTGCAATTCAAACGCCGCAACAGTAAGTGCTTTTTTCATAGCATCTTCATCTGCTGCCCGTGTTAAATCCCTTGCTAAAACCGCAGCCCTTTGACGGCTATCAGAAAATAACAACACTTTTCTGCCCTCATTGACTAGATCCCTATATTTGGGCACTGGGGGTTGAACATAAAATTGTTCTGATACCAGGTTGAAAAACGGCTCATTTCCTTTAGTTTTAAAATCGGTCGCTACAAAATGCTGCTTTTCGCATTTGGGGCAAGTTTTAAAGGTCCACGCATCCGGTCTTCCCTTGATTTCCGTGTCACAATACGCAACCTGGATGAAGTCTGACTCTCCCGTATGATCATTGAACTCATCCAGTCGTCCAATAATAGTATTGAGCCAAGCAACTTTCTGATCGCCTGATCGCTTATAACTCCCGTCATTCTGAATTATATAAAAATACACTTCCTTCATATCGGCGGTGAATTGCACACCGGGTTCGTTCCAAACAAATGGATCTATGCGTTCTGAGGTATTAAGGTAACCCTTTAAGAATAATGCACCACAAGCACGTTCGTTTACCAGTTCATATATCATTCCACCGCATTCACATCTAGAGCTTGGCTTATTCAGATATATCCGACCAAGACCAAGTGTAGTGGCATCATGATTGTTACATGTACATGCCGGATTTGAACAAGCATATATCCCTTGCAGACCACGAAACATCATATGCAAGCGTGCAGGATAAAGTATGTTTCCTCCAGAATTCTTTGCTAACGGAGCAATTGCCAAAAGGGAACTTGTAGCTTTTTCGGCAACAAAATGATCAATATCCGGAAATGCAACTGATGCTAATTTGTTAAAGTTTGTTGCATTTCCACGTGTTTGCTTCATTATACGGAGCATTGGGTTGCAAGATTCCAATTGATCATACAGCCAGTTTTCAACTGCTTCTTCATCAGTAAAATCACACGATAACTCAAATCCAACTCTTCGACCAAATTCCCGAATAGCCTCACTTTTTACACTCCATTCCTGTTGGATAGCATCAAAATCATAGTCCATAAGAACTAAAGGATCAAATTCATTACCATTGATATTAACCGTCACTTGTGTTCCTTTAATAAGCGCAAAAGTATTGTTCTCTTCCTCTTGTGCGCTTAAATCACAAGCAAATTTATACACCTCCTGCTCCTTTTCGCTTCCAGAAGGGACACTGGCACTTGTAAGAATAAACTGCACTCTATTGCGTCCAATCCCTAACTTATGAAGAACACGGCGAACCAAAAGTGCAACCTCACCGCCAGAAGATCCACGATACATATGTGCTTCATCAATAATGAAAAGTAGTTTGTTAGCAGGATCACTATTAAGCCATGCTTGTGTTTTGTCCCAGATTCCCTTTTCTATGGGACGCATCAGCATATATTCTAGCATGGAATAGTTTGTAATTAAAATATCTGGGCATTGTTGGTGCATCTCCTGGCGAGTAATCAACTCCGCATCTTCCGGATCGGTTAAAAAAGTTTCGTTATTTTTCAACCGTTCAATAAAAGTAGCCAGATCCTTTTTGGAAGGGTATTTACCCAGTTCACGCAATTTGGTCTTAACTTTCTCCGGCTGCTGTAGAATATCCTTATCTATGGTTTCGGCAAGTTCATAGTTCTGGTGCCGATCCACTGTTCCTGGATACGGTGTACGACCAGTATACATACCAAATTGCGGAACACGACATCCAGGTGCTAAATCGGAAAGCAAACTATGGAATCCGTTATCTCCGTTGCCGATCATACGTCGAAGACGACCCAATTGGTCAGAAACAAGTGCATTCATAGGATAGAGCATAATTGCTCTAACACCACGCACTTCCCACGTTTTAGGAGAATATATCTGTTCAAGTACCAGTTTGCTGACCATTGGCCACATAAAGCATTCCGTCTTACCTGAACCCGTTCCTGTAGCCACAAATAAGTCTTTCCCACGATAATATGCCTCTAACGAGTCAATCTGGTGCTTATAAGGACTTTTGAAAACTCCAAGTGCCATTTCTGACATAGATATAAGTGTTCTTTTGACATCCTCTCCCACATTCGCAGTTGCCAGTCCATTTTCCACTGCAAGATATGCATGGCTTGCCTCAATATACGGTTCCTGATATAGCATTCCCTGACTTTGTAGCTCCGCCTCACACGCCTCGCGCAACGCATCGCAGTTTCCCAAGTATACCGTGTTTATGTAGTCAAGCAGTTTATTTTTTATGGCATCATGGGTACTTTTTACTCCATACTTATCCATAAGTCCCCTCCGTTATCTTCAACCCGAGCCCTGCCAAATACGGCTTTATGTACTCCCACACCGGAAATGGCATATCCCACTCTAATCTATCAGTAATGCTGTTATGTGGCCATGCACATGATTCCAGAAGTACACCTTCCCTCGTTGGTAAATGGATTCTTAATTTAAGTTCTATATGATCGGAATATTGAATGACTTGAATTGGAACAGGATTTTCAGAAACCGCTCGCATCCCTATCATAAACCTATGGTGTTCTCCAAGTTCCTGCAATACAGGATCAATCCTATGGATTTTGTATTCATTGGGTTTATATAACAAATATTCATATGAATTTTTATTGACGATTCGGCGAAGCAAAACTATATCCCCAACTATCTGTGGAAGTATTGTTTGCCAGCATGCATGATTATTTCTGGATTTTTTGTAAGAATCAAAATACTGAATTCCTTCATCTAATAAATCTGTCTGCTGCCACCAGGCGCTCTTGATGTATTGACCAAACCACTTGCTTACATGCGGAACCAATTCTGGAATTATTTTTTTGTCATGTGGTGTCAAAACAATATTTGCTACACCAGAATATGTATTGTTAGCCTGTAATACATTACCTTTGATACACTCAAGATTTTGCGTCAATTGTACCCGTTTTGGTGTCGTAAGAGCTACATTAGTACTAAATCCAACATTCACCAAATCGCCGTGACGTAGCAATCTACTTCGGAGCATGATAACAGGATTTTCTGGATTACCTTCGGTTTCAAACCACATTTTGCAATCGGGGTATCTCTTTAACAATTCAGCTAGAACAGCCGAACACTTATTGTTAATATGCCGACGGCTTATACCTGGGGTTGTATTAATGCTTCCGGTTATAGGGCAATCCATACTCGCGGCTTTTATCCAGCATGCCATTGCTGAATATAGGATCCTATACCTATATTGAACATCGGTCTCAATCTCATATTTAGTTATACCCAAATCAGAAGCCATCACGTACAGCATCTTATCTTCCACTTTTTTCACCTCACAGATACCGCGATATTTCTTTGTTTGCCTCTAAATCGATACCAATAGACGAAAGTTCTCTCAGTAACAGTTCTTTTTTTCCTGTAGACAGCGCATGAAGTGTGATTTGCGTCAAAATCTGAGTATTATCCTTTAGTGTACTATCGGTTTCTGCCATAAATTTGGCATAGTTTAGCATTGCGGTATTACTAATTATGCTAGAAAGGTTTTTCAATTGTTTTCTCTTGCTTGTTGTTTCCTCAGATGTGCATCTAATGCCAAACTCAACAGTTGTTGTATGTATGGAAATATTCTCTGTCCCCATATAATCCAGCCCTGTATCCCCATCAATGAACATCGTTTGACCCCAAACATAACTAGGAATCATATTAACAGTAACACCATTCAATGGAAATATCAGGACAACGTTATTTCTCCAGATTTCCGACTGAAGTGTGATTTCGTTGAAGCCGTTTAGGCTCAACCCATCAAACACTCCATTTACCACAACTACACACTTCTTATCAACGGACTCGTTTTGAATTGCTGCACAAATACCAGAGCAGTCCGGCTGACTTATAGATTGCGATGTTGTGTATGCTCCCAAATTCCCAAACATTGCCGCAACACAATCAGCTATTTTGAGAGCATTTGTACCACATACGATCGGCAAGCGATTTTCAATACAAAATGTGATCATCTGAGCCATATAGGTCGCTATAATATCATTATACCCTACTGCACTCAGATTATCTGCTAATTCGTCAACAAACGTATCTACATCTGTTATTTCTTCACCCTGTATTCCATCAATCCTTCGCGTGGTTAAAACCATTCTCAGAGAAGAATTTATCGGCATGGAATACTCTTCTGTTGCGAATGCAGGAGTGGAAAATGCCATTTCGCAAATGAAGTCAGATGCGTTCTTCCGTGCGGCAGCAATACGTTCTGCTATTTTCCGCTCCACATCGTTGACCAATGCAATTTTCTCATCAATTGCCGCTTGAACTTCTGCCTTCTTATCCTGCAGAATGCGATAAGAAGATTCGAGTGTTTCAACTTCCATACGCTGCACAGTAACTGCACTTTCTATCTCATCAAGTTGTTGTTGTGCATAATGCAATCTTTCTGCATTTTCAGATTCCCAAGTAGCCGTCAGCAAATCTTTGCATTTGTTTACTAGTTCTTTATTATGATCCAATGCAACAGCAAGCGTTCCAATATCTAAATCATTTTCTGCTAGATAGGAATCGGCCTGTTCGATAAATGCCAAAACATATTCCTGAGCCTCAGCTTCTGTACAAGCGTAGGCATCAGCGATCTCCTGGAATATCGTCTGGAGTGGCAGATTCTTCAAGAAACTTTGGCAGTGTTGCGCTTCTTTTTTACTTAGCCCTTGTTGCCGGAGTACGGCGCTTGTAGCGCGCAAAATTATAACATCTTTCACAACGTCCAACGGATTCCTGATCTGAAATACTCCTTGGGGCATACCTAAGCTGGTAAAGCCATATATCTTTTTCCCAGCGACCGTTAGTATATCGGTCGAAGATATTTCAAACCGTGGCAGTGTGTAAACCGTGGATTTTAACTTTGCATTTCCATTATTAATATCAAAATCACGCTCATTACACAGTAAGCCAATTATTTGACCAGCATTATCTCGACAGACAAAAAGACACTTTCTCCCCAGTGTTACAGAAAAAATTTTGCTTTTCAAAGCTTGAGCAATATCCTCATATTTCCGGCATTCGGAAAGCTCAATAATTTCAATAATTTTGGCATTGTCAGCATATGCTGTAGTTACATAGTCAGTAGACGGATCGGATTTATTAGGTGCAGCATTCCACTGCCAAATGCCAATATATCCCTCCTCTCTCGGACCATTCTTCCAAAAGAGACGATCCCGGTTTTTGAAATAATGTGGTGCAACTTCATTTTTGGTGAAACGAGTAATTTTTCCGTCCTTTATGTCTGCCAAACGAGACAACCATATTTGCCCGGAGTAGTAGTCTAAAAAAACCTCACAGATTGAGGCATATTCGTATTCATTACTATAAGTATCTTCCGCTTCTGTATCGGTATATTTGGTTAGCTCATAAAAATGATCCAGTTCCGCCTGCATTACCTGCACTTTTTCAGCAAGAGCAATATTTTGTGCAACCTCTGCATCCAAGTCCTGTCGCAGTTGTTCTATCAACGCCAGCAACTCAGCGTTTTTCTCTTTCACCGCAGAAAGTTCAGATGCCTCAAGCTTTTCTAGCGCGACTGCTACACCATTATCACTTTCCTTCACCACGGATTTATCCTTAAGTAGCAATAATGCCGCTTTCACCAAAGCTATATACTCAACTAAATATTCCTCGTCTGAAATTTTGAAAAACAAATCAATGTTGTCCGAAAAAATACTCGTAGAGATGGCAAGAAGTAATGATTCTTGGGGAGAAGCACCTTTCTGATCCAGTTCATTACGAGACTCTTGGATCTGCAGCAACCATTTATCAATCCATTTTTTCAAAAATGAAGCAACAAAAGGGCTATTCGAGTTTTTACAAACAAGCGCAATGGTGTCATCATCTGACAAAGAATTCGCCCGGAATCCAGGTCGAATCTTTGCAAATTCTTTTGGATGTTTTTGGAAATAGGTGCGAATTTCTTTTGGGGTAACCAAACGACTAACATACACGATTTCCTCTTCTGTCAGATCAAAAAGTACGACTTCTTTCTTTGATGATTTCACTCCCTCCGTGAGCACCAGACTGGGAAAATCACACAGAGCCATTTCTTCACTATCGGTATTATTATTGCTTGTCTGCCTCTGAACGGACTTTAAGTATCCATAGCAACCGTTGCAAATTTGGAGTGTTACACCATCGATAATGCACTCTGCATATTTTTTTGCTGCTTTCTGCTCGCTGCAACGAGCACAAGTAAAAAGCATAATCTTATCTTGCTTTATGTATTTTGCCTTTAATATATCTATTTGTCTCATAAGCAATATCCTTTCAAAATTTATGTGTTTACAACACATTATTTTGCAGCATTATCAGCCTTGCATTTTTACTGAAACTTGAAGTGTGTTTAGCAACCCTCGTGGAATTTTCCCGTTGTATATATATCTCCGAACAGCGAAAGCCAAAGTACTATGCCCATTTCTTTGCCACTCAGACAATAGAAATCCTATCCATCGCGGAGCAGGAATATATTCTCCCATACAATTTTCATTGATTAGACGCAGTAAATTCTGCTCGTTTATGCTTGGCTCCTGTATGGTATTAGTTCCATACTGCTGCAAGATCCCGTTTTCTACAGCAAAAATTATTTCTGCAGGGTTTCGTCTGACTGGTATAGTTGTATAGGAACTTCGGATTGGTACATGTAAATATGTTTTGTCATGACTCCCAATATACAATTCCATTTTCGCATTACTTTTTAGAACTAGATCAGATGATAGATCAGTGGATGTTAATGCCTCAAAATCAAGAGCCGTACCATCTTGCTTCTCCATAGCGATCTTGTAGGCATAATCTTCAATAGTAAGCAGCTTATTCCGAAATATAATTTCTCTGCCTATATACTTTCTATCTACCGAAACTACCGTTTCATGTTTATGAATTGGTAGTACCAGCGCATTCACACCATTACCGTCCTGACTAACATCAAGGGAAGACACAATATTAGAATTGTAAGAATAAACTTTGGGAACAGTGTTCCCACTTGATACCGCGCAATAAATGACGGATGTGTTTTTTGTTGGCACCAACACATCCTGCTCCGTCACCGGAGGCCAAAGCACAATCAATTCAGGTGCTGTTTCCAGCAACAAAACGCCAAACTGAGACTTCAGATAGTTGCTAATTACTGTAAACCTAATCTCATCGTCAATAGATACATTGACTAAAGCGGTGTATACCGAATAGTCGCATTCATTCAGTCGTATCGATCCTATACGCTCGGTCTTAATCTCACTATAAGGTGAATGAAACTGTTTCGTGACAATATAGTACAGTCGCCCGGGCGAAATACTGTCACCACGTCTTATTTTCTTCCCTCCAGTTTCTTCATATGTAAAAATCGCTCCGCCCTGTGCAAATCCATCCGAATAATTAGACCATCTTCTTTTAATTTCGTATCCGGTATCGACCTGAATAGCATAGTTTGAACCCCATTGGGGTACAAAATCTACGGGTAGCATGGTTGTAGCATCTTCACGAAAATAAGTATGATTGATTGGAAATATCCTATCTTTTCCATAACCCGATATACATATTTTTAAATTTTGTCTTGATGCTATCTCAAGAAGTCTTTCTCCTATAGCCGGGAACATAATATTTATGCGGAAATTGGATTCCCCCAGTCGTATTAAACTCATCGGAAGTCCCACTCTTTCGTAAAGGTTCAGCTCAGATCTTCCATCTACACGTTTATCACACTCTGGTGATGATGCCATTTTTGTATAATGGCAGAATTTATTCGGTTGAGCTCCTCCCCTACATCTCCAAAAGACCGGTTCTCCACATTCTGGGCAGAAAAAACGTGTTTTTCTTTGGGGTATATATAAGTCATAGTACTCATCAGCACTCACTTCCTCTTCGGTACCGATTCTGATGCGATCAATTGCAAATTTCATATATTTCGCCCCCCACCTTACATTCCATTAATTTCTCCCAATTAGTATTAGCTTCTTTAAAACGCTTAGTTTTTTCAAACCGGTATTTGTCTACTGAAGGCAATAATTGCTTTTATAATCCTCTCTCCCAGATTAATTGGTACAGCATTGCTGATTTATTAAAATACGGCTACCGTCGTTCCACTAAAAACCCACTCATCCAGAACCTGCTGTATACGCACATTCCTTGACACTCTAATGGCTATCCAGAATCATATGGCATATTATAGTGATCTTTTAAAATTGATGATTACTCTCTATGTGATCATCAATGCTTCAACATGCCTTGAAGAGAAAAAAAAGAACCTAATTACCCCTTGGATATAATCCCTAAAAAAATTCTCCTTCAATTAATTTAATACGCAATCTTAGAGAAAAACACTGTAAAACATAATACTATTATAATGAATAATTTTCGAGACCGATTGCTTAACACTTCTTATAATTAAAACTGTAAGAATTATTATCTTTTCTACAAAATATAAATTTTAATGTAAATAGTTTTAGTCTATTAAAACTGTAAATAATTTTTGATTTACTTCTTCCATCAATATATAAATTTTATCTAATTGTGCCTGCAGCTCATCTATTCGATTATCTAATACCTGATAATAATTATAGAATTGATTTGGTTCTCCCCATATCAATTTTGTTTTTTTATGAAATAAACCTCTTATTCTTTTTAAATTGGAAATAAAATCCATTATCATCTTTTTATTCCATACTATTTCTTGGGGAATATCAAATCTATTTAACATCTCCTCATATTGCAATGCTATTGTAAAATCACTAGATATTTTTTCAACTATTTCTACATAATTTTCATAAAACTTATATTTGCATTCCGCTAGAATATTAAATAATATTTTTACATCAAATGGTCTTATGTGATAACCGGCTATTTTATCAATAATATTTTTACTATCATTATCTATATCTATTCTAACCGCATCCCGAAATTCTCGACTATTTGAAATTCGTTCCCATGTAGAAATAAATCCATCAATATCATACTCAAATTCATCTAACTTTGTAGAAATGTAATTATAGTTACTTTTAATCATTCTTATTAAAAGCAGCTCTTTGCTACATTCATTCTGATCTAATTTCAATTTTGCAAATTTCATTTGCAGAAAATTTTCTTTCTCCTCATATATCTCATCAAAATCTCTTCTTAACAATGGTGTTCTTGAAGTATTAATTCTCATATGTGAAAATCCCGGTCGAATCTTGCCGAACATCTTTTTGGCAATATACGGTCTATCATCACCATTAATAATAAAACAATATAGTATATGATCATCCTTTTGAAACATTTTCATCTCGAATTTAATGTCAGGTTCTATATTATCTCTAATTAATTGTTGATATGTAGCCTGATCTTTAAATTGTTCTGGACTAACTCCAACAATACTCCTTGAAATCCCCTCTTCCTTTACTCCAAAGATAATATACTTATCACCTTTAAATTTGGAATTAGCCATGGATAATACATCTTTTAAAAATTCTTCTTTATTCTCAAGTACAGAAAAATTATAAATTTCTTTTTTAAAGTCCACGTATTCACTTTCTGTATTTTTTTTAATGATTTCAAATAATTGATTTTCGTCCATTATCCTACCCTTATTACAACGTTTTATTTATTTTTTTATGCCAATTTCAAACTTCTTACATATCTGTAGATCTAACCTAATAATTTATAAGTTGGTGATATCAACTTAATTTGGTTTGCTATATCTTTTAGACTTTCTAACATATCAGCAACTTCTTCTTTGACATAAAATTTAATACTTATTTCATTTTTAAAAATTACAAAAACTCGTTTAGACTTTATATTTTCAAGTTCCAAATAAGTACATTCCGCGTCATACTTATAACTAAAGTCATTAAGCCTATCATCATCTAATTCTTCTACTTTGTCAATTAAGTCAGAAATATTTATTCGTTTCTCTAATGTAAATATAAGATAATCAAACCAATCCGGGAAACACTTATCAACATTTTTTGATACTTCAATTAGCTTATCAACATCATGTGGCACCAAAGATGCTGTAAATATAACAGTTGAAATATCATCTGGATTAATAGCCACATTGTAAGTGTAAAGAAAATAGGGACATTCAAAGACTCCACTATTACTGTAATACTCAACCTTAAAATCTCTCCTTTTTAGTTTTAATACATCCTTTAATGAATTAGCTACTGCATCAATGTGCTTTTTTATATCATTAGCTGCAATATTAAGTATAAATCTTTCTACCGCTGAACTATAAGATTTAGGAACGATATGCTTACCCTTTATAAATCCACTAAGTTGTTTAATACCTTCTATCTTTATAGTCACAAATTCAACCCGTCTTAAACTTTTTGGGGGTAGAGAATTATATTTTTGTATTTGGGCTTCAGGAAATTTAATAATCATAAACTCACCTTCTTTTTTCCCCCATGTATGTGTTTGTTGAATATCACAATTTGGATTTGATTTACAATAATTTCTAACAAAAATATTTAGATAACTTGACAATGATTCATTTGTTAAGCAATTATTTTCAATCAATGCCTTGGGTTCTTTACCACTTAGAGCTTGTAATAAAAAATAGCTCCAAATTCCATGCCTTTTTTCGGGATAGACATCAGCAACTCCTTTATGGGAACAAGAACTAAAAACATATGAATATGTATTCGTGCTTATCATTTCTTCTATTTCATCAAAAGAGAACTTCCTTGTAGTTGTATCTCTTGATCCAAGTTGAATTGTACTTTCACAAGCATCTACAAAGAATAGACTCTTTTGACAACCTGTTTTGTTTATCCGTTCAATCAAGTAAATTAAGCTATGCCATGTATCCTTTATTCCTCTAAGGGAGTTCGCACTATCATAAGTACTTATATACGGACTATCCCCTAAATTTTTACCATGACCAGCAAAGAAGAAAATAAATCGATCCTTATCCTCTATTTTTTCAATAATATTCTCGAATTCACTTTCAATATTTTTGTAAGTTGCATTATTCCCTATTAAAAGAACAGCATTTGCAATATTGAATACATTTCTCATAACATAATTAAAACCAGTAGCATCATTTTCCGCAAAAGGTGTTTCATTAAGATGTATATACTTATCAATTCCAATAGATATACTGAAATCCATTATTCTTCCCCCTATACTATAGTAAATCAGTTATAAATGTAAACAACATTCCATTTCCTGTCTTGGAGAGATCATTGGTTATTTGAAATTATTATTTCTTCACCCCAAGCCTCAAAAAGAAAACATTTTTTAATTATCTGTGGTAATTTTAATCCCCAGCATATTTTCGTCAGAATTCAGATCTATATGTATCGGATAATCTGATGTAATATGTGTAATTCACATAAAACCTCCATATCAACAAACTTTCTATAATTATAGTAGCATGAAATAACTTAAATTCAATATTATGCAACCAAAGTTATTTCATTTTAAATAACCCAACCCTTTGATTTGTGGTTGGCTATATGCTAACTAACTGTTATTATATCTCTTATTATTTATAATTAAATATATTATATCAAATGATTTCAAATTATTCCACACAAACGACTATTCAGACAGAATAATTTACACTTAAATGAAATTATTATTTTAAAGTGACATTCCTTTTTCATCTCATAGCAATTTAACAATATGGTGGTGATGTAGTTTTCACAAGCTTCTTTATCATTTAGTCCAGTCTGGTTCTCCTGCTCCTCCTAAACCCACTTTTATCAGCATCATAAAATACACCAGCAGAAATCCAAGACTGATGCTTTGATATCATCTTTGTATAAGATTTGATTTGTCAATCAAGACTACTACTCTGGATCGGACTCAATGTACTGATTCGGCAATACGTTGCAACTTTCATCTTCTTTTTTTGTAGTGGTCTAGGCGGTATGATAATAATCTTCTTTATAAATTTTTTCTCCTAAATCTATATAAAATGGGTAACCCCATATAATAATTATCCATTAAAAAGAGGACATGAAAGTCTCATAATCCTCATGTCCTTAATTTTAGCACATCTCTCTTATTTATTTCTCCAATAATTTAACTGTTTTTCTTTTAAACAGAATTATGAACTCCACATTTATCCGTATAAGAAAATACATCTACATTTTTTTTAAATAGAATCATTAGAACATTTAGATTAAGAGCAAAAAAGTCACATTTTCAGTTTTGAAAATGTGACTTTTCGCCCTCGATTTACCAAGTGTCCCGTCCCTATAAGTTATAATTTAAGCCACAAGCTTTCATGCCTGCGGCTTATTGTTTAAGTGGAGATAGTGGGATTCGAACCCATGACCTCTTGAATGCCATTC
>JAISUS010000019.1 GCA_031271965.1 Prevotella sp. | reverse complement strand
AACAGAGAAGTTAAGCCCGGTCGTGCCGATGGTACTGCGTTAAGTGGGAGAGTAGGTTACCGCCGTTTTAAAGATGAAGAGTCCCCATACTATTAATGTATGGGGACTCTTTGCGTTTTTTATAATTATTTTCGTCTTTCCCCTGTCCCTGCCTTATCCTTGTTACAGGCACCCTCCCCTGATACGGCTTTTGCTATTACTCAGGTAATTATTTTTTATCAGAATATTGGAGTTAAGTAAAATTTAGTAGACCTTTGCATTCTGTAAATTCATTATGCTATTGTAGATTTAAAAGATTAGAAAATGATAGATATAGATAAAGTGCCGTCACCCTGTTTTGTAATGGAGGAAGAATTGTTAAGAAAAAATCTTTCTCTTATAAAATCTTTAAAAGTGAGAGCAGGTGTAAATATTATCCTGGCATTTAAGGCTTTTGCAATGTGGAAATCCTTTCCTATTATCCGTGAATATGTGCCGTATTCTACGGCCAGCTCTGTATATGAGGCTCAATTGGCATACGAAGAGATGGGAAGTCTTGCCCATACTTTTTCACCAGCTTATACACCTCAGAATTTTCCTCTTTTTATGAGATATAGCAGTCATATTACATTTAACTCTTTATCTCAATTTGAGCGATTTTATCCGGAAACGGTGAAATACAGAAAAAAAGTGTCTTGCGGATTGCGTATTAATCCGGAATATTCCGTAGTAGAAACGGATTTGTATAATCCGGCTACTCCCGGTTCACGATTGGGTATTTCGGTTGATCAACTAGGAGATAAGCTTCCTGATGGAGTTGAAGGATTGCATTTCCATACACTTTGCGAATCGTCCTCATACGATCTTGAAAAAACATTGGAAGTAATAGAGCAAAAGTTTGGACATCTTTTACATCAAGTAAAGTGGTTTAATATGGGGGGGGGGCACCTGATGACTCGCGAGGGCTATGATGTAGAGCATTTGGTAAGTTTGTTACAAAACTTTAAAGCCAAATATCCTGATCTGGAGATAATAATGGAACCGGGAAGCGCGTTTGCTTGGGATACCGGAGTGTTGGTTTCTTCGGTAGTTGATATTGTTGAAAACCGTGGAATAAAAACAGCAATATTGGATGTTTCCTTTGCTTGCCATATGCCCGATTGCTTAGAAATGCCATATAAACCTCGTATCAGAGGGGCATATTTTGATCCGGTGGAAGGATTACCTACTTACAGGATGGGAGGAAGTAGTTGTTTAAGTGGCGACTTTATAGGTGAATGGTCTTTCGATAAGCCTCTTTCGATAGGAGATAAGATTATATTTGAAGATATGATCCATTATACTATTGTAAAAACGACTATGTTTAATGGTATCTCGCATCCTGCAATTGCTCTATGGAATAAATATAATAAGTTGGAGATTTATAAAGAGTTCAGCTACGAAGATTATAAGGACCGTATGAGTTGAATGTTAAATCTTGATGGATAAACAATAAGATTTTGATTCTGGCGTTTCTTTTACAGAACTAATTATATAAAGGGAATCGCCTATGAAAAGAAACTTTACACAAAAGAAGTATCAGGACGAGAAGGTTGTCGTACCTTCTAAAAGAACAATTGATTTTTTAAAGCAATTTGCTCGTTCGTATTATGTGGAGAATGCTCTTCCTAACGCATTAAATGGGCTTTGTCTGAATTAATTAAAATCGGTTGTTTTATTACCTATAGAAATAAAAAAAAGCAGTTCTTTAAGAACTGCTTTTTCTGTTTTATTTAGCCAGCTGTTTTATAACAGCCATTACTTCACCTCCTATATCTTCCGCTTCTTTCATTGTTTGAGCTTCCGAATAAACACGGATTATGGGTTCTGTATTTGATTTGCGAAGATGTACCCACTTGTCTGGGAAATCTATTTTTACACCATCTATATCAGTTACATCATATTGATTATATTTTTCTTTTACTGCGTTAAGTATGGCATCAACATTTATGTCTGGCGTTAATTCTACTTTTTGCTTAGCGATGAAATACTGAGGGTATGATGCTCGTATCTCGCTCACTTTTTTTCTTTCAAAAGCTAAATGAGATAAGAATAAGGCAATGCCTACTAAAGCGTCGCGACCATAATGGCTGGCAGGATAAATAATGCCTCCGTTACCTTCTCCTCCTATAACGGCTCCTACAGCTTTCATCTTAGTTGTTACATTAACTTCTCCCACAGCTGATGCATAATACTCGCATCCATATTTGCGGGTTATATCGCGTAAAGCCCGGCTCGAACTTAAGTTGGAAACAGTATTGCCCGGAGTATGCTTCAGTATATAATCGGCAACTGCAACAAGAGTATATTCTTCACCGAACATTTCTCCATTCTCGCATATGATAGCCAAGCGGTCAACGTCAGGGTCTACAACAAAGCCCACGTTAGATGTCGTGGTCTTCATCATCGTAGAGATATCTACCAAATGTTCCGGAAGTGGTTCCGGATTGTGAGGAAATTCTCCGTTAGGAGTACAGTAAAGTTCATTGATTTTGTTTACACCTAAAGCTTTCAATAATTTAGGTATAACAATTCCTCCTACGGAATTTACACAATCTATCGATACTTCAAAATCGGCAGCTTTTATAGCTTCCACATCTACCAGAGAAAGGTTAAGAACTGCTTGTATATGCGCATCTGTATAATCTTTTTCTGAAACTTTTCCTATGTGGTCTATATGTGCAAAATTGAATTTTTCGGATTCTGCAATTTGTAATACAATTTCTCCTTCTTTTGCATTTAAGAACTCGCCATTCTCATTGAGTAATTTGAGTGCATTCCATTGTTTGGGGTTGTGGCTTGCTGTGAGTATGATACCTCCACAAGCTTGTTCCATAGTAACCGCTAATTCGGTAGTAGGAGTGGTTGCCAAGCCAATATTGACCACATCGAATCCCATTCCCATTAGAGTGCCAATGACTACTTGTTCCATCATTTTACCGGAAATACGTGCATCACGCCCCACAACAATACTGTTCGATCCGTTCTTTACTGTTTCTCTGATAAAAGTGGCATATGCCGATACAAATTTTACTGTATCCAAGGGGTTTAATCCTTCCCCGACTTTCCCTCCGATAGTTCCTCTAATACCGGATATTGATTTAATTAAGGCCATCTAATTTGTGTTTTATGTTATTTTACATATTTCAGTCGCCCGAAAAATATCGGTTCATAGTTGCTATATTGTTGATAATACGAGCCGTTTGCAAAAGGCACAAGTATACTGACTTCAGCTTTATCTCCAAGATTAAAATCAAGAGGGCGGGCACAACCGGGTGATAAGAAAGTATACATATAGGAAGACAAAGGGTATACACTACTATAGTCCGACGAAATATATGAACCTGAGTTTCCATATGTGAAATACAATGCAGCAAATTCATCGTAATTTTGCTTATCGTTTGAGTATGTCGAGTCTGGTTCTGATATCAAAAAACGTGCATCATAATATCTCATATATACGATATCTCCCTTTTTTATTTTGTCTTTGTTCCCAGAATCGATAACATGGATATATATACCGGTATCCGGGTCCTTAAAATATTGTTTGTCAGCAAAAACACGGCTGGCAGGATATTCGTTAATTATATTAAATCCTTGTTCTTTAATATACTGTTTAATTGCCTTTTCTTCTTTTTCCAACTTGTCAGCATATGAATCTTTACTACAAGCGGCGAATATGATAGCTAAACCCATAAAGGCAGATATAATGCCTATAACCTTTTTCATTATTCTTAATTGTTTAGTGTTTTGTTATTCTTCTTTAGTAACTCTGAAAACTCAGGCATAGCCAAGCCTTTTTCAAATATGGCTATAGCTTCTTCCATTGTACCATAAAATTCACCTCCGGCTGCATTTAAATGTCCTCCGCCATTGTAACATTGAGATGCGAATTTATTGCTGGGGAAGTCCCCTTGTGAACGAAACGAAATTTTTATGAAATCATTGTCCTCTCTAATAAAAACAGCAAAAATAATTCCTTTTATATTCAATGGGAGGTTTGCAAAACCTTCGGTGTCTCCCTTTTTTACATTATATTTACTTTGCTCCTCATTAGTAAGCCAAACAAGTGCCGTATTGTATTCGTGATATATCCTCATCTTTTCAGACAATGTATATCCCAACATCCGGTATCGGTCTTCTGTATAGTTGTGGTATACGTTCGAGTATATCTGATCTTTGTTTATTCCCTTTTTCAGTAATTCACCTATGATGTAATATATTTCAATATTGTTCGAATTATAAGTAAAACCGCCGGTATCGGTCATCATTCCCGTATACAATGCAGTGGCAGTTTCGTAACTCATTATTTCGAAATCACCCATACGGCATATTAAACGGAAAATTAGTTCACTGGTTGATGAGATTTCCGGGTAAGAAATTGTTACATCACAAAAGTCAGATGGGTCCGGGTGATGATCTACCAATATCTTTTTTCCTTTGGCTTCTTCGATCAGAGATCCTAGATGTAAAGCTCGTTTCGGGATATTAAAATCAAGGCAGAATATCAGTTCGGCCTGATCTATTAACTTTTTGGCAAAATCAGTATGTTTCTCATAATTCAGGATATCTTTGGCGCCGGGTATCCATTTTAGGAAATCGGGAAACGAATTAGGTACTATAATGTTTACATCATTGCCTAATCCCATTAAATAATGGTACAGGCCTAGTGATGAGCCTATTGCATCTCCATCGGGGGAAACATGTGTTATGATTACAATCTTATCATACTTGTCGAGTAGATCTTCTACTTCTGTTATTTTCTGACTTGCTATTATTTTAGATATCATTTATTTGACTTACCCTGTTTTTAATGCTGATTTATGCAGCGACAAAAATACTAAAATTTCAAACTATATGCACCATTTTCAATGACATCATAACAAGGAATATCTAATTTTTGACATTCTTTAGATATTCTTTTTCTTGTATTAGCCGATAAAGACCCGTCTATAATAACATTTTTAATAGTCAAATGTTGGTTTAAACTATGCAAAGATAGGCTGTTGTCTTTTGTGAGAATCAGATGGTCTACATTTAGTTTTCTGTCCGAATCTTTATCATGCCATAGGTTGGCGGACAGGATTAGTATTTTTTTATCGTTGAAAGTAATCGCTTTATATTTATCAATATCTTCTGGCCTAATCAGCTCTTTGTTATATTTTATTTCAGAGGCTTGTCTTCGATTATATACAATCAGGCCGTCTGGTTTTTCGTTCAGATTCATGTAAATATGAGATACGAATAGTAACAGTATGGCTGTTAATGAAATTGACAGGGCTTTTGTTTTTTTATAAGTCATAAAAATAAGAATACTTATAATGATAGTGAATATCAGAGCCAGATCGGAAAGGGATATTTTTACATTTTCTATCAAGGCGAAAGGAAGATTCTCGAAAAAATGTATGATAGACTTCATTGCATGTACGAGTATTTGCAGTGCTTTAACCGGAAGGTAGAAGAGGTATTCGCTCCAGACGGGTATAATAAAACCTAATCCTTTGGCTATAACAATTCCTCCAGCAATATAGGTAATAAATGTAACTAACGGAACAATAAGTAGGTTTGTGATGAAAAAATAAGTGGGGAATGTGCCGAAATAATACAAGCAAATGGGAAATGTCGCTAATTGTGCAACAAAGGATAAAGTAAACATTTGCCAAATATATTTTATATACTTGTTTTCTGTTTTTAGTAATGGTAGTGTTTTAGGGTGTAGATAAAGTATTGCCAGAACCGAAATAAAACTCAGTTGAAATCCGATGTCAAACAAGGAGAATGGACTTATCAGCAGCATAAAGAACGCGGCGATAAATAAGGCATGCATGGAATAACTCCTCTTTCCGCATATCTCCGCCATACAAAATACTGTAAGCATACCGCTTGCTCTCAGAACTGATGGGGGTAAACCCGTTATAAAAGCATAGACCCAAAGAAGTGTAATTATAATAATGGGCTTTAGGAGGTAATATTTCGTGCTTTTGCGAATGAATCCGAGGAGGAAACTTATCATCATATAAATGATGCCAACATGTAATCCGCTTACTGAAAGCACATGTACAGTTCCAGTAGTTCTGAAGCCTTGCTTTATATCGTCAGTCAGTTCATCTTGGTAACCCAGAGTAAGAGCAGATAATATTGTATATTCAGTTTCGTTGAATCCTAACGATCTGTAAAAGTTCATTATTTGTTGCCGGCACCGTAGGGCTTTGTATTTAAGTGAGGAAGACCTGTTGCCTGTTGCTTTCCATGAATCGGAAGTTACATAGGCAGACCCCGGGAATCCTTGATTGTACATATATCGTACATAATCGAAGTCATCGGGGTTTCCTGTATTCCGGAAGGGTTGTATTTTAGCTTGGAATAAAAACTCATCACCCGGCAGTAATTTGCCTTTGTATAAAGAATCCCGTTGAAAATAACAAACTATTTGTTTACCTTCTCGTGGGAGAAAGACTCGATAAGCAATACTCCTCGGCTTTTCTTGCGGGGTGTCGGTAACTACTCCGAGATATATTTTTGTGCCGTCTGTAAATGTATACTCAGATTGGGCTTGTTTAAATGATGCCGTTAAGATACCTATTCCTGATACGCATAGAATAACCCCTGCGCCGAAAAGCCAACGCCAACTGAACTGTCTGTCTTTGGGTATAAAATATGAAATAAGCATAGCCGCTGTTCCTGCCAGTAGGAGAGCTATACTTAGATATTGTAATTTAAAGAAATATTGCAATAAAATTCCCGCAATAAGCGGAATAAGAAGAAAAAGAAAAGGTAGTTTAGATAACGGATTTCTCATTCGCGACAACCTCGTTATACTACTATACTTTTCAACTTATGTATCATTTCTGTCGGGTTAGGGTCTGCAAATATTGCATTGCCTGCCACAAGCACATCGGCTCCGGCAGCGATCAACTGTTTGCCTGTATCCAGATTAACGCCTCCGTCTACCTCTATAAGTGTATTCAGATTACGTTTTAATATCATTTCTTTTAGCTTTGATACCTTATAAAGAGAATGTTCAATAAACTTCTGTCCGCCGAATCCGGGGTTAACAGACATCAACAATACCATATCCACGTCTTGCAGAATATCTTCGAGTAACGATACCGGAGTGTGCGGATTTAGTGTAACTCCGGCTTTCATACCGGCATCATGTATTGCTGCTACTGTGCGATGTAAATGTATGCAGGCCTCATAATGTACGTTCATCATATATGCTCCTGCATCTTTAACCTGAGCAATGTATTTATCCGGATTGACAATCATCAGATGTACATCGAGAGGCTTTTTGGCAATTTTGCTTATCTGTTTGATTATAGGAAATCCAAACGATATATTGGGAACAAAACTTCCGTCCATAACATCACAATGAAACCAATCAGCTTCGCTGTTATTTACCATTTCTACATCTTTCTGAAGATTTAAAAAATCGGCTGACAGTAATGATGGAGCTATTTTATGTTGCATTGTTGTTGTATTTATATTTTATATTTGTAAAAGTAATAAAAGGGAAAGGTTAAAAAAAATTTTTTTGCCATCTTTGTAAGAGCCTGTTTAAATTTTATTCGTTCAAATTTTTAGAGCTATTTTTGAGATAGTTTTTTCGTCCTCGAAGTGATAATAGCGGGCTATTTGAACTGAGAGAAAGAAAAAAATAGCCGAAAAGAGACTAAAAATGAACGAAAAAGAATCTAGAATAAAATATTTTGCTAAAATTTAAACAGACTCTAAAATAGCAAATGTTTAATAACTCATAATAGTAGAGAACCGATGGCTAAGAAAGATAGTTTGTTTAAAGGTTTCACACCGGATACATTCCGGTTTTTTAATGATCTGAAAGAAAATAACTTTAAAGAGTGGTTTGATGCGCATAAACATATATACGAGAAGGAGTTGTTAGAGCCATTGAAAGCTCTGGTCACCGCATTATCACCTGCTATGCATAATATAGATCCGGCCTTTGAACTACGTCCTCATCGCTGCCTGTCCAGAATTTATCGGGATACTCGTTTCTCGAAAAATAAAGACCCCTATAAAGATTTCATGTGGCTTGCCTTCCAAATTCCTGTGACAAATGATGTTTGGAAAGATTATCCCGGATATTTTTTAGAAATTAACGGGACAGAATATACGCTTGGACTGGGGCTTTTTCAGCCGAAGAAGAAGGTGATGGATATTTATAGGGACGAAATAGCATACGATGCAGAAGAATTTCAAAGAGTTACGCAAGAGACCGTTTTAGACCGGGGATATATTGTGAACGGAGAAGAGTATAAACGCCCTGTACCTAATGAACTGCCTGAATATTTCCAGCAATGGATACAGCGTAAAGGTATTTGGGTGGGCAAAACAAGGCCGATAGGAGATGAATTATTTTCCGCTGGTTTTGCAGATATAATGAAAGAAGACTTTACAGCTATGGAATGGTTGTATAACTTCTTAAAAGAATGTACTATAAACTAATTATAATTATAATATCGATGAAGAAAATTAGAGCAGCAATTGTTGGGTATGGAAACATAGGAAAATATGTGTTGGATGCGATTCTTGTATCTCCCGATTTTGAATTAGCGGGCGTTGTTCGCCGCGATCCTACAAATATACCATCTGAATTATTTAAATATACTGTTGTAGGAAAAATAGGAGAGCTGAAAGATATAGATGTGGCTATTCTTTGTGCTCCTACACGCAGTATTGAAGGCTATGCTAAAGAGTGTTTGGCTGCGGGTATCAATACTGTGGATAGTTACGATATACACGGTGGAATCGTCAATTTACGAAGAGAACTGGATGCTGTGGCGAAGGCTAATAATACAGTTGCTATTATTTCTGCCGGCTGGGATCCGGGAACAGATTCAATAGTTCGCTCCATGATGGAATTTATGGCTCCTAAGGGAGTAACATATACGAACTTTGGCCCCGGTATGAGTATGGGGCATACCGTTGCTGTAAAAGCTATTAAAGGTGTTAAAGCTGCTCTTTCTATGACCATACCGTTAGGTACTGGTATTCATCGTCGTATGGTTTATATCGAAATAGAAAATGGCTATGATTTTGCAGATGTAGCTGCTGCTATTAAAGCTGATGATTATTTTGTACATGACGAAACACACGTGATGCAGGTGGAATGTGTAGAAAGTCTCAAAGACATGGGGCATGGGGTATCTATGGCTCGTAAAGGAGTTTCTGGTTTAGCTCAGAATCAGTTATTGGAATTCAATATGAAAATAAATAATCCGGCTCTTACGGCACAGGTACTTGTAGCATCGGCGCGTGCCACATTGAAACAAAAGCCGGGAGCATATACAATGATAGAGGTTCCTGTGATAGACTTTATTTATGGTGATAAGGAAGCCTTGATTAAAAAGTTGGTATGATTTTAATCTGCCGGCTTATTTCTGTATGAAACTTATTGACATAAAAGAGGAAGTTATTTTACCAAAAATAACTTCCTCTTTTATGTCAATACAAACGGACTTTTCTAGTCAATTTTATCTTGTAAGAACTGTAGGTAATATAAACAACATAAAAGATAATATATGTATAATTTACTTTTATGAACCCCTCCGGATAAGTTTATAAAACAAAGAAAAATTCCTTTTTTTGCTTATTTAAATAATTGATAATAAGTATATAAATAGTTGGATAGTTACTTGACATATTGCTGGATTTTTCCGAAATCAGTTGGTGTGTTTATATCTGATTTGTACTTGTTTTTGTTACAAATTACTTTTGTTACGGTTTACAAAAAACAGCTATAGCAGATACAAACAATACTAAATGACGAGTACATGAAAGAATTTTTTTTAATACTATGTTGTATCTTTTTTACAACAGTATTTACAACACAAGCTCAGGTAACAATAGGTAGTGGGCGGGAACCCGACGAAAGCGCGTTGTTAGACCTGAAACAACAGGCTGACGGGACTTCCAAAAAAGGTTTTTTAGCTCCCCGGGTAGCTCTTGCCAGCACTACGGATGTACTAACTATCCCAAATCCGGCTATCAGTTTGTTAGTCTATAATACGGGAACAGGAGGACTCGACTACCCTGGTTATGTGTTTTGGAACGGAAGCGAATGGAGGGCTTTTAATAATTTATCCATGGAAGAAGGGACAATAGGAAGCATTACCTGTAACGGAGTTTCGCTTACACCCAGTATATATAAAGCCGGTGAACCTTATGAAGGTACTATGATCGTGCCCTACACAGGCTCGAACGGAGGAATGTATCCTGCTCAAACAATAGGCCCGATAAACGGGCTTACAGCGACATTAGCCCCTGGGAACTTTAGTGTAGGAGCAGGAAACCTTGCCTATACCATAACAGGGACACCGACATTAACCACTCCGGAGACCACTACTTTCCCTATAAATATTGGCGGAAAAACGTGTGAGGCTGTAATAGGAGCAGGAGACGGTATAGCACCGGGCGATTTGGTTTATTACGCTACCTCTATGGATGCCAGTTTAGCCAATGTTTGGCTCAGTGCTTATGCTAACGATTTACCGGTTATAGGGGGTAAGTTAAGGCTTGACGCCTATTTTAATGCAAGTTCAAACCAAGGTAATGGAGCGGTAACCATGTACCCAAGACTTGTTAATATTTCGTCAGCTCCGGTAAAGCTATGGTTCAGCGCAATGACTACAGTCGACCGTTTCAATGCAGGAAATTACCTGATGGCGTCTGGTGGATACGTAGAACTGGATAACGGAATTTATTACGGGTATGGCTATAATGATATTCTTGGTGTTACTACTCCCAGAGCATCAGGAAGTGGTAATGGCGGCAATCAAGAGGTCGTGACAGTGGACTTAAGTCTTGATGATAAATGGTACAGGATTTATTATTTGCCAATTGTCGACAATATGAATACGACCTCAGCAAGTGACAATCTGAGGAAGATTTATTTATCTATCCAAAGGTTATATTAAAAGTTAAATCATATGAGATTTTATATGATCAAATAACAGAATGATCGGGTAATGCATGTTTATTTTATTCTATTTTAATGTTGGTTATCTTTACTTTGGAGTTTCATTGGAAGTCAAATAACAGCGCAACAACAGCAAATATATAATAATGCACAGCAAACCGCCAGAACTGGATACAGTCTTAAAAGAAGTATGTATACGATATTTTTATGCCATAATAATAGTGACAGCTTTTTTCTCTACTTATTACTGGTATGAAGGTATTAAACCGTTGAATTATATAGTGGGTATATGTATGATAGTACATATACTCTTATTTTTTATACCCTATAAACTCAGTTACAAAGCTCTAAAACCTCTTATATCGGTTTATCTGGTTTATAACTCTGTCTTTCTATATATTCAAATCATTTTTTTCTGGTCTTTCGGACAAATAACTGTATTTATGTGGTATACTATCATCCCTGTTGCAGTCATGGTCTTCTTTAATAGAAAAACAGTGGTTCTCTGGAGTGTTTATGTCCTCGTCCTTATATGTTCTGCATTTATCGTAGTACCCTTTATCCCCGAGGGATATTATCAGAAGCTCACCGATAATCAGTTGATGGTTATAAACATAATGACGATTGTTCTGAGTATAAGTTTCATTATGTTTTTTATATATTACCTGAATAAAATAAATCTGATCAAAGAGCTACAATCCAGACAATACAAGGAAGACTTCGAAATTAAAGAAGAGGAAGAAATAAAAGAAGCAGAAAATATTAAATTTGAAAACCTTTACAATGAAATTCTGAATTACTTCTCCGAAAAAAGGCCCTATTGCAATCCTGATTTCACTATCGTACAATTGGCCGAAGATCTTAACACCAATGTGAAATATGTATCGAGAGTAATTAAGACTAAGGAGAGCGTTAATTTCAGTGTTTTCCTGAATATATACAGAATCAATCTGATAAAAGAACTGATAGCCAAAGATTATCATGATAAATATACTATCGGATATATATACATCATTGCAGGTTTCAGGCACCAGTCAACCTTTAACAAAGTCTTTAAAGAAATAGAAGGAATCACTCCCTCTGAATATATAAAAAGGGGCAGAATAAAAAAATATTAAAACAAAAGGCTAGATATATGTCAACCCCTTTTAGGAGAGAATACTATAAATAAAAAGCCACAATTTATGAATTGTGGCTTTCTTATATTATAAATTAAGCATTATGCGTCAATTTTTGCATAAGTAGCGTTTTCCTCGATGAATTCGCGGCGAGGGGCAACATCCTCACCCATAAGCATAGAGAAGATATGGTCGGCCTCAGCTGCATTTTCTATTGTAACCTGACGCAATGTACGATGTTCCGGGTTCATTGTTGTTTCCCATAATTGAGTCGCATTCATTTCTCCAAGACCTTTGTAGCGTTGCGTATGGATAGCATTTTCGTCTCCATCGGCATATTTTTCAATGAATGTGCGGCGTTGTCTGTCATCCCAGCAATATTCTTCTACTTTACCCTTACGGCACAGGTATAATGGAGGAGTAGCTATATATACGTATCCTTTTTCCAATAAGGCTTTCATATGGCGGAAGAAGAATGTGAGTATCAATGTGGCGATATGGCTACCGTCCACGTCGGCATCAGTCATAATAACTACTTTTTGGTAACGGAGTTTTGCCAGATTCAACTCTTTAGAGTCTTCATCTGTTCCTATGGTTACACCAAGTGCAGTATATATATTCTTTATTTCATCGCTTTCCAAAACTTTATGAGGCATGGCTTTTTCCACATTCAGAATTTTACCTCTTAATGGAAGAATTGCCTGAAATCCTCTATCACGTCCTTGTTTTGCAGTACCACCCGCCGAGTCTCCTTCGACAAGGAATATCTCACATATTTGAGCATCTTTACTGGAGCAATCAGCCAATTTGCCGGGAAGACCGCCACCGGTGAGAGGTGATTTTCTTTGTACCATTTCGCGGGCTTTGCGTGCTGCCGCACGTGCTGTTGCTGCAAGTATAACCTTTTCAACAATTGTTCTGGCTTCTTTAGGATGTTCTTCCAGATAGTAACCTAAAGCTTCGCCTACAGCTTGGTCAACAGCTCCAATAACTTCATTGTTACCAAGCTTGGTTTTTGTTTGTCCTTCAAACTGAGGTTCTGCAACCTTAATTGATACTACAGCAGTAAGTCCTTCACGGAAGTCGTCTCCACTAATCTCAACTTTTACTTTTTCCAACATCTTTGTGTCTTCCGCATATTTTTTCAATGTACGGGACAAACCGCGTCGGAAACCGGTAAGGTGAGTACCACCTTCTATTGTGTGGATATTATTAACATATGAATAAACATTTTCGTTATAAGAAGTATTATAGGTCATTGCTACCTCTACAGGTACGCCTTGTTTTTCGGTAACAATGTGTATGACATCTTCTATAAGCGCCTCTTTTGAGGCGTCTATGTAACGGACGAACTCTTCGAGCCCTTTTTCTGAAAAGAATGTGTCTGATTTATAAGTTCCGTCCTCTTTCTGGTGGCGTTTGTCGGTAAGAGAAAGGCGGACTCCTGCATTTAGGAATGCCAATTCGCGCAGACGAGATGCCAGCGTGTCGTATTTATATTCCGTAACAATAAATATTGAATCATCAGGCTTGAATGTGATCGTAGTTCCCGTGTTACTGGATTCTCCGACTTTCTCAACAGATGTCAATGGTTTCCCACAAGAATATTCCTGAACAAAAATGGCTCCCTTACTATGTATTTCCGCACGTAAATATGTAGAGAGTGCATTTACACAGGATACACCAACACCATGAAGGCCTCCGGAGACTTTATAAGTACTTTTGTCGAATTTACCACCTGCATGTAGTACAGTTAAAACGACTTCCAACGCCGATTTTTGCTCTTTTTCCATAATATCGACAGGGATACCACGCCCATTATCCTGAACACTAATGGAGTTATCTTCGTTTATAGTTACTTTTATATCATTACAGTAGCCGGCTAAAGCTTCGTCTATCGAGTTATCTACAACTTCATATACCAAATGATGCAAACCTTTTTCGCCTATGTCTCCAATGTACATTGCCGGCCTTTTCCTTACGGCTTCCAATCCTTCAAGCACTTGGATATTTTGGGCGGAGTAAGATTCACTCGCCATTTTTTGCTTTTCTGTCATATTTGTATTTCGTTATTAATGAGGAAAATATCCCCCAGCATTTTTGTGTAATAAAACCTAGCAAATATATTAAATTTTATCCACATAAGCAAGTATTCCAGCCCTGTCTGTAGCCTCATATTTCATTTTTTTATTATCTGGATTAATCGTATAAAAAACATTGCTAATAATTGATTCTTTTGATTTCTTTTTATTTTCTTTGAACAGATAATGCCAAATTAAAATACTATGAATAGACACTTGTTATTATTTATTCTGATATTCCCTTTGTTTTCTTGTCTAAGCTGTTCCGATGACGATAAGAAGGAAGACATACTTAATATTTCCACAACTCAATTAAATTTTAAAGCAAGAGGTGGAATCCAGACTTTTGATATTAAAACCAATGGACAGTGGACAATTATACCCGAAGAGGTGGATTCCGGAATTAAGATAAGTCCTTTGACGGGAACTGGTGATGCTACAATTACCGTAGAGGTTGCCGAGAATGAAAAAGAAATAGAACTTCTCACGTCATTTAAGGTAAAAATGGCGTCTAAATGGGAAACGATAAGTATTAAAAGAGAAGCGTATTCTTTCCCTACCGAAGGAAATTTCTATCCTTTGGTAACTATTAATACCGAAGGGGGCAAGCCCATAGATTCTAAAGACTATTATGTAAATGCAACTATTACTGTCGAACAGCGAAATGAAAAAGGAGTTGTCACAAGTAAATTGCTGGATGCGGCAAAGACAGAGATAAAAGGGCGAGGCAACAGTACCTGGACTATGATGCCGAAGAAGCCTTATCGTCTCAAACTGGATAAATCGGCGGTAATGTTGGATATGCCTAAAAATAAGCATTGGGTTTTATTGGCTAATTATTCGGATAAAACGTTGATGCGCAATGAGCTGGCTTTTGAGGTCAGTCGCCGTATGGGATTTGTATACACTCCCCGGATGAAGTATGTAGATGTCGTACTCAACGGAGACTCTATTGGTAATTATCTGCTTGGCGAGCATATAAGAATAGGCGATGACAGAGTGAATATCCCTGAATTAGGGACATTGGATACTGATATATCGGGAGGATATTTATTGGAAGTCGATGAAAGGAAAGGAGAGCCGGAATGGTTTGAAACAAGTGGAGCTAAAATGATATTCTGTATAAATACCCCGGAGAATATTCCTGCAAACCAGAAAGAATATATATCGTCATGTGTGCAAAAGGTAGAGGATATTCTATATGCCAAGGACGGAGTTAATCCTGTGGCCGAATTGCCGAAATATTTAGACCTTACATCTTTTGTAGATTATTATTTGTTGAATGAATTATCTAAAAATGTAGATGGTAACTTACGTTTGAGCACGTTCGTTTACAAAAACAGAGGGGATGCTAAAATATATTTTGGTCCTGTATGGGATTATGATATTGCATTTGGGAATGTTAATTACGATAACTGTCAGGCAACAGCCGGATGGCATGCGCGTAACGCAGACTGGTATCAAAAGTTTTTTAAATATCCCGAGTTTGACAAAATGGTAAAAGACAGGTGGATAAAACTTCGTCAAGGAAATCTAAGTGATTTAAATTCATTTATAGACAATTTGGCGGAAAAGATGCTTATCTCTCAAAGGCGCAACTTTCTACGTTGGCCTATATTGAATGAAGCTGTTTGGCCGAATCCTGTTGTCACCGGGAGCTATAAAGGTGAGGTGAATTATTTAAAAAGTTGGTTGAAAGATAGGCTTGCATGGATGGATCAACAGTTGAGATGATTCTCACCATCTTCTTTTTACTTTGTTTATGAGCTTTTTTAGTTTCAGAAGATACTTATATTCCTTGTATTTCTTCTCGGAAATAAAGCCGTATTTATACTGTATCCTGTAATAGTCCTCATAAAAATCAAAATAGGAAGACGATATGCCTCCTAAACGGAAATTGGAAATGACGACATCTACTTCTTCGAGTTTTACACCCTTGCTTACACACCGGCAAATGAAATCGTAGTCAGCTAATATTTTCACTGAAAGGTCAAAGGCTCCATGTTCCTTGTAAACTTGTTTTGCGACAAAGAATGTAGAGTGGGGTAGTACGCTTTCAGATATGAAAGAAGCGCCCCGCCGCTGTACATTAAATATTTTATCGTCCTTCCATACACGCTCAATGCCGTATATCATCGAGTTTGCTTTGTCTGTTTTACCATCTGTGTACTTAGCCCATATTACTTCTAGTGCATTGTCTTCGTACCAGTCATCGGAATTGGTGATTCCAATCAATTCACCCTTGGCATAAGATATGCCTTTGTTCATGGCATCATATACACCTTTGTCGGGTTCACTGATGATTCTTACTGTTACTCCTTTTGTTTCAAAAGCAGGGATGTAACTTCTTATCTTTTCTATTGTTTTGTCTTTCGAAGCACCGTCGATGATTATATATTCGAAATCTGAAAAAGTTTGCCCGAGCAGCGCGCCTATTGTTCCATCTAAGGTGTTTTCGGAATTGTAAGTCGGTGTAATAACAGTTATTTTTGGCATAAACATTTATTTATCTGGGCAAAGATACATTGTTTTTAGAGAATCTGTCGATGTAGGGTTATTTTTCTGTAAGATTGTGTTTTAACTTTTGTAAAACAGAAAGGCGAAGATAATTCTCCGCCCCACGTTTATTCTTTATTTTTATTTAAATGGTCAGATCCGCGATCTCTGCGTCAGGAGCATTTTTCTTTACAGAAGCAATGCCGTTATCTCTACTGGCTACGCTTTCATACATTTCGCTAGTTCCGATTACTTGTCCGTTCGATGCTTTCAAGTTAAAGTAAGGTTTACCGTTCTTTGCTTCTAATTTTTCGTAACGAGTGTCTATCTGGCTGTTTTTCTTAACAGACTCAATTCCGTTTTTGCAGTTTTCTTTTGTTGTGTAGCCTTCACTCGTAAGGATTACCTGTCCGTTACTTGCTTTAAGATCGAATTGAAATTCGTTGTTTTTTCTTTTTTTAATTTCAAATTTTCCCATTTTGTTTTGTTTTAAAGTAGTTCGTATTTAGATTAAACACAACTCCTTAATAAAATGTTTATCTGAAGTCGTAGAATATTTACTTATATAAGAGGAATATACACTGTTGTTTATCCATGTTGGGTAAATATTTTTGCCATTGCTTTACAGATAACGTTTTTATATACTCATCCTCACAGGTTATATTCATTGCGATACATAGCTTGGTGGCAGGTGTACAGTGTTTTAATATGTCCTCTACGAGTTTTAAATTGCGATAGGGAGTCTCTATAAATATCTGCGTCTGATGCTCGCGGTATATATAGTGTTCCAATTGTTTTATCTTTTTTATTCTTTCTGAACCATCTACCGGTAAATAGCCCTGGAAAGCAAAGCTCTGCCCGTTAAATCCGGATGCCATTAATGACAATAAAATAGATGAGGGGCCAACGAGTGGAACTACTTTGTGGTTTTTCCGTTGAGCGATAGCAACAATATCGCTTCCCGGGTCGGCGACAGCCGGGCAGCCTGCTTCTGAAATAACACCAATGTGGAACCCATTTGAGATGGGAGCCAGGTAGCTCTCTATTTGTTCCGGTTTGGTATGTTTGTTCAGTTCGTAGAATGTAAGGCCGTCAATATTTATAGAACTGTCTACTTTTTTTAAAAAACGGCGTGCAGAACGGATATTTTCTACAATAAAATATTTTATCTCCAAGATAATCTCTTTGTTATGCGGAGGTAAGACCCTTTCGATGTCTGTTTCACCTAAAGTAACGGGTATGAGGTATAGTGATGGTTGCATGTTCTAATCTTTTCTTTTGTATAAATAGTAAGTCTGATGGTCATTTGCCTGATATGAATCGACGATTGCATAATTTTCGTTCAGAGCCGGTAACTCATGAAAATAGTTATAATTCATTGCTCTCTCAGCTAAAATAACGAATTGTATCTCTTTATTTTCTATATATCCGGTTTGTTCCTTCCGCATCGCAGGATATATCTCGTTCTGTAAATTAGGCGATATAAAGTATCTGACTGTAGGCATTATGTTTGCAACGGTGAAAACAGCATTCCCTTCGTCTAAACCAATGTTTAACAGCGTAGGCTCTTTTTCTTTTTTTACTATTTCGCCAAATTGAAAAGCGAGTCCTGTTGGCTTTTCTGACCTTAGAAGTTCGCTTATTTGCATTCCGAAAAAGTCCCGTTGCTTTATTCCTAAAACCAATATCAGGGTAAATAGTAGCGCATAGGCTGTTTTAGTCGCAGGAATTTTGATGAAACGACATAATGTAATGTAACCCGGCAGTGCATAAATATAATATGGAATGGAATAATAGAATACATATCTGGGCGAACTGAATATAGCTGCATACAGAGCGAAAAAGGATAATATCATGGCAATCCGCCCCCATCTGTTACCAATGTATTTAACGGGGAAATATATAGCCCCTACAAGTATGATAAGGAATCCAAAAGTTTCGAATCGTAACCGCAGATAGAAGCGGGCGGTAAGGTTTTCTATAGTTTCGCTCAAACCACCGATTTGTGCATAATTTTTATTCAGGACGATGTAGATATTCCAGGCTTCGGATAGAGCGCCATTTGCCATAAAATAGATACAAATTGGAACTGTAATGATTAAGGCTCCGGCAATGTATGCAATAACATTTTGAACTAAACTCCTATATTCTTTCTTTAGTGCCAGATTTACAAAAACAGCTAATAGGGGAAAAAACCAGAAAATGACTAAATTTATTTTTATAAGCAATGCTATGGCGCTTATCAGCCCGTGTATCAGCATATACTTTGGTTTGTGAACCGAAGTGCCGTCTTTGAAATATCTGATAAAGAAATAAAGGCTGACTACTTGTGCAATAGCTATGAACTCTTCGGCTGAGCCTCCTTGCGCTGTGTGAGATAGCATCAGTACAGGGAAAATCATGGCAATAATAAATGCATATATCTTATCTGCAAACAATCTTGCTGTAAGGTATGCGAAGAATACCATGACTATCCACCCGATAGACTCTATAAGATACATTCCGAAAAAAGAGGTGCCGGATATCTTCGCTCCAATGGCGTAAAGAAAGAAAATAAGAGGGCCTTTATGATCGAATGCTTCTGTGTAAAGTACTTTGCCTGCATTTATCATCTTTCCTATGTTGAAATAAAGATTTATATCCGACCACTCGTTTATCGGATACAAAGGAGACATTTTGGAGCAAAAGAACAGTAATAGAAGAACATAAATAGATAATAGGAGTAAAGTGTTTTTTTCTTGTGTTATTGTTTTCTTTATCATAAGCTTGTTATTCATTACAGCCCAAAATTATGAAAAATAATGATGATTTGATTAACTTTGTGTTCCTAAAACAATATAAATGAATCTTCCTACCGATTTTGTCACATATACTAAGCCTTTGCTGGGTGAACAGTGGAAAAGCTTTGTTGAGGCTTTGGATGGAGAATCGCCCACAAGTATACGTATCAATCATTCTAAAATGACATCCGGGAAATTGTCGAATCAGGTTTCTTGGTGTGATAACGGTTTTTATTTAGATAAAAGACCCCAATTTACATTCGACCCTTTATTTCACGCCGGAGGTTATTATGTACAGGAAGCTTCCTCCATGTTTATAGCCCGAGTGTTGAAACAATATGCTTCTCCGTCGATGAAAGTCTTAGACCTTTGCGCTGCCCCCGGAGGGAAGTCTACATTAATAGCTGATTTTTTAGATGAGCATAGTTTACTTGTATCTAATGAAGTTATACGTTCGCGGGCAAATATTCTATCTGAAAATATTACCAAATGGGGCAACCCTAATACGATAGTCACGAATAATGATCCGTCCCGGATTGGTAAACTGAAAGGATTCTTTGATATTGTGCTTGTGGATGCACCCTGTTCGGGCGAAGGCATGTTTCGAAAAGATGAAGGAGCTGTCGCTGAATGGTCTTTGGAGAATGTAAGGTTGTGCAAAGAACGTCAGCAGCGGATATTAGCTGATGTGTGGCCTGCTCTGAGAAGCGGAGGTGTGTTGATATACAGCACATGCACCTATAATCTCGAAGAAAATGAACAAAATGTTCGGTGGATATGCGATGAATTGGGTGCTGATATCTTGTCGGTAGATATTGATGAAGAATGGGAGATAAGCTCTTCTTTAATAGAAGGCGTCACAGCATATAGATTTTTTCCGCACAAGATGAATGGAGAAGGTTTTTTTTGTGCAGTGCTAAGAAAAAAAGGAGATGAGGAAAATGGTGTTAGAAAAATAAAAGATAAGGATAATAGAAGTAAAATAAATCTGGAGACAGAATATAAAAACCTGATATTGAATTCTGACCGGTTTACTTTTTATCCCCGAAATGATAAGTGGTTTGCTTTTCCATCCTGTTTGTATAACTATTTGCAAACTATAAAGTCAGAACTGAATATCCTGTCGGAAGGTATTTGTCTAGGAGAATTTAAGGGAAAGGATTTTGTTCCTGAGCAATCGCTGGCTTTGAGTAATTTTCTTAACAGAGAGGCTTTTGTTACATTGGAGGTAGATTGGAAAACGGCAATATCGTATCTTCGTAAAGAAGCTTTAGTTTTCACAGATCAGCCCAAAGGATATATATTGCTTACTTACCGGAATATACCATTGGGTTTTGTGAAAAATATCGGTAACAGAGCAAATAACCTGTATCCTCAAGAATGGAGAATCCGTTCGTCTAATGTGCCGGATCAGGTTGAAAATATAATTTGAGGATGTATTGCCTGTGAATCTCTAAAAAATGTAACGGAGAAATGGGAACTTCTAACAAATTTTTATCTTTGTATCTAGTATAAAAAATATAAAGAATAAAATGACATTAAAAAATGTAATCACTGTGGGTATAATACTTCCCTTGTTTGCTTTTTCTTGTGGTAAGACACCTCAAAAAACTGCGCCTGTGGAATCGTATCAGAAGGTATCGCCTGATTTCAACTCGGATAGTGCATATGCTTATGTAGATAAGCAGGTTTCGTTTGGCCCGCGTGTGCCAAATACACCGGAACATGTTGCATGTGGAGACTATCTGGTCAGTTCGCTGAAACGTTTTGGTGCCGAAGTCTATGAACAAAAAATGACTGTAACTACATACAATGGAATAAAGCTTAATGCTCGCAATATCATCGGTTCTTACGGAACCGATAAAAAGAGCCGTATACTGCTTTTCGCGCATTGGGATACTCGCCCATATTCAGATCAGGACCCGGATCCGGCTAATCATCATAAACCTTTACTCGGGGCCAATGACGGTGCTAGTGGTGTCGGCGTTTTACTTGAAGTGGCGCGCGTGCTACAAGCTCAATCCCCTAATATAGGCGTTGATATTATCTTCTTTGATGCCGAAGATTATGGGCCTCCTGCTTTTGATAAATCAGAACCTGCGGGCGATTGGTGGTGCTTAGGAACACAATATTGGGCAAAGAACCCGCATGTGCCTAATTATAAAGCTAAATATGGTATTTTATTGGATATGGTGGGTGCGCCTAATGCCATTTTTGCGAAAGAGCTTACATCGAAAGCATTTGCTAATGATGTCGTGGAAAAAGTTTGGAGTACGGCTAGTCGTCTCAATTATAGTAATTACTTTGTGGGACGAGACGGAAGTGGGGTAACAGATGACCATACCTATGTGAATCAGTTGAGAAAGATTCCAAGCATCGATATTATTCATTTTGATGCTGATACAAATCATAATTTCGGTTCATATTGGCACACACAGAAAGATGATATGAGCAGTATCAGCAAAGAAACATTGAAGGCTGTTGGCCAAACAGTATTGGAAGTTATATATAAGGAAAAATAAGAATGGCTACAATAAACGAAGTACAGGACGAAATAATAGAAGAGTTTTCGATGTTCGATGATTGGATGGATCGATATAGTTTACTAATCGAACTGGGAAATTCACTTGAGAAACTTGATGATAAGTATAAAGTAGAGAACAATCTGATAGAGGGCTGCCAAAGCCGTGTATGGCTGCAAGCCGATTATGTGGACGGAAAGATTGTTTTTAAGGCGGAAAGTGATGCTGTAATAGTGAAAGGAATAATAGCCTTGCTAATAAAAGTCTTGTCTAATAGAACTCCGGATGAAATAATAAATACAGATCTTTATTTTGTAGAGCGTATTGGTTTGAGAGATCATCTGTCACCAACCCGTTCTAACGGATTAATATCGATGATAAAGGAAATACGATTTTATGCGATGGCATATAAAGCTAAGTATCAGTAATACTATTTCTATTAAATCAGTAAAAATAGCCGGAATAATCCGGCTATTTGTTTATCTATAAAAAGAAAGCCCGCGAATTCTCTTCGCAGACTTCCCAACCTTAACACAAACTTTACAAAACTACACAATAGAGCTGATTGCAGCCTGATTTGGTTCAAAACGTAATTTCAGGAACCAACTCTGTGTTCTATATATATCTTAATGATAAGAGTAGATTTTGTTAAAAAACATCTATACTTATCCTTTCATTTTCTTAAATAACTCAGTAATAAAATTGCTACTTTTTTATTACGGAGCAAAGATAGTAAATTTTACACATTGACAATAGATTTTATCTATTTTTTTTGTAAAAATATTCCTTTTTGTGATTTATTCAAGCAATTCTTTTCTTAAATATTCAGCAGTGAAGCTGTTAGCCTCTTTTATAACTTTCTCCGGTTTGCCAAAAGCAACGATTGTTCCGCCGCCTATCCCACCTTCAGGTCCCATGTCAACAATATAATCCGCACTTTTTATGATGTCCTGGTTATGTTCTATAACAATTATAGTGTTCCCTCGGTTTACCAATTTATTTAAAACTTCAAGTAAAACACGAATGTCTTCAAAATGAAGTCCTGTTGTGGGTTCATCTAGAATGTATATAGTGTTACCCGTATCTATACGCGCCAATTCTGTTGCGAGTTTTACACGTTGCGATTCTCCTCCCGAAAGAGTTGTGGATGGCTGACCCAGTCTTAGATAACCAAGTCCTACTTCCTGCAAAACTTTTATCTTATGTAAAATATTAGGAACATTTTCAAAGAACTCTACTGCCATATTGATTGTCATGTCTAGCACATCAGCTATAGATTTTCCTTTAAACCTTACTTCTAAAGTCTCTCTGTTGTATCTTTTGCCATGACATTCTTCACATAAAACATATACATCCGGCAAAAAGTTCATTGCAATTGTTTTATATCCGTTGCCTCCGCAAACTTCACATCGTCCACCTTTCACATTAAAAGAGAACCTGCCTGGTTTGTATCCTCTGATTTTGGATTCCGGTAGATTTACAAAAAGATTCCGTATATCAGAAAAGATTCCGGTATATGTTGCCGGATTAGAACGAGGTGTTCTGCCTATAGGTGATTGGTCTACACTGATCACTTTATCGACCAGATCTATACCTTCGAAAGATTTGTATGGTAGCGGATCAGTTAAAGACCTGTATAAATGCTGGCTAAGTATCGGTTGTAATGTTCCGTTTATCAAACTCGATTTTCCGCTGCCCGAAACTCCGGTAACACAAATAAAAGTGTTTAGAGGAAATGTAACCGATACATTTTTCAGATTGTGCCCTGTTGCTCCTTTCAAGGCTATTTTTTTCCCATTCCCTTCTCTTCGTTTTTTCGGAATCTCTATTTTGAGCTTACCATTCAGATAGTCGGCTGTCAATGTATTTGCTCCTAACATTTTTTGTGGAGTCCCTGCAAAAACAACCTTTCCGCCGCGTCTTCCTGCATAAGGGCCTAAGTCTACTACATAGTCGGCGTCTAACATTATGTCTTTATCGTGCTCTACGACAATAACGGAATTACCCGAATCCCGTAACTTTTTCAAAGAGTCTATAAGTCTATCATTATCTCGCTGATGGAGCCCGATGCTAGGCTCATCTAAAATGTATAAAACATTTACCAATTGCGATCCTATCTGAGTTGCCAGGCGAATGCGTTGGCTTTCACCGCCGGAAAGGGTGACTGAGCCCCTGTTTAATGATAGGTAATTGAGCCCCACATCCAGAAGGAAAGATAGACGGGATACTATCTCCTTCTTTATTTCCATTGCTATTATCTTTTGCTTATCGGATATATAGTCATCCATATCTTGTATCCAGTCATACAAATGCTGGATATCCATTTCAGCAAGTTCCGCAATGTTTTTACCATTTATTTTATAATGAAGAGCCTCTTTATTTAGGCGTTGTCCGTTGCAGTCCGGGCAAACATCTGTTTTAATGAACTGCTCTGCCCATTTTTGCGCTGAGGCAGAGGATTCACTATCTTGCTGCATTTCTATGTATTTAGTTACACCTTCAAATGCTACAACATAATTTGATGCACCTAGAGACTCATTTTTTATCTGGAGCCTTTCTTCCGTTCCGAACATTATTTCATCCAATGCCTCTTCCGGAATATCTTTGACCGGTGTTTTTATAGTAACTCCGTGTTTTTCACAAATAGCTTCTATTTGCCAGAAAAACAGAGAGTTTTTATATTTACCAAGAGGGGCTATCCCTCCGGCATAAATACTGAGCTGAGGCTTAGGAACTATCTTGTCCATATCTATCCGGTTTACAATGCCCAAGCCTTTGCAGCGCGGACAAGCTCCATGTGGAGAGTTGAACGAGAACGTATGTGGAGCAGGTTCGCTATAGGATAATCCGGTAGTAGGACACATTAGCTGACGGCTAAAATGGCGGACATCACCAGTGTCTACATCCTGAATCATTATCAGGCCATCCCCTTGTTTCATTGCAGTCCGTAAACTGATTTTGAGGTTGTCGGCAAATTTATTGGATACTACTAGCTTGTCTATCAATACTTCTATGCTATGCATCTTGTATCTGTCGACACGCATACCCGGAATAATCTCCCTTATCGTTCCATCTACACGGACTGAAATATATCCTTTCTTACTTATTTGTTCGAATAATTCTTTATAATGGCCTTTACGATTGCGAACTACAGGCGCCAGAAGGTATATCTTTTTACCTATATAGCGTTCCATGATAAGCTCTAATATTTGTTCCTCTGTGTACTTCACCATCTTTTCCCCCGTGAGGTAAGAATAGGCATCTCCGGCACGTGCGTATAGCAGGCGTAGGAAGTCGTATATTTCGGTAGTAGTACCCACTGTGGAACGTGGATTTCGGTTTGTTGTCTTTTGTTCGATGGAAATGACGGGGCTTAATCCGGTTATTTTATCTACATCAGGGCGTTCCATTCCGCCAAGAAAATTACGGGCATAGGCCGAAAATGTTTCTATATAGCGGCGTTGCCCCTCTGCGAAGATAGTATCAAATGCCAACGATGATTTTCCACTACCGCTCAATCCTGTAATAACAACAAGTGAATCCCGAGGGATTTCTACATCTATATTTTTGAGATTATGCACACGTGCTCCGTACACGTTTATGGTTTCTTTATCTTCCGGTATGTTTGTTTCCATTTATATTATGAAGAACTTTTTTCTAAATTAATCTTCAGCTATCCAAGCTTTATTATGTACCTTAACTTTTTCTCCTTTTTTATAATACATAGATTCTCGCGTAGGGATGAGTAAGGTATACGAATTTCTGCTCTTGGGCGAAATCGTAAGTTTACGGTCTCTCAACCAACTGTTGAAATCTTTAAGTTGAGCATAAGTTATTCCTTTCTCCTTGGCGAAAGTTGCAAGGTCAGAAATTGACTGTGTAACTTCAACTTTGGTAAATTCTATAGGTTTGTATAGATCTTTTGCGCTAAGGACAAATCCATATTTAGACGGATTCTCAAAAATTTGTTTAATAGCCAGCATGCGATAGTAGTAGCGTACTGTTTCTTCTACCAGCCACAAGTCGAGGGAGTCTCCGGCTTGTTGTTTCTTAAGTTCACCACTAATGCGTCCCTGTCCTCCATTATAAGAGAGAGCTACATCCGACCAACTACCATATTTGCTATAAGCTTCCTTTAGATAACGGCAGGCTGCCTGTGTCGATTTTTCGATTGAATATCGCTCGTCTACTTCCGAAGATACTTCAAGTCCATAGCCCGGAGCTGTTTTAGGCATAAATTGCCATAAACCTGCTGCGCCTACTGGTGATACAGCCCTATGATTCAAACTGCTTTCTATAACAGCCAGATATTTAAAGTCATCGGGAATTCCGTTTTCTTTCAGAATAGGTTCTATTATGGGAAAATATCTGTTAGCTTTTTTTATGAGCAGTAATGTTGTCGAATGAAGGTATGTAAAGCTGTTTATTTCTCTATCATAACGCTCATACATATCATATCTGTCCAAAACAACTTGTTCCCCGGCGAAAATAACTTTAGATGGAATTTCAACGGATTTGGTCATAGCCAGTACATACGGCGTCTTGGATTCCACTGCTTCCGGGCTATTATTAGAAAGAAAAATGCATCCAATTAAACAAATAAGTGCGATAGGTACAGTATATATTAGTATTTTTTTCATCAAGGAGTATTTATCGATAATAACTATCAAAGGTACTCTTTTATTTCCAAAAATAGAATTATGGAAGGAACTGATAACTTATAAAAAAGCTAAAAAGGTTAGGGCCTTTTTAGCTGAGAAAATAATTTAAAGTATTGGATTATGTCTCTAATAAAGAAAAAGAGCAGATTTTTTCTGCTCTTTTTCTTATCTATTGATTTTACTCAAAATAGATATTCATTTCATTCCTGTTTAGGTATTATTAGCGAAAAGAAAATGGCTGTAATACATACATTTAAAATAAATGAAAAAATACTCACATCAAATGAAAAGTCGTTTGTCTTTATATATCTAACAATGCTGGTAGATATAACAACAAATAAAGTAATAAATACCGAAACGAGGATAATTCTAAAATATCTATTTTTCTTTAGTTTCATCTATATTCTTGAATTAAAAAAGAGATGTTATTGAATTGCCCATTCATTCAAAATACATTTTCCGTAATAAATTAGAGCTCCAAAATGGATACTTCTTTAAAATATTCCCTTCCGTATATAGCTTTCTTTTCTTTATGTATATATAATCTACCAGCGGTTTATATATGATTATATAAAAAGCTAAAGCAATTACAAAATACAAACTGCTATGATATATATGCAAAAAAACAATAACAGGAATAAATCCTATTATCAATGCTAAAAAGTACAATATTTTAACCATTTATTTATGTTTTAGATGTTTCCCCCTGCACAAGCAGCAGCAATAGCAGCCGCAGTCCAAGGGATAAATGCAGATTCAATCGTAAGAAACACGCTTACCCAGCCATGATTAGAATAAGCATCGGTTATACAATCCATAGTCCTTTGTCCTGCCGACCTTTTCGTCTGTTTAGCAAGCGTTCCGTCAAACTTGTTAATCTTGACACTAAAAGGCTCATTACCGACAGGGTAATAATTCAAAGTGTAGTATGTATCATCAGTTGTAACATCCATATAAAATTGAGTATATATTCCCTGTGTGTCCTCCAAATAAGCAGAATATTGATATTCTTCAACATCGGATTCCGTAAATATTATATCTGTTCCAGGTAGATATGATACATTAATTATTGATATATCTTTTTCTTCCGATTCATTGATGGAACTTTTTGTTTTGGCATTTAGATGCTTATTATCCCATTCTTTAATAGAAGAATTAACTTTAGAATAATCATTTTTAGCCACAGGTGTAACGGAAAATAGTTCTGTTTTTAATTCTTTTTCTTCACTTTTGCTCAATTCAACATTATCATTAGAACAACTTGTAATACATCCTATAAACAAAATAGCTACGAAAAATCGAAGTATATTTTTCATTGTAAATTTAATTAACTTAATAAAACATTTTAATTATTTTAGCTGTATGTATCATTTCAACAGCCGCAAAACCACGCAGATTTCAAAACCTATTTTCTTGCTGATATTAATAGCCGTAAGTTCCCGGATCGGTTTAATCTGAATTAAGGTTATACAAAAAAGAGGCATGGGAACTGTTATATCCTATTCAGTCCAGAGGCTCTGACAAAGCCCATCTAACAAAATAAGTAAACAGTCCCACGCCTCCTGTATATAACAACAGACGTGGAACATTTGTTACTATCCTGTTAGATAAAGAAATTGTCAGATTTCCGGACAAGGATAATAATATAAATGTCTCTTAGTTAATTCTATAAAAGCGAATTGAAATTCTTATCACTATAAGGCATTCAACACGGGATAAAAGTATAAATTATTTGTTAAATTCAAAATATTTTTTGCTGTAAACTTGTATGGAATTACCTAATTTAATTCGTTTCATTCCTAATAATCTAATATTCCTTTCCAGATAAAACATCCTTGATACTCAGTGTCATTTATTTCCGAATGTTTGTCAAAAATTCCGAAAACCGATGACCCGGAACCAGACATTGAAGAGTATAACGCACCATTGTCATAAAGCTTATTTTTAATTTCACCTATTGCAGGATATTTCTCGAATACGCTTTTTTCGAAATCGTTAACCATGAGGCCTTTCCATTCCTGTATGGGGCTTTTAATAATTTCTTTCAGCGAGATTTTTGGTTGAGCAGGTTTAATCAGTGAAAAAGCATCTTTGGTAGAAACATGAATCTCCGGCTTGATTAATACAAAAGAATAACCTTTTAAGGAAAAGTTAACAGGTTCAAATATTTCACCTATACCCGATGCAAACATGGGTTGATTATATATAAAGAACGGACAATCAGCACCTAGCCTTACAGCTAATGACGCAAGTTCCTCATTTGTCGCGCCTAATTTGAAAGTCGTATTTAGTAATTTAAGCATAAAGGAAGCGTCAGATGAACCTCCGCCTAAACCTGCGCCAAAAGGAATCTTTTTTAACAGGTGCACTTCTATGAAGGGAAAGTCGTAATTTTCTCTCATTAACTTTAAGGCCTTCATTACCAAATTCGACTCAGGAGATGAATCTACTTTGATGCCTGCTTCAACAAAAGTGTCAGTATCCTGTTCCTTTTTTACTATAATTTCTAAAGCGTCTTTTATTGGAATCGGATAAAACATTGTTTCCAGATTGTGATATCCATCATTCCGCCTGGAAACAATGTTTAGCCCTAAATTTATTTTTGCGTTAGGAAAACAAATCATATTTTGTATATTAAAGTAGCCGTAAAGATAAGAATCATCTGCAATATATTGCTTCCTGGAAATATATAAGAAACTATTTTACTACTTTTACAACCTCATTATCTGAAAAATGAAGACTTATAATTTACCATATATAAATCAAGAGGTGGAGACAGTTATCCTTGCCAATGGAGAGTTTCCGTCAAATAGTATACCTCTTTCCATATTCAATAAGAGTAAATACCTTGTTTGTTGCGATGGAGCTATTAATAATTTGATAAATACCGATAAACAGCCCAATGCCATTGTTGGGGACTGTGATTCTTTATCGGAAGAAAATCTATTGAAATATGCTGATATTATATATCGTATATCGGAACAGGAGACAAATGATCTGACTAAGGCTGTGCATTTTTGTCTTGAGCAGAATAGGCGGAAGATTACGATTTTAGGTGCGACCGGGAAACGGGAAGACCATACCATTGCCAATGTAAGTTTGCTTTGCGAATATATGATGGGTGCTGATGTGGAAATGATTACCGATCATGGAATCTTTGTCGCAATAGATAAACCTTCAGTGTTCAGCAGCTTCCCTAAAGAACAAGTGTCATTGTTTTGTATCGATAACAGCCCTGTTACATCTCACGGTTTAATGTATCCCATAACCGATCATATACTTACAAACTGGTGGCAGGCTACGTTGAATGAAGCTACAGGGGATGAATTTATAATAGAAACTGCCGGACGGACAATTGTATATAGAGCATTCTGACAAGGATATAAACTAAAACCTATTGTTCTGTGGCTGTTGTAAAATCTTCTTTATGGCCGATATAATATTTTAGTTTTAAATTAGGATATTTTGCATTTTCCCCGTCTTACTTTTTTAGTACCTTTGCACTCTAATTTTTATAGAGAACATTAAAAATATATGGCTCAACAATCCTTATTGGAAAAACTAGATGCACTTGTTATTCGTTTCGAAGAAATAGGAAAACTGATAACAGACCCTGCTGTGATTGCTGATATGAAACGATATGTAAAACTGAATAAAGAATATCGTGACCTGGAAAAGATAAGTAATGCACGGAACGAATATAAACAATTGGTTGCAACAATTGATGAAGCCAAAGATATATTGGATACAGAAAACGATGCGGAACTTAGAGAAATAGCAAAAGAAGAACTCGATATAGCGAATATGCGTTTACCTCAACTGGAAGAAGAGATAAAACTCTTGCTTATACCTTCCGATCCTCAGGACAACAAGAATGTTATTATGGAAATCAGAGGAGGTACAGGAGGTGATGAAGCCGCTATTTTTGCAGGAGACCTCTATCGCATGTATATAAAATACTGTGAACTGAAAGGTTGGAAAACAGAAATCACTAGCTTAACAGAAGGTACATCCGGCGGATACAAGGAAATTATATTTACGGTAACAGGCGAGGGTGTATACGGTATTCTGAAATATGAGTCGGGTGTCCACCGAGTACAGCGTGTGCCTGCAACAGAGACTCAAGGACGAGTACATACTTCTGCAGCAACGGTGGCTGTATTGCCTGAGGCTGAAGAAGTGGACGTAGAGATAAATCCTGCGGACATAGATATGCAAACGGCTCGTTCGAGTGGAGCGGGTGGGCAGAATGTAAATAAGGTGGAAACTAAAGTGCAATTAACCCATAGACCTTCGGGTTTGGTGGTTGTATGCCAGCAAGCTCGTTCGCAGTTGGCAAACAGAGAGTTGGCTATGCAGATGTTGAGAACTAAATTGTATGATATAGAGCTGTCGAAATATCAGGCTGAAATAGCATCTAAGCGGAAGACTATGGTATCTACAGGTGACCGTTCTGCCAAGATCAGGACATATAACTATCCGCAAGGCAGGGTTACGGACCATCGCATAAATCTGACTATGTATAACTTGTCTGCCATTATGGATGGAGAAATACAAAATATAATAGATCAACTGATAATAGCAGAAAACGCAGAACGATTAAAGGAGAGTGAGTTATGACAAAACAAGATTTATTCGATAATATTAAAAAGAAAAAATCTTTCCTGTGTATAGGATTGGATACTGATATAAAAAAGATTCCGGTTCATTTTCTTGAGGAGGAAGATCCAATCTACGCATTTAATGTGAAAATTATAGATGCCACTGCAAAATATTGTGTTGCATATAAGCCTAACGCCGCTTTTTATGAAAGTATGGGTATTAAAGGTATCATAGCGTTGGAAAAGACTATCGAATATATCCGCACAAAATATCCGGATCAGTTTATTATATTGGATGCTAAGCGTGGAGATATAGGAAATACCTCCGAAATGTATGCTGCTTCGGCATTTGAGCATCTAAAGGCCAATGCTGTAACGGTGGCCCCTTATATGGGGGAAGACAGTGTGACGCCATTCCTTAAATATCCGAATAAGTGGGTTATTCTTTTGGCTCTTACATCCAATAAGGGTTCAAACGATTTCCAATTAACGACTGATGCCAATGGTGAACGTCTGTTTGAAAAAGTTTTGAAAAAATCACAGGAATGGGCTACAGACGAACAACTTATGTTTGTCGTGGGAGCAACACAAGGAGAGATGTTTGCCGATATACGCCGATATGCTCCAAATCATTTCCTGCTTGTTCCCGGCGTGGGCGCGCAAGGGGGTAATTTGGAGGAGGTTGTGAAGTACGGAATGAACGATCAATGCGGACTTCTGGTGAATTCTTCCCGTGCAATCATTTATGCAGATGATTCCCTCGACTTTGCATTTGCAGCCGCTGCCGAAGCGGAAAAGGTACAGAAAGAAATGGCTGTATATCTGGATAAGTTAATCAGTTAAATTTCAGGAAAAGTATAACGGATAAACAATGGGTTTATCCTGTTACCTTCAAAGTTAAAGACAGTTAGTAGATACTCGTTATTGTCAAGCGGATCTATAACTGTCTGTTTCTCTATTATCTTCCTGCTTAATTTATATTGTTTCAGAAAGGGCTTATCATTACCAATCCGGTACAGCATTTGCTTCCGTTCTTTTTTATCCATTTTATCTTTCCAAAAGCCGTGAGGTCGTATTTTGAAATTGCAATAGTAGTCAGTCCGTAGTTCTTCGAATAAATCAATGCCTTTTGACAGAAGGGAATTATGAAGATTAAAGAAAATATCTTCTAGTTGATATCCATGATGAGGCAATCCGTTTTGCTTATAGTATTGCCCGATTTCATCGAATAATTCAAAATATTTTCCCTTATAATGAGTTTGGGTAAGAATATTCATCGTTCGTGAGAACTTTCCGCTATTCCAGTATTTTTCCAAAGCATGTTCCGCGTCATGTATTCTTTCAAGATCTTCTCTTGATATATCGTTGTTACTTTTTATTTCGTAAGGAGCTTGCTGGTTATATTTATAACCATATTTAGCGGTATCACGGCGTAAGGCTGTACCCCGAAGCATTTTCAGGAAACCTAATTGTACTTCCTTGCCTTTCAGATCGAATACATCATTGAATGATTTTATAAATCTATCCAGTGTTTCATATGGTAATCCGGCGATCAAATCGAGATGTAAATCTATTTTTCCTCCCTTCATCAATTTTCTGATATTTTCAGCTAATAGAGAAAAATTCTGTTTTCGTTTCACTGCACTATTTGTAGGCTCATAGGTAGATTGTATTCCTATCTCGAAGCGAAAATAGTTGGTAGGTAGTTTGCTATTCAGATAATCTATTATTTCGTCGGTTAATAGATCAGCATATATCTCAAATTGCAGACTTAGTTTTGGGCGATAGTTATTTATCAGAAAATCAAAAACAGCTTTTGTATGTTCTTTATTCAGGTTGAAAGTACGGTCTAGGAATTTTACTTGTTTTGCTCCATTATTTATAAGATATTGAAGATTGCCGAAGATATGTTCCTGAGGAAAATAGCGAACGCCTTTTTCGAGGGATGATAAACAATATTGACACTGATAGGGGCACCCACGCGATGTTTCAAAATATACCAACCTGTTTTTTATGCCGGGTTTGTCTTCTTCTAAAGAGTAAGGTGAGGGTAGCGATGCCAGTTTGTTTAGATCAGCTTTAATGACTGTCCTACTGATATTTCGGATCGACGATATGCCTTCTATTTCTGTCGATTTGTTATTCTCAATAGCAGTTAACAAATCACCCAAAACAAACTCTCCTTCTCCGCTGACGACATAGTCTATATTCCAATTTTCCAGAAAGAATTCAGGTTCATAAGTAACTTCCGGCCCTCCTAAAATTATGATGAGGCTAGGGTTCCTTTCTTTTAGTATAGAAATAAGCCTTTCGGATTTTTCAACATTCCAGATATAGACGCTGATGCCTATTATGTCGGGATCGGATGCGAGTAGCTCGTCGGCTATTCGTCCCACATCTTCTTTTATTACATACTCCTTAAATGAAATGTCGAACCTGTCTTTGTTGGCTACATAGAGCCAGCGTAAGGCAAGTGAAGTATGGATATACTTTGCATTCAGTGTTGTCAGGATGGTTTTCATGCCGCAAAGATACCCAGAAAGACTGAATTTATAATTATTCTTTTACAAAACCCAAGATGCGTCCTATTTTACAAAAAGCACGAAAGCTATTATATATCCATTTTTTTGATTTCATAATATCCGTAACAAACCCGTTTTGATCGAGATAATAGAGACGTATTAGTTTTTGAGTCAATTGCTCGGACAGTAGCTCTCTACAAACTTGCAGTTTCTCTTCGTAAATAATTTCGCCTCCGATCTGCGTGCTGAACCCTTCCATATTGTAGATGGAGATAAAGGTATCCACATATTGCACAGGAAGTTGATCGATAGCAATTCCCTGATAAAATAACTTCCAATCGGATATAACTTTCAACTCTTCACTATAAAGCCCGTATTTCTCAAAATTGGAGCAATGAATGAAAAATGCCTGATGACATAGAAATCCTGCGAACAAATCGTACAGAGACAACCGCCAGTCGCGTCCTTGATAAGAAGTATCGGGCGTTAGTTTCCCTTTTTGTTCCATGTAGAAGTTGCCACAAATAAAAGGTTCATGCGGATCGCCGGCAAAAATATTTTCTAAAGTAGTTTTTTCATATAAAGCATCACCGGAATTCAAAAAGTAAAGATATTCGCCTTTTGCTTGCCGGATGCCTTTATTCATAGCGTTGTATATGCCACTGTCTTTCTCGCTTACCCAATAGCTTATTCTCTCAAGATGTTGTTCTATAAGTTCAACGCTTCCATCGGTAGATTTACCATCTATAATGATAAATTCATAATCGGTGAAAGTTTGGGCAGATACGCTTTCAATGGTTTTCCGCAAACCTTCTTTGTCATTCAGATTGATTGTTATAATGGAGAGTTTCATTTTCGTCTTGATTGAATTAGAAAAGGGCAGAATGTAGCAAGTTTCTGATAGGCAGTTAATATGACAGCTGCTTTGCGTAGGCTATAACCTTTGGCATAATATATCTGGACTTTATACATCCGTTTTACACGCTCGATTATTGTTTTTTTGAACTTTTTATTTGTATATTTATCAAATTCATGCAATAGATACACCATCCATGCCATTTGATTTAATGGCTTCAACGTGGAAGACATTCCCCCCAGATGTTGCCTGTAAACAGCCATGTATTCCGGCAAAAACTTGATTTTCCCAGATAGGGATACTATTAGTTGCAGGGCATAGTCTCCGTTTTTAACGGTATAATACCAGTCAGGTGTTTTGTGTGCTTCTTTTCGGAAGAAGATAGAAGCCGTGAGCAAACCCCAGTCTTTAAGTAAAATATCTTCTGTGGTAAGGACATCCTGTCTCATCTCAATATTCTCGTCTAATTGTCCGCACATCAGTGTATATGCGGAATGAGAACAGAGAGCGAAATCTGGATTTGCTTCCATAAAGTCTACCTGTTTTTGCAATTTGTATGGATCAGTCCAGTAATCATCCCCATCGCACAAGGCGATATATTTTCCCTGCCCGCTTTCGATATTATTAATCCAGTTGAGCATCATACCCTGATTTTTTTCCGGTAGCCTTAATCGGATAATGTCAGGATATTTCTTCTGATATTCCAGGCAAATCGCTCTGGTATTGTCCGTACTGCAATCTTCGCCTATTACCAACTCGAACGGGAAGTTTGTTTTTTGCATAATAACTCCCTCGATAGCTTCTGCGATAAATTTCTCATGATTGTATGTAATCATGGAAACGGAGACAAGTATATTTTGTTCAGACATCTTTGCAACCTTCTGGTTCACGGTCATATTCTTTTAGCCATTCTGCCATTTTCTTTTTATCTGCCTTGTATGTTAAACGATTGAACATCGTATTTTCCCGAAGTTTATCTATTGATATCCCGAATTTTTCATTTGAAACATTTAGCACTGAAGCTCTGCCACCTGTTTCAACTTCAACATCCAGAGGACGACCTATTTCAGAGTAGACTTTCATAAAATGATTATAAAGCCCGAAAGACGGATTACACCATATTTTCCTTCTTGCCAATTTGCCATTTTCAAACAGCTTGATTATATATATACCTTTTTGATCAGATATTCTGAATGATAGTATGGTTGATTCTCTTGATAGATTCTCAAGGATATCTTGTTTAGGATGTAACTCTGCAATTATAAAGGTTGATTCTCCAAAATTTTGCCAAAAGATTGAAAATCTATTCTTTTCACCCTGATATGCAGTTGCAATTTTTGCCTTACTGGATTTGTTTTCAAACAGTAGCATATCATTATACCTATAGTCCAATTCAGTTTTGAGCAGTGATGAACTTAAGTCAATTACCGAATTGATAAAGATACCTGAAATGTTTATTTCCATATTACTTTGAATTTATCACCTCCACAATCCTCCTCATATCCTCTTCATCATACCGATGATCGGAAGGTAAGGGTAGGAGGTAGTTAACAATCTTATATTCTGCCGAATCCTTTTCAACCAAATCTAAGGTTGCTTTCCAATAAGTAGAAACATAGATCTTATTTTCTATCAGTTTCTTTCTGAGACCGGGATCTTCCGAATAGAACATGTAGCTAAGCGGACAGGTATCGGCAGGGAAATCATCATATTCAAATTGATTATCCTTTCCCAAAACGGAATGCAAGTATCTGAAATTTTTTATTTGTCTTTCTTTCAGGTTTTCGTAATCTATATTTTTCAATAAAGCTTCACCCAGATTAGACATTCTTTTGATTGGCTGGTCAATGAGACTATTACAATAATTGAGATAGTCCTGATAAGCGGCATTTGCACTTCCCTCTTCTATGCGTTTCATCAAATGAGTCATATGTGGAATTGCTGAGTCTTGTTCAAAATCCTCCTTAAGTAAGGTCTCTGTATAAAGATATGCGCCATCCGGCAATCCGAAGAATTTGCGTGGAGAATATATCGTGTCTATTCCCGGAAAAGGTTTTGAAAAAAAAGCGTGTGTATTGTCTATTATTAATTGTTTACCAAATCGTTTTACCAGTTTTTCGACGGTATTGCATTTTATGCCATATGTATCAGAATAGAAAAAGGCTTCATCTTTACCTAATTCTTTTTCGAAGATTGGGTCTATTTTGGAATCTACGGAATAGAACTCATAATCTGTTCCTAACTTCTTCATTGGTTCCCATATTACTTCCGAATCAAGATAAGGAATATATATCTTTTTATATTTCTTTGCTCTTAGAATATACTCAAGGCAGTTGCGAGCTGTATTCAAATGTACAGCTCCTTTATGATAGTGTTCACCTTTTCTTAGTTGGAGTTCAAAAAAACCTCCTATTTCTTTCATAACAATTAGCAAATTAGTAGATTAGCAGATTGACAAATTAGCAAATACTCATCATTTGCTGATTTTCGAATTTGCTAATTCTCAAATTAATTTATATTCATTCAGCATCTTCTTTATCTCTTCTGTCGAATTAAACATCATGACATCTAAAATAGACAACCAAGGTACAAATTCATTTGTAAACTGCTTATATTCTACGGGATTAGATGAAACAAAATTTAATTTAATATTCTCTTTCTCGAAATCGGTAATTGAATACAATTCTTGCCCGCCTATTGCATTGTAATATTCTGTCGCTCCTAATGCTTTGCAAATGGCGATTACTTTCGCTTGCCCTTTCAACGAGTGATCGATGTCAATTGTAGATGACACGATGAATTCTGTATCAATCCTTAAATAACCACATATTTTCACGATGGAATGGTATATGTAATCAAACAGATTATTGTCATCATAATTTACAATCTCTTCTGTCAGAGGCATTACTTCATCGAAATAAGGAGCTTTACGATAGGATTCTTTGATCTGATTTAACAGCTTTTTTTTGTCGAAACCCGATGAAACCGAACGTTGGCAAATATTCAGGTAGTCAGAATCTTTTTCTACCGGAATGGTAATCAAGGCATCCTTGCCGTTTTGGAGGATGCGATTGCGATTGATCCAGCCTTTTTTCGTGAATTGTATATTGTCATATATCACGTACTTATCAACTGCATTCAGCAACTGAAAATACCCTATATATGGCAGGAAATAAGGCTGCATTATCCCCAGTTTCATTTCTCCCAAGGTTTATTTTTGATCAGGCCACAGATTTTTTCCACGTCTTCAAATTCAAGATTGGCATACATCGGCAGGCAAATAATTTCCTTCGATACTTCTCCTGCTACCGGAAGATTATCTACGCTGGCAGAAGGTAGTCCTTTATAGGTGGGAAAATCGCTGATGAGTGGATAAAAATAGCGCCGTCCGAAGACATCATACTCTTGCAGTTTAAAATATATATCGTCCCGGGACATGCCATATTCGGATGTATTGATACGCACAGGGTAATATGGGTAAGTATGTTCTACCCCTTCGGCCACTTTCATGAACTTGACTCCTGGAATGTCTTTTAGGAGCGAGTCATACAATTTTGCCAGTTCAAGGCGTTTGGCGATATAATTGTCTATATGCTTTAGTTGTAATGAGCCATAGGCAGCCTGCAATTCGTTCATTTTTGCATTGATGCCCGGTTCTATAACCGTAGTCTCGTTCCTAAAGCCGAAATTCTTTAGTAGATCAATACGTTGCTTTGTCTTTTCATCTTGACAAACGATAGCGCCACCTTCAATTGTATTATAAACTTTTGTGGCATGAAAGCTGAGAATTGACAAATCACCCCAATTCATCACCGAATGTCCATCTTTTTTTACAGCAAAAGCGTGAGCTGCATCATAGATCACACGTAGACCATATATGTCTGCGATTCGTTGTATTTCCTCTACATTACATGGGTTTCCATAGACATGTACAGGCATGATGGCAGTTGTACGCGGTGTAATGGCCGCTTCTATTTTTTTCGGGTCGATGTTATAATATTCATTTTCTATGTCGACAAACACAGGCTTGATATTGTTCCACCACAACGAATGTGTTGTAGCCACAAAACTGAACGGAGTAGTTATGACTTCGCCGGTAATTCTTAAGGCTTGCAATGCTGTAATAAGCGCCAACGTTCCGTTCGAAAAAACAGATATATATTTTACACCTAAATATTCCGCTAATTCTTTCTCAAATTGTTCATGGAAAGGTCCGTTGTTAGTCAGCCACTTATTATCCCATATTTTCTCTAAATAGGGGATAAACTCATCTAATGGCGGAATCGCAGGTTGGGTTACGGTTATTATTTTTTTGCTCATAGTTTTCTGTATATCTTTTTTATAAACTCAGGAGTTATGTTCTTTATTTTTCGGCTAAAAGACTTGTCGCCATAAATAGGGATTTCCAGCCTGCGCTTATGTTTTCCAAATAGTTTTGTATATTTATAATTGAAGTATCTGTCGTATTCATCTATCAGATTGATAGTTTTTATATCGGTAGTTTTGGAATCCATCTGCGACCATTGTCCTTTGTTATGGATACGATAAACGGAGGTTACTTCTTCCAAATATAGTAGCGGTCCCCACTGTCCCATATACATGCCGAGCATCCAGTCGGCTATTTCCATGTCGAAAAGTTTTGGGTCTGTATTGCGAATTAAATTACCCCTAAACACACAGCAGGAAAGATTACCGATCCGGTTTCCAAGAACTAAATTCTCTGTTGTTACAGGCTCATAATCTTCGTTAGCATCCCAGTCAAATATTTCTTCCCGGTTTTCTTCTACAAACAAGCGTACATGCCTGTTGAAGCTCATTGACGATTCCGGCAGGCCTTCCAAATGATTGATGTGATTCTGTAAGTGGTTTGGAAGCCAATAATCATCACCTTCCATGATGGCTACATAATCACCGGAACAAGCAGCAAATGCACGTTGATAATTTCTGATATAACCGAGATTTTTTTCTCCGTTTAAAAATGTGAAAGTAAATGCTGTCTTATCCTGATATTCTTTGATTATCTCAACAGTATTATCTGGTGAACAGTCATCTGCAACAATTATTTCCACCTTATGTGGCGTTTGTTGCATCAGGATGCTTTCCAGCGTCTGACGTATATATTGGGAATGGTTATATGTAATGAGTATAACACTTACTTTCATAATAGTTTTGTATTGACGCTCTTTATTTAGAAAAAAAAATCCTGAAAGCTTTTTTTACAAGCCGGAAAGGCGCGCAAATCATTCGTCCTATCCGGTAATCTATAGTATGGTAATGCCAGTAAAGTTCTTTTTTATATGTTTCGGCATTTATCCTATCTCTAACCGGATTAAAGTATTCAAGAAACAAAGGTACATGATTTTTGAACATTTGCAGAAGCATAGCATCGTTTCTTTCTTTATGAGCATTAACTCCTACCGAGCGTGATTCGGCTTTTATCCGGTAATAACAGTGAAAACTATTTAGCTTGACAACTTTATAGCCTGGTTTCAAAAGAGATAAATAGAATTCCCAGTCTTCGATGCCGTATATCATATTCGGATTGTATCCGCCCGATTCGATGAAATCGGATTTTCTGAAAATTGCAGAATTATGTATCAGGTTCCCGGTCAGCATCTTTTCAAATGCATAAGGAGGATTTACGATCCTTTCATTTTTATCACCAAAAAGGATGGTATCGCTATATATTAGCTTTATTTCAGGATCTTTGTTGAATGTTTCTATGGCTTCACTGAAATAGTGGGAGCCAAGCTTATCGTCTCCATCAAGTGGAATGATATACTCTCCGATGGCTTCTTTTGCAGCATAGTTGCGAGTGTCGCATACACCTGAATTTTCTTTTTTGAAATATCTGAACCGATTATCTTTTGCCACCCATTGTTGAGCAATCTCTTCAGTATTGTCAGGCGAACCATCATTTACCATAATACACTCCCAGTGAGGATAATCTTGATCGACAAGTGATTGCAAGGCATCAGGCATGTATTGGGCCTGATTATAGCAAGGCATGATAACGGATATAATCGGATTCATACTTTTATAATTTAAGCCATTTTAGAAAACCCAGTTTTTTTAGATATCTCACACTTGTAGATGTTTTTAATTTATATAATTCTATTTTTGTATCGCACCATTCTTTATAAAAAGAATGGAATGTGGAATATGTTTTTTGTATATGAGCATTTCTTTCATCAAAAAGCAACTGACGATTTTTTTCGTCAGAACTAATTCCATCGAGATAAAAGGTAGAGAAATAACTATCGATATGTTTGTATGTTCTTTTCCCGATGCATATAGAGTCCATGAAAAAAGCCCAATCTGCGACTATTTTGAAGTTTTCTGAATAGAATCCGTATGCCTCCAATAATTCTTTTCTGATAAATGATCCGGGATGAGGTAATGTATCTTCAACGAAATATTTGAAATCGGGATTGTCGGGATATTTCTTTATATAACTATTTCCAGCGATGGAATCGGCTATTTCCAGATCGAAATAGATAATATCTTCTCCTGTAAGTTGGTTAAGTATAAATTTTATATCAGCATCGGGGCGAATCGTATCTCCACTGTTGATAAAGAGTATATACTCACCTTTCGCTTGTCTGATGCCTTTGTTCATGGCATTATAGATGCCCGAATCGGGTTCACTCACAAAATAGCTGAACTTATCTTTGTCCTTCTCTATAATATCGACACTTCCATCGGTAGAACCTCCGTCAATGACCAGATATTCCATATCTTGTGAATGATGGGGGATAATGCTTTCGACGGTTTTTTTTATCCCGGAGACATTATTGTAGTTTATTGTGATAATTGAAAGCTTCATCGTTTTATTAATCTTGATACCAGCCTTTTCAATTCGAGAAAGGCTACCCGAGGCTGATTTTTTATAAACATACTTAATATTTTTCTATTAAGGGAAGAAGAATAAGAAAATTTCAGTTTGTGTTCCTGCCATTTGTAATACCATTTCAGAGAATACTCCTTGTTTCGTTTTATTCTGAGTCTGTTGGTTATAATTTTTGAAACCTTGTACCCTTCTATAATTCCCAGTCCGTTTATTTCCGATTTATTGGAAACATTAACAGAATGCGTGCGGAAAAAGTTCAGATATTCTTTTACTTCTGAGACTGTCGTGTTGGCTCCGCCTTTAAATGATCCCCATAATAACCAGTCGCCACAATACCTGAATTCGGTAATACGATTCCAAACCGTCTCGTCCAATGCATCTTTGCGAAAGACAACCATGCTGGCATTGCATATAGGGTTGCTGAAGAGTAAATATCCTTTTGTAAATTGGTTCAGATTTATAGATTTTCCATGCAACATTGGCGGTTGTTTCATAACCTCATTGTTGTCCTTATCCACAATGCTAGTTAAGGAAAAACAAAAGGCTGAATTGAATTCATATATCGAATTCATCGTCTTTTCGAGGAAAGTAACATCTGCAAAATCATCACTTTCGGCTATCCAGATATATTCTCCTTTCGCTAGTTGGATGCCTTTTTCCCATTGCATGAAAGTAGAGCCGGAGTTAGTCTCATTGTAAATTATATGACTTATATGAAGATTGTTTCTGTAAGATTCTATTATCTCGCGGCTATTGTCCGGAGAGCAATCATCGAGAATAATCAATTCAAAATCCTGATAAGTCTGATTAAGGATAGAATCTATCCGTTGCTTCAGATAAGGAGCGTGATTATATGTCGGGAGAATAACAGAAACCATATTAAATTTTACTTTATCTGAATAAATTGGATAGAATAGCAGAGCAAGTGTACCAATACAATGTTAACCATTTTCTAACCCCTGTAAGCTGCAAAAGTTTCACTGAATTTAATATTTTGAGAACGTTCCATGTATGTGTGTTGTTTTTACATGTTTCGTCCAGTATGTAACAAAATGCATTGAATTCATTTTCAGCTATTTCATGTTTTGTTATAGGTTTAAATGATAAAGGTAGGACTTTTTCCCATTTGTTGTGAAACTTGAATGTTTCCCTAATCCATTCTTTAGAATAATTTCCATATGAGTAATGGTCTATATCAATGTTATATGAAATAAGAATTTCATATTCACGGCTTACTTGTAAAGAAAAATCTATATCATAACAATGATATCCCTTAAAAGTATCAGTGTCAAAACAGAACTTATTGGTTACTTCCTTTGTGGTACAGAACCAACAGCCATCGATAACTATAACATTATCCAGTTCTTTTTTCAAGGGATTGGAATATACTTTGTTGAACTTACCTGTTTTTGGTGATGACTGGGTAATATTAATCCTTCTTGACTGACTTATGAAAGAGAAAAACCATCCGGTTGGTACCCATGGTTTATAGCCTTCTCCTGCAACACCTATTATTCCTGCACCTTTGTTCTTTTCAAATTGATTTATAATAATGTTTCCCCATCCATATGTGTTGATTTTTATATCGTCATGACTAAAACATAAATATGAATATTTAGCAAGTGCAATACCTTTGTTATATGCTTCACATAAACTCATAGTCCTGTGATTATCAATGGCGATTATTTCATACTCAACACCTATTGTTTGTTCAATATTTTGCGAAAATGTGTTGAAATTTTCAGGTTTATATGTAGAGACTATAATAGATATCATAATTTGAAGTTACTATACCGTTGGCGAAGAAAAGTTGCGAGAACTCCATATCTTTTTAGATGGTATAAATAAAGAATCCTCTTTTTGATTTTGGAGACGTTTTTATTTTCATAATGATACCATATTGAACATACTCTTAATTTCCATTTAGTGATTTCTTGCTTGTTCTGTATGATAAATAGCTGTATATCTTCCGAATAGGAGCAATTCTGTAAAAAAATATCAAATTTTGTTCTCATTATATGATCATATTTGAAAATATCAAATATACTTTTTTCTGATGTTATTTTGGCTATTACACTGTCTGGATGGTATCTGAAATGATTTAAAGCTTTGGAACAGAAATAAATATCACCGAGAGTCATTAGCTTGAGCCATAATAGCCAATCGCTACATTTTTCTACAGATTCATCAGCTCCTCCAACTGAGTTGAAAACTGATTTCCGGAAAATTACAGCACTAGCATTTGGTATAACATTTTTATAGATTAAAAACCTTTTTATAAATTCATGACCATTGAAGAGAAAGTCTTTTTGAAACAAAACAGGGTCTAAATCGTCAGTGAAATCTAACCATGTTCCTGTTACAATATTGTCAGAAGAGAGTCGGTTTGACTGGCAATAAACGATATTTGTTGAATTCTGGTGTATTTTAGGAACTAATGTTTGTAAAAAATTGATATCGGCTATATCATCACTTTCTGCAATCCATATGTACTCTCCTTTAGCTAATTTAACTCCCTTATTCCACTGTTTAAAGGTAGACCCCGAGTTTTCTTTATTGTAAACTATGTGGGTAATGTGAGGATCGTTCCTGTATTGTTCAATAATAGATTTGCTATCGTCAGAAGAACAATCATCCAAAATAATAAGTTCAAAGTCTTGATACGTCTGATTGAGTATACACTCTATTCGTTGCTGTAAATAAAGTGCATGATTATAATTCGGAAGCAATACTGAAACCATTATTAAGTTTTTTTATAGAAAAGTAAATAAATATTGAATGAAGAAAAGAGGTTCTCTACCACTTCTATACAGATAGAATTATCTTCCTGCTAATTTCTTTAGAATTCGCAAATTTGAAACGATCATTTCTTTCAGTGAGAAAAATATTAAAAAGAATCTTTTTCTCCTTTTTATTTTTCTTAATTGAGATATGGAAAAAATATTTAGGTACTTTATTATGTTAACTTCTATGTTCAAGTTCTCAAGAGCGAACTCTCTCATATATACACCATCTGATTTATTGTATTTTTTTAGTTCTTGAATAAAAGATTCCTTTGTAAAGGTTTTATTTGTCCCCCGTCCAGAACAATTGTATTTTAAAGACTGCATTATATTATCTTTATTCAAATAACCATCGCCAAAATCCATACTGTAATCTCGGTTATCATATGATATAACTGCACGTCCACAAGCCATGGCGTCGTATAAAGAACGACCAATGCCTACTATTAAATCAGCACTGTTGATTGATTTTTCCACATACCATGAGTTATCAATATGTTTGTTCAACTTGGTAAATGTTACTCCCAAATCCTTACAGCATTCTGAGATGAAGTTATTAGCTTCTTCCGATTGGCATAGAGATAACACCGATGTCAGTGAGTCGTTTATTTTGTTTTCTGAATGAAAGCGTGAGCAGTCGATACTGTTGTTTATTATAATACTTTCTACTTTTTCTTTTTTTAGATGTTGTTGAACTTCGTAGCTTATACTGATGTGGTAGTCAGCAAATTGTGAAGGCTGTTCTAATTGAGGCATAACACCATGGCAAGTTTGTATTATACAACCATATCTATATAGGGCTTCAACTGTAGTTGCGTGATTTGCCAAGATTAAATCATATCTATTTTTTGATTTGAATTTAACACCCAATGATTCAATTTTATCAGAAACATCTCCTTTATGAAAAGTAAAATATTCTACACTATGCCCTAGTCGCAAGAGCTCAGTAATTATAGTATAAGTATAGTTCTCTGTTCCGCCTGTCCGTTCAAGATGATTATTTGCGACTAATATATTCATCGAGTATTGAATGTTTTAATTGAATACCATTTTTTCTTCTTAAATTCAGCTGATATACCAAATTGGTTTTCTACTTGAATTATCTTAAATATTCCTTTTGAAGGAAAAATAAAAGGTTTTCCAAACTCCCATTCGAGAAGTGTTTTTTTGACTTTTTTTAAAAACCTTTTTAACTCTTTGTTCGAATTACTTGAACTATTTTGTATTTTAGAATCAAAGTTTTCACGCACAAAATTCATATGGTGCATAACAATCTCTTTTTCAAAGAATATATAATTCCCTTGTTTATTAATAATTCTTCTTGTTGGATCTATATTTTCGGCAGGAAAATACTGATCATATTCAAAAACTGTATTTTCATCAAGTTTACAGATAAAACAAACATTGGTGGTATCGAAACTTTCGCTTCTATAAATGGGTTTATGAATGTAAAAGTAGCTGTGACAGGCCGAAAAAGAAATCTCATGGTCTTTTATATACTGTTTTGCATATAAGAATTCGTTAGGCTGATAAAATTCGTCAGCATCACACAATAGAAAATGAGTCGCTTTGTTTTTTATAGCGATGGACATCCCTTCTTTTCTTTTATTGTGTTCATTCTCTTGCGGCGATATAGAAAAGTCAGGTTTATAAAGTATTATATCATCAGCTAAATTCTCTTCCCGTATCTTGTTTAAAATATCTAAAGCCTTATTTGTAATTCTATTGTTATGATTAGAATGTTCTTGATATATAATAGATATGTGTTCTGCCAGACCTCTCATGCATTTAACGCATCCATACAAGCATTCTTCTCCATTGAAAAAATTGATACTAACGGATAATTTCATTGTACTTTATTTCCAGTTATAATCCATTAAAAATTTTGATCTAAAAGCAACCTTAGGAAGTTCGTTATTCTCGTAGAAATCTCCATTAATAATCTCAAATTGCAAGCATTTTTCCAAAAATTCAATCTTGGTATCTTTGTCGTCATACAAAAACACATTTAGATAATATATCCCCTCTATTAAAGGATTCTTCTCAACTGTACATGTGTTTGTGTTCTTTTCAATCACTCCTTTTGTAGAGCATTTGCTCGATATTATTGTAATTAACTCTTCATCTTTATTATATATCCCATAGTCGATATTCAACATTTTATGATCTTTCAGGTCTATCAAAAGATTTATTGAAAAGTCATTGCCTGTAGAGATATACGGCTTAGAACTTGATATGTCTAACTTTTTTATATAGCTATTTGAATCTTCATTCTCGTACGATGAAGTATCAATTTTATTGTTCGTTTTTAAATATTGAGTTACGCAATCCTCTATTTCCCCCAAATATTTGATAGTTCCGTTTTCTAAATAAATACCAGTTTTACATAAATTTCTGATTGCTGTCATATTATGACTAACAAACAACACTGTCCTTCCTTCCCCTTTCGATACATCCTGCATCTTTCCAATCGCTTTCTTTTGAAATTCGGCATCACCGACCGCAAGTACCTCGTCCACAACCAGAATTTCCGGTTCCAAATGCGCAGCAATTGCAAAGCCAAGACGGACAGTCATTCCCGAAGAGTAACGTTTCACAGGGGTATCGATATATCTTTCAACACCTGCAAAGTCGACTATTTCATCCATCTTGCTCTTTATTTCGGCTTTGTTCATTCCCATAATAGAGCCATTCATGAAAATATTTTCACGCCCCGTGAGTTCAGGGTGAAAACCCGTGCCAACTTCCAATAAAGATGCGATACGTCCTTTAGCCTTAATACTGCCTGTTGTAGGAGACGTCACCCGCGACAGTATTTTGAGTAATGTAGATTTGCCCGCACCATTTTTGCCAATGATGCCGACCACTTCTCCCTGTTTTACATCGAAAGTAATATCTTTCAATGCCCAGACATATTTACTGTTACCTTTGGATGCGCGGTCATTTACTTCGCCTATTTTTAGATACGGGTCTTCTTTTCCTCTCGCAGTATACCACCACCTGTTTATATCGTGCAATATCGTACCTGTACCAATTAAACCTAGCCGATATTGTTTCGAAATATTCTCAAATTTTATTGCTATATCCGACATTTCAGAATTATTTTCTATGTTGTTTTTGATATTTATACAATTTTATTTCAGCCGTTGTGTCGTACCATGCCCAGAAACAGGATAGGATAAATCCATAAAATCCATCTCTATATCCTTTATCTTTTATGAAGCAGGAATGGAATGCTTTTAACGGCCTTTTCAATATTTTTTTCTTAGTAGCTACGAAGCCCATAAAGTTCCGCGACTCTCCTTCCAGCTTTAAATATCTCGAATGTTTCTCTTTCAATTGCTTGAAGCTAAGCATCCACAAATGATGGTCTATATTTTTACCAGTGAAAGGTATGAAGTAAGGTTCATATGGTTCTGTAACCGTTCTTCCAGCATGTACAATGCCGCTCATCTTACATCTGTCTTTGTGAAATATCAGCCATCTGGAGTGTATTCCTCCCCACCGGGTACCTGTCAACCTATGTTTTTTATAATAATATACGCATGGAACCAATATGGCTCCTGTATTGTCTGAAATTCCTTCTTCGAAAAGCTTTTCTATATCTAAACAAATTTCTTTGCTAAGACGTTCATCGGGATCGATAGTTAATATCCAGTTATACTTTTCGGATTTATAATATTCCGCCACAATAGCCTCTCCAATATGAACCCGGTCATGCTTGATTACTTCCGTGCAATATTTTTGAGCTATTTCGATTGAATTGTCTTCCGAACCTTGATCTACGTATTTGATCTGTTCGCAAAAGGAGATGGATTTCAGACAATCTTCGAGTATATAACCTTCGTTATATCCTGTAACAATGGCGCTTATTGGCAGTTTCATTTGATTAAGTTTTTTCATTTGCCATATAATAATTTCCACAATCGACGATATATGCCACTTAATTCTCTTTGATATTTTTTGTAAAACTTGCTGTTGTAAACTTTATCTCTTTTTGCCAATAAAGGAAAATCTAACATCGTACTCCAGTCTGTAGAATATGTCTCATCTGTAGACAATGTTGTTATATTATATTTTTTTGCTAAAATAGAAAATATACTCTGATCGTGTCGATGATCTTTAAATTCTTCAAAATTTTTCTCTTTTGAAGGCGAATCCGTTATCAAGCTAAAATCATTGTATATAACATTTAACCATTCATTAATAAACGAAACAGTGAAATCACTTTTTTTTATAAAAAGATGTCCGGCTTCTATTTGTGTAGTGTTAGTATATTGTTTATTATCTTCAACACCGAAGTATTTGAATACATCCATCTTTGTCAATGTCTTATCTATATGCTCTGGACTGCGGAAAGCTAATATGCCTGTTTCGGATTTATCTGTCAGAATAAAGTATTCCTGTAAACGTTCACAGCCTTTTATATTCAGGTGCGAGCCCAGATCCATATATAATAAAATGTCTCCATCGTTCATTTTATCCAATGTTTGCAAAATAATTTGTGGCTTCCAGCACCAATAACCAAATCCTCTAGAAAATGGAATCAGATACTTTCTGAATTTTTTCTTAAAGTCAACATCTAACTTTGCTTCTGTATAGTAATGTGTTTTATCAAAGATATTAAGGTCTTCCGCCTGCCTTTGTAATCGGGGGAAGCCTTTTGACATGGCTTTATTTGCAAAAGAGCATAGATGTTTTTTCATTTGATATTTATACTACATCAATAAAACTACGTTCGACCTTATTAAAGACCCATGATCCTGTGATAATCACAATGATCATTACAACAAAACTATATCCCAGCCAGAACCAGCTGAATGTTCCCGCTCCCATAAAACCATATCGTAGAGTTTCCACGATTGAGGTAAGAGGATTAAGTTGAATGATCCACATATATTTCTCGTATTTTTCTGCCATTACCGATAGCGGATAAATTACGGGAGTGGCATACATCCATAAGGAGATGACGAATCCAAAAAGGATAGCCATATCTCTATATTTTGTCGTTACAGAAGATATAATGATTCCAAATCCCAATCCTAACCCCGCCATCATTATTACAAGTAATGGAAGGAGAAGAGCGTATATGTTCGGTGTTATATTGCTGCCTGTAGAATTGTAATAGATGTATACTGCAAGAAATAACAGGAACTGTATTGCAAGTCTAACAAGATTAGATATGACGCCTGATATTGGCACAACTAAACGGGGAAAATATACTTTACTAAATACTCCTGCGTTGCCGAGAAATGTACCTGATGTTTTGCCAAGGCAATCAGAGAAGTAATTCCAACATAATATGCCGGATAGGTAAAATAACGGCTGCGGTAAACCATCGGTTGGTATCTGGGCTATGTTGCCAAAAACAAACATAAACATAATGGTTGTGAACACGGGCTGTATGATGAACCATAAGGGGCCTAGAACAGTTTGTTTGTATATTGTTACAATGTCTCGACGAACATACATTTGAAGTAAGTCCCGATATTGCCATACTTCTTTTAAGTTGAGGGAAAAATTGCTGCCACGTGGTTCAATCTCTATATCCCAATATTCTCTTTCAGGTTCCATTATGAATTTATGAAGTCAGATGTTTGTGTAAAATAAAACATGCGAAGATAGTAATTAATCTTCTTTGTATTGTGAAAATTGCCAAAAGTCTTATTCTAAAAATAAGAAAAACCCATATGAGTATACTCATATAGGTTTGTAACCCTTTGGCTAGTTGCTTATTACTTCTTTACAGTAGCAGCAGCAAGAGAATCAGCAAGAGCTTGAGCTTTAGCGATAGAGTCAGCTTGAGCTTTAGCAGCAGCTTCAGCAGCAACTTGAGCTTCTACAGCAGCAATTGAATCAGCTTTAGCTTTAGCAGCAGCTTCTTCTTTAGCTTTGTTATCTCCACATGATGCAAGAGAAATTGCAACAGCAACAACAGCGAATAAAACTAATTTTTTCATTTTCTTTTCTATTAAAACTTAAACGGTAAATGTATTTGAGTTATTTCTGATAACACGATGCAAAGATATATATATTTATTCAGATGTTGTATAGCATAATTATGTTTTTTTTAGTGTTTTTTTTTATTTTTTTCTAAGTGGCACTGAAAAAGTATCTGCTTTTAGCGTAATATTCTAATTATCATATAGATATCTTTTTATGCTTTTCTTCGGGGTTTTCTCAAATTCGCTAGGGTAAATCTGTATAGCCGTGATATTTTCGTAGCTTGCCAACTGTTTATTGAGGTTTTGCCGGTTTTGTTCCATGATGGCAGGCAGCATTTCTTGATCGATGTGTGCTGCATCCATAGTTTCATAATCCGGATGAGCTAGTGCCACAAGCTTGCTGTTACGCTCTACAACCAGGCTTTCGAGAATAAAAGGCATATTATTTAAACGGGCTTCTATTTCTTCCGGAAAGATGTTTTGTCCGCTGGGCCCAAGTAGCATTGTTTTGCTGCGCCCTCTGATAAAGATTCTGTTATTTTTGTCTATGGTGCCTAAGTCTCCGGTTTTCAGCCATCCATCTTCTGTGAAAGCTGCTTTTGTAGCCTCTTCATTTTTATAATATCCTTTCATGACATTCTCACCTCTAACCTGTATCTCTCCAACAATGGAATACGGATCAGAAGAGTCTATGCGCACTTCCATAATGTTATCAAGGATTTTTCCGCAAGATGTAGGAATAAAGTCATAATTATGGTCGTATGAAATAAGCGGAGCGCACTCAGTCATACCATAACCTACGGTGAACGGAAATTTTATTTTGTGTAAAAACGCTTCTACTTCTGCATTTAAAGCGGCTCCTCCAATAATTACTTCGTGAAAATTTCCGCCAAGAGCTTCCATCAGGCCTTTTTTGATTTTTGCATAAATCTGGTCTTTTATGATGGGGATTTTTAGGGCTGTTTTTATCGCAGGTCTTTCTATTTTAGGTAAGATGGCTTTTTTATAAATTTTCTCAATAACCAGAGGTACTGATATTATAAGGTGGGGTTTTATTTCGGCAAAAGCTTCGGATAAAATTTTAGGTGACGGCGCTTTACCTAACAATGTAGTATGCGCTCCCTCTGTCAGAGAATATAAAAATTCGAATGCGCAGCCATAGGCATGTGCTAATGGTAGGAATGAAACTATATCTTGCCCTCTGAATAGCAACTTTAAATAACTTGCATGCGTGATATTACCGGCCAGATTGTTGGCAGTAAGCATTACACCTTTGCTAAATCCTGTTGTGCCCGATGTATAATTTATAAGAACTACTTCAGAGTTGTCAACTTCTGCATATTTAATGTCGTTGAATGTATACCCGTTAGGATATTTCTCATTCATTTTTTGATCGAGGCTTTCTGTTATTTGTGACAGTTTTTCTCCTTTCTGTTCATACAGGCATTTATACTGAAGATCGTTTACAGAAAAAGAACCTCTGATAGACGGAATTGAATCTTCATCCAGAGAATCCCATGTTTGAGTACCGGTAAATAATAATTTTGACTCGGAGTGGTTGATGATATGTTGTACGCTATCTGCATGAAAATCCTGGAGGATGGGCACGATTACTGCTCCGTATGTAAACGTCGCCAGATAAACTGTACACCAGGGGATATTGTTTTTTCCGATCAAAGCTATTTTATCTCCCTTTTTTATTTGAGCCTCTTCCAGTAAAATATGTACACGGGCTATTTCTCTGGCCAGGTCTTTGTAGTACAACGTTTTCTTTTCGGAATAGTCCGATAGGCCTTTTAGTTCCCAGTTGTTTTTGAAACTATTTTCATATAGAGAAATGAGATTTTCTTTGATCATAGATAAATATTTGGTTCGTTTTTTATTTCAGGGCACAGATTGGTAATATATTTAATAGGATATATTTATTAAATTATTGCTCATTTTTTATCTTTTTGTGCAAAAATAATATAAAGGGTACAATCTGCAACTATTTTATGTCTAAAATTGTACTAAAATGCGTAATTTTGTACTCTTTTACGCACCGTTTCTTGAAGGAAGACAGCAAGAAGTGGTGTCTATCGTGTTTATTATTACTTAATTAGGTGTTTCTTATACAATGATAGATAACTCTATATTTGAAAATAAAAAAGCTGCTTACTTAACCCTTGGCTGCAAGCTTAATTTTGCTGAAACTTCGGCAATAGGTCGCCAACTGTCACAAGTTGGGGTTCGTAGGGCCCGCGAAAGCGAAGCGGCTGATATTTGTGTCATAAATACATGCTCCGTTACTGAATTTGCAGATAAGAAATGCAGACAAGCTGTTCGTAAGCTGATAAAGGAAAACCCGGGAGCTTATGTGATTGTCACAGGCTGTTATGCTCAGCTAAAGCCGGAAGATATAGCCGCTATTGATGGGGTAGATATCGTCTTAGGATCGGAGCAAAAGCTCGACGTTGTTGCCTATCTGGATGAATTGAAGAAAAAGGATAAAGGTGTGATTCACACGTCAAAGACAAATCATATAAAATCGTTTGTTCCGTCGTGTTCTCAGGACGACCGTACCCGTTATTTCTTAAAGGTGCAAGACGGCTGTGATTATTTTTGCTCTTTTTGTACCATACCTTTTGCCCGTGGACGTAGCCGTAACGGTACGATAGAAAGCATGGTCGATCAGGCAAAAGAAGTAGTGGCTAAAGGTGGGAAGGAAATTGTACTTACAGGTGTGAATATTGGAGATTTTGGAAGAACAACAGGCGAAACTTTCTTCGATCTGATAAAAGCTTTGGATGAGGTGGAAGGTATAGAACGTTTTAGAATATCTTCAATAGAGCCTAATCTGCTGACAGACGAAATAATTGAGTTTGTCGCAAACTCAAAACGGTTTGCTCCACACTTTCATATTCCATTACAATCAGGCTCGGATGCAGTTCTAAAATTGATGCGCCGCCGTTACGATACTGCTCTTTTCCGCCATAAAGTAGAAAAAATAAAGTCTATAATACCGGATGCTTTTATAGGTGTCGATGTGATTGTTGGTACCCGTGGCGAAACAGATGAGTATTTTGAAGAAGCCAGATTGTTTTTAGAGAGTTTGGATTTTTCACAGCTACATGTGTTTACGTATTCGGAGCGTCCGAATACCCAGGCTCTGAAAATAGATCACGAGGTGGAGCCTAAAACAAAACATGCTCGTTGCAAAGTTTTATTGGATTTATCGGATAAAAAATTATATGATTTTTATCAGTCACAAAAGGGTACGAACCGGAAAGTATTATTTGAACATACCCAACATGATGATGTTATGTATGGTTTCACCGAAAATTATATAAAAGTAGAAACTCCATACATGGAGAGCAAGGCAAATGAAATAAAAATGATTACTTTAGGAGAGTTTAATAGTGTGAAAACTGCTCTGGTTGAAGGATAAAGAACAAAATGAATAAAATACTATATTTCATAATATATAGTTGGACATATCTCCATGCATTATTGTCGTTCAGAGCGTTGTATGTTCTGTCCGATATCCTTTATTTCTGGGTATATATAGTTGCAGGCTATCGACTTAAGGTAGTGCGTACAAACCTCTTCGACAGTTTTCCTGAAAAATCAAAAAAAGAGCTTCGTGCAATTGAGCGGGAATTTTATCATCATTTTTGCGATTATTTTGTGGAAACTATCAAGCTGTTGCATATATCCGATGAGGAAATGAGCAAGCGTATGAAGTTTGAAAATATGGAACTGGTCGACGAACTGATGAAAAATGGTAATTCTATATTGATGTTTCTTGGGCACTATTGTAATTGGGAATGGGTAACTTCTATTAATCTTAATTTTAAAGACAAAGAAAATGTAATTTTAGCTCAGATATACAAGCCATTGAAAAATAAAGCTTTTGATGACCTGTTTTTGAAGATAAGAAGTCGTTTCGATTCAATGGGAATACCTCGGTACGAAACATTGCGTGCAATAGTCAAATTGCGGAGGGACAAGATGCAAACAATGGTTGGGTTTATGGCTGATCAGTTGCCATCGATTAATAATATTCATTATTGGACTACTTTTTTGAATCAGGATTCTGCTGTATTTACAGGGGTAGAGCGTATTGCAAAGCAGACTGGTTTTGCTGTCGTATATCTTGATATGCAAAAAGAGAGTAGGGGACATTACCGGGCAACAGTAAGATTAATAAGCGACAATCCTGCTGAAGACCCCGAATTTAAGATAACCGAAACGTATATTCGGGCAATGGAGAAAACAATATTGAGAAAACCTGCTTATTGGTTATGGACTCATAAACGTTGGAAAAGATCGCGTCAGGAAGTAGCGGAAATGCAACATCATCATAAATGAAGAAAACAGCTGTAGTAATTCTTAATTGGAACGGAAGAAAATTACTCGAAGAGTTTTTGCCTTCAGTAATACGGTATTCATCATTTCCGGATGTTGAGATTGTGGTAGCTGATAATGGATCGACAGACGATTCCATCGCATTTCTTACTTCTGTATATCCTCAGATTACACGTGTTGTGTTATCGGAGAACTACGGTTTTGCAGATGGATACAATCGGGCTTTAAAGGAAGTGAAAGCTGAGTATTTCGTATTACTAAACTCCGATGTAGAGGTTACAGAGGATTGGCTGTTGCCTATGACTGATCATTTGGATAAAAATCCGGATGTAGCGGCTATTCAACCTAAAATAAGAGCTCAGCGAAGTAAAGAATATTTCGAGTATGCCGGTGCTTCAGGCGGTTTTATAGATAAATACGGGTATCCGTTTTGTCGTGGACGCATATTTTCGAATGTAGAAAAAGATTACGGCCAGTATAATGAACCTATGGATGTCCTCTGGGCTACAGGGGCATGTCTGGTCATTCGTTCTAAAGAATTTTTCGATGCAGGTGGTTTTGACGCATCCTTTTTTGCGCACATGGAGGAGATAGACCTTTGCTGGCGGTTGAATTGTAGGGGGAAACGCATTGTTTGTCTGCCTTTATCGACTGTTTTTCATGTGGGAGCTGCAACACTAAAAAAGGAGAGCCCACGCAAGACTTATCTGAATTTTAGGAATAATCTGTTGATGCTTTATAAAAATCTGCCTCAGGAGCATCTTAAAAGAACGATGTCCATTCGACTGATTCTTGATTATCTGGCTGCCTTTCAATTTGCAGTAACAGGCAAGTATGCCAATGCAAAAGAGGTTATCAGGGCACACAAGGATTTCTATAATAACAGGTATGCTTATCGTCAGGCAAGGCAGGAAAATTTGAAGAAAACAGTGGTCGTCAAACCGGTGACTATTTATCCTAAAAGTATCTTGGCCGCATATTATATCGGAGGAATCCGTTTCTTTTCCAAATTGAAAGGCTTCAATTAAATTATTATAATTTAATATTCAAATCTCTGTTTTTCTCGTATATTTGACGCTCGTATTAGAGCAAAGAATGAAAAAGGCGACCTTCTTGTTTTTGCTATTGCTTATTGCTGTTGCGGTGAATTCCCAAACAGAACGTAAGACATACTGGGATATGGCTATTATATCCGAGACGGGAGATACTATTGCAATGTTCAATCTGAATCCTGTTTATGTCTTTGCTCCGATGAAGTTCAAGGATGAAAAACAAAGACAGGCATACTCCAAGCTTGTGCGGGATGTGCGGATAACTTATCCATATGCGCGTAAAATAGCAGAAGCCGTTATCGAGACTTATGAATATATGCAGACATTACCTACAGATAAAGAACGTCAAAAATATCTGGAGGATGTTCAAAAATTTATGATGTCCGAGTATAAGCCTAAGTTGAAAAAGATGACCAAAGCACAGGGTAAGATTTTGATAAAACTCGTAGACCGCGAATGTAACACATCTTCATATAACATCGTCAAAGCGTTATTAGGTAGCTTTAAAGCAGGAGTATACAATGCTTTTGCCGGGTTGTTCGGTAATAGCCTCAAAGCGGAATATGAGCCGGATGGCAGAGATGCAGAAATAGAAAATATTGTAGTGCAAATAAAACAAGGCACAATAGACTACTATTATGCCCGGAATTATCACGGCTGGAAATGATAGGCTTAGTCCGTTTCCGTATTTAAATCTCTTGTCTTTATATTAGTTGCAACAATAGCCAAAAGTATCAATATTACTCCTATCCATTTAATGGCATCGACATTTTCTTTAAGTATGAATGCGGATGATAGCGTTGCTACCGGAAGTTCTGCGGCACTAAGTATAGCTCCGATAGATACACCTACCCGGGGTATTCCCATCGAAAAGAAAAATGGAGGGACAACTGTTCCGAACAAAGCCAGGCTCAATCCCCATAGATATAATCCGCCAAGATAAGTACCATTGAAAAAGAATAGCGGCGGGAAAATGATGAAAGTCATAATGCATGAACCTGTGATCATTAATGCGCTTTTCTTTAACACGGGTAAATCGTTTCCGATACGTCCGCTGGTCATCAGGAATATAGCGTAGCTTGCGGCTGCCAATAATCCGAATATTACACCTTTCAAATTGAGTTCTATAGTGCTGCTGAACAATCCTCCGGCTAGAAGTGTTCCTGCTAAAACAATACATAGCAATAAAAGCTGTTTGCGGGTAGGTTTTTTCTTAAATACTACGGCCTCGATCAGGACACTAATCCATAGGTATTGCATCAGTAAGATGATGGCGATGGATGTCGGTAGAAGTTTTACACATTGATAGTAAAAGATTCCAACTAATCCGGTAAATGTTCCGGCGATGCATACTTTCCACCATTTGGTTTTATCAGTAGGTTCCTTTTTTTCTTTACTCGTGATATTATCTTGCTTCTTTATTTTGGCAGATACCATATAAAGAGCCCAAAGTATTACCATCCCTGAGAAACTTTGAGTTCCGGTTATCTCACCTAATGTGTAGCCTTGCTCATAAGCAAATTTTACAATAGTAGATAATAGTCCAAAGCTGACTGCCCCTAAAAAGACAAGTAAGCCACCTTTTATTCTCTCGTTCATTTTTCTCTTTTTATAGTTTTAGTAAGTAATAGCTGGCATATAAGCGCACAAAAAAGGGATACCCTTAGTTGCGGATACCCCCTCCATTTGTTAGCTCGTTCATTTGTATAGCTTATCTCAAATTATACAAACGTTTTGGTGATACAAAGATAATAATTTTATGGTGAATATAAAAAACAAAAGAGGCTCAAATTTCCTTAAGCCTCTTTCTAATTATTTGATATTCTATTACTTTACTTCCCAAATATCTTTGGTCATTAAGTAATCTTTCAGTTTTCGGATCGGATTTTTAGCCTGAACTTCTTCTATCTGACCAGCTACACCCGCTTCATAAGTCGGCTCTTTTACATCGCGGATAACACCTAATGCAACAGGCAACCCATTTTCCGGAGCCATGAGTCCTAGTTTAAGATGTAAAACATCGTCTCCTGATTCAGTATCATGCACAAGTACATCATCTATAGTATAGCCATCTTGACCTATTGTAACGGCTTTTAGCTTCCACCCGTCCATGACAAGGCCTTTTTCGTTATTTGTTCCAAACAACATTTTTTCACCGTGTTTTAACAGAATAGTGCGCTCGGCTCTCCATGCTCTGTCTACAATATTGCTGTGGATAGCATCATTGAAGATAACACAGTTTTGTAGCACTTCTATTACCGATGTGCCTTTGTGTTTTGCCGCATCGACAAGGATTTCTGTTGTATTTGCCAAGTCGACATCAATACAGCGGGCGAAGAATGTTCCGCGGGCGCCTAATGCTAATTCAACGGGGTGAAAAGGGTCTTCCACTGTTCCGTATGGAGAGGATTTTGAAACGAACCCTCTGTCCGAAGTTGGCGAGAATTGTCCTTTCGTCAGCCCGTATATTTTATTGTTTAGCAGTAAAATATTAATATCAACATTACGACGTACGGCATGTATGAAATGGTTGCCTCCGATAGCCAGACAGTCTCCGTCTCCTGTTGCCAACCATACAGATAATTCAGGTTTTGCGGTTTTTACTCCTGTCGCTATTGCAGCTCCACGTCCGTGTATTGTATGGAATCCATAGGTATTCATATAATATGGCAAACGGGAAGAACATCCAATACCGGATATAACAGCAGTCATATGAGGCTCGATGCTTAACTCAGACATCGCTTTATGCAGGCAGTTGAGCAAGGCATGGTCTCCACATCCCGGACACCAGCGGACATACTGATCACTTTTATAATCTTTGGCCGAAAAAGATGGGGCCATTTTTAAATTTGTATCCATAATAACTTACTCTTCTAGTTTTTTAGTGAATGCTTCGATCAACTCATGTATAGAGAATGGCTGACCTTCTACTTTGTTGTAACGGGAGACTTTTAGTCCCGGGATTTTATCTATAAGATAACCGGCAAACTGTCCGTTATTTTGTTCAGCTACGATTATATTCTTGAATTTACTAAGTACAGCCGCTGTATTTTTGGGTAGAGGGCTGATAAAACGGAAATGAGCAAGAGCTACTTTATGTCCGGCTTCATTCATTTTTTCTACAGCTTCGCGGAGATGTCCATAGGTTCCTCCCCATCCAATTACCAATAGGTCTGCATCCTCTCCGCCTATTAATTCGAGTTGAGGTATGTAGTCCGCTATCTTGTCTACTTTGGCTTGTCGTGTATTTACCATCATTTGATGATTCGCCGCATCAGTAGATATTGCTCCCGAATCGTAATCTTTTTCGAGTCCCCCTATACGGTGTGTGTAGCCCGGCGTCCCGGCCGCAGCCCAATAACGGGCATATGTCTCATCGTTTCTCAATGCGCTTCTCCACTCATTCTCGTCTACTTGAGTCTGATCGTTGGGGGTAATAGATGGATACTTGTCTGTATCAGGAATACGCCATGCCGAAGCACCATTGGCAATGTATCCGTCAGTAAGCAAGATTACGGGAGTTATATGCTCCAAGGCAATTTTTGAAGCCCAGTAAGCCATGTCGAAACAATCGGTAGGGGTAGCAGCAGCCATCACAACAATAGGGCTTTCTCCATTTCTTCCGTAAAGAGCCTGTCGAAGGTCGGTTTGTTCTGTTTTGGTTGGAAGTCCGGTTGAAGGGCCACCACGCTGTACGTCTATAACAACTAATGGCAGTTCTGCCATTACAGCCAAACCAATAGCTTCACTTTTAAGAGCTAAACCCGGACCTGATGTTGAGGTAGCAGCCAATGATCCGGCAAAACTGGCTCCGATAGCAGTACATACACCGGCGATTTCGTCTTCAACCTGAATTGCTTTTACTCCTAGTTGTTTAAATTTTACGAGTTCGTGTAATATGTCGGTTGCAGGGGTAATAGGGTAGGAGCCTAAAAATAACTGACGCCCTGCATTTTCTGCTGCGGCTATCAATCCGTATGCTGTTGCTGTATTTCCGTTTACATCCAAATAATATCCCTTTTCTACATTGACTGTTTCTACACGATATGATGATATTGTTGTATCTGTATTATGCCCATAGTTGAAGCCATCTGCCAACACTTTGAGGTTTGCTTCTACAAGAGCCGGTTTTTTTGCAAATTTTGCGGACAACATATGATTTGCTACATCTAATGGGCGGTTGAATAGCCAGCACACTAGTCCGAGAGCAAACATGTTTTTGCTTCTTGTTCTGGATTTCATATCCAATTCTGTTCCTTCCAGGCTATCTTTGGTCAGGCTGGTTATTGGTACAGATATTATTTGCTGCGATGTCAGTCCAAGTTCGTTGAAAGGATCTTCGGTCTTAAATAATGCTTTCTCCAAATCTCTTTTTTGAAAAGAGTCTGTGTCGATTACAATGACCGAATCGGGTCTTAAATGTCTGGCATTTACTTTGAGTGCCGCCGGATTCATTGCAACCAGCACATCGCAAAGATCTCCCGAGTTGTAGATTCTGTTTCCTAAGTGTACTTGAAAACCTGATACGCCGGATAAGGTGCCTTGAGGTGCACGTATCTCTGCCGGATAATCAGGAAAGGTTGCAATCTCATTTCCGAAGATTGCCGAAAGATTTGAGAAAATGGTTCCGGTTAACTGCATGCCATCTCCCGAGTCGCCTGAAAAACGTATGACTATGTCATTGACGTCTTTGATGTTAATAGTGTTTTGCATTACTTATTCTATGATAACAATAGTATATTGAATTATTAAACAAAGGAAGAAAGTATTAGCGAATAAACAAACTTATTTTACACAAAAAATATCAAAATAACACTTTCTCGTTGGGTATTTTAATGCATTTTGTCCATCGTGTTATCTTTTTGATGATTGAGTCGTGTTTTGTTTTTAAAAATTAGGAAAATAGCAACAGTTTTTCTATCTTTGCACCGCTTTTATGGGCCCGTACGTGTGATGGGAATGAGAAGCAATTCTTAATTTGAGTAACACATTTTAAAATTAAACAATGAAAACATTTGAATTAAAAGGCGAAGCGAGAGAAGCTATAGGTAAAAAAGCGACTAGAGCATTTCGTAAAGAAGACAAAATTCCTGCTGTAATATATGGAGGGGAGTCAGCGGAAGCTATTCACTTTACTGTGACAAACGGCGACGTGCGAAAACTGGTTTATACTCCTGAGATCTTCTTGGTAGACCTAACGATTGGTAAAGAAAATTATAAGGCTATTCTAAAAGATATCCAGTTTCATCCTGTAACAGATGCTATCCTTCACCTGGATTTCCTTCATGTATTCGAAGACAAACCTATTGTTATCGATGTGCCTGTAGTTCTTGACGGATTAGCAGAAGGAGTGAGAGCCGGGGGTAAGCTTTCTCTTGACTTACGTAAATTAAAAGTGAAGGCCCTTTATAACAAAGTTCCGGAAAAAGTACATGTTGATGTTACTAGCCTTGCTCTTGGTAAATCGGTGCAAGTCGGAGAACTTCATTTCGAAGGATTGGAGCTTTTAAATGCTAAAAATGCTGTTGTATGTCGCGTTCAATTGACTCGTGCAGCCAGAGGTCTTGCTGCTAAAAACGGCTAATAAATTAATATGAAATATTTGATTGTCGGTTTGGGTAATATCGGCAGAGAGTACGAATATACCCGCCACAACATAGGATTCAGAGTATTGGACGCTTTAGCTAAAGCGTCCAATATTGTTTTTGCAGATAGGCGTTACGGTTTTGTTTCCGAATTGAAACTGAAAGGTCGTACTCTGATTCTGCTGAAGCCCTCTACATATATGAATTTGAGCGGCAATGCGGTGCGTTATTGGCTCAATCAGGAAAAGATACCGATAGAAAATCTGTTGGTAATCGCAGACGATCTGGCACTTCCGTTCGGAACTTTACGTTTGAAAGGAAAAGGAAGTAATGCCGGGCATAATGGATTAGGAAATATTCAGTCTGTACTTAATACGCAAGAGTATGCACGTCTACGTTTTGGGATTGGAAGTGATTTCTCTAGAGGACGGCAAGTAGACTATGTTTTGGATAATTTCCCGGACGAGGAAGAAGAGGTTTTGTCCGCAAAATTCGAAACTTGTGGTGAAATTATTAAAAGCTTTTGTTTAGCCGGAATACAGAATACAATGAATCAGTACAACAATAAATAATAGCATTCTGTGATATTTAGAAAAAATGAGCGGAAACGATAAAATAAAAGGAGAAGTTCGTATAGATAAGTGGCTTTGGGCGGTGCGTTTGTTCAAAACCCGTTCTATTGCTATAGAAGCGTGCAAAAAGGGGCGGATAACGATAAAGGGGATAACTATTAAGCCATCACGGATGATAAAGATTGGTGACATAATAGAGGTGCGCCGTCCTCCTGTGACATACTCTTTTGAGGTATTAAACCTAACGGAAAACAGGATGGGAGCCAAACTCGTACCCGATTTTATGAAAGACGTTACTCCGGCATCACAACTAGAGATATTAGAGATGTCTAAAGTAAGTGGTTTTATTGATCGGGCACGAGGAACAGGACGACCAACGAAAAAGGATCGCCGTGATCTGGAGCAATTTACGGAGGATTATTCTTACTTTGACGATTGGGATTTTGATAAAGAATAATCATAATCAGATAAATATTTGTTTGAAAGAGCCTGTAAATATTTGTTCCTGGAATATTCTATTTTGAAAAAATGTATTAATTTTACATTACCGATTGCGAAAGTAGCTCAGTTGGTAGAGCACGACCTTCCCAAGGTCGGGGTCGCGGGTTCGAGCCCCGTTTTTCGCTCGACAGATGCGCATGTGGCGTAATGGTAGCCGCGCTGTCTTCAGGTGGCAGTGACCTACGGTCGTGGGGGTTCGAGTCCCTTCATGCGCACGAATCAAAAGTAGAACCCTTTGGTATTCAGTTGGATATTGAAGGGTTTTTGTTTTTAGGACAACGGCTGGGTGGCTTTTGATGTAATATTTATTTTATACTCCAATAAAGCCATTTCTTGCTCTAACACTCTATTTGTACTCAAAGCCTCTTGTAGTTGGGTACGCAAAGAGGCTATTATTTTGTCTTTTTCGTCCATACCTTACTTGTAAATAGTTCTTCACTGATTCTTTGATCCCATTGGCGTACTGATATATCATCCAAGGACGAAATATTATGTCTTGTCTCTTTCTTATCTTTATCAAAAGTCACGATGTATTTATTTGTCAGGGAATTGAAGCACAGATGGACAATAGGTTTTCTATTGTTGTCATCAAAAAGTATAGCAAAATAAGGCTGGGTAGCTCTGTGCGCTATCCTTGAAACATCAACAATCTCTCTTTGTATAGCCTTGACCAACATAAAGCCTTCTAGCTCCTCCTCAGTCGTAACTATACTATTGTTATTATCTTCGAGAGTCTGTTAATCGGTTTTCTCCGATTGCTCCCCTTATAAATCTCGAAGCAACATTCAAGCTTATAAAAATCAGTGAGCAGGATTACAACAAGGTTTCAAGGTATATGATTCAGAGAAAGAGCAATTAGAACTTAACAAAAAACGTATCTGTTGGTACAAGGCTCAAATCTATTCTCTGTATGATGATGGAGAAGATGAAGGAGAAGGAAGCAGTGCAGGGTCAAGAAATATTCTGGTACAAGCTACATCTTTCGATAAAGCTATCGCTGCTATCAAAGCGGTTATGACTCAAAACGAATTCGATAGTATCTACAACACATTCAAGAAACTCGAAGAACTCAATATCGTAGATGTATTTATGCCGGATGAAAACTTAGTCTATTATTCGGACGAGGATCTTACTAAAATAACCGTAGAAGATTAAACGATATGATTACACTTCGTAGAAATCAAGTAGAACCAATAAGCAAGGCAACGGCGTTTTTCAAGGAGAAGCGCCCGGCCCCTTCGCTGATCGTATTACCTACTGCTTGGGGTAAATCAATCCTTACGGCTTTCGTGGCAAATGAGATAGAAGATAAGCTTCTCGTGATTCAGCCCTCAAAAGAACTATTGGAGCAAAACTATAAAAAGTATGTTTCCCTGTGTGGTGATTTTGGTGCTCAGACAGGTGTTTACTCCGCTTCTTTCGGCCGAAGGCATGCTGCTAATATGAATCTGAAACAAGCTATCGAGGGGAGTATGTAAGAAAAGAGAGGCTTTTTGTGGCTATCCTTATATTTTAAATATAAAATGGTACGCATCGACATTAAGCCCCTCTCGGTAAATGAATCTTGGCAAGGTAAACGATTTAAAACGGAGAAATATAAGCAATATGAAAATACCCTGCTCTGGCTTCTTCCTAAAATAAAAATGCCCGAACCTCCTTATGAGATACACTTCAAATTCGGCTTCAGCAATTCCCTTTCCGATTGGGATAATCCGGTTAAACCGACTCAAGATATCCTAAGCAAGAAATATGGTTTCAATGATAAGCTTATAAGAAAAGCTATCGTTGAAACCGAGATAGTCAAAAAAGGAAAGGAGTATATCGAGTTTGAGAGACGAACAATAGCAGCAAGTGACTAAATAAACCCCGCTTAGCAAAAACAACGTAAAGCAAAGAGCTATACCCCGACTTCCAAATACTCAAAGAAGATATATACAACATTGGCCTTGTGATAGGTATGCTAAGGAGATTCTGATTTTGGATAGCCACGAAATAGCTAGCCCCACTCAGTATAAACAAAAAGGAATGAGCCCATTACAATACCGAACCGAACTCATTCAACTTAAATATAATTATTAATCCGTCCAACTTATTGGGGGCACTTCAAAAAGTTATAGGAGTTATTCTTTTTATAGTGGATTAAAAGTCCTACTTTAATTCCTTCGGGATAACATATCCCAAAAGACGAGTCATAAAGTTAGTCTAAACAGCAAACTTCCAAATCCAAATCCAAATAATAAAATAATCATAACGAAGCTTATCCATCCCCATTTTATTTTCTCATCTTTAGCTAACATCTCAAACTCATCAAAATATTCTAAATACTTGTCTTTATGATCAATTATAAAATAAGAACAGACGTATGATATTATTCCTAATGTCAATAATAAATATTTATAGTGAACATTTATAGTTATGGTTATTCCTATTTCTTTAAAAAGGATAAGAATAGAATTAATAATTCCTAAAAGAAATAAATATACAAGACCATAAAAACAAACCCCGGCAATGGTTATATTTGTACCTCTTTGTTTATCTTCCAAAACTCTTCTTACAGCTCCGATAATTTCATCCCTATTCTCTTTATTTTTAAAGAATAAATTATTTATAGGGCTAAATATTAATTTATCTATCAATAATCCAAACTTATAAAGATTATAATATATTCTATTGCAAAATTTAATCATAGTCAATCATTTAATTCTTTCTTTACTAATTCTTCACCTATTTCACTACCTCCTATATAGCCCACGATAGATCCGCCTAGCCCAAAAAAGAAACTGCCTATAGCTGCCCCAGGAACAGCTCCAGCTCCTCCAAACCAAACACCCACAGCTGCCCCGACTGTAGCGCCAAATGCAGCGCCAGTTTTCGCTCCTATGTATGCACCGGTAAGTCCACCTACAGTTTTTCCAGCCTGTATTTTAGTATTATCCCCAATTTTGCCTCCATCTTCCTCCACGGCTTCTATCATGTTATTAGTTTCTGTTATAAGAGTTATTATCCCTGCTCCTTTAGCCAAATTACTTCCTATCTTAGAGAAACTATATGTAGTAACAGATGAACCACTTCCATCCCATCCGCTTGGATAATACTTATAGCTAATAATCTTAGGATTATTACTCCCACCTTGCAGTCGAAATGTACCAGAAATATCTTTTACTGATGAACCTGCTGCACCCGACACTGCTCCTCCTTTAGATATATAATATAACGGATCTTTAGGTTTATCCTTAGGAGGATCACCTTGAGATGACATCCTAACAGGCCTGTCATCAATAAGCCGTAGACTGTTCTGAATTCTAAGTATTGCTTCTACCTCCTGATCTATGTTTCTCTTAATGCTCGCTTCTTCACTAAACATTCCTGTTGGATCAATAAACCTCAGAGGATTATTACCACAATAAACATAGGGAGATATACTATAATACTTCTCGGCCAATGGATCAACAGTTGTAAACCTACCGATTGCACTCTCATAATACCTCGCACTATAATCGTACAGGTTTAAGCCATGCATCTGATCCAGCTCCTTGCCGTTGTACTTATATGGCTGATTCTTTCCATCATCGTACTTATCAGCAAAGGCAGTACCGAAAGGATAGTAATGATTCTTTTGAATTGCTGTACCACCCTGATTGGCTACCACACGGTTATTGCCCAAGTGATCGGTCTGGTAGAAGTAATAGGTTCCGGATTCGATATAACCGCCATCGACCAGGATTCTTTTCAATGTGCCGTTCTCATAAACCTTATTCCCTACATAATCAGTGGTCTTGGTCATTGTCAATGTACCGGTGTTGATAGCCGAACCGATGACAGGTGTTGTCGAGTAGTCCGGGTTCCATTTCTGTACTACCTTCAGCTTCTGTCCTCCTGCACTGTAGGTATATTCGTTCCTTGCCTCTGCAACGGGACTCTTTATATCCATCAACTTCGGTAAATTTAAGGAATTATATTGGATTTCGGTTATACCCTTATTCAAATCTTTGGTCATTGCTCCGTTCCTGTTGTACAGGTACTCGGTAGCCACATTGCTGTAGTTCTTAAAG
>JAISUS010000023.1 GCA_031271965.1 Prevotella sp. | reverse complement strand
CAAAAAAACTTCAAAATCGGCTGCTTTCTTTGCGGGAGAAATAAGATTTTTTGTTGGTAAAATATATGGCATTAACTCAATCGGAATACGGAATTTTTTTGGAAAAAAACTCATTTTTTCCTGTCACTTTTTCCCCTGAAAATTTGGCGGTTAGCCGTATTTTACTAGAGAGAGAGAGAGAGAGAGAGAGAGAGAGAGAGAGAGAGAGAGAGAGACTAACCCTTTAAGCCCAAACCCCTTACGCGCGCGTACACGTGCATCATATAACAATAATTTACTAAAAATAAACGTTACCCTGTCCAAAAGGTGGGGATTCCGCCTTTACACAGGCTTTGCTTCGGCTGTGCGGCATCTATTTTGCCGCGCCCCCTTTAGTTCCCCCGGAGGGGGAAAAAAGGCCTCCCTTGGAACTCCCTCCCTTTCGGGGAGGGCTGGGGTGGGGCTGTATTCTGGATTGCTTCGGGCTGTAGCCCTCGCAATGACGGGTAAAAGATACAGCAACAAATTATTTAGAACTTAAAATAAAATTTGATGAACAAGATCAGACTTACAATTATTTTAACGCTGTTTGCCGGCTTATGCACAGCTACTTACGGACAGACTACTATCGGTTCGGGCAAAGATCCCATGAAAGGTGCCTTGCTGGACCTGAAAGAATATGACAATAATAATGGTGGTGACACAGCCGGAAAAGGGATGATGTTGCCCCGTGTGAACCTCATAAACCTGAAGCCAACTACTCCTTCCGAGTTGGCTACTTCGATAGGTAGTTCGGGAACTTGGGATTTGAATGCCCATATAGGACTGTTGGTGTATAATGTGAAACTGTGCCCCGCCGGAGGAGGTATTATCTATGACGAAGCGGGGCCTCAGGTATGGAGCGGCAGTCGGTGGCAGTTGTTATCCCTGCCTGCGATTATCGAAGCCTCTCCTGCCGAAACATCGGGCGCGAATATCTGGGGAACGAGTGTCGTAAAACACCAAGCAAAGCCTAATCCGGCTTACGTGGCGGGAACAGATCCTGCTCATCTGGCCAATACCTACGAGGAATTCTACTCTGCCGACTTTGGTAATGCCGGCAGATGGATGGCTACAAATTTGACAGCGTGGGCTTATGATTCGAGTAGTATCACTGCTACTTTAGACCGCGATGCGAATGCTAGCGAAGTGGATGAGAATACGGTTACTCGCTGGTGTTACCCCAAGGATGCGGTAGCTGCGGATGCTCAAGGATGGTATGCTAATGTCATACCGGGTGAAAGTGCCCCACTCACTTGGAATTCTATCCAGGGCTTACTGTATAATTGGCTTGCTGCCACGGGGGGCGAAAATAGTTATATAGGTGATCAGCAAATGAATGCGAATACAACAACTCCCGGGCCGGAAGAGGTGGAAACAGTGGCTCCGGGTGGTAAATATCAGGGTATCTGCCCGAAAGGCTGGCACTTGCCTAGCGACCGTGAATGGACGAACCTGAAAAATACCATTCTCGCGAACCCTATGCTCTACGCCTCCGGCTCACCTGCAACTGCCGGCACAGCAATGAAACATCCTTGTCCGCTGTTGCCCACACTCACAGCAACCAACGGACTGAGCAAATTCATTGCAAGTGGAGGTTTTGCTGCCCTCTTGACGGGTTACGCATACAAAAATACAGTAAGAACCTATGGCCAAGAAGTTAACTTCTGGACCAGTAGCGCCGGACCTGCCACCCCCGAAAACTTGGCTGATGTAAACGCATTGAGCTGGCATGTCTTCTTTGACAAGGACGACGTCTTTAGGCGTTACAATGCTCGACGTTTTGACCTGAGAAGCCTGCGATGCAAAAAAGACTGACCCTTTGACTTTTTGACAATTTAGGGGAGTATTTCGGTGTAGCCGTGGGTAGAATATTGTCCCTATTTTATATATGCAAGAAGGAGGATGTGTCAAAAAATATTTTCCCATATCTTTTTGACACACCCTCTTTCTTAATGATACTATTGCACTTTAGTGTCAACAGCAGATAACCTTTATTTACCCTAAGCCGGTTCTACTTCGCTTTGAAACACCAGAATGTGGCTTCGTTCCATACCTGAAACTCAGTCCCCGGAGCTGCATATGCCAAAACCATTTTGTCAGCCGACAATGATATTATATCAAACGTATATACAGGGTCGTTAGACCAGCAACTACTACCCGTAATTACCGTTGCGTTGGTAAATTGCATTTGCCCAATACTCCAAACAGCTCCATCATCACGTATTTTTTGTTTTGTCATATCAAACTTGAAAAGCCCTTTTTCTACTACAGTTCCACTGGTTTTGCGTCGGGTGAAATTCGGTCCGCCGTTACGGTCAAATACCATTTCTTCATCTGTGCTTACTATTTTTCCTGCCATTACCTGCCCTCCCGGGTTGAATGCACTCCATGCAGGAGCATAGTTATTTCCGTATCCGGCTGTGCCGTATACAAAAGGTTGGTCGGTATCCCACACCCAGACTTTACCGGAAAGTTCTTCACTGGCAAGCATATTCCATTGTTCAGGAATCGGCTTATCTAGTTTGGTTACATTTACTTTTCGTGTTGTAGTAACGGTTCCTCCATTGCATATTGCTGTACAGGAAATTGTCAATTCACCGATGAAAGGCATTACCGCTGTTTCTTTCTGATTGGTAGAAGTATTGATAATGAAGTCCCAATACGGTACGATGCCGGGAGTATAGTTTTCCATTACAATTTCATTGCTGCCTTCGGTAGTCGATTTTACAGATATATCTATTTGATCTTCTGATAATATGCCACCCATATCTTTATTATCTACTAACGGGTCGCAAGAAATCATCGTGAATACCGATAGTATAAATAGCATTATTTTTTTCATATCTTCATTTTTTTGATATTTATTATATAACCGGACAAATTACCACCCTGGAGTTTGTTTGAGCACACCGGCCGAAAGGCTTATTTGCTTTTGCGATATCGGCATAAAGCCTCCTGTTTCTGTTATACGTTTTGCCAGATCTCCAAGGCTCATTTGCGCGGTCGCATTATCGTTCTTCACTTCGATGCCATTTTGCGCATTTAAAGCTTCTCCTGCAATACCCCATCGTAATAAGTCGTAATATCGGATTCCTTCAAAAGCTAGTTCCCAACGGCGTTCGTTGCGTAGAGCTGTTTCCGAGTATGCTATATTGCCTAATCCGGCACGTCCGCGTACAAGATTAAGAGGCCCGGCATCTTGTTTTAGTTCGGCAGCCATCAGAAGAATGTCAGCAAAACGAAGTACGACAAGGTCTTGTGTATTATTGATCTGGTAATCATCATTTACTGTTTCTCCAAACATTTCTTTGCTATAATTGACATATCCGCTACTGGTTTTTACATTTACAGCCACATATTTCTTTTGCCAGAATCCTGTTTCGTGTTGTTGGTGGTCAGCAGCCCATTGATAATCAGGCATCTCATTAGGGTCGGTCACATCAATGATAGAACCTTTGCGTCGTATGTCTGTTGCAGGCCATGTATCCCAAAGTTTCGAATTGACAGTGCCGAATCCCCAGCCTTTACCATATGGGAAAATGCCAGCTTCGTCTTGCTCCCGAATCGAAAAATATAGGTTTAGGCGATTACAATCGATAGGATTGTCCCATGTAACCTTAGTAATACTTTGGAATGCAAAGACCGTTTCGTAGTTTCCTCCTGTTTCCCCAGCCCATTGAAGGTCGTTGTTTACAGAGTATTTATATCCATCTCTTTTAGATAATAAATTGCTATATGGCCATAAATTGCGGAAATCAGGATATAAATCATGGCCACTATTGGCTATACAGTCGTCCAGATAACTAATTACTTGTGCTTTGGTCAAAGAGCCTTCATTAACCAGAGGCATGCTGTCTTTCTTATAATATCCTGTATAGAATAAGAAAGCTCTGGCCAGAATACCTTGTGCAGCCCATTTTGTAGCACGTCCCCTTTCCTGTACTTTTGGGGTACTAGGCATTTTCTCAATAGCAAGTTTAAGGTCAGACGCTATTTGAGCATACATTTCTTCAGCCGAAGCGCGAGGATTATTAACTGGTTCGGGAGTCAGGACTATAGGAGCTGATCCGAAGAAACGAGCTAAATAAAAATAGGTATATCCACGTAGAAAATAAGCTTGTCCTTCGATATAGGAGCGTTCTTGAGGATCGTCCCATTGTATTTTATCAAGAGATAATAGTAATGTGTTTGCCCGATAAATAGCTTTGTAAGCATTCGCCCATGTTTCGTCGAACATATTGGGGCTGGTACTTACAAATTTCTCTAAATTGGCCCAGTTTTTATCATCAGGACCACCTCCGGTGAACCGGTCATCTGATAATATTTCTGATACGACGAAAGAGCTTGCTGCGTTTTCATCCATTTCCATATTGCGGGCTGCGCTATATACACCCGTCAACATAGCCATCATTTCTTCTTTGTTTTCCGGAAAATTGGAAGTGTCTTTCTGTGTGAGATTTTCTGTATCGAGAAAACTGTCGCATCCGGTCAGCAACAGAGCCAAGACTGAAAATATTATTATCTTTTTCATATTATTCCGATTTAAAATTTCAAATTAACACCTACAATATACGTTCTTGGAGTTGGATAAAAACCAGTATCGATACCCGATGCCCAGCTGTCTCCTGCACTATAACCTACTTCAGGGTCCATACCCGAATATCCGGTAATAGTGAATAAATTCTGTGCAGTTACATAAACGCGCGCTTGTTGCAGGAACATTTTAGGGAAAAGCCGTTTGAAATCGTAACCCAATGTGATATTCTGCATGCGTAGGTAATCACCATCTTCTACATATAGGTCGGAAACATATCTCCAGTTAGAATGGGAGTTAGTAGTTAGACGGGGTAGTCTATTCGATGTACCTTCTCCATGCCAACGCCCGAATACTTCAGATGTGTGATTATCTTTAGGGAAATCACTCCAGGAACGGTACGATTTCATAATTTGTTGACCAAATGCTCCATACATTGTTAAGCTAATATCAAAACCTTTATAAGAGGCATTAAAGCCAAGTCCTAATGTGAAATCCGGATGGGGATTACCTATCATTCCCCGGTCATTCTCAGTTATTTCACCATCGCCATCACGGTCTACCCATATTACATCACCCTCACGTGCGTCCGCCAGCTTCGCACCTTTATATTCGTTTACCTGTTGTTGGGTCTGGAATACTCCTGCTGTTTTGTAACCGTAGAAATATCCTATAGGATAACCAACTTGCGCACGATAGATTTCTGTAGCTCCTTGGAAAATAATATCATCATAACTAGGCCTGATGATTCCTTCGTCATTAGCTATTTCAAGTACTTTATTCTTGTTATGTGCGAAGTTTACATTGGCTCCATAGCTAAAATCACCAGCTCTATCATTCCATGTGAGTGCGACTTCTACCCCGTTGTTACGTATTTTACCTCCATTAATTGTAGCCGGCAGTTCAGTTCCAAAAGATGCTAACTGAGCCGGAGCGACAAGCCAATCTTTAGTTGTTTTTATATAATAGTCTAAAGCTAATCCCAAACGGCTGTTAATAAAGCGTGCATCGGCCCCAATATTTGTTTGTTCGGAAGTTTCCCATGTAATATCTACATTCGGTAAAATTTCAGGGTATGCCCCCAATGATGGTTTTGTTTTATCGTTGCCAAAGCCATAGTTTCCGCTATAAGCAATGGTCGCAAGATATTTGAAAGCCGGTATGGCCTGATTTCCGTTTTGTCCCCAGCTGGCACGCAATTTAAGGAAATCGATTGTTGAAGCTATTGGTTGCATGAATGGTTCGGATGACATAACCCAACCAGCTGATACAGAAGGGAAATACCCCCAGCGATGTCCTTTGGCAAATCGAGAAGAAGCATCAGCACGCATTATTGCAGTGAACATATACTTGTTGTCGAAGTCATAATTGACACGTCCAAAGAAGGAAGCCATTCTACCCGGTGTCCATGGCGAACCTCCCATTGCTGTAGCACCGTTAAGTTCGGTCAAAGGGGCATTCGATACATATGCATGTTTTAGATTATGAAATAGAGGATTCCCATTAGCTGCATTCAGATTATCTCCCATTCCTGATTTCTCGATGGATTGCCCTAATAGAGCACTTATGTTATGCTTCTCTTCCAAAGTGGTATTGTAAGTTGCTGTATTTTCCAATGTATATGCCATACCTGTCCACATACTTTGAGATACTGATTCCAAAGTGTTTTTTACAGACGTGGAGAGATCATACTTAGGTGAATAACTACGGTATGATCCGGCATTAAGAGTGAATCCGAAGTTACTTTTTAGTATTAATCCCTTTATCGGTTGTATGGTTAAGAATGCATTTGCCTTCAAATTGTGGTTTTTAGTCGCAGATTGAGACCTGTACTCCATCTGTGCAATAGGATTTGCTGTGCGTGATTCCCACGGAATGGCGTAATGATAATTGCCGGTATCGTCAAGATTGGGAAGCAAAGGATTTGTTTTGATCATATTGCGGACATCATTGTACCACATATCGCCAATTGCAACTCCGTTATTTTCTATAAAGGAATATGTGAGGTTCTGCCCCAATTTGATAATATCGAGATTTCCGCTTTTATATACAGTATGTTCGGAATTTATACGTACTGTGTAGCGCTCATATTTAGGGACTGGAACTCCGATAATACCTTCCTGTGAAGTATATGCAAATCCTGTAGAATAAACTGATTGTTCTGTTCCGCCAGATATACCTATTGAATAGTTTTGTGTCGGAGCATCTCTGTTGCGTCCCAATTCAAGCCAGTTGGTGCCTTGCCATTTTCCGCTTGCTATATCTGCCCATGCCGGAACATCTTTTGCAAAATCGTATGCGGGAAGATTATCCATTAAGCGACTTTCGTTCATTATTGTAACATATTCCTGAGCATTGAGTATATCGGGCATGCGGTATATATTTTGTACGCCAAAATAACCATCGAATGTTATTTGTGGTTTGCCTTTTTTACCGGTCTTTGTGGTTACCATAATTATACCGTTAGCGGCGCGCGAACCGTAAATGGCGGCTGAGGCGGCATCTTTCAATACGTCTACCGATTCTATATCTGAGGGGTTCAGAGTACTTATATCACCCCCCGGAGACCCATCTATAATATAAAGAGGAGAGGAGTCTCCATTTGTTCCGATACCACGTATTGTGACTTTAAATGGTTCGCCGGGCATACCGGATGATTGGACGATATTTACTCCCGGTGTTTGACTTTGCAATGCTCCCAGCGTATTTACTGTATTCAGTTTGCTGATGTCGTCTCCTTTAACTTGTAAAGTTGCACCTGTCACAAGCTTTTTCTTCTGAACACCATATCCGATTAATACCACTTCGTCGAGGTCTGTGATTCTACTTTTCATAACGATCGATATTTCCTTGCGATCGCCAATTTGTACTTCTTGCGTTTCGTATCCCATGTATGTGAATACCAAAACACTATTCGGTTTTTGTACGTCTAACGAGTAGCTACCGTCAATGTCAGTCATTATTCCAATTGTAGTACCTTTGATACTGACACTGACCCCAATTAGAGGCTCACCTTCGGCGTCTGTAACAGTACCTGTTATGACTTTGCCTTGATTTGCTCCGTTATTAGGACGGTTTTGTGCATAAACACAAGGCACACTCATCAATAAAAACAAGATCAATAGCTTGGAAAAGCGGCTGATCTTTTTCCATGATTCATCATGTAATACTTGCATGTTCTTCATATAACTTAAATTTGTATGTGAAACTTTGTACTTCTTTTAAGGTTTTCAGAAATACATCGAGAATGTATTTAACTCTTCTTTAGGATTAGTAAACATATAAATGCGCTGTGTAATTATCCGCTCATAGTTTTTCATTTTAAGATTATACATTATATCAGATAAAATTCGTTTTGTAATAAGGGAAGCAGACTCTTCTGCCATATGATTAATAAATTCGCGTCCAGAGTAAATAGATACTAAGTTGAGTATTCTTGTTTACAGATATTAACACACATACCATATAGAATAAATATGATAACTTGTTTTTGTGAAAAAAAATGATTTAGTCAATATTATTTATTACTGCATTTTATATAACACCTTAATATTTAATAAATATGATATAAATAGAATAAACCGATGTATTTATGCTTTAATACATATGTGTTTAACTTCAGAATATAAGGCCATTTCTATAGTCCGGATTCAATGTCACTTTAGAACAAAAGTAAGGGTAGAAAGTACGAACTTGTACCTGCTTTTACGTATTAATATCTTCAATTTGCGCAGGAAATGAGTTATTTCTTCAAAGAATGTGTTACCCTGTATTCTGAAGGGGTACAACCTTTTACTTGTTTAAACTGTCTGGATATGTTTTTATAATCAGAGAATCCGAGTTCCATTGCAATTTCCACAATGGGAGCATTCGTCTCGAGCAACTTCTGTGCGAATTTTTCCATACGTAAATTGAATATATAGTTGTATACAGGTAAACCTGTAACTTGTTTGAATTTGGTCTCAAGTAGCCGGCGCGAAAGAGGTACAAGCCGTGCTATATCATCCACATTTAGTTTGGTATCTGTACTTTGATGTATATGCTTCAGCACGACTGATATATGTGTGTCGTCAGTAGCATATATATCCGTAGATTGCCGTGTGATAATGTGAGTGGGTTGTACAATAATATCTTTAGCCGGACCATCGGGATTGTGCATAAGTTGGTCTATGAGATGAGCCGTTTCATATCCTCCCTTTTCCACAGCCTGATTGATAGATGATAATGGAGGATCGGACAATGTGCAGATAGCATCGTCGTTATCTACTCCCAATACTGATATTTCTTCAGGTATTTTCAATCCATATTGTTTGCACAGTTCAGTAATATGGTGCCCCTGGTTGTCGTCGCAAGCCATAATTCCAATTGGTTTCGGCAGCATTTTGAGCCAGTCGATAAGAGAGTCCGATTCGTAGTACCAAAGTTCTTTAAAATCTATATTTTGATATTCAAAATAATTCTGTCCAAAGCCGTTTTTATTGAGTTCTTCTTTAAATCCATTACAACGTTCTTCTGACCAGACAATATTTTTAAAACCATAGAATGCAAAGTTTTTGAACCCTTTCTGGATAAAATAACTGGCACCCATTTTTCCTGCTAAATGGTGATTTCCGGTTATATTGGTTATTTCTGAGAAACGGGTTTTAAAATCCTGTGCTATGGCAATAATACCGTTTTGTTTGAATATGCAGACATTGTCCGTTGGATAAAATTGTGCTATAATAGCATCCGCACCCCACTTTAAAGCCCATTCAAGTACACCTTCTACTCCGTGCAAATCACGGTACGATAGGGGCATCTTGCACAAAACCCAGGGAGTATTTTCCTTTGAATATTGTACAATGCCTTTTAGCAGAAGCTTTGCATATTCTTCTGAGAAATCGGTTAGTAGAATTACTTTAGCCATTTATATTAAGAGATTCGCAAACAAGACAAACAGGTTGTCCATCAATAAAACAGCCAACATGCCTGTATTGTTTGCGAATAAATAAGAGCATTTAGTTTATCTGAACAGATTGTTCATCTAAATTCCATCCTGTAAGCTTGAGAGTAGCTATTTTAGATTTTAATGCATTTTCGTCGAAACTACATTTTAAGATTTTTTTCTCTCCCGGTAATATGCTGATATAGTTGTCTTCCCAATATACAGGATAAATAATTTCACCTGTGGCATCTTTGAGTAAGAATTGGGTAAAGAAAGCAATAAACGAAGTCGGGTTTTCAATTTCTACTATAATAGAACTATTAGTATCTTTTCCTTGTCTGGATACGTTGATTTTTAAATCCGATTCAGGCATAGAAGTCAATGCTTTAAAATTGCTATAGCCTTTTAGAGGCGTTCCTACCCAGTCTGTTTTCTCCCAATGATACGTGTCGGGAGTAGACGATAAGGTATAAAAGTTTTCAGCTATCTGTTTATTCCGACTGTCAAATAAAGCCATGTGTAAGAAAGAACTTCCGGAAGGAGTGACTATCGTATGTATCTTCTGTGCATCATTAGATTTAATAGAAAATGTAATTTCTTTCTCATACAATACTTTCGAATCGACAGAATAGCCACGAACTATAGCTTTCAGATTATTACTGTTTTCAGCTGATTCGTTAACAGCATATATCCCGTTGTCTTTATAATTGTAAATAAGCTGATTCGGTAGATTTCCTCTTTTTACACCATAATACGCAGGTACCGGTATCATAAAGTAATCGTAAAGCTGCCAGTACATAGATGGCCATGCTGAGTTTAGCATCCATTGAACAATTCCTGTCCCTTTTGTTTTGTTTATACGGAAGGCTTCGAACATACTTTTTGTAGACTCATAATTGAGCAAATGGGCTCTGTCAAGGTATGATTTAAGATCATTCGCTTTACCGAATTTACCTGTAACGGCGGCAGTGGTTACAGCCATAGAATTGAGGGCTGTGGTAGATGTGGTGCAATGAAAATCCCATGCTTCATTGAGCGGCCAGAGGTCGCCTTCAGGTATCGTTTTTCGGATGGACTCATAAACCGGTATTTGTGATCCCGGGCCTGTTTCGGTATTGAATCCGAAAGCTCCGCCATAAAGAGTATCGATATACCAGTAGTTTGGTCCCACATATTCATACGGGCCGTTCATTTTCATACCTGTAGGTCCACTAAGTTTACTTACCATTGTCTTTGCAGCACCTATGTATGGGCGGTTATCAATCTGTGGCAATATGTCCAGATATTTCTTTTCCAATTCGGGGCGTGGAAGCTTGTCACTACCTACCATCCATCCTATAATTGCGGGGTGGTTTCTGAGCCATACAATTTGGTCATTGAAGAATCTGGCCAACAGATTTATGTCATGTTCGGTGCGTACGCAACCGAATTCATCGTCAGGTGCTCCATAATAGTTTTCCCATTCCCATTGACAACTCCATCCCACTAAGGCTAATAAACCATAACGATCGCATAGGTCGTATATATTCTGGCTACTACCCCAAATATTTTCAAAACGAATGGAATTCAGATTCATATCTTTTACATACTGTACCTGTATTTCATTGCTTTCAGGTGTATCTCTCAAGAAGATATCATCAGTCCATCCTGCACTTTTGATTAATACTTTTTTGCCATTCAGAACAAACCCTTTGTGTCCGTCAGGAGTTATGTAAGTATCTATTTGACGGATACCGAAAGTTATATTTTCTTGGGCCGAAACTTTATTGTCTGCTATAAATTTCAGGTTAAGATCATATAATTCGGGGTTTCCTAAATGATTGCACCACCACAGACGTGGATTCTTTACATTTAATGAAGTGACATCTTCGGGAGTGATTTTTATTTTTTTCTTTTCTCCGGCTTTTAATGTAACCGGCAGAGAAAAGTCAATATTTTCTATTTTACCCTTCAGTTGTCCGTCTATATCTTTGTCTGACAGATTCGATAGTTGAGTTTCTATATTTATCCGGGCTTCGTTTAATGATGTTGTATCCACTTTAGTATATACCCATGTGTTTGCCATAGATACATCGCCTGTGATAACAAGTCTTACTTCACGGAAGATACCCATGTTTTCATCGAGAGGCCGTGGATTCCAATCGACAAAACCTATATTCGGTTCACCTTTTTGTGCCCGGAAAACTTCTACAGCCAGAATATTCTCCTCATTTACTGCATATTGTGAAATGTCGAACGAAAAACGGCGGAAAGGGCCATAAATATCGTCTTTAGATGCTATTTGTTTCCCATTGAGCCAAATATTGGCACGATATGTAAGACCATCAAATTGCAACTCGATATGTTTACCTTTTTCTATATCGGATAGTTTAAAAGTAGTTCTATACCACCATGATACATCGAATGGCGTGCGATCGGCATTCTTATAGTTAGTACCTGACAAGAGATCTTTGTAGAGCCCGTTAGCTGTAAGTACACCCATGACGGTAGACGGAACGGTTGCAGTATACCAACCTTCTGTAGTTGCGGCCGAAGTGGAAAGTTGTTCTCCATTCTGATTTGTTTTTGCAGAAGACTGCACTTTCCAGTCCTGAGATAATAGGATTTTTCGGGTCAATACCTCTTCGTTTCCTGCACAAGAGAATAAGAAAATGCATGAAACGACAAGCGTTGTAAATCTTGCAAATTGTTTTTTCATACGTATATAATTTAAGTGTATCTAAATTAGTTCTTATACTTTTACTAAAGCCGCCGCTCCCAATATAGCAATGTCGGGATTGGAAGATATTTTTATCTGTAAATTTACCAATGATTTTGGATAAGGGAACAATTTTAAATTTTCTCTCATCGATTCCTCAAATAATGGATAAGCAGCAGTTATACCTCCTCCGAATATAATAGCATCAGGATCGTATGTAAAAAGTGTTGTTTGTATGAGCTGTCCGAGATGTATGCCATAATCCTGCCATATTTTCAATGCGTCAGAGTCCCCTGCTTCCGCTTTTTGGGCGGCTTCGAAACCTGTCATTCCATGATATGCCGTAAAGAAATTGCTGGCGCAATAGTGTTCATAGTCGCTGTCGAGATATGGAATACAGCCTATTTCGCCACTTCCGGTATTGCTTCCGTTGTATAAGCTATTATCAATAACAACACCCGCGCCGACTCCGGTTCCGAGTGTTATGCCGACCATATTCCTGAACGGTTTTCCTTCTCCAAACCTTTTCTCACCTATGGCAAAACAGTTAGAATCATTATTGATAAAGACGGGAATATTAAATTCGGCCTCTAGTATTTCTTTCAAATGAACTTCCTCCCAGCTGGGTATATTGGCTACATTATAAACGATACCTTTTTCGCTATCAAGTACCGACGGCACGCCGATTCCTATACCTGCGGTATCGGATGTCAGCATCTCCTTTATAGTTGCTTTAAGATAGTTTATGGATTCGTCGAGTTGCATATCTGAAGGACTCGGAGCGGTTGTTTTTCTTATTATTCTCCCATCTTCAATTTGACCGATTCGGATATTAGTCCCTCCCAAGTCTATTCCTAGTATCATGATTTAATGTTATTAAAGTATTCTATTACAAATAAAGGATAAAATGCTTGCACGGTTTTACGTATTTTGCGTATAAATATCTTCTTTTTGCGTAAACTTTTGCGGGTTTACGGTATCTCATGCATAAAAAGGTATCCATGTAAGATATCTTTTATTTCTATTTAGAGTACCTTTACCCACGAGTAAGAATTGGTATATATGAACATATCTGATATACAACAATATATTTCGGAACGTCAACTACTTGGAGAAGGGTCTAAAGTAATAGTCGGAGTGAGTGGGGGCGCCGACTCGGTAGCTTTATTGGATGTATTACATTCTCTGAAATATGAATGTATAGTAGCTCATTGCAACTTTCATTTGCGAGGGGAGGAGTCTAATAGAGATGCCTTTTTTGTAGAAGAGTTATGTGATAGATATAAACTTAAATACGAGCGGGTAGACTTTGATACAGAGGCTTACGCTGCAATCCATTCTGTATCTATCGAGATGGCTGCCAGAGACTTGCGATATAACTGGTTTGAGCAATTAAGGGTTATCCATTTAGCAGATAGGATCGCTGTTGCTCATCATAGGGATGATTCGGTGGAAACAATCCTTCTTAATCTGGTTCGTGGTACGGGGATTCGTGGATTAACAGGTATTGCGCCGCAAAATGGATATGTTGTCAGGCCGCTGTTGTCTGTCAGTCGTCAGGAGATATTAGATTATTTGAAGGATAGAAAGTTATCCTATGTAGATGATAGTACGAATAATGAAGACTTATATACAAGAAATAAGATACGCCTGAATATTATCCCTTTACTGGAAACAATCAATCCTTCGGCAAAGGAGTCTATTATTCGTACAGCCGAAAATCTGTCTCAAGTGGAGACTGTCTATCGGTATTATATACAACAGGTTAAGGCTGATATTTTAAAAAAAAATGCAATCGATATAAGAAAACTAATTCAATATATAGAGCCGGAAGCAGTATTATACGAAATTCTTTCTCCTTATAAATTCAATCCTGCAACGATCCGGCAGATTTTTGAATCTTTGATTAGTCAGCCGGGAAAAATATTTTATTCTGAAACACACAAGCTCGTTAGAGACAGGGGGGCATTCATATTGAAAAAGAGGAATAATATATCTGTGGAAAGTTTTACAATCCATCGGGAAGATTCGTTTATTGCATACCCTTTGAAAATGAATGTTGAGGTAATTAAGAAAGAAGTATCTTTCGAGATAGAGAAAAACAGCAACATTTTGTATGTGGATAAAAATAAGGTACAATATCCCTTGACTATTCGCAGATGGCATCGGGGTGACTGGTTTATACCTTTCGGAATGAAAGGAAAGAAGAAAATAAGTGATTACTTTTCCGATCAAAAATACAGCTTGTTTGACAAGGAGGAAGCCTGGCTGTTATGCTCTGGTGACGATATTGTTTGGATTATGGGCAAACGGCCTGATGACCGGTTTAAAGTGGATAATTCAACGACTGAAGTGCTCAAAATACAATTAGTGGAGAATTAATTTGCTTTTTGCATATCAACAATACCTTTTTTTCATTGGCCAGGGTAGTGGCAAATATAAATATCTCTCCACCCTCTTTCAATCCGGTTCTTTTTCGTAGTTCCTGGACCGACAGGGGAAAGTTTCTGGTTGTTATATTTGCCTGCTTGATATTCTGTAAATGTTGTTTTACATCTTTTTTATTGAGGCTACAAACATTTTCAATAATGAAGCTACGTCCATGAAAGTCCGAAATAAGAGAGTCGGAGGTATATAGGTGACTATTCGGATGTATTTTATTTATATTGTAATAGGTTGATAAATACTTATATGCCCCGGCTTTCGTTATAGATGCATTCGGTTCATACAAATATTTTCCTATTTGAGGTTTGTAACCTATTGCCGTTTTCTCTTCTTGCTCTCTTGTAAAAGATAATATATCTGTCTTTTCCTTTTGTATGTTTACACAGTGATAACGGGTTTCGCCGTTTGTTTTCCTTTTTATAAATAATAACTCCTTACACTCGTTGTTGTGGCTTACTATATGTACATCTGATATGTCAGATAAGGATTTTAAGGCAAGACTGATATCCAGCATCGGAGACAATTTAATCATTGTCAATTTTCCTTTTTCGTCTAGTAAATTTTCAAATTCGAGGATATTTGGGGTGCAATCTTCTATGCTTACTGTTTTCCTCCCTGTTGTATCGCGTCGTGCGGGGTCTATATAGATCAGGTCGGCAGGAGTTGCTTCCTGCAAGTAGGATAGGGCATCTGTGTTTTTTACAGTCACGTTGGCTAGCCCCAATTCTTTGAAGTTATGAGTAGCTATTTCAGTCAATTCAGTTTGTTGCTCTACGTATACAGCTTGCTTAAATCTGGTGGCTAAAAAAGAGAAGTCGACACCCATTCCTCCGGTCAGGTCAACCATCCTTTCTCCATCCACTAGATTTGCTTTATAACGGGCTGTTTTTTCTGATGAGCTTTGCTCTAATGAGAGATGTTTAGGATACAGAATATTTTCGTTGATATACCAACCGGGGATTTTTTCTTTTGCTATTTGGCGACCTGTTATCTGACGGATAGCCAATTGCATATCTATTTCCGGGTATTGAATTGCACGTAAGGCTAATACGTGGATGTCATCGTTTTCATGCTCTTTTACGAATTCATTTAACGTGGCAGATATCATTTCTTTTTCTTCAGTTTAATGAAATTGCTTAAAGGACTTCCTTTCTTGGTCGAATCAGGAAGTATTGGACGAATTGTATCTTTTATTATGGGTCGTGAGCGTCGTCGTATATTGAATAAGTCGGATAGACCGTCAAAATCCTTTTTGTAGACAATACCGACTCCCTGAGTGTTTGACTCTCTATTTAGATAATAATACTTCTCATTGTAATGATTATATGCCTTGATCCGCCATGTTCCCGCATTGTTGAGCAAATATTCTATATCCACATCCGTTATCATAGCTTCTTTTTGTATGTTTACATCGTTTCTGTAACCAAAATTTCCATTTATCAACAATCTATCATTAAACAAACGGCTACCAACTGTTAATTCTATTTCTGTGTTTGTGTTTTCTATGTTGGTATTACTGTATCTAATATTTGTTCCCAACTCCCACCGATCATCTATTTTACTTATTATTTTAGTCAATTGGTTAGATAATGTTGCAGAAGCTAAAACAGCTAGGTCTGAAGAGTCTTGCGTATCGGCATTTCCCTCAGGTTTATAGAATCTGGATAATAATAATAAGAAAGCGACTTGCTTATTTATCATGTCTTCGGTGCTTATCAGATTCTTTACCTGACGTTCTATTTCCGGATCAGCGGCAGGGAATTTAATATCTAATCCTATATTGGGTTGTTTTAATGGTCCTGTTAGATTCAACATACAATTGACGGGAATAGTTGTTTGTCCGCTTTGAGTAGCCAGTAACCTGTCTAAATCATTTAAGCTGGCATTCACTTTATAGGCGGCACTTACATCCAGTGTGGCTTGGAATGGGTCTCCTCTAAACTGGACATTACTTCCGTCCTCTATTGTAAAACGTCTTTCTAAAATACGTTGGAATGTAAAATTGTAACTTCCTCTATTTATATTGTATGTTCCAAAAAGTAAAGGTGACGATTTTGTATCCCATTGAAACTGTAGTGCCCCGCTTCCCGATCCTCGGAGTATATCTCCTCCCACAGGGTCCATAACTAATTCTACTATAGCGTCAGGAGTGGCGTCAATATAAAAATTCATATTGATAGCCATTCCGGAATTGGTCTTTACAGGATTAGGCGTGTGTGTAGCTATTTTAGGGACAGTATCCGTAGGTTGTCCTTTTTCTTTGTATGAGATAAATGAATATTCGTTGACAAAATCCTCCATGAAATTCATTCTGACTAAAGTCTTGTCCTCTGTCCGCATGCTGATATTTATGTCTACAGCTTGCTCATCTCCTCCAATAGAGCCTTTTCCGCTTCCAAACACTGTTCCATAGAAAATAGGATTCTGCTCTTTTGTGACGTTATATACAAGGAAATTATTTGCGGACAAATCTACCTGATACTTAAAGTCATGGAAGAAGTCGTGAGCTACTTTCCCACTGGCAGTTGCAATATTGTTATACTGATCGGTAAGGACAATATCATTAAAATAAATAAGATCCTTTTTTAAGAAAATAGTATCTGTGAATTTATAGGTGGTGTTCAGCATATTTATACCGAGGCTACCATCTTGTACAAAAGCTTTCCCCTCTACAGTAACATCTGAAAAATCCCCGAATAAATGGATATTGCCTGTTCCTCGTCCACTGATATTTTGGAATATAACGTCTGTATATGCATTTAAGAAACTGACATCTATACTATCTGCGTCAAAAAACAGCGATAGCCCTTGCTTTATCGGGTCGATAGTACCATTTACCTTTGTACGTTTATTTTCTTTGCTGACTATCAGGCCATCTAATACAACCTTATTTGTCTCCTCGTCTAACTCACTAAATAGATTCAGGTTTCCGAGAGGCGTGCCGTTGAATTTGAAGTCGGTGATTTCTAGTCGCGTATTTGCATATGGCTTGTTCTCCACTGTCGATACATACAATTTACCTGTTGCCAGACCACCAAACTTGAGGACGTCTATGGCTAAAGTCTGGAAGATGTATTCAAGGTTTATATTGGTCAGTTGTGCTTGTAATATATCAGTTGTGCTTTTCGGAGAATATTTCCCGTCAATACTTATTTCCTGGCTCCGATCTTCGGTTGCTACATTAAACTTATCTACGGCATAGATTCCATCGTGAATAGAAATATGAGATTTTGCCATTTTCCAAATCGCGCTGTTCAGAACAAGTTGGCTCGGTAATACATCAATATCTATCCGTAGAGGATCTTTATGACTTTTTGAAAAAAGAGTGTTTATCGAAAACTCTCCCCTTGCTTTTTGTTTTCCGTCATTCAGTAAAGTAATATGAGTATTTACCAGATTATCTTGCACTGCCGATTTAATGGAAATATCGTTTGTCGCATTCTTGCCTACTATCATTGCATCTATCCGGGTCTTTAGCCTGTCTTCGGTGTTTTCGGCTAAAACATATCCCCCTTTGATATTCATTCCTGCAGCTTTTATTACAGGGGCAAATAATTCTAATTTAAATTTTTCTCGTGTATCGTTATAGAATCCTACTATTTTTGCAGGACTGATTACTGTAACAGGAAGATTAAAGATTTGGCTGAGATTTTCTGTATTGTTGACGGTAAAGTCGAGAGTAAAATTGTTCACCATATTCTTATCACTTCCTTTTTTCTCCTTACCTTCTATTAAGGCGGGGAGATAAGGTTGCAGCATCTTCAATACACTATTTGCCATGGCTGAATATGAGTATTTACCTTCAATTTTGCCATTGACTAAATCTGATGAAATCTTTAGCTTTTGCGTTTGTGTGGAATCGATGGAGGCTTCAACTAAAAGTTTATTCATATTGAATAATTTATCGCCTCTTATAAAGTCGATAGAATCAATACGCAAATATCCATTTATATTATCTATGCTTTTGCCGCTGAAGTCAGCGTCTACATTAAACGAAATATATGAATGTTGCATATTTTTCACAATATTCAGATTTGCAAGTTGGACATTATTAACTTGTGCTTTAAAAATGAGCTCAGGTTTTTCTTTATCAGATAAATCGAACAATCCACTTACATTTAGTTGGCCATTCGGATCATCTATTTTTATCTCTCCATCCATGCGTAGCCCGTTATAACCGGCATTTAGCACGATGTCTCTATACGTATATCCTTTGTAATCTATGCTGAAAATATTCCCGTCGGCTTTACCTCTTATGTCCGAATTCTTTGGTTTTTCCAAGTCTATATTAATATTGAGAGATGTTTTATTCAAATCATTGTTATCTAATAATTTGCCTAAGTTGAAATTGGAAGTATACACTTTGCCTTGTACATACGAACTAATTCCATTCCGGTTGTTAAACCCAAAGAGTATATCTGTATTTATTACACCCAAATCTGTGTCGAAACTCCCAAAAGCCGTAAGCTGTTTCAGGTACCCCGAAATATCTCCTTCAAATGATATTGTTCCAAACTTCTTTAATTGTGGAGGTAATGTTGTCTTTCCTTTTGTAAAGTTATTTATTATGCTTTCTATTTCCGTATTACTGATTTTTAGTTCATCAATACTTCCCAGAATATAGGTTTTTTCGGGATGTCTGATATCTTTAATTTCCGAGTTGGAGACCAGGTGCATTTTTTTCCCATAATTGATAATCAAATCCGATATGGAAAGGTTGTCTATCGAACCGTTTATCTGTCCTTTAAGGGATAGTTTGTCATCAAAGTTTTTCAGGGCAGGAACCAATGCTGCTATATCTTGCGGCGCTATTTCCGATTCTCCGATCAGGCAGTCTAAGGTTGCGTAATCCAATACCTTCGCTGTATCATTTGTAGGAGTAAGATCTATCTCACATCGACTGAGTTCAATGTTAGATGCCGGCAGGTTGAGGTTGAACCCCCTTACAGATACCTTTTTTCCTTGAGTTATCAGTCGGCAAAGGAGATTTGTTATCTCCAAGCCGCTTTTTTCTTTCATTCCCAGTTTCTTTATCTGTATATTTAGCGAGTCCGGAGTTAAAGATTTTAGGGCAAGTTTAGCTTGCATATCTGAGATTGCAATATGGTTGACATCTAGCCTGTTACTTTCTTCGATGTACGGTTTATCTTTTATGTCGTAATAAATTTTGCCATTGGTTATGTTGACCGAACTTAATTTTATGTCGATCTGAGATTTAGTAGTGTCATCTTTGGATTTGAAAGCATCAAAAATATATTGAATATTCAGGGGTGAATTTAAGGAATCCTTTGACAGATTAACTTCAAAATCAGAAAGCCATGCCGATGTTACAACCATCTTTTTTCGTATTAGGGCGAACAAATCTATACTAGCTGAAACTTTCTCGGCAATCAAAACTCTTTTGTTAGATTGGTCATATAAATAGACGCTATCCAACTCTATTGTATTGAGTGGTTTAAAGTGTAGGCTGCCTATGCCCAGATCTGAGCCTATCTTTTTCTTAAGATCTTCTACTATGAAGTTCTTTACAGATTCCTGAATAGCAGGTATATTGATTAGTCCGAACAATAGTATGAATAACCCGACTACTATGCTCAGAATCGTTAAAAATATTTTCTTAAACCGTTTTATAGCCCTGAATTTTAATCATACAAAAGTATCAAAAAAAAGGATAATTTCCATAGGAACTATATATTATACTTATCGTATTTTCTCACTCTTAAGATAATTTATCAGAGTTTATATTAAGAGCCTGTTTAAATTTTAGCAAAATATTTTATTATAGATTCTTTTTCGTTCATTTTTAGTCTCTTTTTGGCTATTTTTTTCATTCCCTCAGTTCAAATAGCCCGCTATTATCACTTCG
>JAISUS010000027.1 GCA_031271965.1 Prevotella sp. | reverse complement strand
TTAATCATAGAGAACACCAATCCTTTGTTTGTATTAGTTTGTCGCTAAATACTTTATCACAAAGTGGTGTTCTCTTTCTATTTATTTACCATTATCCGAATAAAACTTTACGCTAGCGAAAAATGTTTGGGTCTCTTTTAAAATAATTAAATGCAGATTTGATTGTTCCGTGTAGTTCATGACTAATGTTTCTGGAAGCCTTTCATAACATTCAGATGAGTGGGGCGGGGGAATACTTAAGGAGTGGTTCTGATGAAGAAGTATACTAAATGTACCGTTTAACCTTGTTCATGTAGTTTATATACTCTGTCCCAAATTTGTTGGCGCACCATCTTTCTTCGGAAAGAATAATCCAGTGTGCAGATATTTGAAAAACAAGCAGTGATATAAGCAGCAACATAGAATGAGTGAACAATACACAGCCTAGGAAATATATGAAATACCCTACATACATAGGGTTTCGGGAAATCTTATATATTCCGTTTGTATTTATTCCGCTTTGCCCAGGTTTTGCAAAGTTTACAGTAGCAATTATAAGAACAGTGATGCCTGAGATGTAGATGAATAAGGCGATAAAAAACAAGGGAGGTTTGGTCTGGATTTTCAGAAAAAACGAATATAAGATCATAAAAGCGTTTGAAAGCTGGTAAAAAAGGTAGAAAACCTTTTCGCAACCCTCTAATGGGGCAAAGAAAGCGGCACGGCTTAAGGCATCTTGATTAATCATTTTCAGCAAGCCGAACCTTATGAGAAAGATAGGTACTATTAATAAAAATGCATTCATTTTAAGCTCCTCCCCATACCTTTTACTATTGCGCAACAATATAAATACTAACTTTTTGCTAAAATCATATAACAGATGCCATGAACGGTCTATTGAGAACAGTCTTTTTCAAGCAGGCTTGGAGAAAATACATGTAAACGATGGATAACACTTAATGGCGGTATACCCAGTATACAAGGTTATCAGTCCTTATATAGGATCGGAAACAGCACAACTATTTTTGAACAGGAATCCTAATAATATCAAGGTTTTTAATATAGAAATAGGGCCGAAATCCCAAGCAGTCCAATCAAACTGCTCCAAATTTCGACCCTATATCAGCGAATGGAGACAACAGGACTCGAACCTGCGACCCTCTACACGTCAAGCAGATGCTCTCCCAGCTGAGCTATGTCTCCATGAGAGCATTGTAACTGAAAATCTGAAAAAAGGCAAGCGAAATTCTTCCATAAATTTGAAGAATTTACAGCAGCCAATCCATGTTGTCACACCTGCTTTGAAGTTCCATAAAAAACTTGGAAATATGGAATCCATCCATAAGGGCATGATTAACCAGGACCGATACCGGTATTCTTAAGTTTCCCTCTGATTTAAAATATTTTCCCCAGGTAATACGGGGATTGCTGTCTGCAGGAATGGGAACCGGCTGAATGATGGAAGTGTAGCTTACCCAGGGAATGCTGGAAAAGAAAAAAAGCTGTTTCTGGTTTCTTCCGTCTGATAGGACCTGGCTCTGCCTGGCCTTTTCCTGCCGCTGCTTCCCATCCTCTAAAAAGGCGTCAAAGGGAAGCCGGTCGTCTGCAGTGCAGTAACAATAATTTTCATTTTCTAACGCCAGGGTATAAGAAGGAATGCAATGATCATATTCGATGATCCCGTCTCCTTGGATACGGCGGCGAAATTCCGGGATAGAGTTGGCTGTTTGGGCTGTCGCGTAAAGGAAAGTCAAATAAAAGGGCAGCTTTTTTTCTTTTATGTAGCTCATGAAACTTGTAATGTCCAAATTTGCGGTCATACCTACATATGGATAAGCGAGATTACGGAAAAGGTCAAACTGATCCTTACGCAGATAATGTTCCATGTCAAGATAATGATAACTCATAAGAAACACCTCCTGATTTCATAAACCAATTGTAACATAAATCGTTAGAAAAAGCGCAGGCAGTACGCGCAATTATAATAAAAAAAATACCGGGGACCTTATATTAATAAGGCAAACCGGCATTCTTAAGTATATTGTCAGTCGGAGTAACAGGATTTGAACTGTTATCCCGTGCAAAAAACACCGTAAATTCAAGCTTTTCTTGGTGTGTGTATATTCTGTCTTCAAACTTGTCTTCAAAATTAGTATAATGGAATAATAGAAAGGAGTCAATAGCGTCGTGTACAAACTTTACCATAATTATCCATTGTATAGATTTGGTAATATGTGGTATAATTTATATAATATTTTATGTAAAGGAGGGGATATTATGCCCCGTGGCGTTCGCAAATCACCGATTGAAAAACTTAAAGAAGAGTTAAAAAATACACAAGATTCGATAGAACAATATAAGACTGCAATCAAATCGCTTCATGAAAAAGAAAAGCAAATACAAGAAGAAATTAAATTAGAAGAATTTAAAGAAGTATCGGCAATTCTTGAAGAGAAAAATATGTCGATATCTGAATTAAAAGATATACTTACCTCTAAAGAAGAGGGGCCACAAGACGAATAAAGAGATAGAGCGGTTTCTTATAAATGATTCCGGTCTGTTTTTATAAAATAGAACATATGTTTGCGTTTCTTTACTGTATGTGTTATAATACAATTAAGAAAGGTGGGCATACTTATGCGAAATCTAAAGATGAGTAAAATACAAAAACAGATATATGATTATGTAAAAGAATCAATAAATGACAGAGGATATCCACCAGCAGTTAGAGAGATTGGAGAAGCAGTTAATCTTAAATCTAGTTCCTCCGTACACTCGCAGCTAAAGAAATTAGAGGATATGGGATACATTAGAAGAGATTCTGCCAAACCTCGTACAATTGAAATAATAGATGACCGTTATAATCTAGTTCAACGAGAGGTTGTAAATGTCCCACTTCTTGGAACGGTAGCAGCCGCTCAGCCTTTGTATGCTGTACAAAACATAGTAGAGTATTGGACGTTACCAAATGATGTAATTAATTACAAAGAAAGTTTCCTGCTGAAGGTGAAAGGAAATAGTATGATTAACGCCAACATAATAGATGGCGATAAGATTATTGTTAACGTGGAGACAACGGCTGAAAATGGAGAGATAGTTGTTGCTTTAGTTGGGGACTCAGCTACGGTTAAAAGATTTTACAAGGAGGACGGGCATTATCGCCTTCAGCCAGAAAATGATTTCATGGAACCAATCATTGTAGATCAGGTTGAAGTTTTGGGAAAGGTAATTGGAGTTTTTAGGGCTGGAATACACTAAGATACATTAAAATAGACTTAAATCAAAGGAAAATCATCATGGTATTTTTTATAAATAAGCAAGCTATAGAGATAAAGTCACAATTTCAAGGGGTTACGCTATCATCTGTAAATGAATGCTGTTGCGCAATAGGAATCTTAGCGAAAATGTATGGACTTCCTATACCAACAAAATTTGATACCCTAGAGGAAATGAAGGAAGATATACATAGACAGATGGATGGTAAGCCTGTTCCATCGGAATATGCATCTAAAATAGTTAATATGCTTGATGGATATATTAAGTCAGAAACTATTACAAATGAATTATATGACCTGTTGCAATATGCTTATAATGAGCAGCGTGGATTTGAGCCAGCATATAAGGCACCGGCATATAGGTAGATTAGTCATTTGCTTATGCAACGGTTATATATATATACATTACGAATACTTTACAGTTATTGTTCAACTCTTAAATTATTATTAAAGTTTTAGTAAAATGACGCTCATTATGTTGATTTGGGAAAAAATGTCTGCTATATTAAAAATGTAACCGTTAGTTTACATTTTATAAGGAGGGATTTAATATGAAAAAGCTACAACATTTTACTAAAAAACTTTTTTCAATCTTATGTGCAACAGCTTTAATGTTGCCAAGCAGCATGATAGTTATGGCTGCTGAACCTGCGGTGGCGGTTCCATCGCAAACTTATGAGACTCCTACTAAAAATACCTTAGTAGATGTAGTCTATTTTACCATTGGTGCGGACGGTGAGTTAAAGACTTCTGATTCTCCTGTATCCACACGTGCTTGGCTAGACGATAGAATTACTGGAAGTTTTTCTTTTCACGATCAGGGAACAAAGAATGGCAGACACTATTATGAAGTACAAATGAGAGCAGTTGCTATTGACGATGTGACATTTAGCTATTCAAAGTTATCAGTTAAACCTAAAAATAACACAAAATTTATCGATAGTGAAACATACCCCAAAAATACTGCTTTTGCTAATGATGCAATCCAATATTACTACGAGGGTGATGGACCAAGTTCTCCTACAGTATCTGTAAAAGCCTCTTTTACAACCAGTGGTGGAAATTATAATATAAAAGCACATACTTTAAAAAATCCTATTTCATAAAAATTGATTGGGGGAGCTATTCGCTCCCCTTTCTTATATTTGGGAGTAAATATGAATTCACTGTTTATATCTGGAATAAAAATTAGTTGGGATAAAACCTCTCAAGATTCTTATTTGAGAACAATACCTTCTTTAATGAATTTGAGTCAAATCAATTTACATAAATCAATTACTTTGTTTACTGGCGAAAATGGTTCGGGTAAATCTACTTTACTCGAAGCGATTGCGATTGCTTATGGATTAAATCCTGAAGGAGGAAGTAGAAATTTTAATTTTTCTACTCAAAATACTCATTCTGATTTATATAATGCTATTACTTTATATAAAGGATCTAGAAGGGTACGTGATGCCTTTTTTTTGCGTGCCGAAAGTTTTTATAATGTCGCAAGTAAGGCAGATGAGTATAGTATGGGCGAAAGTTCTTATTACGATTCTTATGGAGGCAGCCCTCTCCATCAGCAATCACACGGAGAGAGTTTTCTTAATGTAATATTAGAGAGATTTTACCCAAACTCCTTATACATATTGGACGAACCAGAAGCAGCATTGTCTCCCCAACGTCAATTAACGGTTCTTAAACAAATATATCATTTATCCCAAAAGGGTACTCAATTTATTATTGCCTCACATTCTCCAATTTTATTAGGAATCCCCGGTGCTGAAATTTTGTCTTTTAATGGTAGTACAATCGAACCAATAGATTATTATTCAACGGAGAGTTATCAGATAACAAGTCTTTTTGTAAATCATAGGGATTCTCTACTGAAAAAATTGCTTTAAAATTCAAATTTGACCTTAAATTATTAAAAAGAAGTAACTTTGAGAAAAGTATAATGCTTGAAAATACAGAACTTATTTTCTTCTATAAAAGCAAGCATAGTACTAACTTCGGTGTGGATGGAAGTCGCCACTCGAAACTAAAAGTTACTTCTTTATTTTACTAATTCCTTTAATTTCCACTACTATACGAACATACATTCGAGTATAATGTTCATAGGGGTGATTATATGAATAAGGTGATTTTTCATGTCGATGTAAATTCTGCATTTTTAAGTTGGGAATCGGCATATCGAATCCATCATTTGGGTGGAAATTTAGACCTACGAAACATACCGTCAGCGGTTGGTGGTGACGTTACAAAAAGACATGGTATTATACTTGCAAAAAGTATACCAGCAAAGAAGTATAATATTAAAACAGGCGAGTCAGTTCCTGAAGCGCTAAGAAAGTGTCCTGATCTTGTACTTGTTCCACCCAACTACAACCTATATCAGAAGTCATCAAAAGCGTTAATGGATATTTTGAAAGAATATAGTCCTACCATAGAACAATACTCAATCGACGAAGCTTTTGTTGACATGACTGGCACAGAATCATTATTTGGCAAGCCAGAAGATATCGCAAACGATATAAGAGAGCGTGTTCACAATGAACTTGGATTTACGGTAAATGTAGGCATATCTAACAATAAAGTTCTGGCTAAGATGGCTTCTGATTTTAAAAAGCCAAATTTAGTTCATACCCTGTGGTTAAGTGAAATAAAAGAAAAAATGTGGACATTACCTGTATCAGAATTATTCTTTGTTGGCAGAGCAACCACAAGAAAACTATATGGTATTGGAATTAAAACAATAGGAGAGTTGGCACAAACCGATTTATCGATAATAAGATCACATTTTGGGAAATATGGAGAAGTTATCTGGTCATTCGCAAATGGAATTGACTTTTCAGCAGTTGAACCGGTTCCTCCTCCTAATAAGGGGTATGGTAACAGCACTACGATAGCATTTGATGTAACCGATGCTAACACGGCTAAACTAGTGTTATTATCATTGGCGGAAACGGTATCTGCCAGATTACGAGATGACGACGTGAAAATCAAAGTGGTATCAGTAGGAATTAGAGACTATAACCTTGAGTACTACAGCCACCAAAAGAAACTTAAATCTGCAACAAACATAACACGAGAAATCTATGAATCAGCCTGTCAGGTATTTGACGAAATGTGGGATAAGGTTCCGATCCGACATCTTGGTATTCATACCAGCCAAGTTGTAACTGAAGAAGCAAGACAACTCAATTTGTTTGATGATCTGGATTTTGAAAAACTGGAACGGCTGGATAAAGCAGTAGATGATATCAGAAAGAGATTCGGTGCGGACTCTATTGTAAGAGCAAGTTTTATCGAAAGCAATAAGATTGATCACATGAGTGGTGGAATCAGTAGGGAAAAGAGAACAGTAGATTATGAAACTCAAAATATATTATAGGTGGTAATATGGGAGTATTTGGGATTGGGACGAATACAAAAGAGATTGATAGCGGAGAAATTAGAGGAAAAATGTATCACGCTGCTTGTAAGGTATGGTTCACTTCTAGTTGTAGCCCTAGACCATTGAGTATTAAATTCGAGGGTGATGATGGAGTAATTCAGACCGTTACTAATATAAACGTAAAGTCCAACGAAGATAAAAACTATTCAGGCATTGCATCGAAAGAATTTGTTTGTGAATCTATTGTTGGCGGATTGTTGCGAGAATTTAAGCTTATATTTTTCATTGAATCATGTAAATGGGTTATGATAATATAATATTAGAACCAAAGTAATACTATCATTAATTAGGTAATACGAAAGGTGATTGAAAGCTATGTGTGGAAGATATTATATTGAGATAGACAATGATGAATTAAGTTCTATTATTGCTGCTGTAGAAAATAAAACTGCAATAAAAACAGGCGAAATATTCCCAACAAATATTGCACCTGTTTTATCCCCATCTGGAGACATGACAGTAATGCGTTGGGGATTCCCTAAATATGACGGCAAAGGTGAGATCATTAACGCCCGAAGTGAAACAGCCGCAGAGAAAAATATGTTTCGGCGCCCGATGATGGAAGGCCGCTGTCTTGTACCTGCGAGTTGGTATTATGAATGGGAGAAACGCGGATCTAAAAAGATAAAATATGCGCTTGCTCCACCCGACAATAATCCTGTATGGATGGCGGGATTATCAAAAATAGACCATGAAACAGGCGAATCCCTTTTTGTATTTTTAACGAGACCGGCTTGGTCTGGTATCTCATTTATTCACGATAGGATGCCTGTGATTTTACCAAAAGAGAAACACGATGAATGGCTTAATGGGCATGATCCAGTTGGTACAATGCGCAGAGCAGTTGATGAGGTCGGCTATAAAGAGGTAGATATTTAGATATCTATCTGAACTAAATGTATTGGTCAATGGAAAACCGGACTTTTACGAAGTCCAAAGGAGGACTGTCTTGACTGATCCATTTAAAATTCAGTTGGCTTATCGGAAGTTTCCTGCCAATTTCGTTGCTTACGATATTCTATACTACAACGACAAACAAGTAACCGATCTACCTCTGATGGAACGAAAACGGTTGTTAGATGAAGCAGTAAATGAAAGTGATATATTGTCAAAATCTCGATATGTTGAAGCGAACGGGATTGCTATGTATAAATTCGCAGAAGCGAACGGCTTAGAAGGGATCGTCGGGAAAAAGAAAACAAGTCTATATTGGTTCGGGAAGAGATCAAAAGACTGGAAAAAAATAAAGGTACTCAAAGAAGAGGATTTTGTCTGCATTGGATATATATTAAATAAAAACAGCATGACAACGCTAATTCTAGCGAAGTATAATGACAACAACGAGCTTGTTATCACGAACCATGTTTCTCTCGGAGTTAGTATCTTGAAGCTTAAACAACACGGCATGAATTTTTCTAGTTGCCCCATAGAGAACTTAAATGGATATGCCGATGCAACATGGATTGAGCCAATGGTATGCACTATTGAATATATGCCTTCTGAAAAAGAGGGTATACGTCAACCGACGTTCAAAGAAGTAAGAGAAGATAAACTACCAAGGGAATGCAGGATTAAGGAAGATGACGCGTGATAGAGTACTTTTTTGCTAAAATTATATTTATATCTTTATTCAATTATGTTAAAATATAAAGAAAAGGATATGATAAATTATGGATAATATTATTGGTGGTTCTTCAGGCTGGACATATATTTATCTTGATGATCAAGATATAGAGTCTCCGGTATCGTCTAGTTCCATAGAAGCAATTAATAACAATTTAAAAATCATAGAAGAATTAGAAAAAGATAATAAGGAAAGCAAATTAATTATTAATAATCTTAGAAGAATGAATAATGGATACTAAACAAGAAGATGGGGAATAAAAAAATAACAATACTATATAATGTAGTTGAAATTAAATGAAAATACAATATATAGATTGAAGTATCAATGAAAGAGTACTTTCAAGTTGATTTAATGGTTTATGCACACTCACCAAAATATAGAGTAAAAAGTAGGGAATAGAAGAGTATTAAACTCAACTATTCCCTTATTTATATAATAATATTACTCTTTCTCTTTCTCATATTCTTTCCCGGTGATATCCCGGAACTCGTCCCCTGTAATCCAACGGCCTACGGCGTTATACACCCATTGTATAGGCCATAATTTTGCTTCATAAAAGCTTTTTACCATTTCAAACTTACTCATGATTTTATACCCCCTCTACGTCAATGCCGTTCATCATGGACAGATACACTAACCGGGCATTAAGACTAATAATCTGCTTCTGGGATTCTTCATATTGCTTTTGGATCATCATGAGGGTCTGGTAATCTATGAAGGGATATAAAGAATATCCTACAAATTTTTTATTCCCTTCATCGTCAAGCTTATATAGCAATTCACCGGTTTTCTCATCTCTTGCATTGCTGCCATCTTCATTAAAAAGAAACTCATATTGTGGTTCGTATTTATAACCCTGGATACAGGCATCACACCAGTTTCCAAACATTTCTGCCCTTGTTTGATCAATACCAAATACATGAGCAAATATACTTGGCTCCTTATCGATCGAGACAATTTCGTAATTATTATTTGTGTATATTTTCATGTCACCCTCCTTACTAGCTAAGCCAAATACGATATACAGCAGGCATACGATAATTAAATGAAATTCTTATCTTTTTATTTACTTGATATTTTGAAACAGAAAATGATGTAGTATAATCGCCAATTGCTGTCATATCATTTTGCCCAATTGTAATCATAGATCCATCATCATTTAAAATAAGGACTCTTATAAAACCACTAGAACTACCATAATCTGAATATCCTTGTACATTTAAGTAACTTTTCCCAACAGTATTAATATTAGCTATTATGCCGACATCGTTAACAGCATTGGATTTTAACGTTATCTGACCTGCATCAAATGAAATACCAGGAGCATATCCTGCAGTCCACCCTGCTATATTATTCCCTCTATAGTATAGGTCGGTGGATCCCGGTACATAACCCTCAAATGTACCAGTTACACCACCAACATTAACTCCTTTTTTTATGCCTATATGTGCAGCCCTGCCGATTCTGATATGGAGTTTGATATAGTAGAAGCGGCTGAAGACTGGATCAATAATTATGATAAATAAAATACACTTATCCCTAGTTTGAAGCCATTGGACAGCGTTCCGGTGGCTGTAGCTGCCGAAAACAACCTGAATGCTTCATCAATTAGTTTTTCCTTATTTTCTTCAGTTGCTTCATACATCCAGTCAAAATTTATAACTGCTCTTTTCCCATCATCGGAACGTTTGCTTTGAGGATTATACATTATCCAACATCTTCCTTCTGTATCTGTTACATATGTTGAAATACACCAATATGTTTCTAATACTCTATCAGTCATTCCAGATTTATACCATAAAACAGGAAGTGCGCGAGATCCTCCATCGTTTCTGCCCCTTAATATTTCAATTACCAATTTTTCACCCTTTGCGTTTGGTTCTGAGAATGTGTAAAACCATCTTGTTTCTGCCATTTGTTCTACTGTATATTCTTTTCTCATGATATAATCCTCCATATATTTTTTATTTATTCCCACTATAACAGGCGAAACGGCTACAGAAGAAAAGTACAGGAAAGTTAGAGAGTATGCAGAAGAACGCAACATTGAAGTATTAACAGAAATGCCAGAAGGTTGGATCGATCTTGGTTATTGCGCTGCTCCTATTGGTTCAATATATGTTGGAAATATGAAAACCAATATTCATACATTGAGAGACGTGAATAGAAAAGAAGCGTTACTATTGGTTTAATGATGTATAAACCACGATTTAACGTAGAAAGGGATGGTATAAAATATGGCAAGATATAACAGAACAAGTTTTTCTGCTTATTTAGAGGACTGCGATTATAAGGGATATAAAACATATATTTGGATTGAGAACATGAATATACGTTATTTTTACTTACAAACAGCAGAGGATTATACAAAGACTTTTGATACTCTTGCAGATTTATATGATTACATCGAAAACAAATTAAAAGTATAGAAAGGGCAGTAAAAATATGAAAACTGTAAAAGTAATTTTTAAAAATGACGATAGTATTACAACAAGAATTAATGGTACAGAGGACGAAATAAGGGCTTATTATGTTGGGTATGTTTTTAATATAGGTGACGTGAAGATGACTTACAGGAAGCAACAGGGGTTGAGTTTTTAGATTGAATAGCCGTTGAAAAGTAAGTTTCATGTTTTTAATTAAATGGAGGGAATTAGATGGAAACAATTAAATATCATCAAAATGGAGCAGGTAACGAATACGGTGCAGACCACACTTTAACAAATAATTGGAACCCTGGCGTCGACTATGACAACGAATATGTAAATGTACATTTCAGAATTGAGGCTAAAAATTTTGGTTATCCATCTTTCAGTTTTTCGGAAGAAGATAGAAACAATTTCTACAATGAAGTGTATGCAGCTTAAGAGCTATTAGGATGGAAAATTAAAAGTGAATATAACAACGGAAGTTGTATGGAAGTAAGCAAAGGAATGCAGCACCTATATTTACACCCGCAGGATTTTAGTGGAGAAGTGTTAAAAAATGAAGTAAAGCAAATTGTAGAAGCCTTACAGAAACACAACACTTTTTACCTTAGATGGGTCGATTTATATGAAACAGTCTATGATATTTCTGATACTGAATACGAAGAATATTTAGTCAAAAAAGATGAAGAGATACGCAAAGTATTATTTGAGCAGTGTCAGACCAAGAGAACAAATAAATATTTCTATGTTTTTGATGTATGCAGAAACTTAGCTGAGAAAGTCAGATTGAGAAGAGTCGGGCTAAATGATGGGAGAAATTCTGGATCAGGCCAGACGATTGAACATATTAAAGAAATCATTGATAAGATGATTATAGAAGGATTGCTAGTGTCTGTTGAAATTAATGGAAATAAATGCGTTAGAAGCCTTAACAAGACGGAGCAGAAGAAGCTTAAGTTAATGATAGCATAAAAACAATTTTAACGTATAAATGGAGGAAAACAAATTGAAAGAAAAATGTATCAGTATAAAATCATTATTTGAGAAGTATGGAGAAGTTTTAACACACAACTATATAGATTATACTTATCAAGAAGAAAACGGCAATCACTATTATGATTTGAAAAATAAGGACACAGATGAACTTGTATGTATGGACGGTGAAACTTGTCTTATAATTGAAGAGAATGATTCAACCGTAACTCTTCAAAATTCCGACGGAGAAGTAACGTTCACTTTTGTATTAATTAAAGAAGAGTTTGAGGTTTCAACATTTAACTAACAACGGATAAAATGTACCTTTCGAGTTGGTACGGAATAGAGGCAAACATAGTTTATCAATATCAACGATGCACAATATAGCAGAAGAAAGCAGTTTGATTTAATTGTGGAAAGAATCAGAAAGCAGATACCACATACCAGAATCAAATATATCATAAAAGAATCAGTATACATGGAACAAGAAAAATAAATGATGTCTTTCAATTGAGGTGTGGGAATGTTTAAAATTAACGATAAAGTATTTATCCCATCAGGAGAAGATGGAAAATATACACAAGCTTTATTTAAAGGGTATATATCTGATACTCTTTGTTATGTAAAACCCAAAGAACGATTTGTAAAAGGTGGGTACGGTATGGCTATAACATGCCTTATAAAAAATGTAACCGTAAATGTATAATGAAATGCACGTTTGATGGTGAGCAATCGGAGAATATATACCCGGTTACTTTTATTATGCTCAAAATCAGGAAGGAGAATGTAATATGGAGATTAGAGTAATTGCACCGGGAACAGATTGTAAAACAACAAGTACCAGTATTGCTTGTAAAATAGCTTGTGACATTATAGAGGAAATTTTCTATGAGAAATCAAACGATGTTATGACGATCCATACATGTGATGGAAATTTCGTAGCGGAAGTATCTGTAAGTAATGAAAGAGTAGATATTTGCAGGAATGGAAAGATTGATAATTATTGTCTACCTGACGCAGAAACTATTATCTTTAATATGATTTCAAACTATATTGAAGGAGGAAATGAAAATGGTATGTTTAGTATTTAGGCAGTCGAATATCAAGGAAAGAAATCAACCATACCACACAATTTTTCATAGTGCAGAACAAGCCAATAGAATTTGTAGGGATCTATCAGAAAAGAAAAAAGATCTGCGTGAAGGAGAAGAATGGAAAGTTATTGGGTTATATGAAGATCAATAGAATTGTAATTTTATAAGGAGAGAACACTATGGAAATACATGTAACTGATTTTGACGGTTTCTGTCATTCTTCATATTCTATAACGGTAACTAAAGAAGAATATGAGAATAGATATACAAACGAACATGGATATAATTTTATAAAGCATGATGGTTTGCTTTATGTAACCGATTATCCAGAATCCGATATTGAGTATGTTAGTTGGTCGGTAATCCGTTCTGAAAAACAAATTGAAGAAGCTTTCAATCCTGATAGATTTTATTTTGAGAAATGGAGATTAGAATAAAAGATAGATTTCAAGTGGAAAATGTCAGATGTAAATTGAAAAAGGCCCTAGCACGAGCTAGAGCCAAAATTATTAATAATACTGTCCGCAGCTCAAACATACTACACTATAACATGAGCATTGAGAACATTTAAAATAATAGGTACTACCTTTGCACCAAGAATTAGTGCAGTCATTTGCCCTTGTAATTTGTTGCATTGCACCATGGGATGAATTGTAAAAACAATAAGGCCAATTAGATGCTTCTACTGAATTTGCTGGAATAATAGTAATTCCTAGTAAAATAGCAGCAGATGCCAGTCCCGTAAAAATACGCTTTTTCAATTTCATATAATCCCCTCCATTTTAGATGAAAATATTAATGGTTACAATTGAATATTAGCACATATGGAAGATAATTTCAACAATGCAGAAGGATAAGAGTTCGTCAAAATCCGACAATTATCTTGGAGGCCCAATGGCTACGTTGCTGAGTAGATAAATACATTTTATTTATGAATTGGAGGTTAAAAAATATAGACAGGTTTTAAGAAGGATAACAAATGGTAAAAGAAAACATAAAGGCTCAAGCATTAGCTAGAGCCTTCGTTATTAAGCATATGGATTGTAATATTCGCCACAACTTAGACATCTATCAGTCTCAGCTCCACAAGTTGCACATTCAAAATGGATAAAATAACTGTTACATGAAGTACATTTATGCATCCGATTAATATAAGTCATTTTACCATGTGAAGGGCTGAGACAATAAGGCCATAAAATATTTTCTGCTTTTGCATTTGATGGCGTGACTCCCAAAAAAAGAACACATGCCAATGTTATAAAAATAGGTTTTTTCAATTTCTTCATCATATAAGACCCTCCGTTTTAGATAAAAATGTTAATTGTTACTATAATAATTATATGAACACATATGGACAATTATGTCAATTACCATGAGGGATTGCAAATTAAATTAAGATTCATCTTCTATACAACTTATATATATATATAAAGAAAAAAATTTATCAATATAATTACAATAAAAACAGCAATGAATAAAAGACGATATAAAAATCAGTGGCGCAAGCAAAGTTGCAATGGCATGAAAGTTTGGGAAGACACTTAAACTCACTATGGTAACATTTTAATGATTTTATAGGGATCTTTTCAAAATTATAGACCAAATAGAAAGCACATTTTTAAAGGCAGAAAGGAATAATACTTTGAAAAAAATATGGGCCAGACTTGGCATGGTATTTGAGGTAAGTGACGAAAACTATAAACTAGTTGATGAAGCAATGAAAAATAAAGACAATGAAAAGGTAAGCGAAATCTTGTTTAAAAGCAAATGTTACACCGGTGGAGAAAGTTATATTCCGGTAGGTTGTGAAGATAATCCCAACGAGGTGGAATTTAATCTTTAAGGAGGCAATCATGGCGAACACGGTTAGGAATTATGACAATTCATACGATTATGGAGCAGCAATACATAATCATAAATCAAAACAACTGAATAAGTATCGTAAAATCATGGGAAGCATTTTTATTATTGCTTTCTTTTTTTGTGCTCTATATGCTGCCAGACCAGGACGGAAACTGGACATTTACTGCTATGTTGATAATTGTCAGTGCAACTTTATTTGTACAGAGCAGAGGACTCAAACATGACTAACAATATAAAATTTCATTACATGAAGAATAAGGAAGGTAAAATTGATATGTATGCAAATGGCATATACATATCTACATTTGATAATTTTACGGAGATTTTCGCCTTACAACAACTTATACCCTAATACATAGCCTTGTCAGTGATCCGGAAGGATAAGCCGTGCTGCAAAAGTAAACAAGGCATTCCCGGCAATCTGAAAGTGATTGCTGCTTACCACAGATAATTAGTGGTTGATCTGGCATAGGATACTGACCGCACATAATTAGCGGTAGATTTAATATAGGAGGTATTTCGTATGGGATATGGAGAATTAGAACAGTGCAAGGACTTTGACAAGCTGAAGGTAGTATTCGCTGATGATATGCTTTGTTACTTTGGAAAGCAGTTAGAGAGCTATTTGAATGGATCAGAAGAAAGGCCGGCAGTTGCTTGTTGGTGGGAAGGTATAATGAGTACAGATGAATTTATAGAGCAATGCACATGAATGTGTGCTTTCATAGAAAGGGAGGATTATAAGATGTTATTAAAAGATATGGCAAAGGTGATTTATGTTCCTGAAACAGCAAGCATTAATACACATGTTAAGGTTATTACTTATTCAGATAATCGGACATTGTGGGAAGGTAAAGCTATTGACTTACAAGATTGGAGTAATGTTTATGGGTGGAGCGTTGTTGAGGTCAGGAAAAATTCTGAAAAAGAGTATTCAGAATTTGAAATGGAGATACCGTTTTTTAATAGAAGCCGGGTTATCGTAGTATTGTAGTATAAGACATGATTTGCTGATTTGAAAGGAGAAATAAAATGGAAAGTAGTAAAGGTTTCACAATAACATTTATTCCATGGGAAGACATGGAAAGTAAAGAGCGAGTAGTTGGAAGATTTAAAACAGAGAAAGAAAAGGATACTTTTTTGAACGAAATTAATCATTCGGATTCTGGTTGGATTGAAGAAGAGTTATCAACAATTTGCGTGATTAATGACTACAATTATATATTAAGCCAATAGAATAACAACGGATATAATCAAACTTTCACGTTCTGGTTATTATAATTATCGAATTCCAATATATTGCTGTCCGGTGTGTGGTGATAGGCTAAAGAAATATGAAGGATATTCGTTGGAACAGTTATTGAATGGTTGTACGCCACAATAGGTACATAAATCCACAATTTGATTGATAGAAGGAGAAAGATGCAATGAATTACTACCCCATTACTGATACGGCAGAAATGCAATACAGAGCCAACTCTAAAAGATGTAACCGTATGAAGTTTAAACGAGAAATAATCGAAAGACGATTAAATGCTATGATAAGCATATCCAAGGACATTGTTTATTTTAGTGATTGCGACTTCGAGGCCGGAATTTTCTCTTTAATATTATAGTAAAAGATAATCAAATATCGGGAATAAGATGGTGTAATGAATCTCACTACAGTAAAACAAGCAGAAAATGTGTTGAATCACTAAAGGAAGCATATCAAAAATATGGCTTAAACAAATGTGGAGAAAGAATAGTGGAATTAGTTGGTTAGGGAATAAAATCAGGAATTTATAAGGATTTTCCCATCTTTTCTATATAGTCTTGTGTCCCGGTTGACTGTAAAGTGGCGTAAACTGATAAGGGTTCTTGCTTGATTTTTTATATACGGCTTGGCGACTAACACCGACACTTGAACTTATTGGATAAATATGATAATATTGATGGGAGTTTAGGGGGAAGTAAGGAAATTAATTTTACTGTATGAGAGAGAGGAAAAAGTATATGAAAAGAGTAATATCAACATTATTAATCACGATTTCTATTTTAATGGTATTTTCAATGACTGCTTTTGCAGCGCCGCTGCAACCGGTCTCAAGTGTGACTATTACTGAAAAAGGAGTTTGGAATAAAAACTTTGGAAGTCCTGCTCTAGATTCTATGAATGGTCATGTATATTTTGTAGTAAGAACAATGGGCCATGGGGGTTCGGTTGCCACATACGATAATGTTAATACAAAAGAATTTTGGTACGATGTAATTAAAAATTATGCCGGTACGCCGATTGGTTTTGAACGCTATTATGACTGTGGGCCTGTTACGTCAGGAAAACATACGTTTAGAGTTAAAGTTACTTCTTATGGTTCTCCATACAATACTATAGAGAAATCTGGTACAGTTACATACTAAACGATATATGATATTGGAGGTTTATAAATGAGCTTAACCATTGGCAATAACTATGTAACAAAACCCCTAAGTTATCCAACTGCCAGAAAGGTTGAAGATAATATTTTTCGAATGAATACTTCTTCGGAAATAAAAGAGATAAGGCCAGAGGAAAACGTGGATAATCTAAGACCTGATTATTTGTATAGCGTGGTTCATTGTCTAACAAATCAGCCTCTGCATATGAAGTAT